>NZ_DASYMU010000044.1:0-34383 GCF_036008905.1 Amycolatopsis sp. | reverse complement strand
CCGATGTGCCGCGGGCTCAGGTGGTGGCGGGAGAATCGCCGAGCAGCCGCTCGATGCGGGCGTACGCGGCCGCCATCGCGGGCTCGGCGAGGTAGGTCACCGCGCAGGCTACCGGGTGCCCGGGCGCGGCAGGGTGGGTGGTTCGTGAGTGGCAACAAGTGTTAGAACACTCGTAGCCACTCACGACCCACCTGCCCAGCGGAACCGTCCGCACGACCGTTCGCGCTCCCGACGGTCCGCTTCAGGTTGCACACCGTTGATCGGCGATGTCGCAAACGCGGCGTTGGGGACGCTCAACGTCGCTGACGGGCCGTTTGCGACATCCCGAGCAACACCACGTTTGCCTTTCCCATCAATAACACTCGTTGTCACTCACGACTCTTTTGAATGTTGGTTCTTTAGTCGGTGTTTCCGCGCGCCGATTCGCCATAGGCTTTACGTGGTTTAGACCAATGCTAATAAATATCTATTAGCTCATTCATTGGCACGCCGTAGCCGTAGCCGTGTCCACGTCCAGGGAGACACCATGAGCCTTTCCCGTTGCACGACAAGGATCGCCGCGCTCGCTGCCTTGTGCGCGAGCACGATGATCTTCGTTCCCGGCGCCCAGGCGGCGCGAAACTCGACCGGCTGAACGCCGTGGTCGCCGGGCTCGGCGACACCGCGCGGCTGCAGCGGGTCGGCGGCGAGTACCGGTCCGCGATCGCGGGCGGTGACGCCGAGCCCGGCGGCGGAGTCCGCTGTTCGCTGGGCTTCAACGTGAAGAAGCCCGGTACCAGCACTGCTTACCTGCTCACCGCCGGCCATTGCGGGAACGTGGCGTCGACGTGGGCGACCTCGGGCGGCCAGGTCATCGCGTCACGCGTGGGCACCAGCTTCCCCGGCAACGACTACGCGCTCTTCCAGTACACCAGCGGTATCGCCCGCCCCGGTTCGGTGAACCTCTACGACGGCACGCTGCGCGACATCGCCAACGCCGGTAACGCCGTGGTCGGGCAGACCGTCGGCCGCAGTGGCAGCACCACCGGTTTCCACCGGGGAAACGTGACGGGCCTCAACGTCACCGTGAACTACGCCGACGGCACCACGGTCACCGGCATGATCGGCACCACGGTGTGCGTCGAAGGTGGTGACAGCGGTGGCGCGCTGTTCGCCGGGAGCACCGCACTGGGCCTGACTTCGGGCGGCAGCGGAAACTGCACCAGCGGCGGGAATTCCTTCTATCAGCCAGTGACCGAAGCGCTCAGCGTCTACGGCGTCAGCGTCTACTGATCCCGTCCGGCTCCGGAGGCCTCGGTCTCCGGAGCCGGCGTTTCGGCGTGTGCCTTGATCTTCGCGAGGGTGTGTTCGATCGACGAGACGTTGTAGCCAGGACGGTCGGCTCGCCCGGTGACGCGGGGACCCAAGAACCTGCGGATGAACCAGTTGCCCACGCGGTACCAGTTCTCGGTGAGCCGGCAGCCGGTCTCGGTGGGCACGACCACATAGGACCATCGGGACACCCGGACGCCGAACGGCGTTCGGACGTCGAAGGTGAACAGGCGCGGGGGATCGCAGGCGACCACGCGCACCTTCGTCTCCCACTGCTTGGCGCCGTTGCGGTTGACGCCACGGAACCTGGCGCCCACGGCCGGTCCGGGTAGGCCGCCGACCCAGCGGCCGCCGACGTTTTCGGGACTGTACGAGCCCATCCGGGGCAGATCGCTCAGCATCGACCACACCACGTGCGCGTCGGCGGCGATGTCCACGCCGCGCGAGATTGTCGGCTCCACGCGCACCACGGTGTCAGCGTGGGTGGCCGCAGACAAGGTGGCGGACGCGGGTGCGCACGCCAGGAGAAGGACGCGGGTCATCACCGGGACGATCCACTGCGGCCGGGTTCGGCGCGGGGACGCAGCGCGTCCGCCGGAAGCCATTGCGACGCCGGGCTGTTGCCGATGGCGAAGACAGCCCATCCGACCCAGTGGCCGGTGGTGGTCAGGTCCCACATCTTCAACGTGCCGGGCACCACCGCCTGCAGGTCCATGCCCTCCTGCACGTACGCCTGCGAAGGCTCGACCGGATACGCGACGGCCAGGTTGACCCACACCGGCTGCGGAGGCCTCACCGCGCGAAGGTGCTTCGAGCCAGGCGGGCGAGGAGGTTGTTCGAACATGCGTTCGATTATGCGTCGATTGGCGGTTCGCGCGAAGTCGAGTGCCCCGGCAGGGTGAGTCGCCCTGAGTAGGCGTTTGACCTCGGCGATGCGCAGTGTGGCGCCACTTTGCGCCATTCCTACTTGTCATGGCGCCATGATGGTGCCATAGTGGTGCCATGGACCTGACGACGTACGTGGACAAACTCGGCCGGGAGCTGGCGGCGCTGATCGAAACCGGCGGTGACGACGCCCAGGCGCTGGTCGAGCGCCTCTCCGGGTCGCTGGATTCGGCCATCCGCCTCACGCTGCTGGACGCGCTGTCGGGGGCCGCGGACGAGATCACCCGCGACCTGGCGCCGGGCTCGGTCGAAGTCCGCCTCCGCGGCCGCGACCCGAACTTCGTCGTGAGGGCACCGCAGCCCGACCAGCCGTTCGAGGACACCGCCGGCCGCGCGGCCGGTACGGCGGCGCCCGAACCCGCTCCGCCCATCACCGACGAAAGCGCCACCGCGCGGATCAACTTCCGGCTCCCCGACCAGCTCAAGGCCGCGATCGAGGAAGCCGCGGCCAAGGAAGGGCGCTCGGTCAACGCCTGGCTCGTCCGGGTTTCCTCGGCCGCACTGCAGCCGGCGGACCGCGAACGGCAACCCGGACAAGGCGGCAAACGCGGCGCGCAGCGCGTCACCGGCTGGGTGCGCTAGAGGCACATTTCTTCTCACCGCTCCCACCTGCGGAGACGGTCAACCGATACACGAACAGGGGACAGCTATGCCCATTTTCGACACGCCGGAACCCATCACCGTCACCATCGACGTGAGCGTCGGCGACGTGCGGATCACCGCCACCGACCGGACCGACACCGTCGTCGAGGTGCGCCCGACCGACGAGTCCGAAGACACCGATGTGAAGGCCGCCAAGCAGACCCGCGTCGAATACGCGAACGGGACGCTCGTGGTCAAAGGCCCGAAATCCCGGGTGCTCGACTTCTCCAAGAAGCTCAGGTCTGTCGACGTCACCATCGAGCTGCCCACCGGTTCCCGGGTGCACGGCGACGCGTCGGTCGGCGACTTCAGCAGCACCGGCCGGCTCGGCGAGTGCCGGTTCAAGACCTCCGCCGGCCACCTCCGGCTCGACCACACCGGCCCGCTGCGCGTGAGCACGTCGGGCGGTCACGTCACCGTGGAGCGGGCCGAGGGCGACGCCGAGATCTCGACCGGGACGGGGAGGGTGCGCGTCGGCGAGATCGACGGCACCGCGGCCATCAAGAACTCCAACGGCAACACCGATCTCGGCACGGTCACCGGCGACGTGCAGGTCCGCGCGGCGAACGGGGACATCTCCATCAACCGGGCGCTGGGCGGCCGGGTCGACGCCAAGACCGCCAACGGCAGCATCCGCGTCGGCGAGGCGATCCGCGGCGCGGTCACGGTCAAAACCGCCACGGGCGACCTCGAAGTCGGCATCACCGAAGGCACCGCCGCCTGGCTCGACGTCAACACCAGCTTCGGCCGCGTGCACAACTCGCTCACCGGAACCACCGAGGACGCCGCGCCTTCCGGCGACACCGTCGAGGTGCGCGCCCACACGTCCTTCGGCGACATCACCATCCGCCGCGCCTGAGTAATCCATTTCTGGGGAAAGGAAAATTCCATGACCACAACGCCGCTTCATCCGGCGATCGTGGCTACCGGACTGCGCAAGTCGTTCGGTGACCACGTAGTCCTCGCCGGCATCGACCTGAATGTGCCGCGGGGAACGGTTTTCTCCTTGCTCGGCGCCAACGGCGCCGGCAAGACCACCACGGTCAAGATCCTGTCCACTTTGATCAGTGCCGACGGCGGCAGCGCCTCGGTCGCCGGTCACGACTTGACGTCCGAACCGGACGCGGTCCGTGCCGCGATCGGTGTCACCGGCCAGTTCTCCGCGGTGGACAACCTGCTCACCGGCCGCGAGAACCTGATCCTGATGGCGGACCTGCACCACCTCGGCCGGACGACCGGCCGTAAGCGTGCCGACGACCTGCTCGAACAGTTCGACCTCGTCGAGGCGGGCGGGAAACTGGTATCGACCTACTCCGGTGGGATGCGGCGGCGGCTCGACCTCGCGATGACCCTGGTCGGCAGCCCGGAGGTGATCTTCCTCGACGAACCGACCGCCGGCCTGGACCCGCGCAGCCGCCGCGGCATGTGGCAGATCGTCCGCGAACTCGTCGCCGGTGGCGTCACCATCTTCCTCACCACGCAATACCTCGAAGAAGCCGACGAACTGGCCGACCGCATCGCTGTCCTCGACCACGGCCTGCTGGTCGCCGAGGGCACCGCGGCGCAGCTGAAGCGCCGCATCCCCGGTGGGCACGTCCGCCTGCAGTTCGCCGACGCCGCACAGCTCGACTCGGCCGCCCGTGTCCTCGATCCGATGTCCCGCGACGACGACGCGCTCACCCTGCAGGTCCCGGCCGACGGCAGCGTCAAAGCGCTGAAGCTCATGCTCGACCGGCTCGACCAAGACTCCATCGAGGTCGAAACGCTGTCCGTGCACACGCCTGACCTCGACGACGTTTTCCTTGCCCTGACCGGAAACCCCCAGACCGAAGAGGTGACCACCGCATGACCACGAGCACGCAAGCCCTGAGTGATTCGGCGACGATGTTGCGCCGCAACCTCCGGCACATGATCCGTTACCCGTCGATGACCTTGATGCTCGTCGGCATGCCCGTCATCTTCCTGCTGCTGTTCGTCTACGTCCTCGGCGGCACACTGGGAGCCGGGCTCAGCGCCCCTGTCCCGGGTGGCGCGGTCGGCGGCCGCGCGGAGTACGTCAACTACGTCGCGCCCGCGATCATCCTGATGACGGTGGCCGCCGCCGTTCAGGGAACGGCCATCTCGGTCGCGATGGACATGACCGAAGGCATCATCGCCCGGTTCCGCACCATGTCCATCGCCCGCGTTTCGGTACTGACCGGGCACGTCATCGGCACCCTGGTCCAGACGTTGATCAGCTTGGTGCTCGTGCTCGGCGTGGCGCTGCTCGTCGGGTTCCGCCCGGCCGCGAGCCCGATGCAGTGGCTGGCGACCGCCGGTGTCCTCGCCGCGGTGACGTTCGCGCTCACGTGGTTGTCCGTCGCGCTCGGCCAGGTGAGCAAGAGCGTCGAGACCGCCAGCAACCTGCCGATGCCCTTGACCCTGCTGCCTTTCCTCGGCAGCGGGTTCGTCCCGACGGACTCCATGCCGGCCGGGCTGCGCTGGTTCGCCGAGTACCAGCCGTTCACCCCGATCATCGAAACCCTGCGGGGCCTGCTGATGGACAAGCCGATCGGGAACAACGCCGTGATCGCGCTCGGCTGGTGTGTCGTCATCGCCCTCGGTGGTTACCTCTGGTCGAAGAAACTCTTCAACCGTGAGAGTGCGTGATGACAACAGGAGATGTCGCGACGCCAATCCCGGAGCTACCGATGGAACGGCCGTCGGGCTGCCCGTTCGACCCGCCCGCAGAACTGACCCGGATTCGTGAGCAACGGCCGTTGAGCCGGTTCGTCTACCCCGACGGGCACGTCGGCTGGCTGGTGACCGGGCACGCCCAGGCCCGCGCGGTGGTGGGCGATTCCCGCTTCACCTCGCGGTACGAGCTCATGCACTATCCGTTCCCGGGAACGGGAATCACCGAGATGCCCCCGGCTCCGGACGGCGATCTCACCGGGATCGACGCCCCCGAGCACACCCGCTATCGGAAACTGCTCACCGGCAAGTTCACCGTCCGCCGTATGCGCGAACTCACCGGCCGCGCCGAGCAGATCACCGCCGAGCACCTCGACGCCATGGAGCGCGGCGGCCCGGGGGCGGACCTGGTGTCCGCCTACGCCCACCCCATCCCGGCGGTCATGATCTGCGAGTTGCTCGGCGTGCCGTACGCCGATCGCGAATCCTTCCAGCGGCACGCGGTGGCGTTGAGCGGCGTCGACGCCACCGAGGAAGAGCAGTTCGCCGCTTACGGGCTGCTGCAGGAGTACATCGGGGAACTGGTGCTCGCCAAGCGTGCCCATCCCACCGACGATCTGCTCGGCGACCTGACCACCAGCGACCTCACCGACGCCGAACTCTCCGGCATCGGGGCGTTCCTGTTGGCCGCCGGTCTCGACACCACCGCCAACATGATCGCGCTGGGTACCTTCGCGCTGCTGAGCCATCCCGGACAGCTCGACGCCCTGCGCGCCGACCCGGGCATGGCCGAGCAGACCGTCGAGGAACTGCTGCGGTATCTGAGCGTCGCCCACACCGGGGTGCGGGCGGCGCTGGAAGACGTCGAGCTGGACGGCCAGATGATCAAGGCGGGGGAATCCGTCACCGTGTCGGTCCAGGCGGCGAACCGCGACCCGGCGAAGTTCGCCGACCCCGACACACTCGACCTGCGCCGCAAGGCCACCGGGCACCTGGCCTTCGGGCACGGTATCCACCAGTGTCTCGGGCAGCAGCTGGCCCGCGTCGAGCTGCGGGTCGCCCTTCCCGCGCTGTTCGCCCGGTTCCCGACGCTACGCCTGGCCGTTCCGGAGAAGGATGTCCCGGTGCGGGGGCCCGAGATGGGCATCTATGGCGTCCACCGGCTGCCCGTCACCTGGGACCAGGCATAACCGGTTCCCGGATGACGATCTTCTGCGAGCCGGGCCGAAACGGACGATGATGGCTGGCCCAGGCTGTTGTCCGAACAGCCGGGAGAGGAGGAACCGCGATGAGCAGCAGCGAAAGCGGGGCCACGAGCGTTTTGGACGAACGACTGCGCCTCGACCATGGTTTCGGCCTGGCGGACCAGGAATGGGTGACCAAAGCCCTGGCGGGGCTCGCCCCGCACCTGAACGGCTGGCACCCGGACCAGATCGACCTCGAGATCTCGGTCAAGGAACGCGACGGCAACGACCAGCGGGTCACCCTCGAAGCCTCCATCGCCGGCTTGCCGAAGCTGGTCGCGACCTCGGCCGGACACGATCTCTACCAGGCGATCACCGAGGTCCGTAAGGAACTGATCCGCCAGATCGAGGACCAGAAGTCGCGGCGTGACCCCAGTCGGCACCGCGCCTCGGTGAAGCACCCGGCCGGCTGACCGGGGTCTCTCAGGGGCACCACACGGCCGCAATCCGGTCCCGGTATTCCCCGCAGGTCGCCCGGACCTGCGGGGTGACGGCCCCTTGGACACGCATGACCGCGAGGAACTTGTCCAGCGGGATCTGCGAACCCTCCCGGCCGAAGTCGATGATGCCGCTCGCACCGTCGATCCGGGAGCTGCCGGTGATCCGGGTGATCATGTGCCAGACCGCGCCGGGAGTGACCTTGGTGCCCCGCAACATGTTCACCGCCGCGACGATCCCGGTGAGGGCGTCGTAAGCGGTGGGCGCGTCGTCGGTCAGATACGACTCGCGAAGACTGGCGCAGCGCTCGGGGAACAGCTCTTTCAACGCGTTGTTGAGATCGCCGCCGGAATAGCAGTTCTGGCCCCCGAGCGCCAATGCCACGTAATCGAACGGGATCTGCGGAAAACGTTCCCGTGACTTGGAATCGGCCACATAGCGGGAAAGGTCGTCCCCGGCCAATATCGCGGGCGGTGCCGAGCTGCAGGTGCCGTTGATACCGTCGAGCAGCTGGGCGAAGTCGGCGGGCCTGCCGGTGTAGAAGACGAGTCCGTCGGTGCCGCACAGGCGCTGGCCGACGTCGCGCGGGCTGGGTTTGTCCGGGACCGCGGGTTTCGGGCTGGGGGTGTAGACCCGCGGTTCGACGGCGAACCCTTCCCGGCCGAACTCCTCGAGCGCGTCGGTGGTCAGGCTGGTGCCGTAGAAGTCCTCCGGGTTGTCCGCGGACACGACGACCACCTTGCCGGTGACGCCGAGCTGGTTGCGCGTGTACCTCGCCGCGACCTGGGCCTCACGCCGGTTCTGCGGGGAAACCTGGTAGTACAGCGGGGACTCGTTCTGCAGGTTGTCCGCGGTCAGTGGCGCCGCGATCATCGGGATCCCGGCGCTGCCAAGGGCTTTGATGGTGTCGACGGTCTGCTTGCTGCTGACGGCCAGTCCGACCGCGCCGATGATGGACTCGTCGTCGGCCATCCGCCTGCCCAGCATGTTCGCCGCCACCTGGCCTTGCCGCATTTCGTGCCCGGCGTTGACGAACAGGATCCGCACCAGCGGATCGGCCACGTTCCCGTCGAGCTGGCGACGCTGCCGTGCCGCGATCCCCTGCAGGCGCTCGACTTCCGAGGAGAGGATGTCCCCGGCGGCGCTCATTTCGGAGATGTAGGCGACGGTGACGAACTGGCGGCCCGGATTCTCCTGACGCAGCTTTTCGGCTTCGTCGTTCTGTTTCGCGATCACCTGCTGGACACCCAGCAGGTCCGGGGGCTGGTTGAAACTCGGCAGTGGCTCGTCGCTCGAGCCGATGCATTCGTTCCCGATGGTGACCAGGTACTTCGCGCCGGCGTTCTCGCTGCCGAGGTCGCAGTGCGCCTGGCTCCACTGCTTCTCGGCTCGCGAATCGGCGCGGAGCAAAGAGATCACGACACCGCCGGCCGCGAGCGCGAGCACCACGAACGCGGTGGTGAGGACCGTGGCCCGCGACCACATCGGCGGTGCGGGCACTTTCAGCTTGCCTGCCGGGGGCTGGATCTCGGCCTCGGCCTCGGCCGACAAGGAGCTCTGGATCGGCAGGTACCAAGCGGCGGGCTGGCGCGTCCGGCTGGCGTCGGCGAAGCGGTCTTTCCACTCTTCGTAGGCGCGGACAGCCTGGCTCATGTCCCGGATGTTCCGGTGGGTCGCGCGCAGCGGAAGCGCGTCGGGCGGCACTTTCCTGCTGCCACTGATGAACAGCAGCGGGTCGAACAGGCCGGTTTCGTTGCGGATCCGGTTGACCGTCTCGAGCAGCCGGTAGCCGCCGTTGCGCCGGGTGATCCGGTCGAGCAGGATCACCGTGTACGTGGTGCGGCGAGCGGCCCGTGGCCGCCACCAGCCCCGCCGATACGCGCGCCGGACGTCTTCGAGGAACGCGTTGACGAGCAGGTCGAGCAGCTGCCCGGGATCCTCGTCGGTGGTCCTCCGGCCCGGCTCGGCCCCCAGCCTGCCGGTGAGCCGCTGCGCGAAACCGAGGAACGTCCCGGGATCGTGCGGGGCGAGATAGGACTGGCGGAGGAACCAGCGGTATTTGGGGCCGAGGCGAAACCGCCACCCCAGCCAGAACGGGGCGATCAGCCAGAGCACGATCCGGGCCCACGGCGGAACCGAGCCGGTCAGCACCTGCCCGAAACCGTCTTCGGGTGGTTTCCGTTTCCGGCGTGCGCGTTCGAAGGACCGGATGTGGTCTTTGAGTTCGGCCTCGTTGTCGACGTGGTCGGCGACGAGCCGCAGCTTCATCAGCCACCGGGCGAGTTCGAAGCGCCGGAACGCGATACGGCCGTACTTCTTGTGCCCGCCGGAAGCCAGTTGCTTCGAGAGTTCGAACAGGACGGCCGCCACCTGGTCGAGATCGGTGTAGCCCACCTGTTCGTCCGGGGTTTCGGGGGCGGCGGCGGATTCCGCGTCCTCGTCGGGTTCGTATTCGTGCCAGGCGTGCGGAATCCTGGTGGGCCGGGCGTGCACCAGGTATTCGCGCACGGCGAGCAAAAGGGGCTGGGCGCCGGCGTCCCGGACCAGGCCCAGCATCGGAAGGCCCCAGCGGGGCTCGACTCCCCGTTCTCTCGAGGGGGTCTCGCCGCGCCTCGGTCGCTTCACCAAAACCTGCAGCAAGTCTATGAATGCGTCGAAACCCACGAACACTGGCGCGGCCCCCCGATTTCGTCGTGCCCGGTGTGCTGAGGAATGCTACGGGAATCCAGGTGGGTGTCGATATGGGTGCTGCCCAGCTCGATCGCTTCACGCAGGACGGCCACGGCCTGTTCTGGATCCGCCGGGCGTGGTGGCGGAGGTCATTTTGTGCTTTTCCGTGTCGTCAACGGCAGGGGAAACCTGCCGTGACACCCACGGTCCGCCCTTCGGGAGGAGGGCGGCAGTACCCCCGCGTTCCTAGGAGTGACAGGGATACTCGGTCCGGGTGGACCTGTCAGGTGGAGCGCGGCGGGAGCTTCGCGCGGTCGCGTTCCCAGCGGAGGAAGAGCCCCGACGCGGCGGAAATGCTGGTGAGCAGCCAAACCGCGACCCCGGCGTCGTCGGTCACGCCGATGATCGGCAGGAACTCGGGCAGGACGTCGATCGGCGAAATCAGGTAGACCACGGCGAAACCCCACAACGCCATCCGGCTTTTCGGCAACCCGGGGTAGCCCTCTTTGCGCCCGGAGCGCAGAAGCCGTGGCAGGGCACGGGCCCTGGCGAAAACCGAACCGACCGGTTCCGGTTCGCCCGTGACGATCCGGTGCCGCCGCTTCGCCGCGCGCCGCAGCAGACCGGTCGCGACCAGGACCGCGCCCAGCGCGAGCAGGCCGATACCCAGCCCCAGCGGGGGGATGCCGAGCACCTCGGCGTCACGGAACAGCGAGGTCGCCAACCCCAGCAGAGCGAGCAAACCGCCTAAGAACGCCATAGCCACCATGGTAGGGCCCGGAACCCGGCCGGGCCTGATGATCAGCGCACAGCGTGGGCTACGACTCGGTCTCCACGCTGTCGACGTCACTGACGAAGACCGGTTCGGTGCGGACCTCGAAGTTGACGGAATTGGCGATGTAGCACAGCTCATGGGCTCGCTTGTGCGCCGCGGCCGCCCGCTCCGTATCGGTGTCGTCGGCCAAGACCACCCGGGGCCGGAGGACCACTTCCTCGAACCGGCCGCCCCCGTCGGCGGTCTCGGCCATGATTCCGGTCGGGCTGTCGGAGTATCCGGTCACCACGATGCCGTCCTGGGCGCAGAGCGCCAGATACCACAGCATGTGGCACTGCGAGAGGGAGACGACCAGGAGCTCCTCGGGATTCCACCGCTCCGGCACCCCTCGGAAGGCGGGATCGGCGGTGCCCAGGATCACCGGCTTGCCGTCCGCGCTGATCTCGTGGTCCCGGGCGTAGCCGCGATAGCCGGTCGTGCCCGTGCCGGTGTTCCCGGTCCACCGCACGATCGCCTCGTAGTGATGGGTCTTCGGCATCGGCACTGTTCCCTTCGGTCGGCTGCCGGGTGAACGCTATCGGCCCGACAGCGACGCCGGTAGCGCTCAGGCGATTGGGGGAGTCCCGTGCGTGTGGAAGGACTCGATGGTCTTCAGGCCCCACGCCTGTCCCTTGGAGCGTTCGGGTTCGGTCCAGGTGATCGTGCGCCAGTCCGGCGCCAGGATCAGCCGTGCGCCCGGGTTGCACAGCTCGACGCGGTTCCCGCCGGGCTCGTAGACGTAGAGGAAGAACGTCTGCTGGATCGCGTGCTTGTGCGGCCCGGTCTCGATGAACACGTCGTTTTCGAGGAAGATGTCCGCCGCCCGCAGGATGTCCTCCCTGGTATCGGTGGCGAAGGCGATGTGGTGCAGCCGGCCGCGGCTGCCGGTCCAGTCACCGGTGTAGACGAGGTCGTAGGACTTGTTGGTGAAGTGCAGCCACTGCGCCCCGATAGTGCCGCTGTCGAGCCGGATCTGTTCGGTGACCCGGCCGCCGAGGACGTCCCGGACGAAGCCGCCGTTCGGTTCGACCTCGGCGGCGAGGAAGTTGACGTGGTCGAGCCGCCGCACGCCCACACCCCGCCCCGGGTAGGCCTGCGCCTGGTTCTTCAGTGCGGGCCGGAGCTCCTCAGGTGGTTCGTACCATTCGCTTTCCCAGTAGAGCTCGAATTCGTGTCCGTCCGGATCGGTGCACAGGTAGGTCGGGCCGATCCCGGTGTCCCCGTCGATCCAGCCGATCCCGAGTCCCGCGGCCTCGACGGCCTTCACCCGTCGTTCGAGGGCTTCCTGACTCGCGGCCCGCAGCGCTGTCCGGCGGATGCCGGAGGTCTTGTGCGCGGTCAGTTTCAGGCTGTGGTGCTCGTAGTCGTCCCACGTGCGCAGGTACACCGAGTCGCCGTCACGGCCGTTTTCGGTCAGTCCCATGACGTCGGTGAAGAATCGCAGGCTGCGCTCCGGTTCGGGGGTGAGCAGTTCGACGTGGCCGAGGTGGGCGATGTCGTTGATGACCGGCTCCTTGCGGCTGGGGAAGACGTTGGCCTGTAACGGCTTCCGGGCAAGGAGATTGTAGACCTGATTGTTGACAATGTGGGCGCCAGGGCTGCGGCCGTTTTGGTTCGACTCAGTTTTGACTCGGTTCAGCGCGCGGCGAGCCTGCCCTCGAAACCGTCGAGGATGGCGTTGAGGCCGAACTCGAAACTGTTGTCCGGCGCGGCGTTGTAGGCGGTTCCGCTGGCGCCGTCGAGGCGGGCTCGTAGTCGCGGGAACTTCCTGGCGATGTCGCCGGCTTGTGCGACGGTGTCGTGCTGCAGCTGCTCGGCGTCGCCGCCGTCGCCGCCGTCGCGGTTGTGCTGCCTGGTCAGCGCGACCGTCGCGGAGGCGCCGACGGAGTTGCCGAGCACGAACATGAAGACCGTGGCGGCAGCCTGGTCGGCGTCGGCGCCGGCGAATCCCGCTTTTTCGTACACGGCCAGGGTGTGGTCGTCGTGGCGCGCTTTGCCGGGTCCGTACAGGAGGTGGCCGGCGAGCGCCTGGACCAGCCATGGACGCCGGGTCATCATCGCGTGCAGGTCGCCGGCCATCGCCGTCGCGGCGGTGCGCCAGCCGACAGCGTCGAGTCGGGCAGGTCGAGCTCGGTCCAGACCTCGTCGGTGGCGAGCCGGACCAGGCTGTCCTGCAACTTCTCATCGCGCTGGCGTTCGTCAGCATCCCGCTCGTGCGTCAGCGCTACGGAGCCACCGCCACGGCCAACGCCCACGCGGAACTCCGGCGCCAGGGCGTGCCCGTCACAGTCTTGGCCGACAACAAGATCCTCTACAGCCAGGTCACCGCGGCGAAATCCGTGGCGGCCGCGTTCGCCCGCAAGGGCGACCCGATGCTGAAAGGCATCGACGTGAAGGCACTGCTCAAAGCCGCCGAGAGTGGTTCCCCACCTGGGTCATGCCGATCCTGCAGAACATCCGCCACACCGTCGTCATCGCCGGATCGGTCCTCGTGTTGCTCCTCGCGGCCCTGGCTTAACCGGCGGCTGTCGCGACGCAGGGGGTGCGGTCGGTGCCGTCGCAGGAGATCCGTGCCCAGACGGTTTTGCCGCCGGTCGCCGGATGTTCGACCACGCCCCAGGCCTTCGCGAGTTTGTTCACGATGAGCATGCCCCGCCCATGGGGTTCAGCGTCTTCCGGCCGTACGAGGACGGGGTGGGTCAGGCAGCCGTCGTCGACTTCGATCAGCACCTGGCACGGCGTCGGGGTGTGGCTCATCCGCACCCGCAGGGGACCGTCGCCGTGGTCGTAGGCGTTGGTGACCAGTTCGGTGGCGACCAGCATCACGTCCCCGAGATGGGCGTCGTCGAGCGCACTCAGTGTTCTCGCGGCCCAGCGGCGAACGTGCACCAGTGCGGGAACGCCCGTCCCGCGAAGGTCCAGCGCCCAAGCGGCAGGGTCGGCGTCTTCGGCGAAACTCGGCATCGACGAAGCCACCTCCCGGGGGTCCGAGCCCTCACTGCCGAAGGCGTCTGCCTCTGCTCCTACCCCGGCTGGGAGACTTTGAACCGCAACTCACCTCGAAGTGGGCCAGCGGAACCTGCGGCCAAGCCCGTCGCGTCCAACGGCCGGAGGGGATTTCTTCGGCTACGCCCTGGATACATCGTCCGGCCACCCGGATGTCGCGGCCCGGCAATCCGGCGAACCTAACGTGCGCATACCTCCCACCGCAGTGGAGAACATCCGTCGAAAAGGTGCTGCATGCCCGACATCTCCGGTCCCCCCGAACCGACCGATTCCGCTGTTCCACCCTCGCGCCGTCAGGTCCTGCTGGCGGGCACCGCCGTGCTCGGCGCGGCCGCGTTGACCGCTTCCGGGCTGGGCGGCACGGCGTCCGCGGCGACGGAGACGGGCGGTCCCGGCTGGGCGGTGCGCGATCCGTTCAAGCTCGGTGTCGCCTCCGGTGACCCGCTCCCGGACGGGGTGGTCCTGTGGACACGCCTGGTGCCCAACCCGCTCGCGGAAGACGGCTTGGGCGGTATGCCTTCAAGGCCGGTCCCGGTGCAGTGGGAGGTCAGCTCCGACGCGAACTTCCGGCGCGTCGTCTCGGCCGGGGCCGAGGTGGCCTGGCTCCACCAGGCCCACACGATCCACGTCGAGGTGTCGGGCCTGCGCCCGGGCGCCGAGTACTTCTACCGCTTCCGGGCCGGGCGCGAGATCAGCCCGGTCGGCCGCACCAAGACCGCGCCCCGGCCCGGCGCCCGCCTCGACCGGTTCGCCTTCGCCTTCGCGAGCTGCCAGAACTACCCCGAGGGCTTCTACAACGCCTACGCCCACATGGCGCACGAGGATCTCGACCTGGTCGCCTTCCTCGGCGACTACATCTACGAGGGCAACGCCCAGGGCACCATCGGCCGCGGGCACGCGCCGGTGGGCGAGACCTGGACGCTCGCCGACTACCGGATCCGGCTCGCCCAGTACAAGACCGACCCCGACCTCCAGGCGACGCACGCGGCCTTCCCGTGGGCCGTGGTGTTCGACGACCACGAGGTGGAGAACAACTGGGCAGGCGACATCTCGCAGGTCGACGGCGAGCCAGACGCCGATCCCGCGGTGTTCCGGCAGCGCCGGGCCCAGGCCTTCCAGGCCTACTACGAGCACATGCCGCTGCGCCGCGCGCAGCGGCCGAGCGGGCCGGACATCCGGATCCACCGCAGGCTCACCTTCGGCGACCTCGTCGACTTCCACCTGCTCGACACCCGCCAGTACCGCAGCGACCAGGTCCCCGGCCCCCAGCGCGCCGACCCGGCCCGCACGATCCTCGGCGCGGCACAGAAGAGCTGGCTGTTGAAGGGGCTCGCGGGGCCGACAGCCCGCTGGAACGTCTTGGCACAGCAGGTCTTCTTCTCCCAGCGCGACTTCACCGCGGGCGCGGCGGCGACCTTCAGCGACGACGCCTGGGACAACTACCAGGTCGAGCGGGACCTCGTCCGCGACCACTTGGCGAAGGCGAGCAACCCGGTCGTGATCACCGGAGACGTGCACGCGAGCTACGTCTCCGACATCAAGGCGGACTTCACCGACCCGGCCTCGGCCACCGTCGCCACCGAACTGGTCGGCACCTCGATCACCTCCGGCGGCAACGGGACCGAGCAGAACGCGGGCGACGCCGTCCAGCTCGCGGAAAACCCGCACTTCAAGTTCATCAACCGCAAGCGGGGTTACGTGCGCAACGTCGTCACCCGTTCCGAATGGACCGCCGACTACCGGACGGTCGAGTACGTCAACCAGCCGGGCGCCCCGATCACGACCCGGGCGACCTTCGTCATCGACGACGACCGACCCGGCGCGGTCCAGCGCTGATCGGACCGGTCCGGCCGGGGTCGCGTGATCCTGGCCGGACCGGTCACGGTTCGGCGGCCGGGCAGCTGGAACCCTGCGCGGGGACCCTCAGCGTGAGCAGGTAGTCGTCGACGCCGCCGCGCGTGCAGGCGCTGCGGGGATAGGCGACATGGCCCCAGCCTTCGTAGGTCAGCAGCGCGGTGTCGCGCGGCGCCTGCCGGCGGACGTCGACCGCCCAGGCGTACGGGGTGATGGGATCGTGTCGCCGTTGAGCACCAGGATCTTAGGTGCGTCACGGATGTCCAGGCGGTGTGGCGGGTTGGCGGGCGGCCCGGGAACGCCGATGCACGCGGTGGCTTCGTCGTGGCCGATGAAGCTGCCGCGCATGAGCGGTGACCGGCGGAGCTCTTCGGCGCGCAGCCGTGAGTACTCCTGGAAGTTCTTGATGCGCAAGGAAAAGTCCTGGCAGACGGTCGCCAGCCGGACCGACTGGTAGTTGGGTTCGAAGGAGCGGGCCGCGAGGGGATCCTGGGTGATCGTGGTGGCGATGAGGTCTGCGGTCCCGGCCCAGTCCGGGCCGCGCAGCGATCCGTAGACCGAGTCGATCAGCCGTTGCCTGCCGAGCGGTTGCCCGTCCGCGCGGACGAGCGCTGTCTCCCAGGCGCCGAACACGTCTTGGCCGTGTAGCGCGCAGGAAACCGTGCGATCGCACCAGCGGGCGAACTCAGCGAACGAGTCGTCCACGGCCTCGGCCCGCTCGCCCATGAAGCGCCTGGTGCCCACGCTGTGGTCGACGATGCTGTCGAGGACCATCGCGCGGATCCGGTCGCCGAACTTCTCGGCGTACTGCTGGCCGAACACCGTGCCGTAGGAAAGGCCGAAGTAGCTGATCTTCCGCTCGCCCAGCGCCCGCCGGACCGCGTCCATGTCCTCGGCGACGAGGCCGCTGTCCGCGTGGTCGAAGATCGGCCCGCTGCGCTCGCGGCACTGTTCGAGCACGCGCTGGTTGTACCGCAGCAGCGCGGTGAACCCGGTTTCGTCGGCGGGGTAGTTGGTGGGCTGCTCGGTCATCAGGTCGCCACAGGGGATCGCCAGGCTGTTCCCGGTGCCCCGCGAGTCGATGCCGACGATGTCGAACCGAGCCCGGATCTCGGGACTGAAGAGGCCGGAGAGCGCGAACTCGGCCGCCGAGCCGCCGGGGCCGCCCGGGTCGACCAGCAGGACGCCCAGCCGTCGGGCCGGGTCGGTGGCGGTGTGGCGTGCCACCGCGAGATCGATGCCCTCGCCTTTCGGCCTGTTCCAGTCCAGTGGCACGCGCAGCGTCCCGCACTCGCCCTCGGGATTTTCCGGGCACGGCGCCCATGCGATGGAAGGCGGCGGCCCGGTGGGTTCGGCGTTCGCCGCACCCACGCCGATCACCAGGGTCATACCGGTCGTGAGTGCCGCGAGTATCCGCGTGATCGGCCGCACAAGCTCTCCGCTTCGTCGTGGAGCGACCCTACCGAGAAACCCGGCGCGCGGGTGAAGCCTGTCGACGCCCTGTGGACTCCCGAGCTGGCCCGGGAATCAGCCGACGCCGGCAAGCAACCACCTGGACCCTGATCGGCGTCGCGGGATTCAGCATCCCGGAAAGTGTGGAACTGGCGGGGGGAATTGAGCTGTGCGCGCTGTCGAAGGAACATTCGTTGTATCCCAGCGATTTCCCCTGTGTTCCGATGAAGGCACCGGAGCCGGCGCAACGCTGATGTCGTGAGCGTTTACGAGTGAGGCTATGACGCCTTGTCGTGGCGCTGGATGTCGTGGTCCACGAGGTCGCGGGTCCAGCGTCGATCGGCGCGGCGGGAGTACATTCCCCGGTCGGATTCCGCGCAGTACGCGCGATCCGGGCTCGCCTGCGGCCCGCGTCGCGCGATCCGGTGCTTGGCAAGGCTTTGTGGTGCGGGGAGGACCATCGTCGGGCGCTCGAAGACGCTGCTTATGCCCGGCTCGGCGCCGGGACGCCTTCGTATTTCACTCAGGGCGGCGCGACGGCAGAGCCACAGGACCGTCACGGTGAGGGCGACCGCCAGGACGGCGAGCAGGGAGCGGGCGGCGCGCGACAATCCGAGTTCGATCAACGGCGTGGTGCTCCTCGGGTGGCGCGTGGTCGCGGGGGTCGACACTCATTGTTCCTGTGTGATCACTGTTAGTCAGTCGGGGGTATGTGGTGTTCACCTGCGGTTCGGCCGTGAAAAGTCGAATCGTGCCGTCGGTCTCGCTCGGGTGGGTTGGGGAAAATCAGCCATTGGAGTGGTGGATGTGGCACCACGGGTCGTGAGTGGCAGCAAGTGTTCTAACACTCGTAGCCACTCACGAGCCACCCGCTTGGTTGGGCCTGCCCTTCGCTTCGGTCTGCCCGTTCGCTTGGCGTGACTCACGTCTCCGCCCCCGGGGTTCGATGGGTGCCGAATCGGTTGACACGGGTACCCCCTATGGGTATTAAATAGGGTCATGGAAGGGACGCGCATGCACGGTTACAGCGAAGCGAAGGACGACTACCTGGTCCGGTTGCGCCGGGTCGAGGGCCAGATCCGCGGGTTGCAGCGGATGGTCGAGGGCGACGAATACTGCATCGACATCCTCACGCAGGTCTCCGCCGCCACGAAGGCGCTCCAGGCGGTCTCGCTCGGCCTGATGGACGAGCACCTCAAGCACTGCGTCTCCGAGGCGATCGCCGCCGGTGGCGACACGGCGACCGAGAAGATCAAGGAAGCCAGCGACGCGATCGCCCGCCTTGTGCGTTCCTGACCACAGAAAACACCCATCCCGCGAGGAGATCGATCGATGAGCGAAAGCATCTACACCGTGACCGGCATGACCTGTGAGCACTGCGTGCGCGCGGTCACCGAGGAGGTCGGCAAGCTCGACGGCGTCGAGAACGTCACTGTGGACCTGAAAACGGGTGCGGTCACCGTCAGCAGCGCGACCGAACTCGGCGACGCGGACGTGCGCGCCGCCGTCGAAGAAGCCGGATACGAGCTCGCGGCCTAGGCCGCCCCCATCCGCGGGCACCCGCCCGCTGCGAGGACGAAAAATGAACACAGCAGCGAAGCTCTCCGCCTACGGTGCGGCGCTCGTCCTGGTCGCCGGTGGCGCCTGGGCGACCGGCACCGCTGTCGGTCCCTTCACCGGCGAAGCCGGCGCGCTCGGCGGCGAGGAAGCCGGGCACGAGGGCACCCACAGCGACACCGTCGCGGAGGCCGCATCGAAAGACCAGCCCGGTGGGCTGGCGTCGTCACTGGGCGGATACACCCTCACGCCCACCGCCACGACGCTGACACCGGCGGCAAGCAGCACCTTTTCCTTCCGTATCAGCGGTCCTGACGGGCTACCGGTCACCGCGTACGACGTCGAACACGAGAAGCGCATGCACCTGATCGTGGTGCGCCGCGATACCGCGGGGTTCCAGCACGTGCATCCGGACCTGGGGGCCGACGGCACCTGGACCGTCCAGCTCACGTTGCCGCAGGCGGGTAGTTACCGCGCCTTCGCCGACTTCGCGCCGACTGGCGGACAACCGACGACGCTCGGCGTCGACCTCGTCGTCCCGGGCGACTTCCAGCCTGTGGCCTACGCGGCGTCGCGAGTGTCCGAAGTGGACGGCTTCCGGGTTCGCCTGGACGGCGAGCTGACTGCCGGGCAGTCGTCGAAGGTGACGCTGACCGTGACCAAGGACGGTCGTGAGGTGACCGACCTCCAGCCGTACCTTGGCGCCTACGGGCATCTCGTCGCGCTGCGCGGCGGCGACCTCGCCTATCTCCACGTGCACCCGGACGGCACGCCCGGCGACGGCAAGACGCCCGCCGGTCCGTCGGTGGTCTTCTACGCGGAGGTCCCGTCGGCCGGAACGTACCGGCTGTTCCTGGACTTCCGGCACGACGACAAGGTCCGGACGGCCGAGTTCACCGTGGCCACCAGCGGAGCCTCTGTGCCCACCCAGCAGCCACCCGCGGCCGGCGACGGCCACGGCGCACACGGCTGAGCCGCGGAATCGGGGAACGAGTCATGACTTCAGATCTGCACCAGGAAACCACCGCAACCGCCGAAATCGAACTGGCGATCAGCGGGATGACCTGCGCGTCCTGCGCGATGCGCATCGAGAAGAAACTGAACAAACTGGACGGGGTCACCGCCACCGTCAACTACGCCACGGAAAAGGCCAAAGTCTTCTACGGCGAAGGAATCGAGCCGCGGCAGCTGATCGAACAGGTCGAAGCCGCCGGGTACTCGGCGGCGGTTCCGGTGTCCGAAGAGACAGTGCCGGAAGAGCCCGACCCGACGTCGCCGCTCAGGCAACGGCTGATCGGTTCGGCCGTGCTGTCCGTGCCCGTGATCGTGCTGGCGATGGTGCCCGCGCTCCAGTTCACCTACTGGCAGTGGATCTCCCTGATGCTGGCGGCGCCGGTGATCGTGTGGGCGGCGTGGCCGTTCCACCAGGCGGCGTGGGCGAACCTGCGCCACGGCGCGGCCACCATGGACACCCTCATCTCGATGGGCACCCTCGCCGCGTTCGGCTGGTCGCTGTACGCGCTGCTGCTCGGCAGCGCGGGCACACCGGGGATGACACATCCCTTCGAACTGACCGTCCAGCGGATGTCCGGCGACGGCAACATCTACCTCGAAGTCGCCGCCGGTGTCACCACCTTCATCCTCGCCGGGCGCTACTTCGAAGCGAAGTCGAAGCGCCGGGCAGGAGCCGCGCTGCGGGCGCTGCTCGAGCTGGGGGCCAAAGAGGTCGCCGTGCTCCGGGACGGGCGTGAGCAGCGCATCCCGACCGGAGAGCTGGCCGTGGGCGACCTGTTCGTCGTCCGGCCGGGGGAGAAGATCGCCACTGACGGCGTCATCGCCGAGGGCAGCTCCGCGGTCGACGCGAGCATGCTCACCGGTGAGAGCGTGCCCGTCGAGGTCGGCCCGGGAGACGCTGTCGTCGGCGCGACGGTGAACGCGGGCGGCAGGCTCGTCGTCCGCGCGACGCGGATCGGCGCGGACACACAGCTGGCGCAGATGGCCAAGCTCGTCGAGGACGCGCAAACCGGCAAGGCGCAGGTCCAGCGACTGGCGGACCAGGTCTCGGCGGTGTTCGTGCCGATCGTGATCGCACTCGCCGCCGGCACCCTGGCGTTCTGGCTCGGTGCCGGGGGATCGACGTCGGCCGCCTTCACCGCCGCGGTCGCCGTGCTGATCATCGCCTGCCCGTGCGCACTCGGGCTGGCGACGCCGACGGCGTTGCTCGTCGGCACCGGCCGCGGGGCCCAGCTCGGAATCCTGATCAAGGGCCCGGAAGTCCTCGAGTCCACGCACAAGGTCGACACCGTGGTGCTGGACAAGACCGGCACCGTCACCACCGGCCAGATGGCGCTGGTCGAGGTCCACGTCGCCGACGGCGTCGACATCGACGAGGCGCTCCGGCTGGCGGGTGCGCTGGAGAACGCGTCCGAGCACCCGATCGCGCAGGCCATCGCCCACGCGGCACGGGACAAGGTCGGCGAGCTCCCCGGCGTCGAGGAGTTCACCAACCTCGAAGGCTTGGGAGTACAAGGAATCGTCGACGGCTCGGCGGTACTGGTCGGGCGCGCCACGCTGCTGGAACAGTGGAGCCAGCACCTGCCCGAGGCGCTCGCCGAGGCGAAAGCGGCCGAGGAGAAGCTCGGGCGCACGGCGGTCGTGGTCGGCTGGGACGGGCAGGTCCGTGCGGTTCTGGTCGTCGCCGACACAGTGAAGACGACATCGTCGGAAGCCATCACGCGGTTGCGCGCGCTGGGACTGACACCGGTGCTGCTCACCGGGGACAACGAGGCCGTGGCCCGCGCGGTGGCGGCCGAGGTCGGCATCGACGAGGTGATCGCCGAGGTCCTGCCCTCCGGCAAGGTCGACGTGATCACCCGGCTGCAGCGGGAAGGCAAGGTCGTCGCCATGATCGGCGACGGCGTCAACGACGCGGCCGCGCTCGCCAAAGCCGACTTGGGCTTGGCGATGGGCACGGGTACCGATGTCGCCATCGAAGCCAGTGACATCACGCTGGTCCGTGGTGACCTGCGGGCCGCGGTGGACGCCATCCGGTTGTCGCGCCGGACCCTGCGCATCATCAAGGGCAACCTGTTCTGGGCGTTCGCCTACAACGTCGCCGCGCTGCCGCTGGCCGCGGCCGGGCTGCTCAACCCGATGATCGCCGGTGCGGCGATGGCGTTCAGTTCGGTGTTCGTCGTCAGCAACAGCCTGCGGCTCAAGGGTTTCCGCGGCAGCTGAACCCGGGAAGAACTCACCCGTCGTCCACAGTGGACGACGGGTGAGTCAGTTTCCGGCGGGATGGTGCGGCACGGCGTGTCCCGCGGCGGGGAGGTCGCGGTCGATGTGGTCGGCGTGGAACAACGCCTGGGAGAGCAGGCTTCGCACGTGGTCGTTCGCGGCGGAGTAGTAGATGTACGTGCCCTCGCGGCGGCCCTTGACGAGGCCGGCGAGCCGAAGTTTCGCGAGGTGCTGGCTGACCGCCGTCGGCGCGGCTCCGGCGAGTTCGGCGAGGCACGCCACGGAGGACTCGCCCTGCAAAAGCGCCCAGAGGACCTTGATACGCGTGGGGTCGGCCAGCAGGCGGAACGATTCGGCGGCGAGATGGACTTGTTCGTCTCCCGGCATGTCGAACTCGGGCTGGGACGTGTGCATACGGCCAGGCTACTCCATTGGTGCGTACCTGCATTCCTACGCAGGTACGATGGTACTGTGCTCGTTCATGGGTGAAGAACACGGTCACGGCCATGCGCACGGCCATGCGCACGGGCACGGCGGCCTCTCGCGTCCGCGCACATCGGTGTGGGGCCGCTTGCGGCACGCCGTGACCCCGCACAGTCATGACAGCGCGGACAGGCTCGATACCGCACTGGAGACCAGCAAACGTGGCATACGGACCCTGATCTGGTCCTTCGCCGCCCTGTTCGTCACCGCCGTGGCCCAGCTGGTGATCGTGCTGTTCACCGGCTCGGTGGCGCTGCTGGGCGACACGATCCACAACTTCGCCGACGCGCTGACCGCCCTGCCCATCGGGATCGCGTTCGTCCTCGGCCGCCGGGTCGCGACGCGCCGCTACACCTACGGACTCGGCCGCGCCGAAGACCTCGCAGGGCTGGTCGTGGTCTTGATCATCGCCGCGTCGGCCGCGTTCGCCGGGTACGAATCGGTGCTGCGTCTCGTCAATCCGCAGCCGGTGAGCCACCTCTGGGTCGTCGCGGCGGCCGGGGTGATCGGGTTCGCCGGCAACGAGATCGTCGCCCGTTTCCGGATCAGCGTCGGCCGCGAGATCGGGTCCGCCGCGCTGGTCGCCGACGGCCTGCACGCCCGCACCGACGGCTTCACCTCGTTGGCGGTGGTGCTCGGCGCGGGCGGTGTGGCGCTGGGCTTCCCGCTGGCCGACCCGATCATCGGGCTGGGAATCACCGTGGCGATCCTCTTCGTCCTGCGCGATGCCGCCAAGGAAGTGTTCCGGCGCCTCATGGACGCCGTGGATCCAGCGACTGTCGACCTCGTCGAGCACACCGCCCGCGAGACGTCCGGAGTGCTGGGCGCCGGCGACGTGCGGGTGCGGTGGATCGGGCACACCCTGCGCGCCGAACTCGCCGTCACGGTCGAGGCGGCGCTGAGCGTGGAAGACGCCCACCGCATCGCACACGACGTCGAACATCGTCTGGTGCACGCTGTTCCGCGCCTGACTTCAGCTGTCGTGCACACCGAACCGGCTGTCGGCGCCAACGTAGTCCACGACACGCTGGCACATCACCACTGAGCGTTCGCCTCGGAAGCGCGGGCCGCCGCCGGTGGCGTCGTATCGCTTCACCGACGCTCGTCCGGGGATACGCCAGCGGGGTATACCTCCCCGGTGGGGCGCGCCCGGATCGTCACGGGTTACGGTGTGGGCATGACTCGGCGAGGAGCGGGCACCTGGGCGCGATGGGCGCTGTTGTGCGCACTCGCCTGGGGGCTTGTCGCCATGCACCACGTTGGTGTGGCTGAGATGTCTCCTTCGATGCACCATGAAGTCGTGGCTGCGGCGGGGCCACCCGTGGCGGCCCCGGGTGATTCGCACGACTCGGGTATGGACCACTCCGCGCTGCATCTCTGCCTCGCCGTGCTCGGCGCCGTCGTCGCACTGGCGCTGGCCTTGTGGCTGCTGCGCTCGGTGAACACGAACGCGTCCCCGCTTATCCCGCGGATGCGAGGCGTTGCCGCGGCCCGGCCGCCTCCGCTGAGACCTGGGCGCGACATTCTCTCGGCCTTCTGTGTGTTGCGGATCTGACAGGTCCACCGCCGCGTGTTCGCGGCGGCTTCCGTCATGACCGCAACTCAGAGATCGAGGAAAACACATGTTCAGCAAGACCATGGGATTCGTGCTGCCCGTTTTGGCCGCGGGCGCGTTGCTGGCGGGCTGCAGCAGCAGCGATCAGCCGCAGCAGGGAACAGGAACCGGGGCGAGCGTCTCGGCGCCGGCGCCGCAGATCGGGCACAACCAGGCGGACATCGCCTTCGCGCAGCAGATGATCCCGCATCACCAGCAGGCGGTCGAGATGGCCTTGGTCGTCCCGTCACAGACCGGAAACCAGCGGATTCTCGACCTCGCCGACGGGATCCGGCGGGCGCAGGACCCGGAGATCCAGACTATGACCGGGTGGTTGCGGGCCTGGGGAGCTCCGGCACCGTCCAGCGCCATGGGACACGACGGCATGCCGGACACGGACCACGGCACGATGGCGGGCTCGATGTCGGCGGACGACATGGCCAAGCTCGGCGAGGTCAAGGACGCCGAGTTCGACCGGCTCTGGCTGGAGCTGATGATCCGCCACCACCAGGGCGCGGTCGACATGGCGAAAACCGAGCTGGCGCAAGGCTCCGATGTGGACGCCAAGCAGCTGGCGCAGCGGATCGTCGATACTCAGCAGTCGGAGATCACGACCATGAACGCCCTGCTCGCCCAACCATGACCGGCACGTGAAAGCGCCCGGGGAATGTGTCGGCACATTCCCCGGGCGCTGGTGTCGTGGTGGGGGTTACTTGGCGCGCTTGCCGTAGCGGCGGTGGAACTTCTCGACCTGGCCGGCGGTGTCCAGGACGCGCTGCGTGCCCGTCCAGAACGGGTGGGAGGTCGAGCTGACGTCCACGTTCACCAACGGGTAGGTGTTGCCGTCGGCCCATTCGATGGTGCGCTCGGAGTTGACCGTCGAGCGGGTCAGGAACGCCTGTCCACTGGTGTTGTCCTGGAAGACCACGCGGTGGTAATCGGGGTGAATGCCTTGTCGCATCAGGGTTCGTTCCTTCCGTGAACACTTCCGTGGAGTCGACGCCCGGCCGAAGATTCCGGCGGTTTCGGCTCTCTGAGGGGCATAACAAGGAAGGACGGCGATGTGATGCCACCGGGGAAGTGATCCACGACTCAGGTCCCGTTGATCAGCCGCATCGCGAGATCCGGGCTGAACGTGCCGGCCGGAACGCCCTTGCCGACACCGCAGTCGCCGTCCGAGTCACCGGGAACCTTGCTCCACAGCAGCATTTCCGCTCCGCCGCCGACCTGTGACGGGACACCGAGCTTCCGCCCGGCGGGATTGCACCATTCGCCGCCTGCGCCGTTGCCGTTGCGGCTCGTGTCCACGACGAACTGGACGCTGTAGCCGTAGCGACCGGACAATGCGGCGTTCACCGCCTTGCCGTAGGCCACCGAGTCTGCGGTGGAGTGGAAGTTCGAGACGTTGAGGGTGAAGCCACGCACGGTCCGCACGCCGATCGCGTCCAGCCGCGCCGCCATGGTCGCGGCCGGGATCCAGGTGGCGTTGCCGCCGTCGACGTAGGCCCAGGTGTTCGGCGCCTTCTGCGCGAACTGCGTGGCGGCGTAGCGCAGCAGATCCTGCCGGGTCTGCCGGGCGGCGTCGCTGGGCAGGCAGTCGAGCTGCGCCAGCGCGTCCGGTTCGACGATCACCACCGCGGGCTTCCCGCCGATACCGGCGGCGAACGCGGAGATCCAGGTGCGATAGGCCTCCGGACTGCCCGCCCCGCCGCCGGAATCGCCGCCGCAGTCGCGGCCGGGCACGTTGTACGCGACCAGGATCGGCAGCTTCTCGACGACGTCGGCGGCGTAGGTGAAGGAGTCCACCGCCTTGCCGATGTCCCCGCTCCAGTTCCCGAACCAGCGGGCCCCCGGTTTGGCGGCGATCGCCGACTTGATGGTGGCGGCGCGCGCGTCCCCGGCGTGGTCGCGGGCCCACACGGCCGGGTTGGAGTCAGGGTCGGCGTAGAAGCCGTTGGACATCTCCAGCGGATTGCCCGCGGCGACGGTCTCCCGCGCTTCCGCCGGCCCCGCGGCGAGCCCCGCCAGCAGCATCGACGCGGCGACGAAGCCGGTGGACCAGCGGGGCCTTCGGCGAGTGTTCGAGTTCCCTCTCATAACCCGGATCTTGGACAGCGCGGATACACGATTCGTATAAACCGGGACAGCTGAGGGCGGAAGTCCCCGGCGGCGGTGACCTACGACCGCAGCGGCGCCATCCGCGTCGCGCCTAGCGTCGGAAGTGACCGACTGAGAAGGGAATCACCTGATGCGAGCCCGCGACCTGATGAGCACCCCGGTGGTCTCTGTGACACCACGGACCACGGCGAAAGAAGCGGCGCGGCTGTTGGCGTCCCACGGTTTCACCGCATTGCCGGTCCTCGACGACGATGACCGCCTCGTCGGCGTCGTGACCGAAGCCGATCTGATCCGGGACCGGTTCCCGCGCGATCCCCGTCACCACCCCGCCGACGACGACGGCACTGCCGGGAACGCGCCGCCGGCGATCGTGGGCGAGGTCATGACCACCCCGGCGATCGGCATGGGGGCAGGTGCCGACGTCGTCGACCTCGTGACCGTGATGCTGACCGACCGTGTGCGCAGCATGCCGATCGTCGACGGCTCCCGTGTCGTCGGTGTCGTCACCCGGCGGGACCTGATGCGAGTGTTCGGCCGCGACGACAAGGCGATCACCGACGACGTGCGCCACCGGTTGTCGATGTACGGCGGACCCGACCGGTGGACCGTCGAGGTGCACGACGGCGCGGTGTCCATCGGCGACGAGTTCGACAACGCGACCGACCGCCATGTCGCGGGCGTACTGGCCGCCGCGGTCCCCGGGGCGACCGCGGTGGATGTCACGAGCCAGTCCGCCGACGACTGACTTTCCTTCACCACCAACCGCTTTACCGCCAACGAGGAGTTTCGATGACCAGTGACGTCTTCACCCATCCGATCGTCGCCGGTGTGGACGGATCGCCGTCCTCACTGAGAGCCGCGCACTGGGCCGCGGCCGAAGCCACCCACCGGCGCGTGCCGCTGAGGCTGGTGCACGCCGCGAACGTGTCCTTGGCCGCGTACGTCGGTGGGTTCGGTCCGACCGACGAGTTCCTCGAGGCACTGGAAGCCGAGGGACGGCGGCGGCTCACCGAAGCGCAGGCCGCGATCGTGGCCGCGCACCCCGAGGCCGACGTCCAGGTGCACCTGGCGACCGCCGACGCGGTGCCGGCGCTGCTGCAGGAGTCCAAGACAGCGCGCCTGGTCGTGCTCGGTTCCCGGGGGCACGGTGGATTCACCGGCATGCTGATCGGGTCGACGGCCGTCGCGCTGGTGGCCCACGGCCACTGCCCGGTCGCGGTGATCCGCGGGCGCAAGGCCGACGACGCACCGCCCTCGGAAGGCCCGGTCGTCGTCGGGGTGGACGGCTCGCCCGCGAGTGAAGCCGCGGTCGCGCTGGCTTTCGGGGAGGCTTCGTCGCGGCGCGCCGAGCTGGTGGCTGTGCACACGTGGCTGGAGTTCTCGTCGGATATCGAGTACTTCTACGCCCAGCAGTACTTCCCCGCCTGGGAAGACATCGAAGCCCGGGAGAACGCGGTGCTGGCCGAACGGCTCGCGGGCTGGCAGGAGAAGTACCCGGAGGTCACCGTGCGGCGCGTGGTCACGAGGGACCGGCCGGCGCATTGCCTGCTGGAGCTCGCCGAAGACGCCCAGCTGCTGGTAGTCGGCAGCCGGGGCCGGGGCGGGTTCGCCGGCATGGTGCAGGGCTCGACCAGTCAGGCCCTGATGCACCACGCTCCGTGCCCCCTGCTGGTCGTCCGGCCGGACACCGCCCGTTCCAGCTGGTGACTTTGGTCCCGCGGACGAGGACGTTCGGCAGCGCACAGGGAGCTCACGCGACGTAGCCTCGAACAGGTGGGTCCCGGCCGACCAGGCCGGGACCGTCGGGTGGCCCGAGGAGTGTCCTGTGCTGAAGGTTTTCCTGGTCGACGACCACGAAATGGTGCGGCGTGGCGTGGCCGACCTTCTCGACGACGAACCGGACCTCGTGGTGATAGGTGAGGCGGCCTCGGTCTCCGAGGCGCTCGCCCGGATCCCCGCTGCCGGGCCCGACATCGTGCTGCTCGACGTCCGGCTGCCCGACGGCAGCGGCGTCGAGCTTTGCCGTGAGCTGCGGTCGGCGCTTCCGGGCTTGAACTGCCTGATGCTGACGTCTTACACCGATGAGGAAGCGATGATGGAGGCGATCCTCGCCGGCGCCGGGGGATACGTCATCAAGGACATCAAGGGCATGGAACTGGTCGCCGCCGTCCGCGCGGTCGGGGAGGGCCGGTCACTGCTGGACAACCGCGCCGCCGCGGCCCTGATGAACCGGCTGCGGGCCAGTGTGGCGAAGGCCGGCCCGCTCGACGAGCTGAGTGAGCGGGAACGCACGCTGCTCGATCTCATCGGGGAAGGGCTGACGAACAGGCAGATCGCCGAGCGCATGTTCCTGGCCGAGAAGACCGTCAAGAACTATGTTTCCCGGCTGCTCGCCAAACTCGGCATGCAGCGGCGCACCCAGGCCGCCGTGCTGGCCACCGAACTCCGGGACCATCGCACGACGTGAACCGTCACGTCCGGGCCGAATTGGCCACCCGCTGTCCGCCGTCGAGCATGTCTTCGAGCTCGCGCCGTGGTGTCGCCGGCACGGGTGAGCCGTAGCCGAGTCGCAGCACGGCCTGCGGCCACAATCCGCCGACGACCAGATCGCGGAGTTGCTTGCGCGTCTCCGTCACCTCCACCACCGCCGAGAGGAACGACGCGGAGAGCCCGTCGGCCGTCGCGGTGAGCAGGACCCGCTGCATGCCTTGTCCCGCTTGCAAGTGGGCGAGTGGCAGGTCGTGGAAGGTGCCGATGACCGCGATCGCCGGGTTCGGCTCGAAGTCCTTCCCGTTCACCCGCGGGCGCGCCTGCCCGTCGCTGAAGTCCCGCAGCACCCACTCGTCCTGGTCTTCGGGCAGCGGGCCCGCGGTGCGGGACGGCACTCCGTCCGGCGAGTCCGGGCCGCGGCCGGTCCAGTGCGACCATTCGCCGACGAACGCCGGATCGCGCTGCTGGGTTTCGTGCGCCTGCCGGATGAGCGTGCGGAGGAGCGGCAGCCGCGCGGCGTCGGGCGTGGCCATCCAGGACTGTTCGAGCTTGGCGACCTGCCGCAGCCCGTCGAGCAGTGACGCGTCGACCTTCGTGGAGCTGAACGGCATGCGGTTGGTGCGCCGGTGGCCGATCGCCGCGGCCAGCCTGCGGTCGAGCGGCGTGACGACGCTGTGGCCTTGCGGTCGCACGACGGCGAGCAGGTCCGGCCGGGCGGTGTCCGGGAGGAGCTGGACGTCCGGGTGCACGCCCAGCGCGCGGATCGCCACCCGGAGGTTCAGCAGGGCCGCACCACAGGACAGCAGCAGCTCGCGGTGCTGGGGGTCGGCAACGCCCACGGCGCGCGTGGTGTCCGCGTACAGTTCGATGGCCGCCGGGGTGAGGCGGAAACGCCAGGGCTGACTGTTGTGCAACGAGGGTGCGGCCGTGGCCGAGGTCAGCACCGACTGGACCTGCTCGCCGCCGAGACTGCCCACGGGGATGACGTTCGTGTTCATGGCCTGGCTTCTTTCGTTGCGGTGTCCCGGAAAACCGGGAAGATTCCTGCTTCCACTGTCCGTCCGGACAGGGGCGCGAGCACAGAGCCGAACGTCCCTGGCCCGAGGGCCAAAGTCACCACGGTCGCCCGAAAACCCCGGGCAGCCGACCGGACGTGCGACAGTGAGGTCGTGACAACCCCCGTGGTACCCGCAGACGACGGATCGCCCAAAGTGGCCGAGACGCTGTCCCAGCGGCGGTTGCGGGCGCTACTGGCCGAAGTTCAGGACCGGATCGAGGAGATCGTCGGGACGCGGGACCGGATGGACGGACTGCTCGAAGCGGTCCTCTCCGTTTCGTCGGGGCTCGAACTGGACGCGACGCTGCGGCAGATCGTGCGGGCGGCCGTCGACCTGGTGGACGCCCGGTACGGCGCGCTCGGGGTGCTCGGCGCGGACGGGATGCTGGTCCAGTTCGTCCATGTCGGCATCGACGACGACACCCGGGAGCTCATCGGGCCGCTGCCGACCGGGCACGGTGTCCTCGGTGTCGTGCTGGAGGACCCCAAGCCGTTGCGCCTGGCCGATCTTTCCCGGCATCCGGCGTCGGTCGGGTTCCCGCCCGGCCATCCGCCGATGGGTACCTTCCTCGGCGTGCCGATCCGGGCTCGCGGTGAGATTTTCGGACGCCTGTATCTGACCGAGAAGAACAACGGCACGGGGTTCACCGAAGACGACGAAGTGGTCGTGCAGGCGCTGGCCGGGGCGGCGGGGATCGCGGTGGACAACGCCCGCCTGTACGAGGAGGCCCGTCGCCGGCAGCGATGGCTGGAGGCCATCGGCGAGATCTCCGCCGAACTGCTGGGCGCCAGCGACCCGAGCGAGGCGCTGCGCCTGATCGCCGGGCGCGCGCTGGAACTGACCGGCGCGGACTACACGTTCATCGCGGTACCCGGTGATCTGGAATCGGCGCCCTCGGCGGTCACCGAACTCACCGTGACCGTCTGTGCGGGCCCGGGGGCCGACACCGTGGCCGGCCGGAAGATCCCGATCGCGGGTTCCACCTTCGGCGCGGTGTTCGCCGACCGGGTTCCGCGTAACGTGTCGCAACTCGCGTTCGACTTCGCCCACGGGCTGGGGGTGGACCTCGGCCCGGCTCTCGCCTTGCCGCTGGGCGCGGGGGAGTCGATCTCCGGTGTGCTGCTGGCCGTGCGTGCCGCGGGGGCGCCCGGGTTCGACGAGCTCGAATTCCAGGTCGGGGCCTCGTTCGCGGACCAGGCCGCGTTGGCGTTGCAGCGCGCCGAAAGTCAGGTGGCGCGCCAGGAACTGGGTGTGCTGGCCGACCGTGACCGGATCGCCCGCGACCTGCACGACCACGTCATCCAACGGCTGTTCGCGATCGGGCTGGGCATGCAGGGCACCCACCGGAAGGCGGCGAAGGCCCCAGTCGTGGCCGAACGGCTGACCGAGCACATCGACCAGCTGCACGAGGTCATCCAGGACATCCGCACCGCGATTTTCGACCTGCAGGCCGATTCCGGTGAGACACCGCGGCTGCGCGCCATGCTGCACGAGGTGATCACCGGGTTGACCGACGACACCGCGTTGCGGCCCACGATCCGGATGTCCGGTCCGCTGAACGTGGTGCCCGCCGCTCTCGGGGAACATGCCGTGGCCGTCCTGCGCGAGGCTGTCAGCAATGCCGTGCGCCATGCCAGGGCCCAGGAGCTGGTGGTGACCATCTCCGTGGACGACAACCTGGTCATCGACGTGAGCGACAACGGTGTCGGCATCCCGGACACCGTTGCCCGCAGCGGGCTGCACAACCTTCGGCAGCGCGCCGCGGACGCGGGTGGACAGTGCACAGTGGAGCGAGTGGGCAGTGGCGGGACGCGCCTGGTGTGGACGGTTCCGATGCCGTGAGTCACACCGGGACTTCGGCATGCCCGCCGGCGCCGTTCCAGACGTAGTCGAGCCGGTTCTTCACTTCCACCACACCGGGAACGGACCGGATCAGCCGGACCGCGGTGGCCACGTCACCTTCGTACTCCAACCGCCCGGTCAGCAGGACCACGCCGTGCTCCACGGTCGCCCGGACGTAGTTTCTGTTGGCGTGCAAGGCGCCGTCGAACACATCATGGTCGATCTCGGCCTGGATATCCTTGCTGGTACGAAGAAAGGCGCGCAGCAGATCCCGGCGGGCCAGCACACCGACCAGCTTGCCACCGTCGACAACGCACAGGCGGTGAACTCCGGACTGTGCCAGTACCCGGGCGGCCGCGGGCAGTGACGCCCCGGAGTCCACGGTCAGCGCCGGTGCGGTCATCACCTCGGCCGCCGTCCGTCCCGCGGCCTTGCGCCACAGTTCGTGCGCCCGGCGTCCCGCGAAGATCGAGGGCCTGCTGCCGTCCTGATGTTCCTGTCTGTGCAGCAAATCGGCTTCGGAGACGACCCCGAGCAAGGTGCCGTCGCCGTCGACCACCGGCATCGCGCTGACGCCCGCACCGATCATCAGTTCGATGACCTCCTTGAAAGGTGTCCCCGGGGTCGTGGTGACCACGTTCCCGGTCATCACTTCGCCGACAGTCGTCTTCCGCATCGCATGATCCTTTGTGGACTGTGTCATGGCTCAGCGCGACCAGCGGTAGCGGCGGACGACGTCCAGTTTCGCCCACTGTCGCCCGTATCCCCAGGTGTTGCCCGCGGCGTACACGGCAAGAGCGATGAGCACCACGAGGTAGACGAGGTGGTAGTCGATCAGCGGGTTCGTCGACGAGGACGCCGCGCCGGACGACGTCTGCCGGGCGGGCGGCCACTCGGCGATCCACATGAACGCGAGCAGCGTCCCGCCCCCGATCGCCGCCAAGCGCAGGCCGATCCCGGACAGCAGGGCCAGGCCGATGCCGAGCAACGCGATCATGAACAGCCAGTTCGCCCAGTCGGCACCCGCCCAGCTCCGCAGCATCGTCTGGAACGGACCGACTTCGACATGGCCGAGGAATCCTTTGGTGGGTGAGCCCCCGTTGACCCAGGCTTGTGCCGGGCTTGTCGTGTAACCGAGTCCGAAGGTCTTGTCGGCGAAGGCCCACAAAAACGTCAGTCCCATCACGATGCGCAAGGCCGCGAGCACCTTGGCGCCCAAGGGAATGGCGGCTTCGGCGGCGTCTTGGGCGGGTGCGACTCTCGTCGTTGTGCGGTGTTGGATCGACATCTTGTGTCTCCTTTTCCAGTTGGCCCCCGAAGTATCGGGCGCCGCCGGTGCGGAGCGCTGGTGCCGAAATGCCTCTGCCGAAAGGACTTCGGTGAGCTTCTGCGATCTCTTACGGGCCTAAGAGATCGCCATCTGTCGACAGCTGGCGAAGCTCATGACCAGGTCCGCGCGATCGTGGCGGCGACACCGGCACCTTGGCGCCGCCCCGCGCGGGCGGCCGCCTCCCTGGTCGTGGGATCCAGCGGGTTGATGCCGATCGCGTCGACGCTCTGCTCGTCGGCGGTGATCACGAGCACGGCCGAGCCCTGCTGCCGCAGGGTTTCGACCTGTGCGTCCAGGTCGTCCATCCCGGGCACCCGCATCGCCTGGAACACCAGCACGACGTCGTGGCCGTGGGCCAGGTCGGCGTTCTCCGCGGACCGCAGGCCGCCGTCGACGTAGCGGGCGCCCCCGATGGTCACCGGCGGCCAGATCCCGGGCACCGCACAGCTGGCGGCGACGGCGTCGACCAGTGGGACACCGCCGGCGGCGTCGAAGATCCGTTCCTCGCCGGTCGTGGCGTCCACGGCCACGATCAGCAACCTGGCCGAGGGCCACGTGTGCACCGGCAGCCGGGCCGCGATGACGTCACGACGACGTTGCTCCGTAACCGTTTCGGCGAGCAGCGCGGCGTTGCCGATGCGGCGGCGCAGCTCGGTCCTGTCCACTGTGTCCGCGGTGTCTTCGCCGCCGAGACCGAAGATCTCGGCGATCTTTTCGGGGTCGAACTCCGCCGGGATCTCCGGGGACTGCGCGTCCGGATCCACCTGGCGGCGGAACAGCTCTGCCAGGTCGAGGCCACTGGTCAGCTGCGCGGCGACGGCGGATCCCGCCGAGGTGCCCACCACCAGATCCGCTTTCGTGAGGTCCACACCTTCGTCCGCGAGGCCGGCCAGCACCCCGGTTTCCCAAGCGATGCCGGCCACTCCGCCGCCACCGAGTACCACTGCACGTGTCATGGGTCCGATCATTCCACCGGTCACGTTTCCTGGCCGCCGGGAGTCATCGAAACGGCGCACCGAAACCGCTGACGAACAGGGAGAACGACCATGACGAAACGCATCCTGCTCACCGGAGGAACCGGGACACTGGGACGCCTTGTCACACCACTGCTGCTGGACGCCGGTTTCACCGTGCGCGTGCTCAGCCGGCGTGCTCACGAGTCAGGCGACGGGATCGAGTACGTCGCCGGTGACCTGCTGAAGGACGAGGGGATCGAGGCCGCGGTGGACGGCGCCGAGGTCGTCCTGCACCTGGCGGGCGGCCCCAAGGGCGACGACGTGGCCACACGGAACCTGGTGCGGCCGCGTCGCGAGCCGGGGTCCGGCACCTGGTGTACATCTCGGTCATCGGGGCGCGGGGCAAACGCCGGGTGATGGTGCCGGTCCGGATCCCGGGCAAGGCCGGCCGCGCGTACCGGCCGGGGAGAACCTGTCTCTCGAGGGCGCCGCGGTAGGCAAAGGCAAATTTAGCGTGTCTCAACGACCTTCGCCATCTGTCGACAGCAATGCCACTGACTTAAGCTGCCCGAGGTGTCAGCCGGATGTTCGGTGGGTCCGCGTACCTTGCTTCTCGGTGGTCGGCTCGTTTGGTGAGTTTCGCTCCGACTTGCCGTCGTTTGACGACGC
>NZ_DASYMU010000043.1:0-9626 GCF_036008905.1 Amycolatopsis sp. | reverse complement strand
GAAGAGCGTTCGGCGGTGCTGCGGCGCAAGTACGGCATCTCCGAACTCGCGAACTTCGACGCCACGCACTATCCGCTGACCCTTGTCGTGACCCCTGGCGAACGGATGCGCGTCACGCTGTCCTATCGCGACGACGTCATCGAAGACTCCGCCGCCGAAGCGCTGCTGACCAGGTTCACCGCCTTGGTCGAAACGCTGATCGGTGATTTCTCGGCCACCGTCGGCGCGCTCGGCACGACGTCACCGGCCGAACGCACCGAACTCGTCCGGGACTGGGACTCGACCGTCCATCCGGTACCGAACGACACCGTCGCGGACCTGCTCGCCGGGCAGGCCGCGCGGACCCCCGACGCGATCGCGCTCGTCTTCGGTGAGCAGTCGGTGACCTACGCCGAGCTCGACGACCGGATCAACCGCATGGCCCGCCTGCTGCTGTCCCGTGGTGCGGCACCGGAACGGATCGTCGCACTCGGGCTGCCGAGGTCGATCGACATGGTCGTCGCGCTGTTCGCCGTGCTGCGGACCGGCGCCGCGTACTTGCCGCTGGAGCTCGACTACCCGGTCGAACGCCTGGCCATGATGCTCGACGACGCCCGCCCGCTGGTGCTGGTGTCGACGAGTGAGGTCGCCGCCCGCATCCCGGACGAGACCCCGCGCGCGCTGATCGACACCGACGAGGTCGTGGCGGAGCTGGAGAGCCTGTCCGGCGCGGAAATCCACGACGACGAGCGCCCGTCGTTCGCGCGCGGCAACGCCGATCGGATGGAACACCCGGCGTACGTCATCTACACCTCCGGGTCCACCGGCAAGCCCAAGGGCGTCGTCACGCCGTACCGCGGCCTGACGAACATGCAGCTCAACCACCAGGAAGCCATCTTCGCCCCGGCGATCGATTCCGCCGGGGGCCGCCGCCTGCGCATCGCGCACACGGTGTCGTTCGCCTTCGACATGTCGTGGGAAGAGCTGCTCTGGCTCATCGAGGGCCACGAAGTCCATGTGTGCGACGAAGAACTGCGCCGCGACGCCGAAGCGCTGGTCGCGTACTGCAACGCCCACGAGATCGACGTCATCAACGTGACGCCGACCTACGCGCACCTGCTGATCGAGGAGGGCCTGCTCGAAGGGCACCGCCCGGCGCTCGTGCTGCTCGGCGGTGAGGCAGTGTCCGAATCGGTGTGGAACCGCTTGCGGGACACCGAAGGCACCTACGGCTACAACCTTTACGGCCCGACCGAGTACACCATCAACACCCTCGGCGGCGGCACGACCGACAGCGACACCCCGACCGTCGGCAAGCCGATCTGGAACACCCGCGCGTACATTTTGGACGCTTGGCTGCGGCCCGTGCCCGACGGCGTTCCCGGTGAGCTGTACATCAGCGGCACCGGCCTCGCGCGGGGATACCTCGACCGCCGAAGCCTTACCTCGGAACGGTTTGTCGCCGATCCCTTTGGCGAGCCCGGCGGCCGCATGTACCGCACGGGTGACCTCGTTCGGCGCCGTGCCGACGGGAACTTGGACTTCCTCGGACGGACCGACGACCAGGTCAAGATCCGTGGCTACCGCGTCGAGCTCGGGGAGATCGAGTCCGTGCTCGTGCGGCATCCGCATGTGGCGCAGGCGGCTGTGATCGCGCGTCCGGACCCGTCCGCGCCGGGGACGCAGCGGCTCATCGGGTACGTCGTGCCCGCCGAACTCACCGGCGAGGCGCGCGACCAGGTCGAAGCCGAGCAGGTCGGCGAGTGGGAGCAGATCTACTCCGACGAGTACACCGAGATCCCGACGGCGATGTTCCAAGAGGACTTCGCCGGCTGGGACTCCAGCTACGACGGCGACCCGATCCCGTTGCCGCATATGCGGGAATGGCGGGCGGCGACCGTCGCGCGCATCACCGAGCTCAACCCGAAGCGGATGCTGGAGATCGGTGTCGGCACCGGGCTGCTGCTCTCGCAGCTCGCCCCGATCGCCGAGGAGTACTGGGGCACCGACCTGGCCGCGCCGGTCATCGGCAAGCTCAAGGCCGACCTGAGCCGGGACCCGGAACTCGCCGCCAAGGTGAACCTCCGCGCGCAGGCCGCCCACGTCTCGGACGGCCTGCCGCGCGGGCACTTCGACACCATTGTCATCAACTCGGTGATCCAGTACTTCCCGAGCATCGACTATCTCACCGACGTCATCACGACCGCGCTGGAACTGCTCGCGCCCGGCGGTGCGCTGTTCGTCGGCGACATCCGGAATCTGCGGCTCGTGCGCTCGTTCCACACGGCGATCCAGCTCACCCGCTCCGACGAGTCGTCCGATCCCGGCCACCTGCGCCGCGCGATCGAACGCGGGGTCGCGCTGGAGAAGGAACTCCTCATCGACCCGGACTACTTCGCCGCGCTGCAGCGGACGATCCCGGGTATCGGCGTCGAGGTCAAGACCAAACGCGCGCGGCTGCACAACGAGCTGAGCCGCTACCGGTATGACGCCGTGATCTACCGCGAGCCCACCGACATCGTCCCGTTGGCACAGGCTCCGAGGCTCCCGTGGGGCGGCGACCTCGACGAGGTCCGCGCCCAACTGAGCGGGGACAGCTTGCGGGTCACCCGGATCCCGGACGCCCGGATCGGCGCCGAGTTCGAGGCGATGCGCCTGCTGGACAGCGGCGGCACACTCGTCGACGTCCTGGCACGGTTCCGGTCCGCCGGGGACGGCGTCGAGCCGGAAGCGTTGCACGACTTGGGTGCGGACCTGGGTTACCAGGTCCATACAACCTGGTCGTCCACTGTGGATGGAACCTTCGACGCGGTGTTCGTCCGGGACCAGGGCCGGACGGCAGCGCTGTACGTTCCGGCTTCGGCGAGCACGAACCTGGCGCACTTCGCCAACAACCCGACGGCGGCGCGGGGGAGCAGCGCGCTCGTCCAGCGGCTGCGTGAGGAACTCAAAGAGCAACTGCCGGACTACATGATCCCGGCCGCGTTCGTCACGCTCGGCAGTTTGCCGTTGACGGACAACGGAAAGCTCAACGTCAAGGCGCTGCCCGACGCCGATCCCGCGGTCAGCCTCGCCGAGAGCCGCGATGCGGAGTCGCCACAGGAAGAAACCCTGTGCGCGTTGTTCGCCGAGGTGCTCGGCCTGGAACGCGTCGGTGTCGAGGACAACTTCTTCGACCTCGGCGGGCATTCCCTGCTCGCGACCCGGCTCATCAGCCGCGCCCGCACCGAACTCGGTGCCGAGCTGGCCATCCGCGACCTGTTCGAGGCGCCGACCCCGGCGGAACTCGCCGAACGCGCCACCGGTGGGGAACCCGCCAGGCCGGCGGTCACCGCTGTCGAGCGACCGGAACGCCTCCCGCTTTCCGCCGCGCAGCAACGGTTGCTCCTGCTCGAAGAGCTGGGCGAGGTCGGGGAAGCGTACAACTTCCCGCTCGTGTTCCGACTGCGCGGTGAGCTGGACGTGGACGCCCTGCGCGCCTCGTTCGGCGACGTCGTCGCCCGGCACGAATCCCTGCGGACCGTTTTCGGGGACCACGAAGGCGAGCCGTTCCAGCTCATCCTCGACGCTGTCGAGCCCGCGTTCGAGATCGGCGACTGTGAAGAGTCCGAAGTGGACGAGCGAGTGGCCGCGCTGGCGAACCGCGCGTTCGACCTCCGCGCCGAGATCCCGTTGCGCGTGGATGTGCTGCGAATCGGGGAGCAGGACCACGTCGTCGCACTCGTGCTGCACCACATCACCACCGACGAATGGTCCGACCGGCCGTTCTTCGCCGACCTCGCCACCGCGTACCGGGCGCGGGTGGCCAACGCGGCTCCCGAGTGGGCACCGCTGGCCGTGCAGTACGCGGACTACACGCTGTGGCAACGATCCCTGCTCGACCGGCTGGCCCCGGCCCAGCTCGCGTTCTGGACCGAAACCCTGGGTGGGCTCCCCGAGGAACTGACACTGCCGCTCGACCGGCCGCGTCCGGTGTCGCCGACCGGTCGTGGCGCCAAGGTGCGGGTCGAACTGCCCGCGCCGATCGCCCACGGCCTGCGTGGTCTGTCGACTAGCTCAGGTACGAGTTTGTTCATGCTGCTCCACACCGCGGTCGCGACGCTGCTGCACCGCATGGGCGCGGGCGACGACATCCCGCTCGGCGCCCCGGTCGCCGGGCGTGGCGACGACGCGCTGAACGACCTTGTCGGCTTCTTCGTCAACACGCTGGTCCTGCGCTCGGACGTCTCCGGCGAACCCACGTTCGCCGAGCTGCTGGCCCGTTTCCGGGAGACCGACCTCGCCGCGTTCGGCAACCAGGACCTGCCGTTCGAGCGGGTCGTCGAGGCGCTGAACCCGGCCCGGATCGCCGGGCGCAACCCGCTGTTCCAGGTCATGGTCGGCTATCACTTCCGCCCCGGCGGTGACCCGGACGTGCTGGGCCTGCCGACCGAATGGCGGGAGCTGCCACCCGAGTCGGCGAAGTTCGACCTGCACTTCACCGTGGTCGACGAGACCGCGGACGGATCGGTCACGCTGCTCCTGGAGTACGCCGAGGACCTGGCCGAGCGGGGAACCGCCACGCGGCTGCTGGACAGGCTCGTTTCGGTGCTGGGACTGGCCGTCGCGAACCCGGCCCGGCCGATCGCGGAGTTCGACGTCCTGACCGGTGACGAACTCGAACTCGTCGGGACGAAGTGGAACGACACCGGCCGCGAGATCACCGCGACCACCTTGCCTGACCAGTTCGAGGCTCAGGTCGCGCGGACGCCCGATGCCGTGGCGCTGGTCTTCGAGAACACCGAGCTGACCTACGGCGAACTCAACGCACGGGCGAACCGCCTGTCGCGGTGGCTGGTCGAGCAGGGTGCCGGTCCGGAATCGGTGGTCGCGGTGGCTTTGCCGCGATCGCTGGAACTGGTTGTCGCGCTGTACGCCGTCCACAAGGCCGGTGCCGCGTACCTGCCGCTGGACACCGGCTATCCGGCCGACCGGCTGGCGTTCATGCTCGAAGACGCGGCACCGGTGTGCGTGCTCGACGACCTCGGCCTGTTCGACCGGCTCGACGGCTACGACGACTCGAACCCGGTTCGCGAGCTCTCTCCGGAGAACCCCGCGTACGTGATCTACACGTCCGGTTCGACCGGTAAGCCGAAGGGCGTGGTGGTCCCGCATTCGGGGATCGTCAATCGTCTCCTGTGGACACAGGACGAGTACCGGTTGGAGAGCACGGATCGGGTGCTGCAGAAGACTCCGTCGAGCTTCGACGTGTCGGTGTGGGAGTTCTTCTGGCCGCTGATCACCGGCGCGACCCTTGTCGTGGCCAAGCCGGACGGGCACCGCGAACCGCGCTACCTGGCCGAGCTCATCCAGGAGCAGCGGATCACGACCGTCCACTTCGTCCCCTCGATGCTGCGGTTGTTCTTGGAGGAGCCCGAATCCGCTCGCTGCACCGGTTTGCGCCGGGTGCTGTGCAGTGGTGAGGCGCTGCCGGAGGACCTCGCCGCCCGGTTCCGGGCGACACTCGACGCCGGCCTCCACAACCTGTACGGCCCGACCGAGGCTTCTGTCGACGTGACCTCGTGGGCCGTGGTCGATGGACCGGTGGCCATCGGGCGTCCGGTGTGGAACACGCAGGTCCACGTCCTGGACGCGCGGCTGCGGCCGGTCGCCCCGGGCGTGGCGGGGGAGTTGTACCTCGCCGGCGTCCAGCTGGCCCGGGGCTACCTCGGCCGTGCCGGGCTGACCGCCGAGCGTTTCGTGGCGAACCCGTTCGGCGAAGGCAGCCGCTTGTACCGCACGGGTGACCTCGCGCGGTGGCGCGCGGACGGCACGGTGGAGTACCTCGGCCGGGTCGACGAGCAGGTGAAACTACGCGGATTCCGGATCGAACTCGGCGAGATCGAGACCGTCCTTTCCGGACATTCCTCAGTGGCGCACGTCCGGGTCATCGCCCGTGAAGACCGGCTGGTCGCCTATGTGGTGCCCACCGGAAGCTTCGCCGCTGACGACGTCCGCGGCTTGGCCGAGGCGGCGCTGCCGGAGTTCATGGTGCCGTCGGCGTTCGTCGAAGTACGCGAGATCCCGTTGACACCCAACGGGAAGCTCGACCGCAAGGCGCTCCCAGCCCCCGAGTTCACCGCGGGCTCCGGACGTCAGCCGAACACCCCGCGCGAAACGGCGCTGTGCGAACTCTTCGCCACCGTGCTCGGGGTCGACCGCGTCGGTGTCGACGACGACTTCTTCGCCCTGGGTGGGCATTCGCTGCTGGTGATGCGACTGGCCGGGCGGATCCGCTCGACGTTCGGTGTCGAGGTGTCGCTGCGCGCGGTGTTTGACGCGCCGACGGTCGCGAAACTGGCCGCGGTGCTGTCCGACGCCGAGGAAAGCCGTCCCGCGCTCGTGCCGGCCGGCCGCCCGGAGATCCTGCCGCTCTCGGCCGCGCAGCAGAGCCTGCGGTTCCTTTACAGCCTTGAAGGTGCCAGCTCGACGTACAACATCCCCATCGCGTGGCGCCTGACCGGACAGCTCGACCTCGACGCGTTGCGGGCCGCGGTGCACGACGTCGTCGGCAGGCACGAAACGCTGCGCACGGTCTTCCCCGATCGTGACGGCGTAATGAGCCAGCGGATCCTGGCCCCGGAGCGGGCGAACGTGGAGGTTTTGGCCGTCCGGCCGGACGAAATCGCCGCCACCGCCGACTACTGCTTCGAGCTCGACCGCGAACCGCCACTGCGGGTCACCTTCGCGGAGGTCGCGCCCGGCGAGCACCTCGTGGTGTTCCTGTTCCACCACATCGCGAGTGACGAATGGTCCGAGCTGCCGTTCTTCGCCGATTTCGCGAACGCCTACACCGCACTGGTCGCGGGCGCGGATCCACAGTGGACTCCGCTGCCGGTGCAGTACGCCGACTTCGCGTTGTGGCAGCGGACTTTGCTCGGCACGCCCCGAGATCCGGGTGCCGTCGCGAAGCGCCAGCTGGACTTCTGGCGGGAGACCCTCGCGGACCTGCCCGAGGAAATCGCGCTTCCCGTCGATCGTCCACGGCCGCAGGAAGCCAGCTACCGCGGTGGCCAGGTTCTGTGCACGCTCGATACTTCTCTGGAAACCGGTCTGCGTGAACTCGCGCGGGTCCACGACGTCAGCATGTTCATGCTTGTCCAGGCGGGTGTGGCGACCTTGCTGCACCGGCTCGGCGCCGGTACGGACATCCCGCTGGGGGCGCCGATTTCCGGGCGCACCGAGGAGTCGCTCGAGGATCTGGTCGGCTACTTCCTGAATTCGCTGGTGCTGCGGACCGACCTGTCCGGGAACCCGGCGTTCACCGAGCTGCTGGGCCGGGTGCGCGAAACCGACCTGGCGGCGTTCAGCAACCAGGACGTCCCCTTCGACCGGCTGGTCGAGGCGCTGAACCCGGCTCGGTCACTGGCGCGGCATCCGCTGTTCCAGGTCATGGTGGTCTATCTGGCCGCCGCCGCTGAAGACGGGCTTTCCCTTCCGGGCCTGAGCGCCGAGCGTGAGCCGGTCGAGGTCGGGACGTCGAAGTTCGACCTGTCGTTCGACTTCGTGGAGGAGCAAGGCGGCGGCATCACGGTGTCGCTGGAGTACAGCTCCGACCTGTTCGACCGGTCCACTGTGGAGCGGTTCGGCGAGCGGCTCCTGCGCGTGCTGGAGCAGGTTGTCGCCGATCCTTCACAGCCGGTGGGCAGTCTTGACGTGCTCGACCCGGATGAGCGTGAGCTGATCGTCCGGGGCTGGAACGACACGGCGCTGGCCGTCGAGCCGTCGACCGTGCCGGGATTGTTCGAGGCACAGGCCGCGAAGACCCCGGACGCGATCGCGGTGGTCTCCGGCGAGGTCGAGTGGACGTTCGCCGAGCTCAACGACGGCGCCAACCGGCTCGCCAGACTCCTGGTCGCCGAAGGGGTCGGGCCGGAGGACCTGGTCGCGCTGATGCTGCCGCGGTCCGCCGACGTCATGTTGTCGATTCTCGCCGTGCACAAGGCGGGCGCGGCGTACCTGCCGCTGGACCCGGACTATCCGGCCGAGCGGGTCACCGCGATGCTCGACGACGCGCGGCCTTCGCTGGTGCTGACCGTCCGTTCACTTGCCGAGACGCTGCCGGAAACGCGGCTCGTGGTGCTCGACGAGTGCGGATATGGCCGCCACGAAGGGGAAAACCTCACCGACGCCGACCGGCTGCGGCCGTTGTCACCGCAGAACCCGGCCTACGTGATCTATACGTCCGGTTCCACGGGGCGCCCCAAGGGCGTGGTGGTGGCGCACCGGAGTGTGGTGAACCTGTTCCACAGCCACCGCGAGACGCTGTACCGCCCGGCGGTCGCGTCGACCGGCCGGGATCAGCTACGGGTCGGGCACGCGTGGTCGTTCGCGTTCGACGCGTCCTGGCAGCCGCAGCTGTGGCTGCTCGACGGGCACGCCGTGCACGTGGTGCCCGAGGAGATCCGCCGCGACCCCGAGCTGCTCGCGGCCGAGGTGCGGCGCGCGGGCTTCGACTTCATCGAGGTCACGCCGTCCTACTTCGCGCAGATGGCCGACGTCGGCCTGATCGACGGCGACAGCTGCCCGCTCGCGGTCGTCGGCGTCGGCGGCGAGGCCGTGCCCACCACGTTGTGGGAGCGGCTCGGCAGCCTGAAGGGCACCGAGGCATTCAACCTCTACGGCCCGACCGAGTCCACAGTGGATGCTCTAGTGGCGCGGATCGGGGACAGCGCAAGGCCTCTCGTCGGCCGTCCGGTCGCCAACACCCGGGCGTACGTGCTCGACGGCGGTCTCAATCCTGTTCCCGCCGGAGTACGAGGCGAGTTATACCTGGCCGGTCGGGGATTGGCTCGTGGGTACCTCGGGCAGGCCGCGTTGACCGCCGAAAGGTTCGTGGCGGACCCCTTTGACATCGGCGGCCGCATGTACCGCACCGGTGACCTCGCGAAGTGGACGGCCGACGGCAGGTTGGACTTCGGCGGCCGTGCGGACCACCAGGTCAAGATCCGCGGGTTCCGCATCGAACCGGCCGAGATCGAAGCCGCGCTCGAACGTCATTCAGCCGTCTCGCAGGCACTGGTCGTCGTCCGGGACGGCCGTCAGCTCGTGGCCTACGTGGTCACGAACGGCGTCGGCTCGGCTGAGCTGCGCGACCATGTCGGGGGTCTGCTGCCGGAGTACATGGTCCCGGCGGCGTTCGTTTCGCTGGTCGAATTTCCGGTGCTGTCCAACGGAAAACTCGACCGCAAGGCACTGCCCGACCCGGACTTCACCGAGTTGTCCACGGGCCGTGAGCCGCGGACCGATCTGGAGAAGACGTTGTCCGCGGTGTTCTCCGAGGTGCTCGACCTCCCGGTGCTCGGTATCGACGACGACTTCTTCGCCCTCGGCGGGGACAGCGTCGTCGCCATGCAGCTTGTCGGCCGGGCCCGGGCCGCGGGCCTTCGGATCTCGCCGCGGCAGGTGTTCCAGCACCGCACGGTCGCCGGGCTCGGCGAGGTCGCCGCGCAGATCTCCACCGAGGTGGTGGCCGATGCCGGCACCGGCACGGTGGCGCTGACCCCGGTCATGCACGCGATGCGCGAGCTGGGCGGCCCGATCTCCGGGTACCAGCAGGCTGGCCTGTTCCTGACACCCGCGTCGCTCGACCTGCCGAAGCTGATCAC
>NZ_DASYMU010000042.1:0-67848 GCF_036008905.1 Amycolatopsis sp. | reverse complement strand
GAGTACGACCGGACCGCACCGCGGCCACCACCCGCCGACGCAGATCCTCCTGCGACGCCTGAGAAAGCCGCCGCGCATCCGTCACCCGAACCTTCGGAGCCATCCACCGATCATGCCACATTTGCCTTACCCATCAATAACACTGTTACGCACTCACGAGGGGTGCTGGGTCGGCACGTACGGCCAACGGTGGTCCCCCACTTCTTTAAAACCCAGCCACAACGACTCACGTCCGCCCAACGGGCGGGAGTCTTCACCGCGCGCGCTCGCCGAAGGCCAGGTTTGCGGGAGCAGGGCGCCCCCGAACAGATCGCAACCGACCTACCCATGCCACGCCCTGGTCACGCAAACCTGATGGCGCGCCTGCCAATAAACACAGGCTTCTAGCCCTACCTTTGGAGCTGACCACCAGCTTTGAGCCATACCCCCTAACCAGCCCACGGCTGACGCACCCACAGTTGCCCACAAGGGTTATCCACAGGATGGGGTAGCTGTGGATAACTACGTGTCGTCGGCTACGCGGGTGACCAGTTGGGTTGGGTTCACGAACCGCAGTGCGATCACCAGGAGTACCAGCATCGACGCCGTGTAGATGGTCGCCATCGCATCCACGGACTGGTTCGCCCGGATGCCTGCGGCGAAGACTGAGTTGTAGAGAGCCACTACCAGGGTGGTGCTGTCCGGGCCTGCGGTAAGGAACGTCAACTCGAACATGCCGACGGTCCGCACCAACACGAGGATCGCGGCGGCCAGGATTCCGGGAAGGAGCAACGGGCCCAGGATTCTGGTGAACACCGAAACGGTCTTGGCACCGCTCATCCGAGCGGCGGCTTCGATCTTCGGATCGATCTGCTCGATGAACGGCGTCATCGTCAGCACCACGAACGGGATCGACGGCACCAGATTCGCGAGGATCACCCCGGTCATCGACCCGGCCAACTGGAACTTGTACAACACAGTCGCCAGCGGGATCCCATACGTGATCGGCGGAATCAAGATCGGCAACACGAACAGCAGCATCACCAGCCTCTTGCCGGGGAAACTCCGCCGCGCCAACGCGTAAGCAGCGGGAACCCCCACCGCGACCGAGATCGCAATCACCGTCAACGCGACAACAGCAGTGGTCCCAAGGACTTGCGAAAGCCCGAACTCCCGCCAAGCGTCCCCGTACCAATGCGTGGTGAACCCCTCGGGCAACCAGGTCCCGAACCACCGGTCACCGAACGAATCCACCACCACCGAAAGCACCAGTCCCGCCAGGTTCACGAAGAAGAACGCGACCACGGCCCAAACAATCCACCGACCAGGCCGGGCGATCATCCTTTGCCTCCCGTAGCCCCGCGGTACAGCGTCGCCCGCCAGGTCAGGACCAGCCCGATGACGATCAACATGATCACCGCCATGATCATCGCGATGGCCGACCCCATCGAATAGTCGTACTCCTCGAACGCCGCGTGGTACGCCGCGATCGAGATCACCCGTGTCTCGCCGGCCGGATCACCCACCAGCTGCGCCGACGGGAACACCGAAAACGCCATCACGAAAGACAAACAAAACGTGATCGCCAGCCCCGGTGCCAGCAGCGGCAGCGTGATCCGCCGAAATCGCTGTCCCCAGCTCGCCCCCAGTGTCGCCGCGGCACGCTCCAACGTCGGATCGATCCCGGACAGGTACGACAGCGTCAGCAGGAACGAAAACGGAAACCCGGTGATCACCAACGACAACAGCACCCCGGTGTAGTTGTGGATCAGGTTCAGCGGCTCACCGATCAACCCGATCCCCATCAACGTCTTGTTCAGCCACCCCGCGGGCCCGCTGTACATGATCAGCCCCTGCGCGGTGAGCACCGTCCCCAGTGTGATCGGCACGACGAGAATCGTGGTCAGCAGCCGCTTTCCCCGCATCTTGCCGCGCATGACGTACGCCGTCGGAATGCTCGCCAGCACGTTGATCAGCGTTGCCGGGAGCGCGATCCCCGCCGTCGTCCAGATTGTGTCGCGCAGGTACGGGTCGCCGAAGAACCTGCTGTAGTTCGAAAGCACTCCGCCTTCCTTGGGCGCGAACGAAAGCTGCAGCCCGTACAAGAACGGGTACAGGAACAACGCGACGGCGAACACCACCCCCGGCAGGAGCAGCAGCAACACCCTGTCGACGCCGCGTTCCGCAAGCCGGTGTCGCAGCGCGGGTTTCTCCAGTGTCGCCGTCATGGCGCGAACACCAGCACGCGCTCGGCGGGGACGCTGATCTTGGCGGTATCACCGGGCGCGAGCCGTTTGTCCGTGCGGAAATACACGGGTTCCCCGCTCGGCAACCGAGCCGAGACCGACAGCTCGCGCCCGTGATACTCGACGATCTCCACGGTGACTTCGACACTGTTCGCGGTGACATCACCGATGACGAAGTCTTCCGGGCGGATCGCCGTGACGGCCTGCCCGGCGGTCAGGCCGTCACGATTGGTGCCGGACAGGCGGATCCCGGTGCCTTCCACCACGATCCCGGACCCGTCCGCGCTGACGACGTCCAGCGTCAGCATGTTGCGGTAGCCCATGAACGAAGCCACGTAACCGTTCGCGGGCTGGGCGTAGACCTCCTCGGGTGCTCCGATCTGCTGCACCTCACCGTCGCGCAGCACGACGAGCCTGTCCGCCAGCGACAGTGCCTCTTCCTGGTCGTGGGTGACGTAGACCGTGGTGAGACCAAAAGTCTGGTGCAGCCGGCGGATCTCCATCCGCATCTCGATGCGGAGCTTGGCATCCAAATTGGACAGTGGTTCGTCCATCAGCACCACCGGCGGCTCCAGCACCACCGCCCGCGCGATCGCGACCCGCTGCTGCTGCCCGCCCGAGAGTTGCGCCGGGAACTTCGAGGCGTGTTCGGTGAGCTGGACCAGCCGCAGCGCTTCGTCCACTCGGCGCTTGGTGTCCACTTTGGACACCCTGCGCATCTTCAGCCCGAACCCGATGTTCGCCCGCACCGACATATGCGGGAACAGCGCGTAGTTCTGGAACACCATCCCGAATCCGCGCGCCTCCGGCGCCAAGCCGTCGATGCGCTTCTCGTCGATCCAGATGCTGCCGCCCGACAACGGAAGCAGCCCGGCCAGGCAGTTCAACGCCGTCGACTTACCGCACCCGGACGGACCCAGCAGCGCGACGAACTCCTGGCCCTTGATGTTGAGCCGCAAGTCTTTGAGCGCGTTGGCCGAGCCGAAGCTGCGGCTCACGCCGTCCAGCCGGAGTTCGGTGAAACCCTTGTCGGACATCGGTGACTACTTCCCGCCCTTGCCGGCGCCGACCAGTTTGTTCCACTTGTCGAACGCCTTGACCTGCTGCGGAGCCGCGAGCGACGGCTGCTTCGGGTACTGGGCGATCCACTGCTCGTACTCGGGCCTGCCGAACTGCTTGATGGTGTCCTGACTCCCCTGCGGTGCCATGTCGAGCGTCACGCCCTTGACCGCGGGACCGGGGTAGAAGTAGCCGTCGTCGTAGGCGATCGCCTGCTGGTCGGGCTTCAGCATCCACTGCACCAGCAACAGGATCGCGGAGGTCTGGTCCGCCGAAAGACCCTTGGGGATCAACGCGTACTGCGCGTCGGTCACCCAGGTCATCGACTGCATGAGCCCGACCTTGACGGTGTTCGGCACGGTCCCGAGCTTGCGTGGGTTGATGTCCCAGCCGGTCGTCGACATCACCATGTCCACCGCGCCCGAGCCGAGGTTCTTCATCACCTCGGTGGTGCCGGACGGGTAGTACTTGACGTACTTGCCGAGTTCGGCGAGGAACGCCCAGGTCTTGTCCCAGCCGTTTTCGGGATCCTTCGGGTCCTTGTCGCCGAGCAAATACGGCAGGCCCATCAGGAAGGTGCGGCCGGGGCCGGAGTTGGCCGGGTTCGCGTACTGGAACTTCTCCGGATTCGCTTTGGCCCACTCGAGCAGTTCCGCCGGAGAGGTCGGTGCCGTCGCTACCGCGGCCGGGTTGAATTCGAGCAGTGGGCCGGACGGGTAGTAGACGACCTCGACGCCGAAACCATCGGTCAGCTTCTGCATCGCGGCGGCGGGTTCCTGGTAGTTCTGCTCCAGATTCGGGAACCTGTCGGTGAAATCGGGGAGCACCTTGGTGAGCACGCCGTTCGCGATTCCCGCGGACAGTCCGTCGGTGCCGCTGAGCACAAGGTGGGTCTGCGCGACGCCGCCGTCCTGCTCGGCCTTGAGTTTGCCGGCCATCGACGGCGCGGGCGCGGTGGAATAGGTGACGCCGCTGATCACGTCAGGGTTGGCGTTCTTGAAGTTTTCGATCATCTGCTTGGTCAGCTGCAGGTTGCCGGCGATGTCGAGGATGTTGAGTTTCACCGGCGCGCTGGGTCTGGCGGGCACCGCATTCGCGGCAGCGGGTTGTGCGGTGTTGCCGCCAGGAGCACCACAAGCCATCGTCAGCCCGGCGATGAGCCCCATCGCGATGAGTGCGCTTCGAAACCGGAAGCCCCTGCGACGCTGCATGGCCACTCCTTGGTCCGTGTTAAAGTTGTATGTCGCATCGTATATCATATCGGACATGCCAGTGGCGAGAACTTCTTCGATCCGGAGGGCTTCGCCGCCGGTCTCGCGGACCGATTTCGTGCGCGACAACATCAAAGAAGCGATCTTGAGCGGCGAGTTCACCTCTGGTCAGACGTTGGTCGAAGCCGAACTCGGCGTCTCGAAGACGCCGGTGCGCGAGGCGCTGAGAATCCTGGCCGGGTCCGGCCTGGTCATGATGAGCACCTACAAGGGCGCGTCCGTGCGCGTGATCGACGCGACGATCGCGCGTTCCGTTTACGACCTGCGCGCGCTCCTCGAGCCGGTGGCGTTGCGCCGCGCGGTCGAGCGGGGCACGGATTTCACCGAGGCACGAAAGGTATTGGGCGAAGCCGCCGAACACCTCGCCATCCTCACCGCGGCCGAAAACGGTGACGCCCAAGGCGCCGAGAGCCTGCTGCGCAAGCACATCACGGATTTCATCGGCCGCGTCGCGCCGAGCCTGACCACCGGAAACGACAAGGGAGCACGATGACGTTCGACGAACAGAAGGCGCGGCTGGCCGGAGTCGTGGCCATCCCGGTGACGCCGTTCGACGCCGACGGCGCGGTGGACGCGGACAACTACGGCAAGCTCGTCGAACGGCTGGTGACCGCCGGAATCGAGGTCGTCACCCCCAACGGCAACACCGGTGAGTTCTACACCCTGGACGAGCCAGAAGCCCGGCGCTGCCTCGAACTCACCGTGAAAGCGGTCGACGGCAGGGCCAGTGTGCTCGCTGGTGTCGGCCACAACCTCGCCGCCGCGACCCGCGCGGCCAGGCACGCCGCCGATCTGGGCGCCGACATGATCATGATCCATCAGCCCGTGCATCCGTACGTCTCCGCGAACGGCTGGGTCGACTACCACGCCGCGATCGCCGACGCCGTGCCCGAGCTCGGTATCGTCCTCTACCTGCGCAATCCCGCGATCGGCGGCGAACAGCTCGCCCGGCTTGGGGACAGCTGCTCCAACGTCATCGGCGTGAAGTACGCCGTGCCGGACGTCGTGCGGTTCGCGTCGGTCTCGCGGGATGCCGGCCTCGAGCGGTTCGTGTGGATCGCCGGGCTGGCCGAGCTCTCCGCGCCGGGCTACTTCGCGGCCGGGGCCACCGGATTCACGTCCGGGCTGGTCAACGTCGATCCGAAGACGTCGCTGGGCATGTTCACGTCACTCAACAGCGGGGACTTCCCGGACGCGATGAAGCTGTGGGAACGCGTCCGGCCGTTCGAGGAGATGCGCGCGGCGAACGGCAACGCCAACAACGTCAGCGTGGTCAAGGACGCCCTCGGCCAGCTCGGCCTCTGCCGCCCCGATGTCCGCCCACCGAGCCGGCTGCTGACCGGGCCCGAGAAAGAGCAGCTTTTCGGCTTACTCTCTTCTTGGGGCTTGTCGTAGAGTGGTGCGGGTTACCCCACGCGTAAGGAAGGCGTCAACGCGGCGGCACTGGGCGTCAGGACGTCGTAGCCGAACGCGCTGTTTGGGCGAATCGGCACTGTGCTGAAGCGGTAAGCACCACCACCGCGCATGGAGGCAGCAGTGACGCTCACCGAACTCCTTCCCAGTTTGGGCTGTGAGGCAGCCGATCGCCTTGACCAGGATGTTTGGCCGAAGAGCACGCGGCTGGGTTCCGGCGGCGAGCTGCTGTTCGCCGGTGCGCCCGTCAGCCACCTCGCGGCGCGGTTCGGTACGCCGGCGTACCTGATCGACGAGGTCGAGGTGCGTGAGCACGCCCGGGCGTACCGGGCGGCGCTGCCGGAGGCGGAAGTGGCTTACGCGAGCAAGGCGCTGTGCACGAAGTCCGTGCTGCGCTGGGTCGCCGAAGAGGGCATGTCATTGGACACGTGCTCGGCCGGGGAGATCGCCGTCGCCCGTTCGGTCGGCTTCCCCGCCGACCGAATCCTGTTGCACGGCAACGCGAAGACGCCAGAAGACCTGAAGGCCGCGCTCGGCTACGGCGTCCGCCGGATCGTCCTGGACTCGCTCGACGAGATCGAGCAGCTCGGCGCCCTCGCGTCACACCGTCAACAGGTCATGCTCCGCGTGACGCCGAACGTCAAGGCCGACACCCACGTAGCAATCACCACCGGCACCGAAGGACAGAAGTTCGGCTTCTCGCTGCTGCCAACGGTTCGGGACAATCTCGACCGGGCCGTGGCCGCTGTCTTGGCACAGCCCAGCCTCGAACTCGTCGGGCTGCACTGTCATATCGGCTCGCAAGTGTCCCGAGTGGACAGATACGAGGAAGCCGCGCGGAAGATGATCGAGGTGCTCGCGTACGTCCGCGACGCTTACGGCGTCACGCTGCGAGACCTCGACCTCGGTGGCGGGCACGCGGTTTCGTACCTGCCCGGCCAGTCCGAGTTCGACCTCGGCGGCTACGCCCGGCGACTGCGTGTCGCGCTCGGCTACGAATGCTCGGTGCAGGGTTTTCCCTTGCCTCACTTGACGATCGAGCCCGGACGCGCGATCGTCGGCCCGGCCGGGATCACCGTGTACCGCGTCTGCGCGGTCAAGAACGGCAGCAAGACGTTCGTCGCCGTCGACGGTGGTATGAGCGACAACCCGCGCCCCGCGCTCTACGGCGCGAGGTACGCCGCCCGGCTGGTCGGCCGACACAGCCAGGCGGCGCGGCGCCCCGTGGTCATCGTGGGGCGGCACTGCGAATCGGGCGACGTCCTCGCCGAGAACCTCTCGCTGCCGAGCGACATCCACGCGGGCGACCTGCTGGCCGTCCCGTGTACCGGCGCCTACCACCACTCGATGGCGTCGAACTACAACCAGATCGGCCGCCCGCCGCTGGTCGGCGTCCGCGACGGCGTCGCCACCCTCCTCGTCCGGCGCGAAACCGACGAGGACCTACTTTCGCGTGACCTCGGCTGATTCGATGGAGTCGCCTCCCGGCGGCACCGAGCCGCGCGGGAGGCGTCGTCCGGCGAAGAAGTCGCGGCAGGCGTTGCGGATGACGAACATCAGCGGCACCCCGAGCAGGATCGACACCACACCGATCACCGCGACCCCACCGATGCCGAACACCGTCGTCGACCCGGTCGCCGGATTGGCGTACTCGACGACCGCCGCCACCAGCACTACCAGGAAAAAGATCCCGCCGATCCCGGGGAAGAACCCGCGCAGGAAGAAGTTCCGCAGGCTGGAGAACAACGTCTTCCGGAACACCCACACACACGCCAGCGCGGCCAGCATGTACTCGACGGCGATCGTCAGGCCGACGGCGTCAATGGAATCCGACAGTACGTTCTTGCTCCAAATCGACAGCATCACGTACAGCAGCAACGAAATCAGCCCGAACGCCCAGGTCGCCACCACCGGCGTCTGGTACCTCGGGTGCACGCGGGCGAAGACCTTGGGCAGCGCGCCGTGGCTCGCCATCGACAACGTCGTGCGCGCGGCGGGCATGATCGTCGCCTGACTGGTCGCCGCGGCGCTGGTCAGCACCGAGATCACCAGCAGCACCCCGAACACGCGGCCGAAACCGTCCGCACCGAAGACGGCGTTGCCCAGTCCGGCAAGGAAGTCGTCGGAGTTCTCGGGATTCGCGAGCCCGATCCCTTCCGTGCCGACACCGGCGAAAGCCAGCGCCGCGACGGTGACGAGCAGGTAGTTGACCACCAGCAACACCGTCGACAGCACCGCGGCCTTGCCCGGCGCGCTACGCGGATTGGCGGATTCCTCGTTGACCGACAACGAGCTTTCCCAGCCCCAGTAGATGAAAACGGCCAGCAGCACGGCCGAGACGAACGCGCCCATCGAGATCCCCGACGGCCACAGCCAACTCCACTCCGGCGTCGTCGCCTGCGGGCCCGCGGTGCCGCCGTAGACCTTCACCAGCGCGACGACCGAGAAGATGACCAGCACCGTCAGCTCGATCCCGAGCAGCACCCACTGGACTTTCGCGGAGATCTCGATACCGCGGTAGCACAGGTAGCACAGCGCCAGCAGCCACACGCAGCCGATCGCCGTGGTCACCGCGGTGTTGTCCGCCAACGAATCCGCGCCGAACAGCAGCAGCGTGTACCGGCCGGTGATCGCGGATTGGCTGCTCATCACCAGAAGCTGGGCGACGGTGACGACCCAGCCCGCCATCCAGCCGGTCCGGCTGCCGAAAGCCCTTACCGCCCAAGTGAAGTTGGTGCCGCAGTCCGCCTCGACCGAGTTGAGCTCACGGAACGCGAACGCCACGAACATCACCGGGATGAACGCGAGCAGGACAAAAGCCGCGGCTTTGAACCCGGTGCCCGCGAGCACGATCAGCCCGAGCGTCGCCGCCATCGAATACGCGGGCGCGGTGGCGGACATCCCGATGACCACCGAAGACACCATGCCGAGCGCCCCGGACCGCAAACCCTTGCTGGGCACGGTTCCGGCCTCCTCACGGGCCGCCGGACGCGTCAGCTCAACCATGGTCGCCTCCCGAAGCGAACACCGTGCGGTGCCAGGATTTCCTTGCCACGCCGGTATTGTCGCTCATCACGTGCTTGACGGTGGTGTACTCCTCCAGCGAGTAGGCCGACAGATCCTTGCCGTACCCGGACGCCTTGACGCCGCCATGCGGCATGTCACTGACCAGCGGGATGTGGTCGTTGACCCAGACACAGCCGGCCGCGATCTCGCGCGACGCCCGTCCGGCGCGGTACACGTCCCGGGTCCACGCCGACGCGGCCAGGCCGTAGCGGGTGTCGTTGGCCAGCGCGATTCCCTCGTCGTCGGAGTCGAACGGCAGCGCGGCCAGCACCGGGCCGAACACCTCGTCCTGCACGATTTCCGAGTCCTGCTGGGCGTCCACGACGAGTGTCGGCCGGTAGAACGCGCCGTCCGGAGCAGTACCGCCGCAGAGCGTGCGGGCACCCGCATCGAGCGCGCGGCTGACAAAGCCGTGGACACGCTCGGCCTGCATGATCGAAATGAGCGAACCAAGGTCGGTCGCCGGGTCCTCCGGATCGCCGACCCGCACGGACTCCATCAGCCCCGCGACGCCGTCGGCGAACTTCCGGAACAGCGGGCGCTGCACGTACGCCCGGGTCGCGGCGGTGCAGTCCTGGCCGCCGTTGATCAGCGTGGCGGCGACAGCGCCGTGGATGGCCGCTTCGAGGTCGGCGTCGTCGAACACCACGAACGGCGCCTTGCCGCCCAGCTCCAGGTGCACGCGGCGAGGACCGCGCGCGGCCAGCTCGGCGATGCGCTTGCCGACCGGGGTCGAGCCGGTGAACGACACCATGTCAACGCCGTTGTGCCCGACGAGCGCCTCGCCGACGTCCGGGCCGCGGCCGAGTAACACGGTGAGCACGCCGTCGGGCAGCCCCGCGTCGGCGAAGGCTTTCGCCAGCATCACCGTGGTCAGCGGGGTGATCTCGGCCGGTTTGATGACCACGGTGTTGCCCGCGGCCAGCGCCGGGAAGATCTTCCAGCCCGCCATGTTCAGCGGGTAGTTCCACGGCGCGATGGACCCGACGACGCCGACCGGCTCGCGGCGGATCGTCGAGGTGTGGTCGGCCGAGTACTCCGCGGAAGCCTTGCCCTCCAACGAACGCGCGGCGCCGGCGAAGAACGCCGCGTTGTCCACGGTGACCGGGATGTCGAACTCACGGGAGAGCCGGATCGGCTTGCCACACTGCCGCGTCTCGGTGAGCGCGAACTCCTCGGCGCGTTCTTCGATCAGGACGGACACGCGGTTGAGGATCGCCGCGCGCTCGCCTGGCGGGGTGCTCGCCCAGCCGGTCAGCGCCTCGCGAGCGCTGCCGACGGCGGTGTCGACGTCGGCGATACCGTGCAGTTCGATCTCTTCGATCAGCTTGCCGGTGGCGGGGTTCGTGACCGGGAAAAGCTCGGCCGACCGGGCCGGTGCTGTGCTCATGTGCTCGGACCTCCAGGGTCACCACGTGACTTCTGGGCACCGATATTGACAGTCAAGCAAGGTCAATACAAGGGTTTCCGCTGTTTGGCCTTGTTACAACTGCGTAATCAGTAGTAATCCCTACGAATCAAAGCCAAGGCCGACCCGGTCCAGCGAGCGTAGCCAGAGATTGCGGCGGCCGCTGTTCTCGTCCGCACGGTTGAGCGACCAGCGGGTGAGCTGGATGCCGATCCAGCGGAACGGCTCCGGCGGCAGCGGCAACGGCTTGGAGTTCATCAGGCGCAGCCGCGAGCGCTCGGTGTACCGGCCGTACAACTGGTCGAGCAGCGCTCCGGCGGCGAACCGCGTCGCGCCGACACCCAGGCCGGTGAAGCCGAGCGCGTAGCCGAGACGGCCGCCCATCGCGGTGCCGACGAACGGGCAGAATCGACTGCAGGTGTCGATCACCCCGCCCCAGCGATGGGTGAACTTGATCCCTTCGAGCTGGGGAAACGTCTGGAAGAAGTGGTCGGCGAGCACGGCGTAGGTGTCCGGCCGCAGGGTGAGTTCGCTGCGAACGGGCCCGCCGTAGTAGTAGATCGCGTCGTAACCACCCCACAGGATCCGGTTGTCCTCGGTCAGGCGGTAGTAGTGGAACTGGTTGGCGGAGTCGCCGACGCCTTGGCGGCCTTCCCAGCCGATCGACGCGAGTTGCGCGGCAGACAAGGGTTCCGTGACGAGCACATAGTCGTACACCGGCACGATGTAGTTCTTCAGCCGCTTCAACAGCGGCGGAAAGCCATTCGTGGCAAGGATTCCGCGCGCGGCACGCACCTTGCCGTACGGCGTGCGCACCTCGATGCCGTGACTTTCTTCGTTGAGGGACAAGGCTTTGGTCCACTCGTAGATGCGGACGCCGTGGCTCAGACACGCGTCGCGCAGGCCCCACGCGAGCCGCGCTGGGTCAAGCATGGCGACACTGCGCGGCATCGACAGCGCGCCCAGATACGTCGGCGAGTTCACCTCGCGCCGGGTTTCCTCAGCGGACAACAGTCGGACGTCGTGACCGAGCGACGCCGCGAGCTCGGCCGCGTGGCCGAGCTCGTCGAGCTGGTAAGGCTCGGTGGCGACGTCGAGTTCGCCGGAACGCAGGAAGTCGCAGTCGATGCCGTATTTCAGGACCGCGCGCTCGATCTCGTCGAGGTTGTCGAGGCCCTGCGCCTCGAGCTCGGGCATCTCGGCGGCGAACCGGTCCATACCGTTCGAGATGCCATGGGTCAGGCTCGACGCGCAGAATCCGCCGTTGCGGCCGGACGCCGCCGCGCCGCAGGTGTCGGCTTCGAGAATGACGACGTCGAGGTCCGGGTCGGCCTCCTTGGCCTGCAGCGCGGCCCACAACCCGGTGTACCCGCCGCCGATGATGACCAGGTCAGCGTGGGTATCGGTGGTGAGCGCGGAGCTCGGTTCGGGCGCTTGCTGGACGTCGAGCCAGTACGGCCGCGGGACGGCGTCGGCGAGCGCGTCGAGATGCGTGGGCGGTTTGACGAGCGGCGTGCGGACATGACGGCGCGCCGGAAGAAAGCTGGTCATGACGAGGAATCCCTAAGGGTGCGATGGGGTGCGGACAGAAGAACCGCGAGCCCTACCCGCCGAGCTGACGGCCTCCACCGCAGCGCGCGAACCAGCGGACACCAAGTCCGCCAGGTGCGCAGTCGCGGGTACCCATACTCGTCACGGGCCGACCGTATCAGCCACCAAGGTCGCCAACAAGGGAAATAGTGGTCATTGTGACCCTTCTGTACGAAATCCTCTCTTGTGAGCCGCACGCACCTCGGAAAGGTGAACTTCAGCCTACGAGCCGCGCGCCCGCTGAAGCGCTCGCTACGCTGCGCACCAAGGATCACGAGCCACAGGGAGGGTCCGCATGGCCGACGAATCAGGTCAGCGCGGCGAGGAACAGCGCACCCCACGCGGTCTGGACGAGACCGACCGGACGCTGATCTCACTCCTGCAGCGCGACGGCCGCGCGTCGTTCACCGCGCTCGCGAAGGCGGTCGGCCTTTCCGAAGGCGCCGTCCGCCAGCGCGTCCAACGCCTGATGCGCGACGGGACCATGCAGATCGTCGCCGTCACCGACCCGCTCGACGTCGACCTCGCCCGGCAGGCCATGGTCGGTATCAAGGTCAGCGGCGATCTGCACGCCGTCGCGGACAGGCTTTCCGCGCTGGCGGACGTGCACTACGTCGTGCTGTGTGCCGGCGGGTTCGACCTACTGGCCGAGGTGATCTGCCGGGACGACGACCATCTCCTCAAGGTGCTCAACGACGACATCCGCGGGATCGCGGGGATCGTCAGCACCGAGACCTTCGTCTACCTCAAGCTGGCGAAACAGACCTACGCCTGGGGTTCCCTCACCAAGTAGCACCGCCGGCAGCGGCTCGGTGTGGACCACGGTGAGCCGCTGCGTGGCGCGGGTGAGCGCGACATACAGATCGGCCGCGCCCCGCGAGCCGTTCGCCAGGATGCGGGCGGGTTCGACGAGCACCACGGCGTCGAATTCCAGGCCTTTCGCCGCGCGCGGGGTCAGGGTTTCTACGTCGAGTTCTAGGCCTTCGGGGACGATGACGGCGACGGAACTCTCGCCCGCTGTGGCTTCCCGGACGGCCTGGTTCAGGTCGCCGACCTGCTTCGACGTCGGCCGGATTCCGTTGGCGCGCACGGATTCCGGTGGGGTGGCTGTTGGATCCACTTCGGTCAGCACGCGTGCCGCGACGGCCATGATCTCGGCGGGCGTGCGGTAGTTGATCGTCAGCGCGCGGTACCGCCAGCGGTCCGTGACGTACGGCGACAGCATCTCGTCCCACGAGCGGGCGCCTGCCGAGGACCACCGCTGCGCGAGGTCACCGACGATGGTGAACGACCGGCTGGGACAGCGCCGCATGAGCACCCGCCAGTCCATCGCGGACAGTTCCTGGGCTTCGTCCACGACGACGTGGCCGTAGGTCCATTCCCGGTCGGCGGCGGCGCGTTCGGCGAGGTCACGGTGGTCGCGTTCGCTGTGCCGCTCGGACAGTCTTTGGGCTCCGACGACGTCGGCCGCGTACAGGATTTCGCCGTCTTCGTCGAGCTCTTCCATGCTCATGACCTCGAGGACTCCGGCGGCGTATTCGGCCTCCTGACGGCGTTCCCGCTCGGCGCGGCGATCCTCGGTGGTGTCCTTGCCCAGCAGTTCGACGGCTTCGTCCAGCAGCGGAACGTCCGAAACCGTCCAGGCGGCAGTGCTCTCGCGGTACAAACGCGGATCGGCGCCTGTTTCGGCAAGACGTTCCGGCGAACTGTAGAGGTCGCCGAGCAGCCGCCGCGGTGTCAGATCCGGCCACAGCGCGTCCAACTCCGCTTGCACGCGTGGGTTTTCGGCGAGTTCCTCCAGTACGTACCCGATCAGTTCGCTACGCATCGGCTCGTCCCGGTGGAGCCAGCCGGTGCCGCTCTTGTCCACGGCGCGCGCCGCGAGTTTCGGGAGCACGTAGTCGCGGAACACCGCGCGGGCGGCGTTGTGGAGCAGACCCGTGGCGCGGGCGCGCGCTCTCCCCTGCGCGACGAGCTCACGATCCAACTCGATGGTGACGTCGTCCAGCTCGATCGGAATCGTCTCTTCCGGCAGCTCCTGCCGATTCGCGACCGCGGCGGCGAGCACGCCGACCATGGCCGCGGATCCCTTGATCCGCCGGACTTCCGGCGCTTCCTCGGCCTCCGTGCGCAGTCCCGGCAGCAGTCCGCCGGGAGTCGCGAACACGACGTCGGTCTCGCCGAGCGACGGCAGCACCCGGCCGATGTACCGCAGGAAGCCGGAATTCGGCCCGACGACCAGCACACCGCGCTTCGACAACCGCTGCCGCTGGGCGTACAGCAAGTAGGCGACCCGATGCAGCGCGACGGCCGTCTTTCCCGTGCCAGGACCACCTTCGATGACGAGCACGCCCGGATGCGCCAGCCGGATGATCTCATCCTGTTCGGCTTGGATCGTCGCGACGATGTCCCGCATGGTGTCTTCCCGCGGCGCGTTCAACGCGGCCAGCAATGCGGTTTCGCCGCCGAATTCCTCGTCGGTGAACCCGCTGAGCGCGCGGCCGAGTGCGTGGAATTGGCGACGACGGGTGATCCCCTCCGGATTCACCGCGGTCGCGCAGTAGAATGGGCGCGACACCGGCGCCCGCCAATCGGTCAGCAACGGTTCGTAATCGTTTTCCACGTCGAACAACCCGATGCGGCCGACGTAGATCCGCTCGTCGTCAGCGACGTCGAGCCTGCCGAAGCACAGCCCGTTGTCCGCGATCCGCAGCCGGGCGGCCTCCTGTTCCTTGTGGTCCACAGCGACATCGCGCTCCCAGAGCGAGTCCACTCCCGATCGCTGGGCCCGAGCCAGCGCGACCGCGGCCTCCGCGCGCGCCGACTCGAGCCGTTCGTACAGGAAAGCGATCTGCCGTCGTTCCGCCTGTAATTCCGCGTGGTACTCGGTCTTTGACAAATGCCCCTCGCAACGGTAAACTGCGGATAGTTCGTCGGCGTGGTGCGTATCTTTCTCAGATACTTTGCACACGTCGACTTTTTATTATGAGGGTCTTGTCAAGCCTTTTCGGCGTCGCCGAAAGGCGCGTATAATGGCGATTGTTTCGGGCTGGGCTAGCGCCGCAAGCGGGCCGGGACCACGAACCAAAGTACGGCGAACAGGATCAGCACGACCGGTCCCATCACCGCCATCGCGATCGGGCCGAACACGACCTTCGCGATCAGTGCCACGGTCACGACCAGCGCACCGGCCAGTGAAACCAGCCCGGCGATCACCACCGGATTGCCCACCCGCAGGATCTCCTCCCGGCGGTTCTCGCGGAACAGCACGCGATGCCAGGCCGCGGGCGCGGTCAGCAACGCCGTCGAGACCACGGCGAGCAGAACCGCGATCAGATGCAGCGACTTCTCGAAACCGCTGGCATCGCGGAAGGTCTGCGTGAACACGACCGAAAGCAGGAAGCCGAAGAGGATCTGCACCCCGGCTTGCGCGACCCGAAGCTCGCTGAGCAACTCGCTGACGTTGCGCGTCAGCCGTTGGTTTTCGCTCTCGTCGCTCATACCGCGCCCTCCAGCACCATCGGTTTGACGCGCGCCTTTTCGTGCCAGCCGAGGGCGGCGATCGAGCCGATCACGATCACCAGGCCCAGCCACTGGGTGCCGGAAAGATGCGCGTTGAGGAAGGTCACCCCGATGACGGCCGCGGTGACCGGGAAGGCGAGCTCGGCCAGCGTCGCGCGAGCGGCGGGGGTCGAACGGAGTCCGATGTAGTACAAACTCAGCGCGAGCAGGCCTGGCACGAACGCCAGCAGCGCCAGGCCGAGTGCGTTGTTCCAGCCGACGGTGAACGAACTGCCCTGCTGCAGAACGATGAGTGCCGAGACAGGCAGGCCGATCGTGAAGCGCAGGACCGTGACCTCGCGCGGCTGCAAACTGGTCGAAACCAGCCTGCCCAGCACCGTTCCCGCCGCCCACAACGCGGCCGCCCCGACGGCGAGCAGCGCGGCTTTCACCGCGGCGACCTGGATGTGCAGCGGGTCGGCGAAGGCCAGCAGCCACGCGCCGAGCAACGCGGGCAGCGCGAACAGGGCATAGCCCCGCCGCAGCCGTTCGCCGAGTACGAAGAACGCCGCGATGAGCACGAAAACCGGCTGGAGTTTCTGCAGAACCAACGGCGTCACCGGGTCGCCGAGCTTGAACGCGGCCGTGAACAACGCTGTCGCCAGCGCCGAAGAACCGCCGCCGATGACCACCACGGCCAGCCACTCGCGCGGCGAACAACGGCGCAGCGCACGGATCGCGCCGGGGATCAGCGGGCTCAGCACCAGGACCACGAGGAGGTGCTCCCAGAAGACCACGGTCGCCGCGGGCAGTTTCTCGGCCAGCGGCAGCCTGAGCAGGCCGTCCGTGCCCCAGAGGGCGGCGGCGATGGCGACGAGCCAGGTGCGGTCGGGAGGATTCACGGTCACGGACGTCAGCCTACGATCTGGAACACGATCGTGTGGTTGACATAGCGTTGCGGGTGTCCCACTGACTAAAGAAGGACCATGCGTATCGCTTCCGCACTCCTGTCTTCCATCGCTGTCGCCTCCGTCGTCGCTCTCGCGGGCGCCCTACCGGCTTCCGCGGCCCCCGCCGACTTCCACATCACCACCGCGAACGGTCCTCTCACCGTCTACAACCCCGAGCTCGTCCCAGACGGCACCCGCGCGCACGTCTTCGCGCTGTCGGCGCTGGGCACGACCACGGTCCTGTCGGTGTACGGCCTGCTGCCCAACCACGAGTACGGCGCCCACGCCCACGCGAAGGCGTGCGGCGCGACCGGCGACGTCGCAGGCCCGCACTTCCAGTACCACCCCGACCCGGTCCTGCCGTCGGTCGACCCGACCTATGCGAACCCGCGCAACGAGGTCTGGCTGGACTTCACCACCGATCGGCTCGGCATCGGCGTCGCGGTGTCCAGGGTGGACTGGACGTTCGGCGAGCGCCGCGCGAAGTCCGTCGTCATCCACGAGACCCACACGCACACCGACCCCGGCCACGCGGGAACAGCCGGTGCCAGGCTGGCCTGCCTGGACGTCGACTTCTAGCGTTCTAGCGGGATGCGACGAGCCGGGCGTAGCGGGTGCCGGCGGCCAGCAGGACCAGGCCGGCGCAGAGGAACGCGGCGACGCGGGCCATGCCGTCCAGCGTGGCGAGGTCGAACAGGACCAGCTTCAGCACCGCTGCGCCGACGAGGACCAGGCCGGACACTCGCAACGCCACGACGTCGATACCGCGGACGAGCAGCACCAGCGCCGCCACCGTCCACGACACGGTGATCAGCACGTGGCCCAGCAGGAACCCGGACCGGCCGGGCATGACCAGCAGCGACGCGCTCAGCACGAGCCCGGCCGCACCGTAAAGCGCGGCGAGTCCGGCGAACAGCCACGGCGCCGCGTTCTCCGAAGACTCGCCGAGCATCCCGAGCCGGGACGCCACCCAAGGCAGCCCGACGGAAACGACCAGCAGCAACGTGGCCACCGCGCAGGCACCGGCCAGCTCGCCGGACGTCCTGTCGCGGAACAGCAGGAGCAACGCGGGCGGGAAGTCCCCGGCCCACGCGAAGAACACGCCGATGATGCTGAAAACCAGCGCTGCCAGCAAAGCGACCTTGCTGCGCGTCCACAGTGCCACCAGCGCGACCAGGATCGCCTCGCCGAGCAGGACGGCCGCGCAGGCCGACCCGTTGAACTGGGTGACAGTCGTCTGGAACAGCGCGACCAGCCCGGCCACTCCGGCGAGCGCGCCCGCGTGTCCCGGCCACCAGCGGCCGGTCAGCCACACCCCGAACAGCGCCACCGCGACACCGCCGGAAACCAGCACCGCCTGGGACTTCGGCAGCAGCAAGGCCGCGAACAACGCCGGCGCCGCCGCGAAGGCGAGCAACGTGAGCGCGCCGTTGTCAGTCCGGCGCCGCACCACGACCAGCGCGAGCGCGATCCCGATCAGCCCCGCCGCCAACGCGGCAGCCGTGTTCGTCCACGAACCGCGGGGGCCGGTCAGCGCGGTGCTGAACACCGACGCCAGCAGCGGCGGAATCCCCGCGGCAAGCGCGACCGACGACCACTCGCGGCGCAGCTGCACCGGCGTCGTCGCGACCTGAACCACCAGCAGGAACGTCACCAGCTCGGGGTTGAACCCCTTCGTGATCATCGGCGCGCACACCGCGCACCCGACCACCACCGCCGTCGCGAGCAACGACGATTCCCACCGCGCCGCCAGCAACAACCCACCGACCGTCACGACCAGCCCGATCGCGAGCCCGGCCAGCGCGGGCAGGTACTCGTACAACGTCGTCGCCGCGATCGTGTCCAGGAACAACGCCGCGATCCCCGTCGCCACCAGCGCGAACGCACCCGTCCGGCCCGCGGGATTGCGGTGCAGCCACACGCCCGTCCCGATCAACGCCAAGCCGAACCCCGCGCCGACGAGAACCCGCGGCAACGGCCCGAGCCAGCCACGTTGGATCGCCAGTACCAGCAACAACACGACGCCGAGCAGCGTCACCGCGCCACCGATCCAAGCCAGCAACCGGCTCCCGGCGCCTTCCTTGCCAATCCGCTCGGCCAGCGACTCGCGCGGAACCGGGGTGTACGGCGGCGGCATCGGCTGCCACTGCGGTGGCGGCGGCAGCTGGGGCCACGGCTGGGGCTGCATCTGGGGCCACGGCTGCTGTGGTGGCTGCGGCGCCTGGGCCGGTGTCGGTGCTTGCGGCTGCGGGGCCTCGGTCGCCGTCTCGGCGGCTTGGCCCGGCTGCAGGGTCCGCAACTCGACGCCGACCTGCTTCAGACGTCGCCCAAGGTCGTCGATCTCCTCGGCGAGTTTGACGAAAGCATCTACATCGGCAGGCATGTGACCAGCATGGGACAGCCAGGGGCGAAACGGATCCGTAGCACTACTCATTCCAGGTCACGAACGAGAGCTTGTACCCAGCTCGCACTCACCCGGCTCGGACTGTCAGCGGGGTGGTCACGGCGTGGGATCGGATCAGGACCTGGGTGGACGCGCACGTCCTGTCAGCGGCGTCCTCGGGCCGGCTGTGCTGGTCACCGGTCGTGAGTGGCAACAAGGGTTAGAACACTCGTAGCCACTCACGACCCACGCTGGGTCAGAACGGCTCCCCGAAGCCGACGGCCTTGGTCTCGACCGTCCCGGCCGTCTTCCCCGGCGCGCTCTGGTGGGTCCAGTAGAGGTTCGTGTGCGCGATGACCTGGTCCGGCAGCGGCGCGCCCCACTGCGACTTGTCCCCCGTCGTGTGGGCGTCGCTGACCAGGGTCGTGTCGTAGCCCCTCGCGAACGCGCCGTGGATCGTCGAGCGGATGCACGCGTCGGTTTCCGCGCCGACGACGACGAGCCGCCCGACGCCCAGCTCCGACAGCGTGGTCTCGAGGTTGGTGCCCTCAAAGGCGTCGCCGTGGTTCTTCGCGATGAGCGACTCCGCGTCGCCCGGGGTCAACTCGGGGACGATCCGCCACTCGTCGCTTCCCTGCACGAGGTGCTCGTCCGAGTGCTGGACCCAGACAACGGGGATCTGCTCCTGCCGCGCTTTTTCGACAAGGCCACCGATGTTCGCGACGACGACATCGCGTTCATGGGCTTCATGGACGACGCCTTGCTGCACGTCGACCACGAGAAGTGCGGTGTTCGGGCGGTTCTCGAGGGTGGTCATGAGCTGCGCCTCCTCAGTACTCCGTGGTTAGGAACGCGCCCAGGTTAGAGGCCGACGCCGACAATTTCGCGCAACCCACTTCTGGATCGCTTCGGTCACCAGCGACAATGGAGGATGTGACTGCCCTCGTCGAGACGAAACCCGCCCTGAAGATCGGCCCCTACCAGGTCGATCCGCCGGTGGTGCTCGCGCCGATGGCAGGCATCACCAACGTCGCCTTCCGGCAGCTGTGCGCCGAGTACGGGGCCGGGATCTACGTCTGCGAGATGATCACCGCCCGTGCGGTCGTCGAGCGCCATCCCGGGACCATGCACATGATGACCTTCGGCGAACACGAAACGCCCAGGTCCATGCAGCTTTACGGAGTCGACCCGAAGACCATGGGCGAGGCCGTCAAGATCATCGTCGGCGAAGGCCTTGCCGACCACATCGACAGCAACTTCGGCTGCCCGGTCGCCAAAGTGACGCGTAAGGGTGGCGGGGCGGCACTGCCGTTCAAGCGCAAGCTGTTCGGCAACATCGTCAAGGCGTCGGTCGCGGCCGCCGAGTCGGCCGGGGTGCCGTTCACGGTGAAGTTCCGCATCGGCATCGACGAGGATCACCAGACCTACCTCGACGCCGGGCGCATCGCCGAGGCCGAGGGCGCGGCGGCGGTTTCGCTGCACGCCAGGACTGCGGCGCAGCGGTACTCCGGTCAGGCCGACTGGTCGGCGGTCGCGCGGCTGAAGGAAGCCGTCACGACGATTCCGGTGCTGGGCAACGGCGACATCTTCTCCGCCGACGACGCGCTGCGCATGATGGCCGAGACGGGCTGCGACGGCGTGGTCGTCGGGCGTGGGTGTCTCGGCAGGCCGTGGCTGTTCGGCGAGCTCGAAGCCGCGTTCGCCGGGCGTCCCGTCCCGCGGGGCCCGAACCTCGGCGAGGTCGGTCGCGTGCTCAGGCGGCACGCGGAGCTGCTGGTGGAGCACGACGGCCCCACCAAGGCCATGCGTGACCTGCGCAAGCACATGGCGTGGTACCTCATGGGCTTCCCGGTCGGCTCAGAGCTGCGACGCGGCTTCGCGCTGGTGACGTCGTTGGAGGAGCTCGACGGCCTCATCGGACAGCTCGACCACGAAGCGCCGTTCCCGACGGCAGCCGAAGGCCCGCGCGGGCGTCAGGGCTCGCCCGGCAAGGTCACGCTGCCGCACGGCTGGCTCGACGATCCCGACGACGACTGCGTTCCCGAAGCCGAAGAAATGCACTCGGGCGGCTAAACCACTAACGGGGGACTTAGGCCAAATGGCCGTAACGTCCCTCCTCGCAGGCTCGACCCTTCGGCTACAAGACAGCCGAAGGGAATTGTCATGACTCAGCCCAACCTCTACCCGCCCCAGACCGGCCCCGCCGTTCCCCGCAACGGCCTCGGTACCGCGGGTTTCGTCCTCGGCCTGGTGGGCCTGCTCATCGCCATCATCCCGATCGTCGGCATCGTGGCGTGGCCGATGGTCATCCTCGGGTTGATCTTCTCCATCATCGGGTTCTCCCGCGCCCGCAAGGGCGTGGCGACCAACAAAGGGCTAGCGATCGCCGGAATCGTGTTGTCCGCCATCGGTTTGCTGGTCTGCGTCCTGTGGGCCGCCGCGTTCGGCCAGGTCGCGGCGGACGTCAACGAGGAAGCCAACCGCGTGGCCACCGTGCAGTACGAGGTGACCGGTGACGCCAAGAACGTGACGATCAGCTACACCACGTTCGGCGAAGGTGTCAGCAGCAACCAGGAGCCCGTCGCGACGCTCCCGTGGTCGAAGCAGTTGGACACCAAGGGATTCATGAAGGGCGGCTCGCTGACGGTCACCACCGGCGAAGAGGGCGGGACCGTGACGTGCAAGGTCGTCGTCGACGGCAAGGAAGCCAAGACCGGCACCGCGACCGGGCCGTTCGCGCTCGCGACCTGTTCGGACTTCTAGAACTTCACCACAAGATGCTCCTCGTCGAGTGACGCCGGTTCCAGGGACACGGTGGTGAGCCGCCGCGCCAGCGCGAGCAGCCAAGGCGCCTGCTCACTTCCGTTGCCCTGCAACGGTTCTCCCAATTCCTCGACATGCGATGCGAGCGAAGCCGGCACGTCATCATGCGGGCGGAAACCCACGCGCGATTCCCCGGATTCGTAGTGGTAGAACTGCGTGTTTCCCCTGGCGCACCACTGAACACAGACGACTGTCGTCTCCGCCGACAGCGTTTTCAGTTGCCCTTGGAGGTTTCTCTTGAGCTCACCGAACTCGATCGCGACCACCCACTCACCGTCGACACGCAGCGCGGCTTGGGACGTGTCGCTCAACTCCACCGGGCCGGGATGTGACTCACTGCCGAACACGGCGGCGACCGCGTGGATGTCGGTCGTCCGCACGTAAGTGACGATGGCCGCCGGAGCGAGCCAATGCCCGGTAATCCACTCCGGACGCTTACCGACTCCGGCGGAACCTCGCGGCGGCGCCGGATCACCAAGTGTGGCCATAGCTCGAAGGTTAAGTTCCGCCCGTCCTTCAGGACTTTTCGCCAAGGCCAAGCCGGCCGAGTACAACGCCTGGAACGCCGCGGCCATCGAACTGGCACTGCGCAAGGCGCGAACAGCTTCCAGCGCACGGATAGCCGGCCATGCCGTCGGGCCGATTTCCGAGGCTTCATGGGTTGCCCAACGGATTCTCTCGTCGAGATCAGCCTCCGCCACCTCCCCGATTTCGCAGACTTCGGTGACGTACTCTGCCGCGACGCGCGCGACAGCGCGAAGTGAAACATCGCCCGCCGTCCGCAGCGCGTAACCCAGCAAAGGTTCCTGGTACGTCAAGCTTTCGTACTGGGGATCCACCTCGGCTCGGACGTCCTCGACCAGCTCGACGACCGGGTACACCGTGAACTCACCCTGCAACCACTCAGGTTCGACGGCCTGCCCGGTCACGCGCGCGGCCAGCGCGAACATCAACTCGACCCAGCGGTCGTCGTCCCAGGGCAGATCCGCGCGGATCTCTTCCAGACAGTCCGGATCGGCGCCGTAGCGCCAGTTCGGTGCCATCGCTTCGAACGCCGTCTGTACTTGTCCGTCCCGCGCATAGCTGAACCTGGTCAGCGCGTTGACGTTCCAATAAGCACTGACGGCGAACCCGAGTCCACGAAGGACCTCCACCCGCGAGCCCTGCCAGCCGTTGCCCTCGACGGCCACGATCCACTCGCCCTGACGCCGGACGGCGACCACCGACTCGCCTTCGAACTCCGTCCAGATCTGGTCGAGACACATCTCACGCGCCTGCTCGACCTGCCCGCCGAACGCGCGGGCAACCGTCTCGGAATCGGTCGATCGGGCCAATGTCAGGCACCCCGCCTCGCCGATCTCGCTCTCCACTACCCAATCGAATGACTCAAGCTCACCGTCAGTCCCCATAATCTCCCTTTTTAGCAGGGCCCTACGACACTCATCGCGGTAGCGATGCGGTCGCGGTTGTAGTTGGGTGAGCCGAGTGGATGGCACCCCTGCGGCAACCGAGACCGAACAGATCGTCTTCGTCACCGAAGACGGCGAACCGACAGGCGAAACCGGCGACAAACTGGCGAGCCATCACGACCGGACGAAGCTCCATCTGGCGTTTTCCTGTTACGTCTTCCGGCGGAGCGACAACGCGCTGCTGATGACCCGCCGCGCGCTCACCAAGAAGGTGTGGCCCGGTGTCTGGACCAACAGCGTCTGCGGGCATCCGCTGCCCGGCGAAGCGCTCGAGGACGCCGTGGTGCGGCGCGCGGAATTCGAGCTGGGTATGACCGGGCTCACAGCTCTCGAGTGCGTCGTCCCCCGCTACATTTACCGGACTCCGCCGTTCAACGGGATCATCGAGCACGAGTTCTGCCCGATTTTCGTCGCGTACGCCGACGCCGACCCGGAACCCAACCCGATCGAGGTCGACTCGTTCCAATGGCGCACCTGGCCGGAATACACCCATTTGCTGCATGACGAGCGGCAGAACATGAGCTACTGGGCCAAGGATCAATACCCGTATTTGGAACATTTGCCATACTTCGCATCGCTTGGTAGATCAACAACTCCAGCGAGTGACGAAGACCGGGCCGCATCGACCACTTGAGCGATTTTCGCTTTCGACCGTACTGATACCTCAAGAGCTCACCCCAGTACGACGACAAACTGTTCGTGACGGAGGTGACCATGTCGCAACCCAAGGCCGCGCTCGTTCCGAGCCAGGCCGGACCGAGCGACCTGCTGGCACTTCACGAATCCATTGCCGGGCTACTCGCGACCCAGGGCGATTGGCGGCGCGCGTACCAGCATCTGCGCGCCGCGTTCGACATCTCGCACGCGGGCAGCCTGCGGGATTCGCTGACGGCGAGCTACAACCGCCGCTACCTCGACCAGCGGCTGCACGGTCTGCTGGCCGACCACCAGGGCCGGGACGGCATCGCGATCGCGCTGATCGACCTGGACCTGTTCAAGCATGTGAACGACACCTTCGGCCACCTCGTCGGTGACGACGTGCTCCGCCAGGTCGCCGCGCTCCTGCAGGAAGGCCTGCCCACCGGTGCCTTCTGCGCCCGCTACGGCGGGGAGGAGTTCGCGCTCGTGCTGCCGGACGTCGACGCCGACACCGCGGTCAAGATGGCCGAGGACGCCCGAGCCCGCGTCGCGCGCTTCCCGTGGTCGAGCTTGAGACCCGGCCTGCGGGTGACCATCAGCGTCGGGATCGCGCATGAGACGCGCCCCGCGTCCGGCCGCGTGACGGAGGCCGAGTGGCAACTCGTGCGCGCCGACACGCTCCTTTATGCCGCAAAACGGGCCGGCCGGAACATGGTGGCGTATCGGGATCGGGAATCCATCCAGATCGTCGAACACCCTCAGTAACGTTAAATTCAGCATTCCGCCAGCTGGGAACGTCGATCTTCACCAGATAGTGGCGATCACCCGCTGCGGAGGTACTGACCGTGAAAGAAATTCGCGGGAGGGTGTCGTCACGAGCCTCGGGTGTCCGTACGATAACGAAAAGGTCAGTACTGGCGGACCGTCAGTATGGCTGGGGCGACGCTCTTATTTGTTTGCTTCACCTGTTACGAGAGGAGACTGAGTGCCCGACGATCGACCCGACCACGGCACCGGTCCCCGCTCGGATGACGGTTCGGCGCACGGCCGCCCATCGCGGCACAAGCGTCGTCGTTCCATGGACACCTACGGCGGTATCAGCGTCTCCGAGGTGATGGCGAGGAGCACCGGGGAACAGGCGATCCCGTCGGCCGCCGACGTCGCCGCCGCGAAACCCCCGGCAGCCAGGCCGCCGGCCCCGAAGGCCAGTGCGCCGCGTCCGCCGGCACCTCGCACCCCAGTCCCCCCGAAGTCGCCCGCGCTGAAGCCACCGGCGCCGGTCAGGCGTCCCGTCGCGCCGCCGCAGGCCCCGCCCGCTCCGCCGGCGCAGGCGCCCAAGCCGCCGATGCCGCCCACGGCACGTCAGCCACAGCAGGCGCCGCAGTCGGGCTCCCACGCGTTGCCCGAGGACAGACCGCCGAGGCCTCGGCAGCCACGTCGTGCGGCACCCGAAATGCCCGTCGCCGACATGCCGACCCGCCGTCGTCCGCCTGTGCCCGCCGACGTGCCCGCGCCGCCACAGGCATCGAAGGCGCCTCAGCCGCCGCAGGCAGCTCAGGCCCCGCAGGCGCCGCGCGCTCAGCAGCCGCCGCGTCCGCCGCGCCGTCCCGTGTCCGCTGTCCCGGTGCCGCCGCGCGCGGAGCTGGACCCGTTGACGATGACCGACCAGATGGAAGCGATCGACGACGCGACCGCGGTCCGCCACAAGATCGACAACACGCTGGCCAGGTTCTCGGCGGCCCACGACGAGATGAACGCCGAAGAGGACGAACGCAAGAAGCGCCGTGAGCGCCTCGCGGCCCGTCCGGCGGCGTTCCTGGACCAGACCCGCACCGCCTTGCAGCGGGTCATCGCGACCTCGCCCGAACCGGACGCCGCCACGAGGGCGGAAGCCGACAAGGCACCGCAAACCCGGCTGCAGGAAAAGAAGCAGCGCCGCAGCGAGCGGTCGATCCTGATCACCCGGATCGCCACCGCCGTCCTCGCCGCGATCGTCCTCATCGGCACGGGCGCCGCGTGGGGCACGAAGAGCTGGTACGACTCGCAGTTCAACAAGGTCGCCGCGCTCGACGAGAACTCGGCCGACATCCAGAACGCGGCGGGCCAGACCGGCGACGAGAACTTCCTCATGGTCGGCTCCGACACCCGTGACGGCGCGAAGGCGGAAGACGGTGTCGGCGACGCCACCGAAGCCCCCGGCGCCCGCTCGGACACGATCATGATCGCGCACATCCCCGCCGACAGGCAGCGCGTGGTGATGGTCTCCTTTCCGCGTGACCTCGAAATCGCCAGGCCGGAATGCAATCGCTGGGATCCGATAACTTCCCAGTACAGCAACGAAAAGTCGCCCGCGCAGAAGATCGCGAAACTGAACACCGCGTATGCCGTCGGCGGTCCGCAATGTGTCACGAAGGTGATCCAGCAGATCACCGGAATGAAGATGACGCATTTCGTCGGAATCGATTTCAACGGTTTCAAGGAAATGGTCGACGCGGTACAGGGCGTGACCATCCACACCGATATCCCGATCGACGACACGGTGTTGGGCAAGGTTATCCCGCAGGCGGGCGATATCCGGATCACCGGCGACCAGGCACTCAATTTCGTGCGGGCGCGGCATGTCAAGGGCGACATCACTTCGGACTACGGCCGGATCAAGCGGCAACAGGAGTTCATCGGCTCGCTGTTGAAAGCGGTGATGTCCAAGGAGGTCATGCTGAACGCCGGCAAGATCACCGGGTTCGTCACCGCGTTCGCGAAGGCCACCTTCGGCGATAACCTCGGTGTCGACCAGATGTTGACGCTGGCGCAGTCGATGCGCGGGCTGAGCGCCGAAAAGATCAACTTCCTCACCGTGCCGACGACGGGCAACTCCAACGCCCGCGGCAACGAGGTACTCGTCCCGAGCAAGGCGACCGGAATCTTCCGTGCTCTCATCGAAAACGTCGCACTGCCCGACGACAAGGCGGCCGCGCCGCCGGCCTCCACGAGTGCGGCCGCGCCGAGCAGCAGCACGAAGTCGACCGGTTCGAAGAAGACCTCTACCGGCTAGGGCGTGTCTTGTGGATCTTGTTCGATGGGATTCGTGATCCACAAGACACGCCCTGACATGCCGTTCTGCCAACGAATTCGTTAGACCGGGTTCATGTCCGGTTCACCCGGCGATGCGGCATTGGAGTATCGCTGCACGTAAGGTGAGGCCATGCGCGAGGCTTACCATGTCGAACTCGAACAACTGGCCGGGAACCTGGCGGCCATGTCCCTTCAGGTGGCGGATGCACTGGAGCGGGCCACCAAGGCACTGCTGGAGGTCGACCTCGGCCTTGCCGAGCAGGTGATCAGCGACGACCAGAAGGTCGACGACGCGAGGGCCGAGTGCGAGGAGCAGGCGTACGCGCTGCTCGCCCTCCAGGCGCCCGTGGCGACCGATCTGCGGACCGTGCTCGCCGCCATCCACGCGGCGGAAAGCCTGGAGCGGATGGGCGACCTGGCGCTGCACGTCGCGAAGGCGGCCCGCCGGCGTCACCCCGAGCCCGTGCTGCCGGAGTCGGTCCGCCCGTACTTCGCCGAGATGGGCGCGGTCGCCGTCGCACTGGCGCGGCAGGCCGAACAGGTCATCAAGAACAAGGACATCGAGGCCGCGCGGTCGCTCGAAGCCGCCGACGATCAGGTCGATGACATCCACAAGCACCTCTTCACGGTGATCATGGACCGCGATTGGCCCTACGGTGTCGCTGCCGCCGTCGACGTCACACTGCTCGGCCGCTTCTACGAGCGCTACGCCGACCACGCCGTTTCCGTCGCCCGCCGGATGGTCTTCGTCGTCACCGGCAAGATGCCCGGCTACGGAGCCAACGAAGACGTGTAAGGCCCCGCACTTTCTCGCTTAAGTGCCCTCCTTCACGAAGTGAGAGAGGGCACTTAAGCGAGAAAGTGCCACCAGTGGCTATCCGAAGCGGCCGGAGATGTAGTCTTCGGTCGCTTTTTCGTTGGGGTTGCTGAAGATCTTCTCCGTGTCGTTCAGCTCGACGAGCCGTCCGGGCTGGCCGACGCCGTAGAGGTTGAAGAACGCCGTCTGGTCCGAAACACGCGCGGCCTGCTGCATGTTGTGGGTGACGATGACGATCGTGTATTCCTTCTTCAGCTCACCGATGAGGTCCTCGATGGCGAGGGTCGAGATCGGGTCGAGCGCGGAGCACGGCTCGTCCATCAGCAGGACGTCGGGCTGCACGGCGATCGCGCGGGCGATGCAGAGTCGTTGCTGCTGCCCGCCCGAGAGGCTGCCACCGGGCTTGTTGAGCCGGTCCTTGACCTCGTTCCACAGGTTCGCCCCACGTAGCGCGCGCTCGGCGATGTCCTTGAGCTTGTCCTTGTTCTTGGTACCGGCCAACTTCAGCCCGGCGACGACGTTGTCCCCAATGGACATTGTCGGAAACGGGTTGGGGCGCTGGAAAACCATGCCGATGGTCCGGCGCACCTGAACAGGGTCCACATTGGACGCATAGATGTCCTCGCCGTCGAGCAGGACCTGTCCTTCGACCCGCGCGCCCGGGATGACCTCGTGCATCCGGTTCAGCGTCCGCAGCACGGTGGACTTGCCACAGCCGGACGGGCCGATGAACGCGGTGACGCTACGCGGCGGCACCTGGAGCGTGACGTTGTCCACGGCGTGGAACTTGCCGTAGAAGATGTCCACGTCTTTGACATCGATTCGCTTTGCCATAGCTCACTTCTTCTTCGGGGCGACCACGCGGGAGATCACCGTGGCGAGGAGGTTGATCAGGGCGATGATGATCACCAGGGTCAGTGCGGCACCCCAGATCCGTTCGAAGCCGACAGTGCCGACACTCATCGTGTTGGTGACGCGTTCGTTGTTCATCAACAGCGGCAAGGACGCCATTTCGCCCTTGAAGATGTTCCAGTGCTCGAATGCGGAGTAACCGACCAGCACCAGCAGCGGCGCGGTCTCACCCATCACCCGGGCCAGCGCCATCATCACGCCGCTGATGATGCCGGACAATGCCGTGGGGAGCACGATCTTGATGATCGTCTTCCACTTGGGCACGCCGAGGGCGTAGGAGGCCTCGCGCAGGTCGTCCGGGACGATCCTCAGCATCTCCTCCGAAGACCGGACGACCACCGGGATCATCAGCAACACCAGTGCGAGCGACACGGCGAACGCGCTGCGCGGCAAGCCGAACGTCGTGATCCACAGCGCGTAGATGAACAGCGCCGCCACGATCGACGGGACACCCGAGAGGATGTCCACCATGAACGTGGTGACCTTGGCCAGCTTGGTGCCACGGCCGTACTCGACCAGGTAGATCGACACCAGCAGCCCGAGCGGCACGGCGATGATCGCGCAGACGATGCCCTGCAGCAACGTTCCGATGATGGCGTGCAGCACACCACCACCGACCTCGTCGGACAGGACCGAACCGAGGTCCTCGGTCCACCAGTTGGAGAACGGGATCCGGGTGATGCCGTTGGCGACCACGGTGTAGAGCACCCACACCAGCGGGACGACGGCGATCAGGAACGACAGCCACACCAGCACGGTGGCCACGCCGTTCTTGGCCTTGCGCGCCAGGCTCACCTGCTGGAAGGCGGGGGTGGTGATGGGAGCGGACAGCGAAGTTGACGTCGTCACGGTCTCAGTCCCCCTTCTTGTCGGCGATGATGGCGCGGGCCGCGAAGTTGACGAGGAACGTCAGCAGGAACAGCACCAGACCGGCCGCGATGTAGGCACCGGCGGAGGTCGGGTTGTTGAACTCGCTGTAGTTCGACGCGATCTTCGACGCGAACGTGGCGCCACCGTCGAAAACACTCCAGTCGAAGAAGGAGCCGACCGGAATGAGCAGGATGACGGCGAGCGCGATCGTCTCACCGAGCGCCCGGCCGAGGCCGAGCATCGAGGCACCGATGTAGCCGGCCTTGCCGAACGGCAGGACCGTGGTGCGGATGACCTCCCAGCGGGTGGCGCCGAGCGCGAGCGCGCCCTCGATATGCGGGGTGGGCGTGCGCTCGAACACCTCCCTGGTCAGCGAGGTGATGATCGGCAGCAGCATCACGGCGAGCACGACGCCCGCGGTGAAGATGGTGCCGCGCACGCTCGGCGCGACGTTGCCGGGCGCGAAGACCGGGAACCAGGAGAAGGTTTCGTTGATCCAGATGGCGAACGGCTCGATCGCCGGCGCCAGCACGAGGATGCCCCACAGGCCGAAGATGATCGACGGCACCGCGGCGAGCAGGTCGATGATGTACGCGAAGGCCCTGGCCAGTCTCTTCGGCGCGTATTGGGTCAGGAACAACGCGATCCCGAGCGAGACCGGCATCGCGATGATCAGCGCGACCAGCGAGGTCGCGATGGTGACCTGCAGCAGGTCCAGAATGCCGAAGCTCATGTTGGTCGGGTCGTTGGTGGACCACGCCCGGGAGAACAGGAAGCTCGCGTTGTTGGCTCGCAACGCGGGGATCGCCTGCACCAGGAGGAACAGGCCGATCAGGCCGATCAGCGCCACCACGAAGATGCCGGCGCCGGTGGTCAGGTTCTTGAAGATGCGGTCGCCAGGCCGCACCTTGGTGCCCTTTTTGCTGGCTATCGGCCCAGAAGAACTGCCGTCTGGTGGTGCCGGCGCCGCTGGTTGCTCCGAAATCTGGCCCTCCGGAAGTGTTTGCGCCGACGACGAACGCCCACCGGGGTCGCCGGTGGGCGTTCGCGTCGAGGATGACTCGCTCATCGACTATCTCTGTCCAGCCCGTCTTTACTCAGGTTCGCTACCAAGTGAAACATCGGTCAGCTATCAGGCGATAGCCGCGATGGCGGCCAGAACCTTTTCCTGCAGCGTGGACGGGATCGGCACGTAGCCCTTCGCGGACAGCGGCGCCTGGCCGTCGGTCGCGGAGACGTTCAGGAACGCCTTGACGGCCTTCGAGACGTTCGGGTCCGAGTACTTGGAGCAGACGATCTCGTAGGTCGTGAGCAGCAGCGGGTACGCACCCGGGGTGTTGCTCCCGTAGATGCCGGCGAGGTCGAGCGCCAGGTCGTTGGAGCCAGGGGTCTTGAACTTGGCAGCGTCGAGTGCCTTCGCGACGTTCGTCGCCGAGAGCTCGACCGCGCCGGAACCGCTGTCGAGCAGAGCGGGGGTGAGGCCGTCCTTGGCGAAAGCGCCCTCGACGTAGGTCACGGCTCCGTCAGCGGCCTTGACCGCCTGCGCCACACCATTCGAGCCGGCCGCACCGTTGCCGACGCCGCCCTTGAACGCCTTGCCCGCACCCTGGGTCCAAGCACCCTTGGAGGCGGCGGTCAGGTACTGCTGGAAGTTGTCCGTGGTGCCCGACTCGTCGGACCGCGAGACGACCTGGATGGGCTTGTCCGGCAGTGTCAGGCTTTCGTTGCCCTTGACCGCCTTGATGGCCGGGTCGTTCCAGTTCTTGATGCCACCGTTGAAGATCTTCGCGGCGACCTCGGGGGTCAGCACCAGCTTGTCGACGCCGGTCAGCTTGTAGGCGATGGCGACGGGGCCGACGACCAGCGGAAGGTTCCATGCGTCGCTCGCGCAACGGGCCTTCGCGGCGGCGACGTCGGCACCGGACAGCGGGGAGTCCGAGCCACCGAAGTCGATCTGGTTGGCGTTGAACTGCTTGACGCCGGCACCGGATCCACTCGGGTTGTAGTTGACCTGCGCGCCGGGGCACTTCTTGCCGTACTCCAGCGAGAAGATGTCGATGGCGTTCTTCTGCGCGGAGGAACCTTCCGCGGACAGTGGGCTCTTGCCACCGCAGTCCACCTGTGCCGTACCGGTCGCCGCGGGAACCGCCGGCGCCGAAGCGCCGGTGTTGCTTGCCGCGGGGTCGGAGCTACAGGCGGCGAGCACGAGGGCGGCGCTCGCCAGAATGCCAACCGCGCTCATCGGCCGCATGATCTTCACTGCATTTCCTCCAGTAGGAGAGATCGAAGTCGCGCGGTCGACTCGCCGCGTCGAATTCGGACAGTAGGCAGCGACAATGGCCGGTCGGCCGTGTGCGGATGAACGGAAAGTGAACAAGCCCCCGGATGTGAGCAGTGCTACTCCTGCCGAGAGCTTCCCGTGTCCTGGTCGTGACCTGCGGGTTTGCCCTGTGTGACGAGGCGCTGTCTCTGTGTTGATCCGAGGCTATCTGGCGTACTGCACATCGACCTGATAACGAGTGAATCCCAGCTTTTCGTAGACGGCGAGTGCCGGTGCGTTGTCGCCCTCGACGTACAAGATGAACTGCCGGAGTCCGAGCTCGCTCAGGTAGCGCAATCCGGCCAGCGTGAGCGCCTTGCCGAGGCCTCCGCCCTGCGCGCCGGGGTCGACACCGACGACGTAAACCTCGCCCACCGGCTCACCCTTGAACTCCTTCGGGTTCGGCGGGTGCACTTTCGTCCAGTGGAAGCCGACGACTTTGCCGTCGGCGTTCTCCGCGAGGAAGAAGCCCGCCGGGTCGAACCAGGGGTCGTTCTCGGTCGCCTTGAGTTCTTCGACGGTCAGACTGCCCTGCTCGGGATGCCAGTCGAAGGCGCGCGCGTTGACGTCGATGAAGGCCTGCTCGTCCTTGCCCACCTCAAACGTCCTCAGCCGGACGCCTTCGCGCAGGACGGGTTCGGGCCAGCTGCCGGTCTCCGTGTGCAGCACGAGCAGCTCACGGGCCCGGGAGAAGCCTTCCCGCTCGGCCAGGCGCGCGGCCGCGGGGTGATCGCCGTGCGACCAGACACGCAGGTTCTCCGAGGGGAGCATCCGGACCATCGCCGCGCCGAAGCTCTTGCGCCGGTGCGCGGGGTGCACGAACAGCTCGGCGACCTGACGGCCGAACGAGTCGCCCTCGGTGTCCAGAAACGCATAGCCGACGAGTTCGCCGTCGGCGCTCGCCAGCAGGTGCTTGCCACCGGAGAAGCCATCGGCCTCGGGCTTGCCGTCGGCTTCCCGGACCGCGCTCAAGAACTCACGGACCCGGCGTCGGGAATCGGCATCCAGCTCTTCGGACCAGACCGCGTTCAGCATCCTTGAATGCTACTGCGGGGACAATTACGTCGAGGAGAGTTCGCTGGGCTCGAAAACGGGCTCCGGCACGACGGCGGGCGGCGGGCCTGGCGGCTTCGGGACGCCCTTGGACGGCCGCTCGAACTTGTAGCCGACGTTGCGCACGGTGCCGATCATCTGCTCGTGCTCAGGGCCGAGCTTCGCGCGCAGCCGCCGCACGTGCACGTCGACCGTCCGCGTGCCACCGAAGAAGTCGTAACCCCAGACCTCCTGCAGCAGCTGCGCGCGAGTGAAGACGCGACCGGCGTGTTGCGCGAGGTATTTGAGGAGCTCGAACTCCTTGTAGGTCAGTTCGAGGGTGCGCTTCTTCAGCCGCGCGGTGTACGTCGCCTCGTCGATGACGAGCTCGCCGACCCGCAGTTCGGCGTCGACCTGGGCCGAACCGCCGTCCCTCGTCGTCGCCAGCCGGAGCCGGGCGTCCACCTCGGCGGGGCCGGCGGTGGGCAGGAGGATGTCGTCGGTGCGCCACTCGGCGCTCACCGCGACCAGTCCCCCTTCACCGACCACGGCGATGATCGGGGTGGCGCCTTCGTCCTCGCCGGTGCCCTTGAGCAGCCGGCACAGGCTTTTCGCGGAAGCGAGATCGGTGCGCGCGTCCAGGAGGATGACGTCGCGATGACCGGCGTCCAGGAGGGCTGTCACCTCGGGCGCACGTACACGCACGGTGTGCGGAAGGAGGTCGAGCGCGGGCAGTACCGCGGTCGCGTCAGCTTCCGCCGTAAGCACCAAAAGGTCCAGGCTCATCGCCACACCGCCTTGTCATTTCGTCGCCTCGAACATGGCTACGGTCGGTGCTAAGTGAGAATAGCGGGTGAACCGGCGAAACACCTCCCCCCTGCCGAGTCCATCACACCTGGTGGGACCGTGAAGCAGGCGGAAGCTGCCCTCGAAGGCGACAGATCGGATGTAATGGTGACCAGGCCAGTAGCCCAACAGGACCGCCAGGCCCCCCGGCCGGACAGCCGCAAGCGAGGCCGCCGCGCGAAGCGGTGGATCATCGTCTTGGTCGTGCTGGCAGCCCTGCTCGTCGGCGCAGACTTCGGTCTGGCCGCCTTCGCCGAGCACACGATCTCCCAAAAGGCCCGTGAACAGCTGAGCCTCGCCGACGATCCGTCGGTCACCATCCACGGCTTCCCGTTCACCACGCAGGCGCTGTCCGGCGACTACAGTCAGATCACCGTCTCCGCGGCGGGCGTCACCGTCGGCAAGCTGCGTGACGTCGATCTCAGTGCCGAGCTGAACAACGTCACCGCGCCGCTTTCGGACCTGCTCAACGGCAACACCAAGACGATCAAGATCGGGGAGCTCGAAGGCTCGGTCACGATCAAGGCCAGCGACATCGCGCGCATCTCGCCGCTCGACAACGTCGAGGACCTCAAGATCGAGCCGTCCACCGAGGAGTACGTCAAGACCGGCAAAGACACCATGTCCGACCAGGAGAAGAAGGAAGACGCGCAGCAGGACAAGACCGCGGCCGGCGTCCGCCTCTCCGGTTACGTGCAGATCGCCGGGACGAAGGTCGAGATCTTCTGCTTCGCGATGATTCAGGTCAAGGACAAGGCGATCAGCATCAGCCCGGAACGTCTCCAGTTCGGGAATGACAAGGAGACCACCGTCGTTCCAGCCGAAGTGCAGAAAGCGCTACTGCCGAACTTCGAGGCGAAGATCGACGGCGGCAGCCTGCCGTTCAACGTGCAGCCGACGGCGGTCCGCGTGAACAGCGGGTCGGTGACACTCAAGGGCAAGGCCAACGACGTGACGTTCAGCGGAACGCCAGTGACAGGGGGATAGCCGATGCTGGGTCTGTGGGTCGTGCTGGGCACACTCGCGCTGGGTTCGGTGGCCGGAGTCGTGCTCAAGGCACGCAACGGCCGCGTCCGCGCCGCGCGCCCGGCATCGGCGAAGCAGGCCCTGCCCGGTCCCGTCGCCGACGTGCTCGACCCGGCCGTCGCGGTGACGCTGGTGCAGATCTCCACCACGTTCTGCGCCCCTTGCCGCCACGCGAAGGCCGTGCTGTCGACGCTCGCTTCGGGCACCGAAGGACTGCGGCACGTCGAGCTCGACGTCACCGACCAGCCCGAAGTCGCCCAGGCGCTGGGCATCCTGCGCACGCCGACCACGCTGGCGCTGGCCGCCGACGGCCGTGAGCTGCTCCGCATCGGCGGGGTGCCCAAGGGCGCGGACGTGCTCGACGCGCTGCGGCCCCACCTCGCTCCGGCGCTATGAACGGACCTTTCCTTGCGCGAGACGCCAGGAAAGGTCCGTTCATACCGTCTGTGAGCTCTCGGACTCTGGGATTCGTCCCACGGTATGAACGTTGTTCCCACTCTGAGGGACCAGTGGGTACTCTCGACCTCGTGGACAAGCTGCCCGTCACCCTGCTGACGCAGCGCCGCGCAGTCGACCTGTGCCGCGTGCGTTCCAGCCTGTGTCGGGCTTTCCCGCTTTCGAGCTGAACCACGTCCGCCGAATCCCCTTTTCACGTGCGCTCGCACGCGTCCACCTCGCTCAACGCAGCCTCAAACGCAGGAGGTGCCATGTCAGCCGGACCAGCCGTCGACCCCAGGGGTCCCCGTTTCCAGGCCATCCTGACAACGGTCGTACTCGCGATAGTGCTCATCACCCAGGCATGGTGGTTGCTCGCGATCCAGACGGTCGTGTTCGCGATCGGCGCGTTCATCGGGTTGAAGGTGTCGCCATACGGCCTGCTCTACCGCTACCTGATCGCGCCACGGCTCGGCCCGACGACCGAGCGGGAGGACGCGGCGCCGCTGCGGTTCGCGCAGGCTGTCGGCTTCGTGTTCGGCCTAGTCGGCACGATCGGGTTCGTGACCGGGCTGACCACGCTCGGCATCGTCGCGACGGCGTTCGCACTGCTCGCCGCGTTCCTCAACGGCGCGTTCGGTTTCTGCCTTGGGTGCGAGATGTACCTGCTGCTCAAGCGGTTCACCCGCAGCCCGACCGGACAGGCGTCCTAAAACTTCCGTAAACCGTCCTGTGCTGTCTGGCGAAAAGATTCAAGAAAAAAGACCAACCGATAAGAAAGCGAGTGCCTCTTCCATGAGCCGTGAAGACGTCCTGGTCACCACCCAGTGGGCCGAGGAGAATCTGGACACCCCCGGCGTCGTGTTCGCCGAGGTCGATGAGGACACCACCGCTTACGACGGCGGGCACATCCGCGGCGCGGTGAAGCTCGACTGGCGCAACGACCTGCAGGACAAGGTCCGCCGAGACTTCGTCGACAAGGCGGGCTTCGACGCCCTCCTGTCCGAGAAGGGCATCGGCAACGACGACCTCGTCGTGCTCTACGGCGGCAACAACAACTGGTTCGCCGCGTACGCCTACTGGTACTTCAAGCTCTACGGCCACGAGAACGTCAAGCTTCTCGACGGCGGCCGCAAGAAGTGGGAGCTGGACGGCCGCGAGCTGAACGGCGACGACGTCAAGCGCGAGGCCACCTCGTACACCGCCAAGGAGCAGGACCTCTCGATCCGCGCCTTCCGCGACGAGATCGTCCCGGCCATCGGCGCCAGCAACTTCGTCGACGTCCGCTCGCCCGACGAGTTCTCCGGCAAGCTGCTCGCGCCGGCGCACCTGCCGCAGGAGCAGTCCCAGGTCCCGGGCCACATCCCCGGTGCGCTGAACGTGCCGTGGGCGAAGGTCGCCAACGAGGACGGCACCTTCAAGACCGAGGAAGAGATCAAGGAGCTTTACGCGGACCAGGGCCTCGACACCGCGAAGCCGACCATCGCGTACTGCCGCATCGGTGAGCGTTCGTCCATCGCGTGGTTCGCGCTGCACGAGTTGCTCGGCTACGAGGACGTCAAGAACTACGACGGCTCGTGGACCGAGTACGGCTCCCTCGTGGGCGTTCCCGTCGAGCTCGGCGCGGCCAAGTAATGGCCGCCGACGGCTGCGGCGCCCCCGCACAGACGACGACCCCCGCTGACCTCGACACCAAAGGTCAGGTAGTGCTCGCAGGCAAGGTCACCGGCACCGACGGACCGATCGGCGGCGCGTTCGTCCGCCTGCTCGACGGCGGCGGCGACTTCACCGGCGAGGTCGTTTCCTCGCCCGAAGGCGATTTCCGCTTCTACGCCGCCCCTGGCGCGTGGACCGTTCGCGCACTGCACCGCAGTGGCAACGGCGAAACCTCCGTGACCGTCGACAGTCCCGGCGTGCACGAACTGGCCATCTCCGTCGCCTGATCCGCTCCACCCGAAGTGCCACCATGGCCACCTAGGTCGCGTTAGATGCGACCAAGGTGGCCATGGTCGTATCGACGGAGCTGTGACGTGCGGCGGGTGGCCGGGTGAGACCGGTGAGTACGGACTAAACTGCGAAACGTGGAAATCCTGTTTACGACGCTCCTGGTCCTGGCCGGTGTCGCCATCACGTGGTTCGCTTTCTACGTCGTGTACCGGCTCTACGCAGACCAGCGCTGAGATGACGTCCAACGAGGCGATCGAGGCCGCGGAAGAGCGCTCGAAGAGCACCGCCAAGCGGAACCTGCCGCAGTTCGACGACCTGCCGATCCCGGTGGACACGGCGAACCTGCGTGAAGGTCCTAGCCTGAACGACGCCTGCCTCGCGCTGCTCCCGCTCGTCGGCGTGTGGCGCGGCGAGGGCGAGATCACGTACCCGACGATCGACGGCCCGCGGAAGTTCGCGCAGCAGCTGACGATCGCGCACGACGGCCGCCCGTTCCTCATCCACGAAGCCCGCTCCTGGCTACTGGACGACGAGGGCAACGTCGTCCGTCCCGCGGCCCGCGAGTCCGGCTTCTGGCGTCCGCAGCCCGACGACTCGCTCGAGCTCCTGCTGACGCATTCCAGCGGCATCCTCGAACTGTTCTACGGCACCACCCGCGGCCAGGCGTCCTGGCAGATGGCCACCGACGCGGTGGTCCGCACCTCGACAGCCAAAGAGGTCACCGGGGCCCAGCGGCTCTACGGTCTCGTCGCCAACGGCGACCTCGGCTATGTCGAGGAACGCGCCATGGTGGGCCAGCCCCTGCAGCCGCACGCGTCGGCGATCCTCCGCCGCGTGGTCGGCTGATCCACCGCCGCTCCATGCGCTGGCGGCGGTACGGGGAAGACGCGGCGCTGCTCGAATGCGATTCGCTCGAGCAGATGAGCGCGGCCAGGGCCACCGTCGCCGCGGCTGACCTGGCGGACATCGTCGAGCTCGTACCCGGCGCTCGTAGCTTGCTGATCGAGGCGCGTCCGGGCTCCACTGTGCTCGAGCAAGTCCGGGCGCTGCTGAAATCCGCGGACCTCGAACATCCACCGCAAAGCCGTCCCCGCGAGATCGTGCTCGACGTCCGCTACGACGGCGAAGACCTGGAGCTCGTGGCCGAGACAGCCGGAATCAGCGTCGACGAGGTCGTGAAGCTCCACACCGGAGCCCACTACACCGTCGCCTTCACCGGTTTCGCGCCCGGATTCGGTTACCTGACCGGCCTTCCCGAGCCGCTGCGACAGTCCAGATTGGACACTCCGCGCACGCGCGTCCCCGCGGGCTCGGTGGGTGTCGCGGGCGAGTTCGCCGGGGTCTACCCGCGGGCGTCGCCGGGTGGCTGGCGGCTCCTCGGCCACACCGACACCGTCCTGTTCGACTCGCGCGCCGAGCGGCCGTCGCTGCTCGCCCCCGGTGACCACGTGCGTTTCCAGGGCACTCGGTGAGGGCCGTCGAAATCGTGTCGGCCGGGCCGTCCGCGCTGGTCCAGGATCTCGGCAGGGCCGGCAGCGGGCATCTCGGCGTGCCGCCGTCCGGCGCGCTCGACGGCCCGGCGCTGCGGCTGGCGAACCGGCTCGTCGGCAATCCCGAGTCGGCGGCCGGAATCGAGTCGCTGCTGGGCGGGCTGCAGCTGCGGGCCCGGTCTTCGTGCACGGTCGCCGTGACAGGCCCGCTCGTGCGGGTCACGCTCGACGGCCACGAGGTCGGCTCCCACACGCCCGTGTTCGTCAAGCCGGGGCAGACCCTCGCGCTCGGCACGCCGGCCACCGGGTTGCGCTGCTACCTGGCGTTGTCCGGCGGAATCGACGTCGACGCGGAGCTCGGCAGCCGGTCACGTGATGTCCTGTCGGAGATCGGCCCGCCGCCGCTGTGCGCGGGTGACGTCCTGCCACTGGGCCCGTCGCGAGGCGTGCCGACCGGACTGGACGTCGTGACGCCGTCGCAAGCGCCCGCCGAACTCGAGGTGCCGGTGCTGCTCGGCCCGCGCGACGACTGGTTCGAAAGCCCCGCCGCCCTCGCCGGGCCGTGGACGGTCACCGCGGAGTCCAACCGCGTCGGCGTCCGGCTCGACGGAACCGCGTTAACCCGGACGGCTGAATTCGCCGACCGCGAATTGCCCAGCGAAGGCCTCGTCACCGGCGCGATCCAGGTACCGCCAAGTGGCCTACCACTGGTTTTCCTCGCCGATCACCCCACGACCGGCGGTTACCCCGTGTTAGCGGTGGTCCGGCGGGCCTCACTGGCCGCACTCGCCCAGGCACGACCTGGAACCTCCGTGCGGTTTCAGCCGTCCAGTTAGCTGTGGAAGAGCTGACTGTCGCCGGGGGCACCGGAGTAATCGACCTGCGGGAACCGGTGGACCGGCCCGAACTCGCGCCCGCACTGCGGATCGCACTGGCCACCGGCCAGCTGCGCCGCCCGCTGCGCGAAAGCCTGCGCCAACTGCTCGACCTGCTGGTGGACGGCGACTACGAGGTCGTAGGCCCCCAACGGCTCCCCGAAGACGTCGACGTCCGCCCGCTCGATCCGTGGCCGCCCGCCGACGCCATCCGCGTCGAGTACTACCGGACGGCGATCCGCGCCGGGCACAAACCGATCGCCGTCCTGCTCGACACCCAAGTCCTCGACGGGCACCACAAACTCGCGGCCTACCAGGCCGAAGGCGTCACGCCCGTGGTCATCCAGGTCAAGCCGCGCTAGCGGTACTCGCCCTCGTAGGCGCCCGCCAGCTCGGCGTGGACCGCGGTGGAGTCGGGCAGCGCGCGGCCGTTCAACGTGTGCACCCGCGTCACCTTGCGGACCGAAGACGCCAGGAAGACACCGTCGGCGGTGTACAGGTCCGAAACGCTCAACGGCTCCTGCTTGACCGTCCACCCGAGCCGCGCCGCGCCGCGGAACAGCGCGGACTGGGTGGTGCCGGGCAGGATGCCGATGTCGAACGGCGGCGTGTAGAGCACCTTTTCCCTGGCGACGACCACGGTCGACGTGGGCCCTTCGAAGACGGAATCCTCACCAGCGGTGAAAATCACATCCTGGGCCCCGCGCCGGGCTGCTTCGCGCACCGCGGCCATGTTCATCGCGTACGACACCGTCTTGGCACCGAGCAGCAGCCAAGGTGCCCGCTTCGCCAGATCCGGCTCGACGCCGCGGTCGAGGGTGATCGCCGAGATGCCTTCTTCGCGGGCGCGAAGGACCTTCTCGTCGATCTCCAGCCCCATCGCGAACGCCGTCGGCTTTCCCTCGGGATCGCCTTCGACGCCCCTGGTGTAGACCAGTTTCAGGGCGAACTCCGTGCCGCCGGTCCAGTTGTCGATGACCCGAACGCAGACGTTTTCCCAAGCCTTGAGATCAGGAGCGGGAAGATCCAGCATTTCGGCAGAGCGGGCGAGCCGCTCCAGATGCGGCGCGAGCTCCCGAGCCCGGCCGCCGACCACGAGGATCGTTTCGAAAACGCCGTCACCACGGAGAAGCCCGAGGTCGTCGACGCGAATATGGGCCGCATCAGGGGCGGCGAGAGTCCCATCCAGGAAGGCAAGAACGCGCATGGCTTTAACCTACTCACCTAACATGGTGTGTATGGCCTACCTTTCACCGCTGCTCGAGCTACGCGGTTCGATCGCCACCCCCGAAGGCCACCCCGAAGCCGGCGTCCCGTGGCACTGGGGCGACCCGTTCGCCGAACAGCGCACCGCCGTGCGCAACGCCGCCGTCGTCGACAGATCGCACCGGGAACTCATCGCGGTGAGCGGCGAAGAGCGGCTTTCGTGGCTGCACCTCGTGATTTCGCAGTACATGACCGGGCTGCCCGAGGGCACCGGCACCGAAGCGCTCGTGCTCGACACCAACGGCCGCGTCGAGGCGCACATGGTCGTGGCGAACGTCGACGGCACGGTCTGGCTGGACAGCGACAGCGGCGCGACGGTGACCAGCGCGTTGCCGAAAGGCGGCCCGCAGTCGCTGCTCGCCTACCTCGAAGCGATGAAGTTCTGGGCCAAGGTGGAGATCCGCGACGCCACGGGCGAACTCGCGTTGATCACCGTGCTGGGCCCGGACACCGAAAAGATTCTGTCCACTGTGGACGTCAAGCTCGGCACCGAGCCGTACAGCGTCGCCGCGATCCCCGGTGGCGGCTTCGCCCGGCGGATGCCGTGGCCTGGCAAGTCGAGTGTGGACCTCGCCGTGCCGCGCGCGGACCTGGTCGACTGGTGGCGCCGGATCACCGACGCCGGTGCGCGCCCGGTCGGCAGCTGGGCGTACGACGCGCTGCGTGTCGAGTCGCTGCGCCCGCGCCTCGGCATCGACACCGACGAGAAGACGATCCCGCACGAGGTGAACTGGATCGGCTCGGCAGCGCATGTCGCGAAGGGCTGCTACCGCGGCCAGGAAACCGTGTCGAAGGTCCACAACGTCGGCAGGCCGCCGCGGCACATGGTGCTGCTGCACCTCGACGGTTCGCCCGCGGTGCTGCCCGAGACGGGCGATCCGGTCGTCCTCGGCGAGCGGACCGTCGGGCGAGTGGGCAGTGTCGTGCAGCATCACGAACTCGGTCCCATCGCGCTCGCGCTGGTCAAACGCAGCACCCCGGTCGACGCCGAACTGCTCGTCGGCGCCGAAGACCGCGTGGTCCAGGCCGCTATCGACCCGGATTCGGTGCCCGCCGAAGGGGTCGCCCCCGGTCGCGAGGCCGCGCAACGACTCCGTGGGTGATTGACTCCAACGCTGGCAAATAACACCCCCGTAGAGCAGGATGACAACGTGATCGAAGTTCGGCCTGGTGGGCGCCGTCGGATCGACCGTGTGCTCGCCGCGGACTATGTGCTGAGCCTGGGTGAGCTGGCGCTCGCCGAACTCCGCGAGCGCCGCAACGATGCCGCCCAGGAAGAGACCGATCTGTCCTATCTGCGCCGGCTCCTGCACGCGCGGATAGACATCGTCCGCGCCGAGCAGCAGCGCCGGAGCACCGGTGGTGAGAGCCGGATCGTCGACCAGCTGGCCGCGATCCTGTCCGACAACGCCATCGGCCCGGCCATGGGTTCCGGCAGGCACCAGAACCTCGAGCCCTCGCGCGCCGGTGAGTACCGGCGTCAGGCCGAAGCGCTCGTGGGCGACGCCGACCTGTCCGACGTCAGCGCGCTGTCCGACGAGCAGCTCACCAACGTCCTCGAGACGTACGCCAAGGCAGAAGCCTCCGTGTCCACCCGCCGCCGCGAGGTGCAGGCCGTGATGGACACGATCAACGCGGAAATCGCCGGGCGCTATCGCAGCGGCACGGCCTCGGTCGACGACCTGCTCGCGACCGAACGGGGTCAAACCCCGAAAGGCTCGCATGACTGATCCGGCGCTCGTCGCGGTCGTCCGGTCCGGTTTTGTCGAGAGTGTGCATCGTGGTGCGCTCGTCGTCACCGACCCGGACGGATCCGTCCGCTTCTCGCTGGGCGACGTCAAACGCCCGGTGTTCCCGCGGTCGTCGAACAAGCCGTTCCAGTCGCTCGGCATGCTGCGGGCCGGGCTCGACGTCGACGACGAGGACCTGGCGTTCTCGGCGGGCTCGCACAACGGCGAGCCGAAGCACGTCGAGCGGGCGCTGGACCTGCTCAAGCGGCACGGGCTCACGGAAGCCGACCTGATCTGCCCGCCGGCGTACCCGATGCACGAGCCGAGCCGGGTAGCCGCCATCGCCGCGGGCGAAGGCCCCCGGCGCGCGGCGATGAACTGCTCCGGCAAGCACGCCGCGATGCTCGCCACCTGCGTGCAACGCGGCTGGCCGACAGCGGACTACCAGAATCCGGACCACGAGCTGCAGCGGCTGATCGCCGAGGTCATCCCCGAGCTCACCGACGAACCGATCGCGAAGATCGGAGTGGACGGCTGTGGCCTGCCGCTCGCCGCGTTCTCCCTGACCGGGCTGGCCAAGGCGTTCGGCAGGCTGGTGACCGATTCGGAGCGCGTCGCCGACGCCATGCGCGCGAACCCGTGGCTGGTCGCGGGCACTGACCGCGAAGACACCGTGCTGATGACGAACGTCGACGGCCTGCTCGCCAAGGGCGGCGCGGAAGGTGTCCACGCGATCGCGCTCCCGAACGGGACCGCGGTGGCGCTGAAGATCGAAGACGGCGCCGCACGACCGCGGAACACCGTGCTCATCGCCGTCCTGCGCGCGCTCGGCGTCATCTCCGAGGACCCGGCCACGAACCCGGTGCTCGACGCGCTGGGCCGCGGCGAAGTCCTCGGCGGCGGCGTCCCCGTCGGCGAACTCCGTGTTGTCGCCGGAGCGCTCAGGGATCTCTAGCTGGGACCTCTAGTTGGCGCTTTCATGGGCGGCCAGGTCGCCCCAGTACTCGCGGAGGTCGGAGAAGAGCTCGGCCAGTTCTTCGACGTCTCCGGAGCGCAGCGCCTCGAGGATGCCGTGGACCTCGTCCGCGGTGGTGTCGGATTCGAGGACCGCGTCGGGGATCAGCTGGACGATGCCGCCGTAGTCCAGCTCGACGGCCGAATCCTCGTGGAAGCTCGCCAGCCACCGCTGGGTGTCGGCGAGGATCCGTCCCGGGCCGGAGTCCCCGAAGCTGTTGTCCACCAGCTCACGGGCTTCGGCGACGCGGCTGAGCGCGTCGGACATCGGCACGCGCCACGACAGCTCACGCGCGGAGTCGTAGCGGCCGGAGCCGAGCACGACGCGGCGCTGGTCCGGATCGACGATCGCGAACCACGGCAGCGGCACGGTCCACGTCGTCGACAGCACGTGGACCACCGGCTTGACGAGCCCGCCGAGCGCGTCCTTCGCCTTGGCCCTGATCGTCTCCACCGGCAACCCGCCCGCCGACAGGATCGTCGACCTCAGCGTCGGATGCGCGTCACTGAGGAAACTGACCAGTGCGGCCGCGGACCGGGCGCGCAGTTCGAGCGGGCAGACGAGCGTCCCGGAGCCGACCCGGCCGTTCTCCGCGGCCGGGACATCGGCGGCGTCGAGCACGAGGACGTCGGTCTTGGTGCTCGGCGCGGCGCGGCCGTCGGCGAGTTCGGCGGGGAACAGCCGGACCGGCGCGGCGACCTGTGACTTGAGCCACATCAGCTGTTCGCGCTCGCCGACGTCCGCCCGTTTCAGGCGAGCGGCCGCCACGGCCTCCAGCAGCAGCTCATCCGGTGGATCCCCGAAGGCGGACAGGGGTTCGTACACCCGGAGATACGACACGAACGGACGGAGCACGGGTAAATCGTGGCACGCCGACCTGCGCCGATCGGCACCGACCGGCCGACAACGGAACTTTTCCCGACACTGTCACGACCGGCACACCGTGCCACGTCGCATCCAACCCCCGCGACACGGTACGGTGTCAGGAGGAAATAGTTGTCGAGAGATGCGGGGCCGCCGATTTCCCCCGGCCGCCCCGCCCCTGTGCGAGGGGGTCGAGCCATGGGGCGCGGCCGGGCTAAAGCAAAGCAGACGAAGGTTGCAAGGGAGCTCAAGTACAGCTCCCATGAAACCGACTTCGACGCCTTGCAGCGCGAGCTGTCCAGTAGTTCCTCTGACGACAGGCACGAGGACTCCAAACAGCAGGACGACGAGGAGCCGTATCCAGACGGATACGACGAATATCGTCGTTGAGCAGGCGTAACACGCGAGGGTGGGTCCGGGGCACTCCCGGCGCCTACCCTCGCGTGTCGCTTGCTGCCTGTCCTCGGGTCAACAAGATCGAAAAGGAGCGGGCTGATGACAGCAGACATCCAGCGAGTAGGCGTGATCGGTGCGGGCCTGATGGGCTCGGGCATCGCCGAGGTGCACGCACGCGCTGGTCTAGAAGTGATGGTCACCGAGGTGAGCCAGCCTGCGCTCGACGCCGGCCGGGCCCGCATCGAGAAGTCGCTGCAACGCGGCGTCAAGAGCGGGAAACTCGCCGCCGAGGACGCCGAAGCGGCGCTCGGCAGGTTGACCTTCACCACCGATATCGGCAGCTTCACGGACCGGGACCTGGTGATCGAGGCCATCCTGGAACAAGAGCAGGCCAAGGTCGACGTGTTCCGCCAGCTGGACAAGATCGTCGAGCGCGAGGACGCGATCTTCGCGTCCAACACCTCGTCGATCCCGATCATGAAACTGGGCATGGCGACGAACCGCCCGGCACAGGTGGTCGGCATCCACTTCTTCAACCCGGTGCCGGTGCTGCCGCTCGTCGAGCTGGTGCCGTCGTTGCTGACCGGTGAAGAGACGGTCAAGCGTGCCGACGAGCACGCCACCGGCGTGCTGGGCAAGACCGTCATCAGGTCGCAGGACCGGGCGGGGTTCATCGTGAACTCGCTGCTGGTCCCGTACCTGCTTTCGGCCATCCGGATGATCGAGTCCGGGTTCGCCTCGGCGCAGGACATCGACCGCGGCATGGAGCTCGGCACGGCCCACCCGATGGGCCCGCTGCGGCTGTCCGACCTGATCGGGCTGGACACCGTCAAGGCGATCGCCGACTCGATGTACGCGGAGTTCAAAGAGCCGTTGTACTCGTCGCCGCCGCTTCTGCTCCGCATGGTCGACGCCGGCCTGCTGGGCAAGAAGACCGGCCGCGGCTTCTACTCGTACTCATAAGGCCGCCGGTGGGGGCGGTTCGCCCGCCCCCACCGCACCTGGCGTTTTAGAGCTCAGCCTTCTTGCAGCACTGACAGGGTGTTGCCCGCCGGGTCCTTGAACCAGGCGATCAGCGGCCCGCCCTGCCGGTTGATGCCCTTGGCATCGACCCACTCGTACTTCTCGAACTCGACCCCGCGCGCGGTGAGTTCGTCCACCGCGGCCTCGATGTCGTCGACGGGGAAGTTCAGGATCGTGAACGACGCCGGCGTGTGGTCGTCCTTGGGGTAGACCAGCGTGTCCCGGTCGCCCGCGAGGTGCAGGTGGAGCATCCCGTGTTCCTCGGACACCCGGATCCCGAGCGTCTCGCCGTAGAACTTCTTCGCCTTGCCGACGTCGTCCACCGAGAACCCGCTGAACGCCTTCGTGTGTTCGAACATCTTCACTCGCCTTCTCTACGGCTTGAGGTCGGTGGCGGCCTTGAACGAGCCGTCCATGTAGAACGGCGTGGAGGTGTGCTCGTGGGCGATCTTCCACTCGCCGTCGATCTTGCGCAGGCAGACCGTCGCGCGGAACCACATCTCGAAGCCGCCCGGCACGCCCGCGGGCGTCGCGGACATGCTGTTCAGGCTGTGGCAGAACGCGACATCCTCGCCGGCGGTGATCGACAGGTCGCGGATCTCGGTGTGGACCGGCCCGTCGAAGGTGGCGAACCAGCTCCGCAGGCCGCTCGGGTCGAGCACGTCGTCCCCGCCGTGGCGCAGCGGCGGCGCGAGGTCGTACTTGACGATCTCCGGCGCGTAGCGGCCGACGAGCCACTCGGCGTCCGCCTTCGGCATGGCCGTCTCCTGGCCCATGATGAGCTCGCGGATCCGGTCCTCGTCCTGGCTGGTCATGGTTGTCTCCTCGGATTTCGGCGCCCTTGGTGGCCGCCTCTCGTGGAGACGTAGAAGCTGCCGGCCTCGTTTCGACATCGTGAACCGACGAATTTCGCGACGCAAATAGACTGCGGCCGTGCCTGACGAACAGATGCTCCGCGTAGGACTCATCGGAACCGGCCCCTGGGCGAAGCAGATCCATGCGCCCGGCCTGGCCGACCACCCCGGCACGACGCTGACAGCGGTCTGGGCCCGACGACCCGAGCCTGCACGTGAACTCGCCGACGAGCACGGCGCGGTGGTGGCGGAGAGTTTCGAGGAGCTGCTGGACCAGGTCGACGCGGTGGCGTTCGCCGTCCCGCCCGCGGTGCAGGGTGTGCTGGCCGTCCAGGCCGCCGAAGCCGGGAAGCACCTGATCCTGGAGAAGCCGATCGCCGCGGATCTGGCGTCGGCACAGCGACTGGCCGACGCCGTGGCGTCCGCCGGCGTGGCCGCGTTGGTGGTGCTGACCTTGCGATATGCGGCTCAGACGCGAGAGTGGCTGGCCGACATCGCGGAGACGGGCGGCTGGCAGGGCGGTGGCGCCCGTTGGCTTTCCGGCGCGCTGCTCGGTGGCGCGTACCAGAACTCGCCGTGGCGGGTGGCCGACGGCGCGCTCGCCGACATCGGCCCGCACGTCTTCGACCTCATGGACGCCACGCTCGGCACGATCACCAAGGTGCTCGCCGCGAACCGCACCCCGGACGACCTCTGGCAGGTCATGTTCCAGCACGAAGGCGGCGCCACGAGCACGGCCACGCTCTCGCTGCGGCTCCCCGTCCAGCCGACCGTCACCGAGTTCGCCGTCTACGGCCGGGACGGCTATCGCACACTCGGCCGCAAGCCCGGCTCGGCGGGCGAGTCCTACACCTCGCTGCTGGACGACTTCGCCGCGATGGTCGCCTGCGGCACCACCGAACACCCCTGCGACGTCCGACGCGGACTCCACCTGCAGCGCATTATTCACGAAACCCGTCTGCTCGCCGGAGAGTAGTACACAGGCGAGCAAGCCGAAAATCCTTCACAACCAACGGTTTCCGAGGTCGGGGGCCCAGTTCTTCCACAGGTTGTCCACAGTGTCCACTGTGGACGATCTCCTCTAGATGAACACCACTATCACCTGGCGCGCAAAAGCATGTGCTCGGCGCGCCCGCCACTTCAAAATCACCTCTTAGTGAACGCCGTTGAGCGCGCGCAGTGGATCTTGTGATGCGAAGGTGATCTTGGAATCGCGTTCAGGGGAAGGGGATTTGGTGGGTGACTTGCTGCGAAATTTCGGCGCGATGATCCCGTTGACGGTGATCGCTTTTCCTTACGCACTCCTCATTTGGCCACTGCTCGCGGCCCAGCGAAGACGAAAACATCCGGCACGGACGGCCGTGTTCACCGCGGCCGTCGACGTGACGATTCTGTTGATCGCCGGTCTGGCGCTGTGCCTGGTGTTGATGCCCGTGGCCGGCGCGCGGACCAGCATGCTGCATTTGGTGCCGGGCACCGACATCCGCACCGCGCTCGGCGACGACGGCTCGTTCTGGCAGGTCGGCGGCAACCTCCTGATGCTGAGCCCGCTGGGCGCCCTGCTCCCGATGCGCACCCCGTTCCTGCGCTCGCTCATCCGCATCACGCTGGCCGCGTTGATCGTGTCCATGCTGGTGGAAGGTGTGCAATATCTGATCCACGCGGGTCGGGTGACCGCCACCGACGACGTCCTGCTCAACACCCTGGGCGCCACCGTCGGCGCCACCGCCACCAAAAAATGGTGGCTCTGGAGTCCCCGAATCCTGCCGGCCCCGCTCCCCATCCCCGCACAACGCCGTCGCCTGACCGTCTGCGAAAACCCGACCCTCACCCAGCCACGCCAGCCCCACCTCCGCCCCCAACCCTGGCAACACCCCGCCCACACCCACAACGCCAGCTAGCCACACGCCAACGCGACACACAGCTACCCAGACGGGAAACATCCCGATCCCCGCCCACATAGCCGTGTTTCCCACTTGCGTAGGTGTGTTGCACGTCTGCGTAGGTGTGTGTTGCGGTGGCGTTAGTCGTTGAAGTGGCCGCCGCGGCCTTTTTTGACGTCGCTACGGCGCTTTTTCGAGGCGAGGCGGCGTTCTTTGGAGCCTCGGGAGGGCTTGGTGGCCCGGCGTTTGGGTGGGGGAGGCGAAGCGGCTTCCTTGAGCAGGATCACCAACCGAGCCCGAGCGGCCTCGCGGTTCATCAGCTGCGACCGGTGCTCGCTCGCCGCGATCGTCACCACGCCGTCGACCAGCCGGGAAGCGAGCCGCTCCAGAAGCCGCGCGCGCAAGTCATCCGGGATAGAGGGCGAATCGGCGACGTTGAAGGACAGCTCGACCCTGGAGTCGGTGGTGTTCACCCCCTGCCCGCCGGGACCTGACGACCGGGAGAACCGCTCACGCAGTTCTCCGAGCGGGATCGTCAGGCGCCCGGTGATGACAAGGTCAGAACCTGGGGTGGTCACCGGAAAGAATCGCCCTCGGGCCGTCCGCGTCTTCGGCAGGCCGGATTTCGCCCAGGACCCAGGACGGGACGTGGCGTGCGGTGAGCATCGCGAGGGCGCGGTCGGCGTCATCGCGCGCGATGATCGCGACCATGCCGACGCCCATGTTGAACGTCTTCTCCATCTCGGCCTGCTCGACCTTGCCGAGCTGGCCGATGACGGCGAACACCGCGGCCGGGTTCCAGGAGCCGCGCTCCAGGTGGGCGACCAGGCCACGCGGCATGACGCGGGCGAGGTTCGCCTCCAGGCCACCGCCGGTCACGTGCGCGAACGTGCGCACCTCTGTCTCGGCCATCAGGGCGAGGCAGTCCTTGGCGTAGATCTTCGTCGGCTCGAGCAGCTCTTCGCCGAGCGTGCGGCCGAACTCCTCGACATGGCCTTCGAGCGACATGCGCGCGATGTCGAGAAGCACGTGCCTGGCCAGCGAGTACCCGTTCGAGTGAAGTCCGGTCGAGCCCAGCGCGATGACGACGTCACTCGGCCGCACCCGCTCCGGCCCGAGGATCGCGGATGCCTCGACCACGCCGACCCCGGTGCCCGAGATGTCGTAGTCGTGCTCGCCCATCAGCCCGGGGTGCTCGGCCGTCTCGCCGCCGAGCAGGGCGCAACCGGCTTGGACGCAGCCCTCGGCGATGCCGCCGACCAGCGCGGCGATCTTCTCCGGGACGACCTTGCCGATGGCGATGTAGTCCTGCATGAACAGCGGCTCGGCGCCGGTGACGACCAGGTCGTCGACGACCATGCCGACCAGGTCGATACCGACCGTGTCGTGCTTGTCGAGCGCCTGCGCGATGGCGATCTTGGTACCGACGCCGTCGGTGGACGAAGCCAGTACCGGCTCTTTCCACCTGTCGAGCTTCAGCGAGAAGAGCCCCGCGAAACCACCGACACCACCCAGCACCTCGGGCCGGGTGGCCCGGGCGGCATGTGGTTTGAGCAGCTCGACGGCTTGGTCACCGGCGTCGATACTGACTCCGGCGGCGGCGTACGTGGCGCTCGTGGACTCGCTCACGGAAGCGGTCTCCATCCTGAAACGGTAAAAGAACGGGCTCTACGGACGCCGAACGGCGTCTTCGGCACCGTACCCCGCCGGGGAGACGGGCTGAGCCGCGCCATTGACCGCGTCCAGGCTCTCCAGCAGATGCTTGCCCAGCAGAGCGTCGTCGGGCAGCTCGATCGGATACTCCCCCGAGAAGCAGGCCGTGCACAACCGGGTTTTCGGCTGCTCGGTGGCGGCGATCAGGCCGTCCAGCGAGACGTAGCCGAGCGAGTCGGCACCGATCGAGCGGCGGATGCCGTCGAGGTCGACGCCGTTCGCGACGAGCTCTGCCCGCGAGGCGAAGTCGATACCGTAGAAGCACGGCCACCGGACCGGCGGCGACGCGATCCGCACGTGGACCTCGAGTGCGCCGGCCTCGCGCAGCATTCGCACGAGCGCGCGCTGGGTGTTGCCGCGGACGATCGAATCGTCCACCACGACCAGGCGTTTGCCGCGGATGACCTCACGCAGCGGGTTGAGCTTGAGCCGGATACCGAGCTGGCGGATGGTCTGCGACGGCTGGATGAAGGTCCGGCCGACGTAGGCGTTCTTCACCAGGCCGGAGCCGTATGGGATACCCGACGCCTGCGCGTAGCCGATGGCGGCGGGCGTACCGGATTCCGGCACCGGGATGACCAGGTCACCGTCGGTCGGGTGCTCCACCGCGAGCTTCTTGCCGATCTCGACGCGGGTCGCGTGCACGCTGCGCCCGGCGATGGTGGTGTCCGGGCGCGCCAGGTAGACGTACTCGAAGACACAGCCCTTGGGCTCGGGGTTCGCGAACCGCGAGGAACGCAGGCCTTCGGCGTCGATGGCCAGCAACTCGCCCGGCTCGACCTCGCGGACGAACGACGCGCCCACGATGTCGAGGGCCGCTGTTTCACTGGCGACGACCCAGCCACGCTCCAGGCGGCCGAGCACGAGCGGGTGCACCCCGTGCGGGTCACGCGCGGCGTACAGCGTCGACTCGTCGGCGAAGACCAGGCAGAAAGCGCCCTTCAACGTCGGGAGCAGTTCCAGCGCGGCGGCTTCGATGCCCTTGTCCGCGGCGTTCGCGGCGAGCAGCCCGCAGATGAGGTCGGAGTCGCTGGACGACCCGGTGAGCTGCATATGCGGCTTGAGCCCGGCGTCGACCGTGCGCTGGCGCAGCTCGGCCGTGTTGACCAGGTTTCCGTTGTGCGCGAAGGAAATCCCGCTGCCGGTGGCGGTGGTACGGAAAATGGGCTGGGCGTTTTCCCAGATCGTCGCGCCGGTGGTCGAGTACCGGCAGTGGCCGACGGCGATATAGCCCTGCAGCGACTGCAGGATCTGCTCGTCGAAGACCTGGCTGACGAGGCCGAGGTCCTTGAACACCACTATCTGCTTGCCGTCGGACACCGAGATGCCGGCCGCTTCCTGCCCGCGGTGCTGCAACGCGTACAGCCCGTAGTAGGTCAGCTTGGCGACTTCTTCACCGGGCGCCCAGACACCGAAGACGCCGCATTCCTCACGGGGTTCCGGATCAGGTTGGTCGACTAGGTCTAGCAAGGGCTGTCCAGCATGTGACTGGTCAGAAACCACCGAGGTGCTCCCAAAGAAAGAAGACAGGCCGACGCAAGTGTAACCGCTCTGGTCTGCGGCTTCGCTGTGTCGTCGATCGCCCGGGAACGGGTGTGGCGCCCCCACGCGTCACACCCGCGACCTCGGGAGCATCAGACGGAGAGCCAGTCGGTGCCGGGGACGAGCAGCGAGCCGGGGGTGCGGTCTTCGGGGAGCGCGAGTGTCTCGGCCAGCACCGAAGCGACCGGGCCGCTGGAGTGCCAGAGGACCTGCCTCGGCTTGAGGATGTTCTCCTCGCTCCCGGGGACGCGCATCGCGGTGACGTCGTCTTCGGCGCTGAGGCGGACGACGTCGACCACGTTGTCGTGCATGCGGATGCCGACGATCTCGAGCACTTCGCCGTTCTCGTCACGCGGGTGCACGAACTGGTAGCCGCGGGAGATCAGCTCCTGCAGGCCGGTCTCGAAGTCGAGGTCCTTGTCGAGCGTGTCAGTTGAGGACGTCATCGAACTCGCCGTCCTTGGCTCCGGCCAGGAACGCGGCCATCTCGGCACGGGTGTAGACGAGCGCGGGGCCCGACGGGAAACGGGAGTTGCGCATCGCGATCTCACCGTTGCGCAGGGGCGCGACCTCGACACAGTTGCCGACCGCGCCACTGTGCTTGCTCTTGCGCCAGCGTGCGTCCGTCAAAAGCTCCGCCGAAACGCCGTTCACGAACTGTTCCGCCATGACCATCACCTTTCCCGACATCAGCCCCCGGGTGGACGACATGCATATGCACGTGCATCCGATTGTGATTCTTAAGCTAGCACGGGTGGATGCAGACGTAAATGCACGTGCAGAAGTTGGCCGGAACTTTCTCCCCAAGTAACGATCATGAAGAAACCATCAGTGGCAAACGGGTGAAAAAAGTGATCTCCACCAGCCAATCATTCACCGAAAGTCACCTAATGCGCGGACGAGTGAAAACGCCTGCTCAGATCTCCGCGAGCCGCTTCGAGAGCAGCTGACGACTGCGATCCGGCGTCTCCGCATCGACGGCGAGCCTGTCCAGCGAACGGCTGTACGACTCGATCTCGTCCAGCTTCTCCAGGTACAGCGCGCCTGTCAGGTGCTCGACGTAGGCGATGTTCGGCAGCTCGGGCTCGGCGAACCTCAACAGGGCGAAGGCGCCTTCGGCGGCGTACCCGCTGAGATGCCAGGGCAGGACCTGCACCGACACGTTCGGCAGCGAGGTGATGTCGAGCAGGTACTCGAGCTGTGCGCGCAGGCCGCGGCGGCCACCGATCGGCCGGTGCAGCACGGACTCGTCGAGGACCGCCCACAACCGCGGAGCGTCGGGCCTGGCCAGCAGCTTCTGCCGCCGCATTCGCAGCGCGACACGGCGTTCGACCTCGTCGTCGGCGGCTTCCGGACGGCCGTGGCTCGCGATGGCGCGGGCGTAGTCCTCGGTCTGGAGCAGGCCCGGGACGTAGAGCGGCTCCCAGGTCTGGATCCGCGAAGCGGCTTCTTCGAGGCCGACGAAGTCGTTGAACCAGCCGGGCATGAGGTCGTTGTAGCGGCGCCACCAGCCGGGCTGGTTGGACTCCTTGACCATGTCGAGGAAGGAGTTCCGCTCGTCGCCTTCGGTGATGCCGTACATGGTCAGCAGGTCGGCGACGTCGCGTTCCTTGAAGCCGACGCGGCCGAGTTCCAGCCTGCTGATCTTCGATTCGGAACCACGGATGTTGTAGCCCGCTTCGCCACGCGTGATGCCGGCCCGCTCACGCAGGCGCCGCAACTGGGAGCCGAGAATCATCCGTCGGGCGGTGGGACCGAGGCTCTGCTCTCCACCGGGCGCACTGACGGCGTTCATGAACGGGCCCTTTCATACGAACCGAAGCTAGCGAGCACTTCAGCATAGCCGCCGGAAACAGTCCAACTACCCAGAGTACACGCACGTGCAGATGTTTCGGGCGGATGCTGAAGTTTACGCGGCGGGCGCATGCCCTTACCCTACGTGTAGTCCGCGATATTCGACACAGTTTTGTGAGTTTGTGAGGCTGATATGCCCGGTGCCGCCCCTTCCACCGATCGTCCCGCTCCAGTAGGCGTTGACCCGACTCGGGCGAGCATCGCTCGCGTGTACGACGCGTTCCTCGGCGGCAAGGACAACTACGCCATCGACCGCGAGACACTGGCCAAGGTCGCCAGCGTCGCGCCGGAGGCGAAGGACCTGGCCACCGAGAACCGCAACTTCCTGATCCGCGCCTGCCGTTTCCTGGCGAGCCAGACCGGGATCAAGCAGTTCCTGGACTGCGGCTCCGGCCTGCCGACGGCCGAGAACACCCACCAGGTCGTGCAGCGGTTCGACCCGGACATCCGCGTCGTCTACGTCGACAACGACCCGGTCGTCCTCGCCCACGGGCGCGCGCTGCTAGAGGAGAACGACAACACGCATTTCGTCGCCGCCGACATCTTCGAGCCGCGCGAGATCATGGAGAACGAGACCGTACGCAAGTACATCGACTTCACCGAGCCGGTGGCGCTGTTGCAGATGGGCACGCTGCACCACTACAACGGCCCCGCGGGGCGCCCGGCCGAGATCATGCGTGAGTACGTCGAGGCGCTGCCGTCCGGTTCCTACGTCGGGATCAGCCACTTCTCCGACCCGGAGGACGAACTGAGCGCACTCGCCCGCAAGATGGAGGAAGTCTTCCTGCACAGCCCGATGGGCTCCGGGACCTTCCGCACCAAGTCCGACATCGAAGACCTGTTCACCGGGCTCGAACTGGTCAAGCCGGGCGTCACGCTGTGTGCCGACTGGTGGCCGGACGGCCCCCGGCTCCTGGCCCTCAACGACGCCCAGCGCTGCATCTCCGGTGGTGTCGGCCGCAAGCCGTAACGCACCGGATCCGAACAGCTTCAGCCTGCTCCGAGGATTGCATTTCGCAATTGCGGGCAGGGACAACAGAACACCGCTGCCGGATCTCTGTCAGATCTTGAGGATCGGCAGCCAATGCGAGAGGTCGGCCCGGGTACCGGAAGCGGTGACCCGGCCGGCCTCGATCGCGTCCGCCCAGGTGAGCCGCCCGGTGGCCAGTTCCAGCCAAGTGCGCGGATCGGTCTCCACCACGTTCGGCGGCGTCCCCCGCGTATGCCGCGGCCCTTCCACGCACTGAACCGCCGCGAACGGCGGCACCCGCACCTCGACACTGCGTCCCGGCACGTCCGAAGCCAGCGTGCGCAGGCTCAGCCGGACGGCCGCGGCGAGCTCGGGACGAGCCGGTTGCGGCCCGTCTCCGCTCAACCAGGCCGAAACCGCCTGCACAGCGGCTCGTAACTCAGCGGGGTCGACCGAACGCGAAGAGACCATAGGGGAAACAGTAGAGTGACGGCTCACGGCAAAGTGGTTCAAGCCGGAACGTGGATGACTGGAGCGTTGGAAAAGATGGCGCAGCGGGACGAGGCAGACCGGTTGATCCCCACCCCCACACCGACGGGGAAATCGGGAAAACCCAAGATCACCGAAGAGATGCGCGCCAACGCCAGGGCGAACCCGAACAGCTGGCTCTACGTCATCGACGAGGCTTTCGACCCCAACGGCCCGGTGCCGTCGTGGGCCGTTGTCGGCGCGTACCCGGTGAACGCGGCGGGCAAGATCGTCGAGGACTTCCACTCCAACGACCGCTATCGCCCGTCCCCCAAGGCGATCGGCTTCCCGGAGCCGGCAACCGATCTCGAGCGGCTGCTCCAACTGGTCTACACCAAGCACCGGCCCGCCGAGGACCTGCCGAGCGTCGTCCTGCGCTCGACGCTGTTCGTCTACGCGATGTCGCCCGTGCAGCGCACGGTCATCGGTTTCCACAACGCCGACGGCCGCGTGCTGGTGCCGGCGTACACGGCGAAGTCGCTGGTGCCCAAGGAATGGCCGCACGCCCGCGCGGTGCTGGGCCGGGACATGGTCTCCCTGCTGGCCGGGCATCCGGTCGCGATCAACCCGCACGACGTCGTCACCGCCGTCATCCCGGCCGAGCACCTCGCGAGGGCCGCGGCGGAAGAACAGCGCTAAAGAACCTTCAGTTCCCTTCACACCTTCGAGTGACACCCGAGTCGCCGAATTCGCTCTGCCGAGGCATCGTGACGCTCGGGGAATCAGCGAAGTGGTTGGGAGTCAAGGGTGAGCCGTCGGAATTCGTTGGTTCGGCAGGCAGGAAAACGGCTCGGCGGGATCGTCGCCATGGGGGTGCTCTTCACCGCGGGGCTCCCGGCAACGGCGATTGCCTCGGCCCGGTACGACGGCGCGGAAGACCACTACGCCGGCTCGCAGATCGCAGCCGTCGAAGGAGTGCACGGAACGCCTAGACCGGGCGCGGTCTACGGCGTCGACGAGCAGGTCCTCGGCCATGACGTCAGCGGGCACCAGGGTCCGGTGGACTGGCCTGGCGCGGTCGGCCGGGGCGCGAAGTTCGTCTACATCAAGGCGACCGAGGGCACCGGGTTCCAGAATCCGCAGTTCGCGCAGCAGTACAACGGCTCGTACAACGTCGGGATGATCCGCGGCTCGTACCACTTCGCCAGACCCGACGTCTCGGGCGGCGCGGCGCAAGCCGAGTACTTCGTGAAGCGCGGTGGCGGCTGGTCCAGCGACGGCCGCACACTGCCGGGAGCGCTAGACGCGGAGTACAACCCGTACGGCGAGACCTGCTACAACCTCGACCAGCGCGCCATGACGAACTGGATCAAGGACTTCTCCAACACCTACAAGGCGCTGACGGGCCGTCCGCCGACGATCTACACCAGCACGAGCTGGTGGAAACGGTGCACCGGAAACAGCGCGGAATTCGGCGAGAACCCGCTTTGGCTCGCCCGCTACAACACACAGGTGGGTGAGCTTCCGGCGAGCTGGTCGTTCCAGACGATCTGGCAGTTCGCCGACGCCGGCACCCTTCCAGGCGATCAGAACTGGTTCAACGGGCCCAACGACCGGTTGACCGCCCTGACCCGCTCGTGAACATCAAACGGTGACTTTGTAACAACAAGTGATCATGCTTTAGTTGTGAATCACCCACGTGCACCGTTTGATTCACGGAAGTTAGTGACAAAGCGCACCTCCATCGATAACAATCGACGGCCAGCGGCTACCTGCAAGAGCCGCTTTCCGCGAGGGTATCTGTGAAGGGAATCCGTGATGTCCGCTGCTCGAAGAGGCTGGCGGCGCGCGTTTTGCGCCGTTGCCACCGCCTCGGCCGGTGTGCTTCTGCTCGGCACGCTCGCTCCGGCGACCGCCGCTCCAAGCTTTCTGTACGGCGAGCCCCTGCATGGGAAAGAAAGGGCCTATGACCAGGCGATCGCCGACGATATCGCCGCCAACAACCACACGATGGGCTCACAGATAGCCCGCGTCGAAGGCGACAAGTCCACCCCCGAAACCATCGCCGCGGCCCAGCAGCCGCAGAACGTCGCCGGCCCCGACGGCATCGGCATCCAGGCGACGGTCGCGGGCATCGACGTCGCGAGTTACCAGGGCAACGTCAACTGGGCGTCCTACTACAGCCAGGGCAAGCGGTTCGTCTGGGCGAAGACGACCGAAGGCACCGGTTACACCAACCCGTACTTCGCCCAGCAGTACAACGGTTCCTACAACGCCGGCTTCATCCGCGGCGCGTACCACTTCGCCCTCCCGAACAACTCCGGCGGCGTGGCGCAGGCCAACTACTTCGTGGACCACGGGGGCGGCTGGTCGCGGGACGGCAAGACGCTGCCGGGCGCCCTCGACATGGAGTACAACCCGTACGGCGCGACCTGCTACGGCCTGAGCCAGGCGTCGATGGCCGCGTGGGTCCGGGCGTTCCACGACCAGTACCACGCCCGCACCGGGCGCTGGCCCGTGATCTATACGTCGACGAGCTGGTGGAACCAGTGTGTCGGCAGCGCACAGACCTTCGGCAGCACGGTTCCGCTGTGGGTCGCCAGGTACGCCTCTTCGGTCGGCGCGCTGCCGACCGGCTGGGGCTTCCACACGGTGTGGCAGTACACCTCCAGCCCGTTGGACCAGGACACGTTCAACGGTGCGTACGACCGGCTGCAGGCGCTCGCCAACGGCTGATCGGACTCTGCGCGACGGAGTAGTGAACACGGAGCCCGCCCGACAGTGTCGTCGGACGGGCTCCGTTTTCGTGTTTTGGCGCTGACAGAGCAGAATGCCCCTGACCAGCACTGCTCCGACGCGGAACCAGTGGCACCGCCACCGCGTCACAGCAGGGCACGCGGTCGCGCGACTCAGGGACACACGGAAGGCACCGTCGATGACATACCCACCCCAGCCCGGGCAGCCCTACGGCCAGCAACCCGACCCGTACGGCCAAGGTGGGCAACCCCCGTCCGGCGACTTCCCCCAGCAGGGCCAGCCGTACCCGGGTCAGCAGCCGTATCCCCAGCAGGGCGGCGGTTACTACGACCAGAACGGCGCCTGGCAGCAACAGCCGCAGCAGCCGTACGGCGGCTACGACCAGACCGCCGCCTACGGCCAGCAGAACCCCTACGGCCAGCCGTATGGCCAGGGATTCGGCGGACCTCCGGCGCCCCCGAAGAAAAGCAAGACCGGTCTGCTGATCGGTATCGCCATCGCGGCTGTCGTGCTGATCGCGGTCGGTGTCACCGGGTTCGTAGCGCCTGGGTTCTTCCTGAGCAAGAACGGGGCGGCCACCGCCACTCCCGAGAAGACCGCGCAGCAGATCGTCGACGCCCTCAACGCGAAGGACACCGCCACCCTCAACTCGCTGAAGTGCGCCGACGCCGAGTCGGATGTCAGCCAGATGATCAACGACGTGGGCACGGTGTCGAACGCCAAACTCGACAAGCTCGACAAGGTTTCCGACTCCGAATACAAGGCCACGGTGTCGCTGGCCGTCAGTGGACGGCCGGCCACCGTGAGCGGCACGCTCGCCAGCGCCGGGGACAAGTGGTGCCTCAAGCTGATCGGCTCGGCTCGCACGCCGACCTCGACGAAGAAGTCCACGACTCCCCGGTCTCCGGCGGCGCCCCGCAGCAGCACGCCGGGTACGCCGAGCACCGGTGAAGCCGCCGATGGCATCAAGAGCTTCGTCGACAAGGTCAACGCCAAGGACAAGGCCGGCGCGACGGCAATGGTCTGCCAGGGCTCCGAGGCCAACTCCGTGCCCTACATCGACAAGGCCGTCGCGAGCGACTCGCCCGCCATCACCGCCACGCCGTCGGGCGGCGGCAGCTTCGTCAGTGCCGACATCGGGGGCACCTACAACGGCAAGGAAGCCGGCGGCATCGTGCTGGGCCGGATCACCGGCGGCGCCTTCTGCATCTCCGGGTTCGTCGTGTACTGACCCCGCGTTGCGCCAACTGTCGTAATACGAAGGGGACGTTCGGGACATCTGATGTTCTGGGCGTCCCCTTCGTGTCACCCTGGTCAGGGTCCGCTCCCCCAGGTCATGGAAGGCAGCAGGCGATGACGTACCCACCGCAACCAGGACAGCCGTATCCGGGTCAGCAGCCCGATCCCTACGGCCAGGGCGGCAATCCGCCGTCCGGTGGTTTCCCGCAGCAGCCCTACCAAGGCCAGCAGTACCCGCCGCAGCAGTACCCGCCGATGTATCCGCAGCAGCCGCAATACCCTCAGCAACCGCAGTACTCCGGACAGCAGCAATACCCGCCACCACAGCAGCAGTATCCGGACTTCGCGCCATCGCAGGAACCGAAGAAGAAGCGCAGAACCGTGCTGTGGGCCGGAATCCTGGTGGTGATCGTGCTGTTGATCGCCTTCGCCGTCACCGCTTTCCTCGCCCCCGGTTTCCTGCTCAGCGGCGAGACGCAGAAGTCGGAAACCGTGGCGCAGCAACTGGTCGACGCCTTGGGCAAGAAAGACACCGCGACGCTGAACTCGCTGAAATGCACGATCACCGGGCCGGACGTCGGCCGGGCGATCGACGAGATCGACAAGGTCAAGGCCGCGACCCTCAACGGCCCGCCGATCAAGGTGAACGACACGGAAGACTCCGCGGTGATCAACGTGACATCGGCCGGTAAGCCCGCGCCCTACACCGTCACCTTCGCCAACCAGGACGGAAAGTGGTGCTGGAAGGACATCGCGAAGGGCACCACGCCCTAGCGTCTGGCACCGGCATCTCGTGGCCGCATGATCAACGCGGCCACGGCATACGAACACGGTGTGGCGCCCACGTTGGCGAACCCGTGCTCGACGTCGGCCGCGAGGTACAGCGAGTCGCCCGCTTCCAGCACATACCGCTGCTCTCCCACGGTCATGGCCAGAACTCCGGTGGAGACAACGACGAACTCGTGCGAGCCCGGCGCGTAGGCGGAGTAAGTGCCCGGCTCGCAGCCCACGGGCAACGTGACGCTGACCCATTCGAAGTTCACGCCCGGCACGACCGGGGTGAGGATGGTGCGCCGCCAGCCGCCCGGCTCGTCGGCGACGTCCTGCTCGGCGGCTCGTCGGACCACGACCCGCTGGTCGTCGGACTCGGCGACCAGGGTGGCGAGTTGGACGCCGAGGCCGTGGGCGACGCGATCGAGCACCACGACCGTCGGCGCCTTCGCCCCGCGTTCGACCGAGGAAAGCATGCTCACGCTGACACCCGAAGCGTCGGCCAGCTCCTGCAACGTCATCGCGCGCTCGGCGCGAAGACCCTGAACACGCTGGCCCAGTTTGACCAGGTCCATGTACACTATAGTAGTGGATGATTTCACTATAGAGAAATCGGTACGGGCGGCGGGGCTCGAGGATTTGGCCGCCACACACGAGATCTACGCGCATTACGTCGCCAGCAGCGTGGCCACTTTCGAGCTGGTCGCGCCGGACGCGGACGAGTGGGCGCGGCGTTTCGACGCCATCGCCGAGGCCGGTTTGCCGTTCGTGGTCGCCGAGCTCGATGGCCGGATCGCCGGGTACGCCTACTGCTCGCCGTGGAAAACCCGGCCCGCGTACCGGCAGACCGCCGAGGATTCGATCTACGTGGCGCCCTGGGCCGCGGGCCACGGACTTGGTGGTGCGCTGCTCGACGAGTTGCTGCTGCGGAGTTCCGCGGCGGGCGTGCGTGAGGTACTCGCCGTCATCGCCGACTCGGGTGACCCAGCATCCCTTGTGCTACACCAGAAACGCGGCTTCACCGAGGCCGGACGGCTGCGAGCCGTCGGGTTCAAACACGACCGGTGGTTGGACACCGTGCTACTGCAGCGGAGTCTTGTCGCATGAAGCTCCTGAAGTCACCACTGGCGATCACCTTCGCGGTGTCGCTGCTGTTGCTCATCGGCGTCGGCAGCTGGTTGCTGACCGACCCGGCGACCAGCCGCAGCGAGGCGTTGAAAACCGGCGGCCTGGCGGGCGGTGCCGTCGTAGCGCTCTACGCGTTGTGGCTCAACGACCGGCGCCGGCGCGTCGAGGAACGCCGTCAGGAGATCGAGCGGCAGCGGCACGAACTGGAGATGCGGCGGACCGAACAGGATCGCGAGCGTATCTCCGACGAACGCTTCGCGAAGGCCATCGAGCTGATGGGGAACGACGCCGACCAGGTACGGGTCGGCGCGATGCACGCACTGGCGGGTGTGGCGCGGAGCCGGACGGACTACACGCAGACCGTGCTCGACGTGCTGTGCTCGTACCTGCACCGGCCGTTCACACATCCACAGCAAGGCGACGAAGACGCACCGCGCACAGCGGGCAACGCCGAGCTGGAGCGTGAGCTGCAGGTCCGCCTGACCGCCCAGCGGCTGATCGTCGGACTGCTGCCGAAGGCGGGAGACGCCGAAGCGCCGAGCTACGACCTCGATCTGACCGGCGCGGTGCTGGAGTACTTCGACCTGCGCGGGCACAAGGTCGGTGATCTGCTGCTGCGCTACGCGAAGCTGTGCAACAGCACCAACCTCAGCGACTGCGAGATCACCGGGCGGGCGTACTTCACCGCCGCCGCCACGGAAACCGGACGACTCAGTGGCCGGTTCTATTGCCAGCGCACGAAATTCCACGAGCAGGCGTGGTTCAGCGGGACCGAATTCCAGGCGGACGCTGACTTCGAGGGCACGACCTTCGACGGTGAAGCGAACTTCAAAGGCGCGGTGTTCCACGGCGACTTCTCCATGAAGGACGCCGAGTTCGGCGATTCACTCAATCTGCGCCAAACCCAGTTCGACGGCCACACTGACCTGGCGTTCGCGTCACCGCCGAAAAGCGTCGACCTCTACAACACGCTCGTCGACGCCGACCGCACCCACGAACTCCCCCACGGCTGGCAGATCGAGACCCTGCGAGACGGCCGCTCCCGCCTGACGCTGCCCACCTGAGGCACTTTCTCGCAAAAGTGCCCTCACGAGGCACTTTTGCGAGAAAGTGCGACTAGTCGAACAGCGCCGGAAGGGTGGCTTCCCACGGCTCGCGGAGCTCGTCCAGGGTGAACGTGGTGATGTCCTGGAGCTCCAGCGTGCCGGAGTCCGGGTCGACCACGCCGGTGCGACGCCACGGCAGGCCGCGGGCGGTGCACATCTCGGTGAACCGGAGTTCCTCGCTGCGCGGCACGGCGACGAGCACGCGGCCGGCGGACTCGGAGAACAGCTGCACGAACGGGTCCTGGTCGGCGTCGAAGAAGATCCGGGCGCCGCACTGTCCAATAAGGACGGTCTCGACCAGTGTCTGGGCGAGGCCACCGTCGGACAGGTCGTGCGCGGCGGAGATCATGCCGTCGCGGGAACCGGCGACGAGGACGTCGGCGAGCAGCTTTTCGCGCGCCAGGTCGACCTTCGGCGGCAGGCCGCCGACGTGCTGGTGCTCGATCTGCGCCCACGCCGAGCCGTCGAGCTCGTCGCGGGTGTCACCGAGCAGCAGCAGGGTCTCGCCCGCCTCGGCGCCGACACCGGTCGGGATACGGCGCTTGACGTCGTCGATCACGCCGAGCACGGCGATGACCGGCGTCGGCAGGATCGCCTTGTCCCCGGTCTGGTTGAAGAAGCTCACGTTGCCGCCGGTCACCGGGATGCCCAGCTCGGCGCAGCCGTCGGCGAGGCCGTGCACCGCGCGCTCGAACTGCCACATGACGCCCGGGTCGGTCGGGGCGCCGAAGTTCATGCAGTTGCTGACCGCGGCCGGGGTCGCGCCGCTGGTGGCGACGTTGCGGTACGCCTCGGCGAGCGCGGCCTGGGCGCCCACGTACGGGTCCAGGTAGACGAACTTGCTGTTGCAGTCGGTGGAAACGGCGACACCGCGGCCGGTCGACTCGTCGATCCGGATGACCCCGGAGTTCGACGGCTGCGAGAGCACGGTGTTCCCGCGGACGTACCTGTCGTACTGCTGGGTGACCCATTCCTTCGACGCCTGGTTGGGCGAGGAGATCAGCTTCAGCACCGCCGCGCGCAGCTCGTCGGGGGTGGACGGGCGCTTGAGCGACGCCGTGGTGTCGGCCTGCAGTGCGTCCTGTGTGGACGGACGCACGACCGGCCGGTCGTACACCGGGCCCTGGTGGGCCACGGTCCGCGGCGGGACGTCGACGACGGTCTCGCCATGCCAGGTGACGACCAGGTTCGGCTCGTCGGTGACCTCGCCGATCTCGGTGGCGATGACGTCCCATTTGGCGCAGACGGCCATGAAGGCCTCGACGTTGGCCGGGGAGACGACCGCGCACATACGTTCCTGCGACTCGCTGGAGAGCACCTCGGCCGGGCTCATTCCCTGTGCCCGCAACGGAACCTTGTCGAGCTGGACGCGCATGCCGCCCTCACCGGACGCGGCGAGCTCCGACGTCGCGCAGGCCAGCCCGGCACCGCCGAGGTCCTGGATGCCGACGACGAGGTCCTGCTTGAACAGGTCGAGGCAGCACTCGATGAGCACCTTCTCGGTGAACGGGTCGCCGACCTGCACGCTCGGCAGCTTGCGGCGGCCGCCGGACTCGTCACCGGAGAAGGTGTCGCTGGCGAGCACGGAAACGCCGCCGATGCCGTCGAGGCCGGTACGCGCGCCGAACAGGATGATCTTGTTGCCGGTGCCGGTGGCGAACGCGAGGTGTAGGTCCTCGACCCGCATCGCGCCGATGCACAGGGCGTTGACCAGCGGGTTGCCCGAGTAGCTCTCGTCGAAGACCAGCTCGCCGCCGACGTTCGGCAGGCCGAGGCAGTTGCCGTAGCCGGCGACACCGGCGACCACGCCGGGCAGCACGCGGCGGGTGTCCGGGGCGTCGGCCGGGCCGAAGCGCAGCGCGTCGGCCACCGCTATCGGGCGGGCGCCCATCGCCATGATGTCGCGGACGATGCCACCGACACCGGTCGCCGCGCCCTGATACGGCTCCACATAGGACGGGTGGTTGTGGCTCTCCACCTTGAAGGTGACGGCCCAGCCGTCGCCGACGTCGATGACGCCGGCGTTCTCGCCGATGCCGGCCAGCATCTTGGCCTTCATCTCGTCGGTGGTCGTCTCACCGAAGTACGCGAGGTGCTTCTTCGACGACTTGTAGGAGCAGTGCTCGCTCCACATGATCGAGTACATCGCGAGCTCGGCGTCGGTCGGCCGACGTCCGAGGATCTCGCGGATCCGCGCGTACTCGTCTTCGGCGAGGCCGAGTTCGACGTACGGCTGCGTGAGGTCCGGGGTGTCCCCGGCACGCGCGGTGGTGTCGACGGTCAAGGTGTCCACGTCAGGGTTCGCCACGACAAGAGCGTAGCTGGAGGTCAGAGCGCCTCCGGCTCCGGCATGTCGACTCACGCCCGGCGGAAAATCGTTCGCGGTGGCGAAGTCCCCCGCATACCTTCAGTAACTGTGCCCCTGACCCCGTACCCCTTGCCAGAGCTGCGCCTGCCGACCCGCCTCACGCCGGGCAGGTACCTGCTGGCGCTCCTGCGCGCCCGGGCGGGCCTGGTCGTCACAGCGGCGGTTTTCGGCACGGTGTGGGCGCTGCCGAGCGCGGTGCTGCCGCTCGTCGTCGGTCAGGGCATCGAAGCCATCGCCGCCGGTGACCAGCCGGACATCTGGTTCTGGGCGCTCGCCGCGGCCGGGCTCGGGATCCTGCAGGCGATCGCCGGCGGTGTCCTGCACTTCAGCTCGTTCGGGATGTGGCTGCACGGCGCAGGCTCGACCCAGCGCCTGGTGTCCAAGCACGCCGCGAAGCTCGGGGCGACGCTGCGCGAGGGCACGACAACCGGCAACGTGGTCACCGTCACCTCCTCCGACATCAACTACTTGGGCAATGTGCTGGAGGTCATCGGGCGTGCGGTCGGTTCGGCCGTGATGTTCGTCGCGATCGGGATCGCGCTGCTCTCGACGTCGCCGCTGCTCGGCGTGGTCGCGCTGGTCGGCGTGCCGCTCGCGGTGCTCGGCATCGGCCCGCTGCTGTCGCCGCTGCAAAAGCGGAAGACCAAGCAGCGTGAGGAGCTCAGCGGGGTCACCGCACTGGGCGCGGACATCGTGTCCGGCCTGCGGATCCTTCGCGGGGTCGGCGGCGAACGGCAGTTCCTCGGCCGGTTCCGGGTCGCCAGTCAGCGGGTGCGCCGGGCCGGTGTCGAGGTCGGGCGCAGCGAAGGCTGGCTGGCCGCGGCGGAGATCGCGCTGCCGGGGCTGGTCACGGTGGCCATCACCTGGCTGGGCGCGCGGCTGGCTCTCGACGGGACCATCAGCGTCGGCCAGCTCGTCGCGTTCTACGGTGTGTCCGCGTTCCTCGTGGTGCCGGTGACCACGGCGACCGAAGCGGTGGGCTCCTTCAGCTCCGGCCTGGTCTCGGCCCGCAAGGTCTGCGGAATCCTTGGCCTGAAGCCGAAAATGATCGACACCGCCGACCCTGTCGCGCTGCCGGAGGGCCCGTTGAGCCTGCACGACTCCGAGACCGGCGTCACGGTGCCCGCCGGCAAGCTGATCGTGATCGACGCGGGTGCGGACGCCGAATCGCTGGCCGACAGGCTGGCCCGCTTCACCGATCCGTCGGACGGCGAGGACGTCCGCGTCGGTGACGTTCCGGTGCGCGAGGTGGCTCTGGCCGAGCTGCGGCGGCGCGTGGTCTACGCGCACAACCAGGACCTCTGGTTCTCCGGCATCCTCGGCGAGCAGGTCAGCCCGGCCGTACCCAGCGAGGTCGGCGTCGCGGCGGCGTTGTTCGCCGCGGACGCCGACGACATCATCGAAGGCTTGCCGAACGGTGTCGACGAGCTGATCGGCGAGCGCGGCCGGGAAGTGTCCGGTGGGCAGCGGCAGCGACTGAGCCTGGCCCGCGCGCTGGCCATCGACGCGGATGTACTGGTGCTCGACGAGCCGACTTCGGCCGTCGACGCGCATACCGAAGCCCGCATCACCGAGCGGGTCGCGAAGCTGCGGCAGGGAAAGACCACCGTGGTGTTCAGCCAAAGTCCACTATGGACAGTGGTTGCCGACGAAGTACTCAGTTCGAAGGTATGGGCATGAAAAGGCTGCCGTTGGCGTCCGGGCGTGAGGTCTGGGCGTGGGTGAAGCTCACCGCGCGAAACAACCGGCGCGAGTTCTCCGTAATGATCGGGCTGTTCGGCTTGGCCACCGTGGTCGGGCTGGCCGGGCCACAGATCATCGGCATGCTGGTGGACTCCGTTGTCGCCGGCATGTCGGCCGGCCGGATCGATCTGCTGGCGGGCGCGTTCGTCGTAATCCTGCTCGTCCAATCCGCACTGAAGCGGCTGGCGCAGTTCCGCTCCCGGGTGCTCGGCGAACGCGTGCTGGCGGACACCCGCGAGGAGCTCGTAGGCAACGCGTTGACGTTGCCGCTGGGCACCGTCGAAGCGGCCGGTACCGGGGACCTGCTCAGTCGGGCCACCTCCGACATCGGCCGCATCGACCACTCGGTGCGCTTCGCGGCGCCGACGATCCTCGTCGCGGTGATCACCGTGCTGCTGACGGTCGCGGCCATCGTCGTGACCTCACCGCTGCTCGCGCTCGGGCTGCTGGTTTCCGTGCCGTCGCTGGTGCTCGCCAACGTCTGGTACCAGCGGCGCATCCCGGCGTCGATGGCGTGGATGCTGGACCGCTGGGGCGACGTGCAGTCGAACATGCACGAGACCGTCGAAGGCGCGCGGACCGCGGAAGCGCTCGGGTTGACCGAACGACGGATCACCTCCGGGCGCGAGGCACTGCGGCTGGCCCTGCTCAGCGAGCAGCGGCTGCGGAGGATCCAGATGAACTGGCTGCCGTGGATGGAGATCAGCAACGTCATGCCGATCGCGGCGATGCTCGTGCTCGGCGGCGTGGCCTACAGCCAAGGCCTGGTCGGGCTCGGCACGATCGCGACCGTACTGCTCTACACGCAGGCGATGACATCACCGCTGAGCGAGATCCAGTTCTGGTTCGAGGACCTCCAGGTGTCGATCGCCGCGCTGCGGCGGGTGCTCGGCGTCAAGGCTGTCGACGCGTCCGGCGACGGCAGCACGCCGCGCGGCCGGGACATCGCCGTCACCGACGTGCACTTCGAGTACTCGACGGGCCGCGAGGTGCTGCACGGCATCGAGCTACGGATCCCGCGCGGGCAGCGGCTCGCGATCGTCGGGCCGTCCGGGGCCGGCAAGTCGACGCTCGGCAGACTGCTGGCCGGGGTCGCCGCGCCGACGTCGGGCTCGGTGCGGATCGGCGGCACGGACGTCTCCGGGCTTTCGGAAGACGTGCTACGCGGCGAGGTTCTGCTGCTCACGCAGGAGCACCACGTCTTCGCCGGGACGCTGCGGGAGAACCTGACACTCCCGGTGCGCCCTGCCGGCGGCGACTGGGCGGACGACGAGCTGCTGGCGGCGTTGACCTCGGTCGGCGCGCTGGCCTGGGCGGAAGGGCTGGCGGACGGGCTCGACACGAAGCTCGCCGCGGGCGCGCAAGCCGTTCCCGCGGCGATCGCGCAGCAGCTCGCGCTGGCTCGGGTCGTCCTGGCCGACCCGCACACGCTGGTGCTCGATGAGGCGACGTCGTTGCTCGACACCGGTTCGGCGCGGGAGCTGGAACGGTCGTTGAACCGGGTGCTGGAAGGGCGCACGGTGATCGCCATCGCGCACCGGCTGCACACCGCGGCCGCCGCGGACCGCGTCGCCGTGCTGGAAGACGGGCGCATCACCGAACTGGGCAGCCACGCGGACCTGCTGGACGCCGACGGCCCCTACGCCCGTCTCGTCCACGCCGCTTCGGTGGAGGCCTAGGAAGTACCCGAAAGCGGCGTTGGGGGCATCCAGTGCCCCC
>NZ_DASYMU010000041.1:0-47133 GCF_036008905.1 Amycolatopsis sp. | reverse complement strand
TCGCTCCGACTTGCCGTCGTTTGACGACGCGTGGGTATGCGCGTAGTCGTCGTTTTGGGTTGGGTCGCTCAGCAATTTCAGCTAGCGCTTCGGCGAAGAGTTTGTCAGCGTGTTGAGGGGGGAAAATCCGCGTCATTGGTGATGCTTCGCCGGACGACACGGAGGCTGCGAATGAAGGAGAGTCGGTCTTCGTCGATGTCGATGTCGTCGGCGGCTTGGTGCATGAGATGTCGTATGATGTAGTGAGTGATGAGCAGTCCCCAGATCTCTTGCTCGACTAGGTCTGGCCTTTTGGATCGCAGGATTCGGTAGTTCGCGATCTGGTGGGTTTCGATTTCGTCGAGGCCGATCTCGAATTCCCAGCGTTCCGCGTAGAGCGCGGCCAGTTCTGCGGCGGGAGCTTCCTTGTGGTCGAGGAGGGTGGTGATGAGACGGATGATTTCGGGTGATTTTCGGTTTCCGATCCTGTACTCGATGACGCGTACCGGTATGCGAACTCCTTCCGGGACGCGTCGTTTCATTCCCTTATTCAGGTCGGCCTTCAGTTGTTTGGGTAGTAGTTCCGAGAGGTACGAGCCGTCGGAATACTCTTCCAATACGGGAAGTCGTATCGATTTCATGACTCGCCACACGAGTGCGGCTCCGGTTTCGCCGGCCTGCTTCCATAGGTCGTAGCTGTAGAACCCGCGGTCGGCCAGGACCAGCATGTTCGGCTCGAACTGGTCCAGCAGGCGCTCAGTGAGCTCGCGTTCGTAGATGCGCCAGGAGTCTATTTCCGCCGCCACCATGGCATGTGTTCCGCATTCGGCCAAGCCGACGATGCGCACCTGCGGGTACGCGCTCTCGCCGTTGCTGTGTTTATTCTTCTCGAACCGCTCGACGTTCTCTTCCGTATCCGGGGCGTCCAGGATCACGCCGTCGATGGCCATGACCCGGTGGCCGTGGTACCACGCTCCGCGTGTTCCCGGCGTGGCAATCGGAACAGCGATCCGACTGAACAGTTCTTTAAGCGGTTCCACACCTAGACGGACCCGGGCCTTCGAAATCGCCCCTGTGGTGGGGACCACCCACTCGGCTCGCCAGGCACGCAAGAATTGAAGGCCATTGACCAGCTTGCGCAGAACCTCTTCGTAGGCGTCACCGTAAAACAATGTCAACGCCAATACATAGTACACGACAACTCGTGCCGGTAGCAGTCGTGACCGCTTCTCGTTCTTCTCCGTGTAATTCAGAACCTCGTCAACCAGATCACGTGAAACTACCCTGGTCATAACACCGAGGCCAATATGATCAGTTAATCGGTCATCCGATTCCTGCAACATATCCCACAACACACCCATGTGTAAATTCAAGCACCATGAGCAAAATGGGAGACATCGACACGCCGACAAGAAAGAAATGATCAAAAATGCCAGAAGCGGCTGCACTGGCCACACCTGGCACCCACACCCGAGTCGCCACGGAGCGTGGCATGCCAGTCATCCAGGGTAATGATGATCTTGAGTCGAGCTTAAGTCAGTGGCATTGCTGTCGACAGATGGCGTGGGGGTTAGAGCTGGACGCCTCGGGTCAGGGCGCCGTCGACGACGACGTTGGTGCCGGAGATGAAGGAGGCGCGGGGGCTCGCCAGCATGGTGACGGCGTAGGCCATCTCCTCCGGCTTGCCCATCCGCCCGCTCGGGTTCAGCGCGAGCGCGGTTTCGTAAAAAGCCGGGTCGTTCTGGCTGAGCTGGTCCCAGACCCCGCCCGGGAACGACGTGTTCCCCGGCGACACGCAGTTCGCGCGGATTCCCTTCGGCGCGAACTCGAACGCGAGGCCTTGCGTGTAGTGGACCAGTGCGGCTTTCGTCGCGCCGTACGCGGCGGACGCGAAGTCGATCTCGCGGGCCGACACGCTCGACACGACGACCACGTTCCCCGAGTCGCTGCGTTCCAGGTGCGGGAGCGCGGCGTTGACGACCCGGACGGTGTGCATCAGGTCGACGTCGTAGTTCGTCTGCCAGGTGGCTTCGTCGTGCCCGATGGCGATGGCGCTGACGTTGCACACCACGATGTCCAGCCCGCCGAACTCCTCGGCGACCCGGCCGACCCAGCTGGTCAGCGCGGGACCGTCGGCGACGTTCAGTGTCTCGCCGAGCACACGCGGGCCCGAATCGGCCAGCGCTTCGACGGTCGCCTTCACGTCGGATTCCGTCCGCGCGCAGAAGGCCACGTCGACGCCCTCGGCCAGCAGGCCTTCGACGATCGCGCGGCCGATGCCCTTGGTACCGCCGGTGACCAGGGCCCGAAGCCCCGCGAGCTGAAGATCCATGGCCGTTCTCCTCAATAGGTCAAAGCGTGCGCGGCCTGCTGACGCAGGTAGCGGTGCATGCCGTCGTAGGCGTCGCGAGCCGGCAGCAGCTTCTTGGCCACCTTGGTGACGGCGCTGTAGTTGGCGTCGACGACGTTCGCCAGCGGGGACTCGCTGATCTGCGTGAGCAGCTGGTAGGCGTCCAGCCGGTCGAGCCCGTACAGCTCGCCGAGCCAGGTGATCATGCCGACCTGGCTCGCCCGCCACGCGTCTTCCAGCGGCCGCGACGAGCCGACGACGGCGTAGTGGCCGTCCTGTTCGATCCGCGGCCAGACGGGAGCGTGCCCCTTGATCAGCTCGACGATCAAAGTCACGTTCATGGCGCCTTCCACGGCCGTGCCGCAGGATTCGCCCTCGCCCTGCCGGTAATGCCCGTCGCCGACGGAGAACAACGCGCCTTCGACGTTCACGCCGAGATAACACGTCGCGCCGGCACGCATCTCCGGCGTGTCCATGTTGCCGCCGAACATGTCCGGCACCAGCGAAGTGCGCACCTCGCGGCCCGCCGGGGCGACGCCGACAGTGCCGAGCATCGGCTCGACGGGCAGCTCCAGCCGCATGTCGCTGCGCTGCGCCTCGAACACCACGACCTGCCGTTCGCGGTCGAGCTGGTAGATCCAGGTGAGCTCCGGCAACGGCTCGTGCAACATCGCCGTGCGGTCCGTCCCGGTGAGACCGCCGAAGAACGGGATGGTCGCCGACGCCGCCCAGTCGCGCGCGGGTTGCAGGTCGACGAAGTGGATCGCCAGCGTGTCGCCGGGTTCCGCGCCCTCGACGTAGAACGGGCCCGTCTGCGGGTTCACCTCGCGCATATCGAGCTTTTCGCTCGGTTTGTCCGACGCGCTCTGCAGACGGCCACCGAAGGCGTCCTCGGTCCAGAGCTTCATCAGCGTGCCGGGCGTGACCCGCCGGATCGGTTCCGCGCCGCCGAACGTCCACGCGTACTGCTCCGGCCGGGGACTGAACTCGACAACATCCACGATGGCTCCTCGCTACCGGCCGCCAAAGCATGATCGTGCTACTTGAACCTTCCCGCTGGCAAGCCCCCTGTCGCATCTCACTCGACAGCACAGGCAGGATGACGGAGTGAGCGTCGTATTGGTCCTCGGTGGCACGTCGGAAGCCCGCGCGCTCGCCGCCGCACTGGTCGAACGCGGGGTGCCGGTGGTTTCCTCGCTGGCCGGCCGCGTCGCCAACCCGAAGCTCCCCGTCGGCGACGTGCGGATCGGCGGCTTCGGCGGCCCGGAAGGCCTCGCCGCCTGGCTGACCGAAAACCAGGTCTCGGCCGTGGTCGACGCCACCCATCCGTTCGCCAAGTTCATCGGCAACTCGGCGGTGACGGGCGCGAAACTCGCCGGTGTCCCGATGCTCCGTCTACAAAGGCCCGGCTGGCAGCCCGGACCCGAGGACGACTGGCATTGGGTGGATTCACTGGACCAGGCCGCCGAAATACTCCCCTCGCTCGGCGAACGCGTTTTCCTGACCAGCGGCCGCCAAGGCCTGTCCGCTTTCGCACCACTCGACGACCTCTGGTTCCTGATCCGCTGCGTCGACCCGCCGGCCCCGCCGCTGCCCGCCAAGTTCGAAGTGCTCCTCGACCGCGGCCCGTACCTCCTCGACGCCGAAACCGCGCTCATGCGCACCCACCGCGTCGAGGTACTGGTCACAAAGGACAGTGGGGGCACGATGACCTCCGCCAAACTCGGCGCGGCCCGCGCCCTCGGCCTGCCCGTGGTGGTCGTGCGGCGCCCGACACGGCCGGAATCCCCGACCGTCGACACCGTGGAGGCAGCAGCAGCATGGGTGTTCGCCCAGTGATCAGCGAGTTCTACGAAGTACTGAACCGGCGGCGCGATGTCCGCGGCGAGTTCACCGGCGAACCGCTCGACCCCGAAGTCCTCCACCGGGTGCTCGCCGCCGCGCACGCCGCGCCGAGTGTCGGGTTGACGCAGCCGTGGGATTTCGTGCTCGTCCGTGACCCGGTGACACGCGGCACATTCGCCGAACATGTCCACAGTGAACGCGCGGTGTTCGCGGATTCCTTGCGGGGCAAGCGGTCCGACACGTTCTCGCGGATCAAGATCGAGGGGATCATGGAGTCCGGCCTGGGCATCGTGGTCACCTACGACCCGAAACGCGGTTCGCCGGACGTCCTCGGCCGGCACGCGATCGCCGACGCCGGGCTCTATTCAGTGTGTCTCGCGATCCAGAACCTGTGGCTGGCGGTGACGGCCGAAGGTCTCGGCGTCGGCTGGGTGAGCTTCTACCGCGAACAGTTCCTCGCCGATCTCGTCGGCATTCCCGACGGCGTCCGCCCGGTCGCGTGGCTCTGCGTCGGCGCGGTCAGCGAGCTGGCGGAGGTGCCCGATCTGGAACGGCACGGCTGGCGGCAACGGCGTCCGCTCGCCGCCGCGATCCACGAAGAACGGTTCAGGCCCGACCCTGCCTGAGGCGCGAGCCGCCGAACCGTTAGCGTTGCGCCGATGCGTCTGCTCGCCGTCACGCTCGGGTTGCTCTCCGCCTTGTGTGCGTTGGCTTTCCCGTTCCTGCCGGTGGTGCAGGACACCGCCGAGATCGTCTGGCCGAATGGCACCGACACCGGCGCCGTCAACGCGCCACTGACCGGTTATTGGGCGCAGGACATGCATGTCGAGCTGCCTTGCTCGACAGTCCACGCCACGGACGAGCGCACCCAAGGCCCGGCCCTGCTGTACGCGACGATCCCGGACGCCCGCTCGGAGAACGGCGCTGGGGTGCAGCTGCGGATCGACAACGGCCTGCTCGACGCGTCGATGCGTGGCCAGCAGATCGCCCGCCAGCCGCTCCCCGCCGAGAACTGTGACGTCCGGCTCGCCTCCGACGCCACCCGCACCACGCTGAGCGTCGGCGGCACGACGATCTTCGACCAGAGCGGCGACGTCCGGCCGCGGGTCGTCGGCATCTATTCGGAGATCAGCGGCGGGAAAGATCCGACAACCGGGCTCAAGGTCTCGATCGTCCCCGACACGCGCTACCAGTCGTCGCCGACGGGCTGGAAGATCGCCGTCGGGATACTGGCGCTGCTCTCGCTCATCGGCTGCCTGATCGCGGTGTACCGGCTGGACTCCGGCACGGCCCGCCGCGCGCCACGCTGGGCGCCGGTCGGCTGGTGGCGGCTGACCCCGCGTGACGCGACGGTGTTCCTGGCGCTCGGCGCGTGGGTGTTCATCGGCCCGGTCACCTCGGACGACGGCTACATCCTCACCATGGCGAGAGTCACCGAGGACACCGGTTTCCTGACGAACTACCACCGCTGGTTCGGTGTCGCCGAGGCGCCGTTCGGCTGGGTTTACCACGTCTACGAGCTCATGGCGCAGGTCAGCACGGTGCCGCCGTGGATCCGGCTGCCGTCGTTCCTGCTCGGCGCGCTGAGCTGGCTGCTGATCAGCCGTGAGGTGATGCCACGCCTCGGCACGCAGGTCCGCACGAGCCCGGCGGCGGGCTGGGCGGCGGCGGCGGTGTTCCTGGTCTGGTGGCTGCCGTTCAACAACGGCGTCCGCCCGGAACCGGTCGCCGCGCTGGGCTCCCTGCTGGCCATCTGCGCGGTCGAGCGGGCGCTGGTGACGCGACGGCTGCTCCCGCTGTGTCTCGGCCTGCTCGCCGCGGCGCTGACGCTGGCCGCGACGCCGACCGGGCTGATCGCCGTCGCGCCCTTCCTCGTCGCCGCCCGGCCGCTGGCCAAACTGCTGCAGGCTCGCGCGAAGACCGGCTGGTTGCCGGTGCTTTCGCCGATCCTCGCCGCGGGCGTGCTCGTGCTGGTCGTGATCTTCGCCGACCAGACTTTCGCGACCGTGCAGGAAGCGACCCGCATCCGCACGGAGGTCGGGCCGAGCCTGTCGTGGTTCGAGGAACTCGCGCGGTACCAGCTGCTTTTCGAAAGCTCACCGGACGGCTCGGCGACGCGTCGCTTCCCCGTGTTGCTGATCCTGCTCTGCACCGGGACCTGCCTGGTCGTGCTGCTGCGACGTGGGCGCATCCCCGGCGCGGCACTCGGCCCGAGCCGGCGCCTGATCGGCACGACGGCGTTGTTCTTCCTGCTACTGGCCCTGACGCCGACGAAGTGGACCCATCACTTCGGCGCGTTCGCGGCGGTCGGGTCGTCGATGGCGGCGCTGACGGCGCTCGCCACGAGCTCATCGGTGCTGCGGTCCAAACGCAACCGCGCGGCCTTCCTCGCCGGGCTGCTGGTGGTCGCCGCGCTCGCCGCGACCGGCCCGAACGCCTACTGGTTCGTGTCGAAGCTCGGTGTCCCGTGGGCCGACGAAGCGCCGAAGATCGGACCTGTTTCGCTGTCGACGATCCTGCTGATCGGGGCGGGGATCTCGACGATCGTCGCGTTCGTGGAGAACGTCCGCGCGCAGCGGCCCGGGCAGGAGAACGGCACCCAGGAACGTCGTGGGCGGGCGCTGAAACTGGGCTCGGTCTCGCTGGTCACGGTCTGCGGCCTGGTCGCGGGCGGCGAGTTCGTCAGCATGGCGATGGCGATCCACCAGCAGTCCGGCAGCTACAGCCTCGGCGCGGCGAACATCGAGCACGTGCTCGGCAAGAGCTGCAACCTCTCCGACCACGTGATGGTCGAGCGGGACCCGATCACGAGCATGCTGCGGCCGCTCCCGGCGAACTCGCAGGAAACCGTCGACGACGCCAAACCCCCCGAAGAAGAGGCCTCGCCACTGCCGCGGCCCGACGAGGAGAATGGCCTGACCGGGGTCGGTTTCCACACCGTCGCCGGGGACGACGACAAGGACCCGATCGCCGAGCCACCGCACGGTTTCACCACCGAGAAGGTGCCGATGTGGAGCAGCTACGCCGAGCGCGAGACCCGCGTCGGCCAGCTGCGCAGCGTCTGGTTCGACCTGCCGGAGAAGCCGGAGAACGGGCAGGTCGTCGTCGCGGCGGCGGGCGCCGGGCACAAGGCGACGTCGGTCAGCATCGAGTACGGGCAACTAACACCCGAAGGGGTGAAAGTGCTGCGGAGCCAGCTCGTGCTGCCCGCCGGGGTCGGGAACGGCCAGTGGAACGACGTGCGGCTGAACCTGCGTGACCTGCCGCCCGAGACGACGGCCGTCCGCGTGACCGCGCGCGACGACGACCTCACCGAGGACGGCTGGATCGCCGCCACCGCACCACGCGTGCCGACGTTCACCACGCTGACGGAGAAGATCGGCACGAAGCCGGTGTACCTGGACTGGCCCGCTTCGTTCGTCTACCCGTGCGCGCGCCCGATGACCTCGCACGACGGGATCGCGAAGATGCCGGAGTATCGGATCACCGCGGGCGGTCTCGCGGCCGAGGCGAAATGGGCCGCCAGCTCGACCGGTGGCCCGATCGGCTGGCTGGAGGAGATCGCCGACCAGCCCGAGGTACCGAGCTATCTCATCGGGCAGCCCGCGCAGTCCTGGGGCAAGTTGCTGCAGGTCGAGCCGTTCGCGGAGGGCAGCAAGCCGACCGTGCGGCACGGCACGAAGACCGTGCCGGGCTGGTGGTCACCCGGCCCTGGTCCGCGGCAGCCGAACGGCACCGACCCGACGCGCTAGTGCTGTGTCTGGTGAACTTGATTTGCCAGACACACACCTAGGCCGCGTCGCTGGTCGTCCGGCGGTGCGCGATGGCCTCACGCCGTTCGGTCTCGTCGAGGCCGCCCCACACCCCGAACGGCTCCTCGACCGTCAGCGCGTGATGGCGGCACTGGACGATCACCGGGCACGACTGGCAGATCCGCTTGGCGTTGGCGATGCGATCGGCCCTGGCGAACCCCCGTTCGCCGTCCGGGTGAAAGAACACCCCGCTGTCGAGATTGCGGCAATTGCCCTCGACCTGCCAGTCCCAAGCCTCGACCACAGGACTGGGCAACTTCGATGTGTCCGACATAGTGGATCTCCCCGCCGTTCGTTCCGACGAGCCTCTGGTACCCCGTTTCGTCGTTCTCTACACGTCCTCGGGAACTTCTTCTCGCTGTTCGACGGCGTCGACCGCGTTCGCCTCCAGCGGCAGCGCCAGCTGAGCGGGGTCGATCGGCGCCGGCTCCACCTCGAGCCGCTGCTCGAACACGTCGTCGGCGGGCTGTTCGAGACCGACAGGATCTTCGAAGGAACTCGTCATGATCCCGGGCTACCCGACCGGGGGAAGTCTCAATCAGGTGATGTCGAGCGGGTACACGCGGGCGGCGGTGCGCTGGAAGACCTCGAGGCGTTCGGCGTCGGAGAGCGGCCCGGTCAGCGACATCGCGGCGTCGCGGACCACCTGGTAGGACGCGGCCAGCTCACAGACCGGCCAGTCCGAGCCGAACATCAGCCGCTCGGCGCCGAAGCTGTCGAGCACGTGTTCGGCGTGACGACGCAGGTGCCCGACCCGCCATTCCGTCCAGTCGGCCACGGTCACCAGGCCCGAGAGCTTGCAGTAGACGTTCGCCCGCTCCGACAGCGAAGCCAGCTCGGACGCCCACGGCTCCCACGGGCCGTGCGCGATCGGCGGCTTGCCCGCGTGGTCGAGGACGAACGAAACCTCCGGCAGCGAGTCCACCGCGGCCCGCGCCGCGTCGAACTGGTCGAGCCGGATGAGCAGGTCGTAGGTCAGGCCCGCGGCGCCGACGGCGGCGAGTCCGCGCAAGACCTCCGGGCGGGCGAGCCAGCCGGGGTCCTCTTCGTCCTCGACCTGGTGCCGGATCCCCACCAGCGGACCGCGTCCGGCCAACGCGGCGAGCTGGTCCGCGACATCTTCCGCGGTGAGATCGACCCAGCCGACAACTCCGGCGATCACCGGCTCGGCGGCCGCGGTGTCGAGGAATTCCTCGGTCTCCTCACGCGAGGACACCGTCTGTACGAGGACCGTGGCGCGCACCCCGGCCGCGTCCGTCACCGCGCGGAGATCGTCCACTGTGTACGGCCGCCGGATCGGGTCGAGTGCCTCGCCGGTCATCCACGGGTACTCGCGGCGGCCCGGATCCCAGAGGTGGTGGTGCGCGTCGATCATGAGGCAGCAGCCTCCACCACGGCGTCCGGTCGCAGCAAGCCTTCGGCGATCAGGTCGGCCCATAGCGCCGCCGGGACCTCCACCCGGGAACGGGCGACGTTCGCGCGGATCTGCTCCGCGTTGTGCGCCCCGACGACCACGCTCGCGACGGCCGGGTGCGCGGCGGGCAGCGCCATCGCCGCGTCCGGCAGCTCGACGCCGTGCTGTTCGCACACCTCGGCGATGCGGCTCGCCTTGGTGATCAGCTCGGCGGGCGCGTCGGAGTAGTCGTACTTGGTGCCGGGGGTGGCCGTCGCGAGGATGCCGCCGTTGAACACCCCGGCCGCGATCACCGACACCCCGCGTTCCTGGCACAGCGGCAGCAGCTCGTCGAGCGCCGGCTGGTCGAGCAGCGTGTAGCGCCCGGCCACCATGATCACGTCGACGTCACACTTGCGGATGAACTCGGCCAGCATCGGCGTCTGGTTCATGCCGACGCCGATGGCCTTGAGCACGCCTTGGCGACGCAGTTCGACCAACGCGGGCAGCGCGCCGAGGACGGCTTCCTCGAAGTGGTCGTCCGGGTCGTGCACGTACGCGATGTCGATGCGATCGAGCCCGAGGCGTTCCAAACTGTCCTCGAGCGAACGCAAAACGCCGTCGCGGCTGAAGTCCCAACGCCGTTTGTAGGCCGCGGGGACCTCGAAAGCCTGGTCGTCGAGCTCGGACGCACCCGCGGGATTGGGCTCCAGAATCCGCCCGACCTTCGTGGACAGCACGTATTCGTCGCGCGGATGCCCGGCGAGCGCGGCGCCGAGCCGCCGTTCGGACAGGCCGAGGCCGTAGTGCGGCGCGGTGTCGAAGTACCGGATGCCGTCGGCCCAGGCGGCCTCGACGGTCTCGGTGGCCGTCTCGTCGGAGATCGCCTGGTACAGGTTCCCGAGCGGCGCGCAGCCGAGGCCGAGCGGGGTGACGTCGATGTTCAAGGCAGCTCCCAAACCTGTGCGAGTCCCGAGTCGTTGCCCGAGTAGTCGTCCTCGACGTCCAGCAGCTCGGCCATCCTGGCCTGCCAAGGAATATTGGCCGAGTGGTCACGCAGCGCGGCGCGCATGGCCGCGTAGTCGTCCACCTCGACAACGTGGAACAGGTCCAACCCGTCCCGCCAGATCCGCCACGCCTTGACTCCCGCCTCCCGCATGGCGACGTCGAGCTCGGGCGGGATCGTCGCGTGGATGGTGTCGTACGCGGATTCCTTGCCCGGCTTCAAGCGAGTGTGTAACGCGACACGCTGGGTCACCGCTCCTCCTTCTGCCAAGACATGGCACTCTGTCCAGAACCAGGTAAACATCCGAGGTCTTCGGGGAGGGCGGTCACCATGCCGGTCACCGACGTCGCGATCGACAAGATCAAAAACATGATCATCACCGGCGAGCTCGCCCCGGGAGACAGGCTGCCCAAGGAAGCCGAGCTCGCCCAGCGCCTCGGGCTGTCGCGCAGTTCCCTGCGCGAGGCCGTCAAAGCGCTGTGCCTGATCCGGGTGCTCGACGTCCGCCAGGGCGACGGCACGTACGTGACCAGCCTCGAACCGCATCTGCTGCTCGACGCGATGACCTTCGTCATCGACTTCCACCGCGACGACACCGTGCTCGACTTCCTCGCGGTGCGCCGGATTCTCGAGCCCGCCGCGACAGCGCTCGCCGCGATGCACATGAGCGACGCGGACATCGCCGAGCTGCGCGAGCATCTCGACACCCTGGACGACACCCCGACCGTTGAAGCGCTGGTCGCCAACGACCTCGAGTTCCACCGCAAGATCGCCGACGGTTCCGGCAATCCCGTGCTGTGTTCGTTGCTGGACAGCCTTTCCGGGCCGACGGCGCGCGCCAGGATCTGGCGTGGCCTCACCCAGGAAGGCGCCGTGGCGAAGACCCGTGAGCAGCACACCGCCATTTACGAAGCGATCGCCGCGCGCGAGCCCGAGCTGGCGCGTTCCTGGGCGACGGTGCACGTCAACGGCGTCGAGCAGTGGCTGCGCAACGCCCTCGGTTCGGCTGATGAGCCCGACACCACGGTCACCCCCTCTTAAAGCTGCGACTTGCCGCTGGCGAAGCGGGAGATGATCAACGCCACCAGGATGATGCCGCCGTAGACCGACTGGATCCAGAACGCCGGAACCTGCGAGAGCGTCAGCAGGTTCTGCACCACGCCGATGAGCAGGACGCCGGTGAGCGCGCCGAACATCGTGCCGCGCCCGCCGTCGAGCGAGATCCCGCCGATGACCGCGGCGGCGAAGACGGTGAAGACCATCCCGCTGCCCTGCCCGGCGTTGAGCGCGCCGACGTAACCGGTCAGCACCAGACCACCGAGCGCGGCGAGCACACCGGCGACGACGAACACCATCATCGAGATCCGGTCGACGCGGATACCGGCGGCCCTGGCGGCTTCCCGGTTCCCGCCGATCGCGTACAGCGCGCGGCCGATCCGGTGGTAGCGCAGGATCCACCCGGCGATGGCGAACGCGATCGCGGCCAGCCACACCGACATCGGCAGCGACAGGAACGTCGTGGTGCTGAGGTTCGTGAACGACTCGGGCAGGTCGAACAGCGTCTTCCCGTTGGTAGCGCCGACAAGCAGCCCGCGCAGCACGATCTGCATCGCCAGCGTGACGATGAACGCGTTCAACTGCAGCTTGATGATCAGGAACGCGTTGACCACCCCGACGAGCGCGCCGACGACCAGAATCGCGACCAGGCCCGCGAAAGTCGGCAGTTCGGTGCCGAAGCCCGCCGACAGCGCCGGGATCACCAGCATCGCCCCGAGCGCCGGCGCGATGCCCACTGTCGATTCCAGCGACAGGTCGAACTTGCCGGTGATCAGCACGAGCGACTCGCCGAGCACGACCAGCGCCAGCGCGGCGGACGCGCCGAGCACGCTGATGAGGTTGTCGAAGCTCAGGAAGCTGTCGTTGACCAGCCCGCCGATCAGGATCAGCACGACGAGGGCGGGCAGCAGCGCGAGCTCCCGCAGCCACCCGGTCCGCTTCGCCCGGACAGGCGAAGCCACGAGCACGTCAGTCATGGAGCTCTACCCCTTCGATGTCGGCCACGAGGTCGCCGTCCGACCATCCGGCCTGATGTTCCGCGACGACTTCGCCCGCCCGCATGACCAGGACCCGGTCACTGAGGCGCAAGTCGTCCAGCTCGTCACTGACGATCACTACCGCTTTGCCTTCGGCCCGCACGCGATCGACGACGGCGAGCAGCGCCTGCTTCGACTTGACGTCCACGCCCGCGGTCGGGTTGATCAGCACCAGCACGTTCGGATCACTGGCCAGCGACCGCGCGAGCACGACCTTCTGCTGGTTTCCGCCCGAGAGCGAGGAAACCGGCTCGTTCGGCCCGGCGGTCACGATGCCGTAGTCCGCGACGGCTTTGGTGGCCACCTTCGTCCGCGCGGCGGGGGACGCGATCCCGCCCGGGCCCAGCCGATCGAGGATCGACATGGTCGCGTTGTCCGCGATGGACAGTCCTAAAACGAGCCCTTGGTGATGCCGGTCCCTTGGCACACAACCGATCCCGGCCCGCATCGCGGCGAGCACGTCACCCGGTTCGAGCGTCTTGCCGCCGACGGAAACAGTGCCCGCGGACGGCTTTCGCAGTCCGTACACCGTTTCGGCCAGCTGGTGCTTGCCGCTGGCGTTGCTGCCCGCGAACCCGAGCACCTCACCGCGGCGCAGCTGGAACGACACGTTCTCGAACGAATCGCCCGACAGCGAATCCACGGTCACCGCGGCCGCGGAATCCTCGGCGAGTTTCTCCCGCGAAGCAGCGTCGGCCACGATCAAGCCGCCCTGTTCGCCGGTCATGGCGTCCACCAGCTCGGCCCGGCTCAGCTCGGAAACCGGCGCGGTGACGACGTGCCGCGCGTCGCGCAGCACGGTCACGGCCTGGCAGACGTCGTAAACCTCGTGCAGGTGATGGGAAATGAACAGGAAGGTGACCCCGGCGGCCTGCAGGTCCCGCATCCGCACGAACAGCCGCTCGATCGCCTGCCGGTCCAGCTGGGCCGTCGGCTCGTCGAGCACGATGAACCTGGCCCCATAGGACAACGCACGCGCGATCTCGACGAACTGCCGGTCCTCCACCGAAAGCTCACCGGCCGGGGTGTCGACGTCGACCTCGACCCCCCAGGAGTCCAGCAGCTCACGCGACTGGCTGCGCAGCTTCTTCCAGCTGATGGCGAACTTGCCACCGGACTGCCGGTTGAGGAACAGGTTCTCCGCGACCGTGAGATGCGGGATCACCGTGGAGTACTGGTAAACGCAGGCGACCCGGCTTCGCCAGGCCTCGCGCTGACTGATCGGCGGCGCGGGCTCACCGCCGAACTCGATCGTCCCGGTGTCCGGTTTGGACAGTCCGGTGATCAGCGAGACCAGCGTCGACTTCCCGGCGCCGTTCCGGCCGACGAGTGCGTGCGACTCGCCGGGCCGGACGGTCAAACTGACGTCGTGCAGGGCCACGGTCGGCCCGTAGCGCCTGCCGACCCCTTTCGCGCTGACCACCGAAGCGGTGGCCCCGGTGGGCAGCTCCGTCATAGGTTGTTGCCCCACAAGGCCTTGTCATCGACGTTGTCCTTGGTCACGACCGGCGCGGGCAGCTGGTCCTCGAGGATTCCCGGATGGGTCTCGACGATGGTGCTGCCGTGGTCGGTCGGGCCGGGCTTGAAGGTCTCACCCGCCATGGCCTTCTTGATCCAGTACATGCCGTACTTCGCGTAGTCGTCCGCAGGCTGCGAGACCGTCGCGTCGAGCTCACCCTTGCGGATCGCGTCGAGCTCCTGCGGGATGCCGTCGTTGCTGACCAGCACGACGTGCTTCGGGTCGCCGACCGGGAAGGACATGTTCTTGCGCTTCAACGCCGCCAGCGTCGGTGCGAGGTAGACGCCACCGGCCTGCATGTAGACGGCCTTGATGTCCGGGTTCGCGGTGAGCAGGCCTTCGAGGCCGGACGCGGCCTTGTCGGCCTTCCACTCCGCGGGGATTTCCAGCACCTGCAGCGCCGGGAACTTGGTCTGCACGCACGCGCGGAACGCTTCCGAGCGCTCACGGCCGTTGACCGAGGCCAGGTCACCCATGATCTGCACGACCTTGCCCTGCGGCACGCGCGCGCCGATGGCCTCGCAAGCCTTGGTGCCGTACGCCTTGTTGTCGGCGCGGACGACCATCGCCACCTTGCCGCTCTCCGGCGCGACGTCCACTGCGACCACCGGGACGCCCTTGTTCTCCGCCTGCTTCAGCCCGGCGACGATCGCGGCGGAGTCGAGCGGGGTGACGACCAGGCCGCGGATGCCCTGGTTGAGCAGGTTGTTGATATCGGTGATGAGCTTGGTCGGGTCGCTGTCGGCGTTGACCGTCGGCAGCGTCTCGACGCCGAACTGCTTCGCCATGGTGGGCACATAGTTGTTGTAGGCCTGCCAGAACGGCGAGGTCAGCAGCGGCACGGTCGCGCCGACCTTGCCACCCTCCGCCTGGCCGCCCGGGGCGGGGCCCGCGTCCTTTGTGGATCCACAGGCACTCAGGGCGAGCCCGAGCACGGCCGTCGCGGCGGCCACCTTGATCAGCGAATTACGCACCGCATCCTCCTTGATGACAGGCGAAGCTTGAATTACCGGAACTACTTTTGAACGGGCCCACGAGGACGAAGACCGTACATCCCACCATCCACAGCCAACGCTGTGCCGGTGGTGGAAGCTGACAGCGGGCTCGCCAAGTAGACGATCGCGTTCGCGACCTCGTCCGCCGAGACCAGCCTGCCCATCGGCTGACGCGCGGCGAGCGCGGCCCGCTCGGCCTCCGGGTCGGAAGCGGTGTCGAGCAGTCTGCCGACCCACGGGGTGTCGGCCGTTCCCGGGCACACGCAGTTGACCCGGATGTGGTCGGCGAGGTGATCGGTGGCCATCGCGAGAGTCAGCGAGAGCACCGCGCCCTTGCTGGCCGAATACAGCGCCCGCGCCTGCAATCCGGCCCAGGCCGCGATCGAACAGGTGTTGATGATCGCCGCCGACGGCGACTTCCGCAGATGCGGCAGCGCCGCCCGGCTCACCCGCGCCATGCCGACGACGTTGATGTCCAGCACGCGGTGCCATTCGTCGTCGTCGTTGGCCGAAACGTCGCCCTGCGCACCGATTCCGGCGTTGTTCACGACGACGTCGATCCGGCCGAACCGATTTACGACAGTATCAATGGCCGCCACGACCTCGTCGTTCGAGCTGACGTCGGCGCGGAACCCGGTGAGCTCGCCCGGCAGGTTGTCGGGCTTCAGGTCGAGCACGGCCACCGTCGCGCCGCGGGAGGCGAGCAGTTCGGCGGTGGCGAGGCCGATTCCGGACGCGCCACCGGTCACCACGGCGACCAGGCCTTCGAAGTCAGTCACGAGGCACTCTCCGTCCATTCAGGACCGTCGGGGAACAGGAACCGCCGCAGGGTGGCGTCGTGCATACGGGCGGAGAACCCGGGGACGGTCGGGGCGAGGTAACGCCCGTCGCGCACGACCGCCGGGTCGGTGAAGTGTTCGTGCAGGTTGTCGACCCATTCGATGGAGCGGTCGGTATCGGTCCCGGACACCGCCACGAAGTCGAACATCGACAGGTGCCGCACCATCTCGCACAGCCCGACCCCGCCGGCGTGCGGGCACACCGGGACGCCGAACTTGGCCGCCAGCAACAGGATCGCCACGTTCTCGTTGATCCCGCCGACGCGGCAGGCGTCCAGCTGCAACACCGACAGCGCGTCGGCCTGCAAGAGCTGCTTGAAGATCACGCGGTTCTGGACGTGCTCACCGGTGGCGACCTTGATCGGGCTGACCGCCTTGGCGATGGCCGCGTGCCCGAGGACGTCGTCGGGTGAGGTCGGCTCCTCGATCCAGTACGGGTCGTACGGCGCGAGCGCCTCCATCCACGCGATGGCCGGGGCGACGTCCCAGCGCTGGTTGGCGTCCACCGCGATGCGGATGCCGGAACCGACGGTCTCCCTGGCGAGTTTCATCCGGCGGATGTCGTCGTCGAGGTCACCGCCGACCTTCAGCTTGATCATGTCGAAGCCGTCCGCGACGGCCTGTTCGGCTAGCCGCACAAGCTTCGCGTCGGAGTAACCGAGCCAGCCCGGTGACGTGCTGTACGCGCGATAACCGTTGCGCAGCAGCTTTTCCGTGCGCTCCTGACGGCCCGGCACGGCCGCGCGCAGGATGTCCAGCGCTTCCTGTTCGGTGAGCGCGTCACTGAGGTAGCGGAAGTCGACGAGCCCGACGAGCTCCTCGGGCGTCATCTCGGACAGGAACTTCCACAGTGGACGGTCGGCCCGGCGCGCGGCGAGATCCCAGGCCGCGTTGACCACGGCCCCGATCGCCATGTGCGCCACGCCCTTTTCCGGGCCCAGCCAGCGGAACTGCGAGTCACCGACCAGTTCGGCGGACAACTTGGCCAGCGCGGCCGCGTCCTCCGGCACCTCTTTGCCGATCACGTGGTGCTCGAGCGCCTTGATCGCGGCGGCCTGCACGTCGTTGCCGCGCCCGATGGTGAAGGTGAGGCCGTAGCCGTCCGGGCCGCCGTCGGTGTGCAGGACGACGTACGCCGCCGAGTAGTCGGGGTCCGGGTTCATCGCGTCCGAGCCGTCCAGCTCTCGCGAAGTGGGGAACCGGACGTCGAGGACCTCCATCCCGGTGATCCTCGCCATGTCAGGCTTGCCTCGCCGTCTGCTTCTGCCGGCCGAGCCCGTCGATCTCCAGCTCGACGACGTCGCCGTCGCGCAGATACGGCTTGGGCTCGGGCTGGCCGAGCGCGACACCCTCGGGCGTGCCGGTGTTGATGAGGTCACCCGGGCGCAGCACCATGAACTGGCTGAGGTGGTGGATGATCTCGGCCACGGTGAAGATCATGTCGCTCGTCGACGAGTTCTGCCACTGCTTGCCGTTGACCCACAGCCGCAGGCCCAGGTCCTGCGGATCGGCGACCTGGCTCGCCGGGAGCAGCCACGGGCCGAGCGGGTTGAAGTTCTCACACGACTTGCCCTTGTCCCACTGGCCGCCGACGCGGCCGATCTGGAAGTCGCGCTCGGAGACGTCGTGGGACAGCACGTACCCGGCGACATGGTCGAGCGCGTCGGCCGGGCTGTCGAGGTAGCGCGCGGTGCGGCCGATGACCACGCCGAGCTCCACCTCCCAGTCGGTGGCCGTCGAGGTGCGCGGGATGAACAGCGGGTCGGCCGGGCCGACGACGACGTCCGGCGCCTTCATGAAGACCACGGGCTCGCCCGGGATGGCGGCGCCGGTCTCCTCGGCGTGGCGGCGGTAGTTCAGCCCGATGCAGACGACCTTGCCTGGCTGCGCGATCGGCGACCCGACGCGGACATCGGATGACTCCTCCACCACGGGCAACGCGCCGTTTTCGAGCGCGGCGGCGGTTCTGGCGATCCCGTCGGCGGCAAGGAAGCCGCCATCGATGTCAGAGGTCAGCGAAGTGAGGTCATGGAGCGTACCGTCGCTGGCACGCACGAAGGGACGTTCACTTCCCGGTTCCCCGAGACGCAGCAACTGCACGGGCGTTCCTTCCAACAACTCGATCCTTACAACGGGACGATCAGACATCGGATGTATACCGCATCTGTCGTGATCACGGCTAGAGCAATGCCGGTTATGTATCATATATTCATCGGATGGTTGTCCGCTCACGGAATATTTACCAACCCGAAGCAAGTTCCTGTCCAGGGGTTGACTCGACACTGGCGGGAGATTGATGAGCGCGGGTACTGCTGAGCGTGTCCGGGACCAAAGCATCAGGAAGCACAGCAAGGCGCGCTACGCGCTGATCCTCGGCGGACTGTCGGCGTTCGGGCCGCTGTCCATCGACATGTATCTGCCGGCGCTGCCGACCATGACCGACGATCTTCACAGCTCCGACACGGTCCTGCAGCTGACGCTGACCGCGTTCATCATCGGGATCGCGCTGGGCCAGCTCGTGGTCGGCCCGCTGTCCGACGCGATGGGCCGCCGCAAGCCGCTGCTGGCCGGGCTCGCGCTCTACGTCGTCGGCTCGATCCTGTGTGTGGTCAGCCCGAGCGCGGAGCTGCTGATCGTCGCCCGCGTGATCCAGGCGCTCGGCGCGTCGGCGGGCATCGTGATCGCCAGGGCCACCGTCCGCGACCTGTTCTCGGGTACCGCGATGACGAAATTCTTCTCGACGCTGATGCTGGTCAACGGCCTCGCGCCGATCCTCGCCCCGATCGTCGGCGGCCAGATCCTGACGCTCACGTCGTGGCGCGGGGTGTTCGTCGTGCTGACCGTGTTCGGCACGCTGCTGCTGGCGGTGGTCGCCGTCTCGCTCCCCGAGCCGCTGCCCGTCGAGCTGCGCAAACCAGCCAGGCCGATGAGCATCCTGCGCACCTACGCGCGGATCCTGCGCGACAAGTCGTTCGTCGGTTACGCATTGGCGTCCGGGTTGATGTTCGCCGGGCTGTTCGCCTACATCTCCGGGTCTTCGTTCGTACTTCAGGACATCTACGGTCTCAGCCCCCAGGGATACAGCCTGGCGTTCGGCCTCAACGGCATCGGGATCGTCCTCGTCGGGCAGCTCAACGGCCTGATCGTCGGGCGGCTCCCGGAACGAACCCTGCTGATCGCGGGCCTGCTGGCGTCGTTCGCGGGCGGTGTCGGTGTCCTGCTCGCGACGTCGTTGCACCTCGGGCTCGTCGCGCTGCTGGTGCCGCTGTTCGTGCTCGTGTCCAGTATCGGGCTGGTCATGCCGAACGCGAGTTCGCTGGCGCTGGCCGACCAGGCCGGGAACGCGGGCTCGGCGTCCGCGCTGCTGGGGGTGCTGCAGTTCGTCATCGGCGGCCTCGCGACGCCGCTGGTCAGCCTCGGCGGCCCGGACACCGCGGTGCCGATGGCCCTCGTCATGGCCGGGTTCGCCACCCTGGCCCTGCTCGTCTTCTTCACCCTCGCCCGCGCCAAGACTCCCCTGCCCGTCGCCGACGTCCCCCTCACCGCCTAGGCGCACGTATCGCCATCTGTCGACAGATGGCGATACGTAACTCGCTTACGACGTCTCGGCGAGTTTCGCGAGATCGTCGTCTCGGAGTTGGGCCGCGGTCACCTTCATGCGACCGTCCACAAGGGACTTGAGCGCATCGCCGTCGTCCCACATATTGACGTTCATCGCCGCGCTCACCTCACCGCCACGCACCCAGAACGCGGTGAATTCGCGGGACGCCAGATCGCCGCGGACAACGAGCTCGTCGGTGTCGAGATCCGCCAGGCCCCGGTATTCGCAGCCAAGGTCGTATTGGTCCGAGAAGAAATAAGGCGAGTTCAGGTACGGCTCGTTCTCGCCGATCAGGTTCCCCGCCACGTGCGTGCCCTGGTTCTTCGCGTTGGCCCAGTGCTCCACCCGGACCCGCTTTCCGTACCGCGGATGGAAATGCGCCGCGATATCCCCGGCGGCGTAGACATCCGGCGCGGCCGTGCGCAAACCCGCGTCGACACAAACGCCGCCGTCATCGGCGATCTCCAGCCCGGCCGCATGCGCGAGTTCGACCCGCGGCGCGGCGCCGACGGCGACCAGCACGACGTCGGCGGTGAGCTCTTCGCCGTCGCCCAGCCGGACACCGCGGACACCGTCCGGGCCGCCGGTGAACTCCGCGACCTTCGCACCGAACCGCCAGTTGACACCGTGTTCGGTGTGCAGACCGTGGAAGACCGCGGCCACCTCGTCACCGAGAACCGAAACGAGCGGCGCCGAACTCCGGCTGACGACGGTGACTTCGGCACCGTGCTTACGCGCAGCGGCGGCGGCTTCTGAGCCGATCCAGCCCGAGCCGACGATCACCACCCGTTCGGCGTCGATGAACGCCGAGCGCAGCGAGAGCGAGTCCTCGATGGTGCGCAACGTCTTCAGCCCGGGGAGGTCCGCGCCGGGCACCGGCACCGAGCGCGGCCGCGAGCCGGTCGCGAACAGCAGCCTGTCGAAGCTGTGTTCGCCGCCCGTGTCGTCGAGCACCAGCCGCGCGCCGAGTTCGACCCGCGTCGCGGTGACGCCTTGCCGATGGGTAATGGCGTGCTCTTCGTAGAACGATTCGTCGCGCACCCAATCGGGTTCGTCCTTGTCGCCGAGAAGTACACCTTTGGACAGCGGAGGTAGCTCGTACGGGCGATGTTTTTCGGTGCCCAGAAGGAGTATTTCGCCCGCGAAACCACGGTCCCGCAGCCCCGCCGCGGCGGACGCACCCGCCAGACCAGCGCCGACGATCACGATTCTCTTGGGGTCAGACATCGAACCTCCCGGGTATTGCAAGCGTTTTCACCCGGACGCTACCGCTGTCGGCGTCTTCGAGCAGCCCACTGAACCCGTCGGTAGTAATTTACGGAGTTCCGCGTCACGACCGCGTGGCCCACCCGTCACAGCCATAGAAGAACCGGAAAAACTGGACGAATCAAGGAGGGCGAAGGCCGTGTCGACTCGGGACGAATGGTCGATCTCTTGCCGCGACCTGGCAGGCAGGCGCAGAGACGTGACCGTGTTCGTCAGCAGTGACAAGGTCGTGCTCGTCGTACCCCCCGGAGAGGCCGCCGTTCTGGGTCCTCTCGACGTCGGGCGCCTGCGCGCGGCCTTGCGGGACGCGGTGGTCGTCGTGGCACGAACTCCGGAGAACGAAGCCGACACCCCTTCCTACTGACGGGTAGGTAGTGGCATCATCAAGACATGAAAAAGACATATTTCGTGACAGGCGCAACCGGTTTCCTCGGAAAACGCCTGGTCGCGCGCCTACTGAACCGGCGCGACACGGAAACCGTCTACACACTCGCCCGGGAGACCTCCCGCGGCAAGCTGGCCGCGCTCGCCGAGCACTGGCCGAACTCCGAGCGACTGGTCCCCGTCATCGGCGACCTCACCGAAGACGCGCTGGGCGTCGACATCACCGCCCTCGGACGCGTCGACCACGTCGTCCACCTGGCCGCCATCTACGACCTGACAGCCGGCGATGCCGCGAACCGCGCCGCCAACGTCGACGGCACCCGCAACACGATCGCGTTCGCCGCCGCGGCCGGAGCGGGCTGGCTGCACCACGTGTCGTCCATCGCCGTCGCCGGGACCTACGCCGGGAAGTTCACCGAAGCCGACTTCGACCTCGGCCAGAGCTTCGCTTCGCCTTACCACGCAACGAAGTTCCAAGCCGAGAAGCTCGTGCGCGAGCAGACTGCCGTGCCGTACAGGGTGTATCGCCCCTCCGCGGTGGTCGGCGACTCGCGGACCGGCGAGATGGACAAGATCGACGGCCCGTACTACTTCCTGCCCGCGATCTCCCGCCTCGCCGCGCTGCCCGCCCGGCTTCCGCTCGCCGGACCGGATCTCGGCGCGACGAACCTCGTCCCGGTGGACTACGTCGTCGAGGCGATGGAACATCTCATGCACGCCGAAGCGCCGTCGGGCAGCACGTACCACCTCGCTTCGCCGCGGCCGCAGCCGCTGAACGAGGTCTACAACGCCTTCGCCCGCGCCGCCGGGGCCCCGCGCATCGGCGCGACACTGCCCGCAGGCGTGTCCGCGATCATCAAAAACGCCGGTAGCCGGGTCGCGAAACTCGCCGCCGCCGGAGTCGACCGCATCCCCGGCGGCCGGTCCGCCCGGGCAAGTGTGTTGGCAGAACTCGGTGTCCCGCTGGAAGTCCTGCCGCATCTGAGCATGCCGGTGGACTTCGACACCGCCGTCACCACGGCCGCGCTGGCCGGGAGCGACATCGAACTCCCCGCGCTGCGCGAGTACGCGGGCCCGATCTACCGCTACTGGCTGGAGCACCTCGACGTCGACCGCGGCCGGCGGCAGGACCCACGCGGACCGTTGCACGGCAAGGTTGTTCTCATCACTGGCGCGTCCTCGGGCATCGGCAAGGCGTCCGCGCTGGCCGCCGCCCGACGCGGCGCCGAGGTCCTCCTCGTGGCCCGGCGCGCCGACCAGCTCGAGCAGGTCCGCCAGGAGATCGCCGACGGCGGCGGCAAGGCCCACTCGTACCCCTGCGACCTGACCGACGGCGACGCGATCGACGCGCTGGTCAAGGACGTCCTCGCCGAGCACGGCGCGGTCGACATGCTGGTCAACAACGCCGGCCGCTCGATCCGGCGGTCCGTCCAGCTTTCGACGGAACGGTTCCACGACTACGAGCGCACGATGGCCGTCAACTATTTCGGCCCGGTCCGGCTGATCCTCGGCCTGCTGCCGTCGATGACCGAGCGGCGCTTCGGCCACATCGTCAACGTCACCACGCAAGGCCTGCAGACCGACACCCCGCGCTTCACCGCGTACCTCGCGTCGAAGGCCGCACTTGAGGAGTTCGGCCGCACCGCGGGGCGCGAAACGCTGTCCGACGGCATCACCTTCACCTCGCTTCGGATGCCGCTGGTGCGCACGGACATGATCGCGCCCGCCGCCGCGTCCTATGAGGCGATCCCGTCCAGCAGCCCCGAACGCGCGGCCGCGTTGGTCATCAAGGCGCTCGAAAAGCGGCCCGAGATCCTCAACCTCCCCGAAGGCACGGCCGCCGAACTCGCCTCCCTCACCGCGCCACGCCTGGCCCGGTTCGTCGCGCACCTGGCTTACCGCGCGATGCCGGAGTCCGCGCCGGAAGCACGCGGGCTCCCCCGCCAAGCCCCACTGGCCTCCGTCGCCGCGGCAGTCACCCGACTCGCGTGGCGGCGCCGGGGCTAGCAGCGAAGTTCGGACTGCCCACACTTGCCCACACCTGTGCACAACTTGCCCGCGAGTGTGCACAGCCTGCACTCGGACATGCGGAAGCCGGGAGCGTCAGGGGTGGGAGTGGACGAGGCGGGTGAACTGGGCCAGGAGATCGGCGAGGTCGACGGGGTCGCCGGAGGCGGCGAGTTGCTGGTAGCCGATGAGCATGGCGAGGCCCAGCGAAGTGACGACTTTCGCGGTGGAGCGGTCCCCGATGATGCCGAGGACCGCTTTGCCGACCGTTTTCGTCCGCGCGGCGTCGACGCGTTTTTGCGCGAAGCGCACGGTTTCGTCGTTCATGCCCCACGCGCGGATCGCGGCTTCGGCGCCGTGGCGCAGGCCCAGGGTGAGCTTCATCAGCGCCTCGAAGTCCGCTTCCGGCCCCGAAGTACCCCAGTCCAGCTCACGCAGGAGCACCACCTGCCGGTTCTCCCAGAACTCCAGCAGCGCACCGACGAACGCCGGCCAGCTGCCGAAGTAGTGGTAGAACGACCCGCTAGTCACACCGAGGCGCTTGCACATCCGGCCGATGTTGAGCCCTTTGAACCCGGACTCGGCGAGCACGTCGAGCGCCGCGTCAAAGTACTGCTCCCTGCTGACGATCGTCGGCACCGGAATCCTCACACGTTGCGGCTCTTGTCCTGCCAGTATTCCTTGCGCAGGCTACGCTTCAGGATCTTGCCGGTCGCGTTGCGCGGCAACGCATCGACGACGTCGACGGTCTGCGGGCACTTATAGTGCGCGAGCCGCGCGCGGCAGTACTCGATCAGCTTCTCCGCGTCGATGGTCTCGCCCGGCGCCGGGGACACGACGGCCTTCACCGTTTCGCCCCACTTCTCGTCCGGTATCCCGATGACGGCGACCTCGGCCAGGCCCGGGTACTCGGCGATGACGCGTTCCACCTCGGGCCCGTAGACGTTCTCGCCGCCGGTGATGATCATGTCCTTCAACCGGTCTTCGATGAAGATGAACCCGCCGTCGTCGACCCGGCCGATGTCACCGGTCCGCAGCCAGCCCCCAGGAGTGATGGTCTCCGCGGTCGCCTCGGGTTTGCCGAGGTAGCCCGACATCCGCTGCTCGGTACGGAACCAGAGTTCGCCCGCTACGCCCGGCTCGACGTCTTCGCCGGTCACCGGGTCGACCACCCGCATGTCGATCCCCCGCAACGGAACACCGGCCGACGCCAGACGCTCCGGGTGTTCGGCGTCGAGATGCGCTTCCGGGGACAGCGCGGTGACCATGCCCGACATCTCCGTCATGCCGTACACCTGCACGAAGTTCGTGTCCGGCCACACTTCGAGCGCGCGCCGCAGCACCGGCAGCGGCATCGGCGAAGCGCCGTAACCCATGTAATGCAACCCCGAGAACGCCTTGATCGCCTTCTCGCCGCCCTGCAGGATGCCCGCCACCACCGCGGGCACCACGAACGCGTGGGTCGCCCCGGCCGCCAGCGCGCCGAACAGCGACGCCGGGTCCGGCTCCCGGGTCATCGTCATGGGGATCCCGCCGAAGAGACCCGAGATGGCGTAACAACTTCCGCCGACATGGAACAGCGGCATGGCGACGAGCAGCCGCGACCGGTCCGTGTGCGGGAACGCCGACAGCGCGGCCTCGCTGTGCGCGAGCAGCGCGTGATGGGTCAGCACCGCGCCTTTGGGGAACCCGGTGGTGCCTGAGGTGTACAAGATCAGCACGCCGTCGCGTGAATCGACTTCGGACGTGCCCACGAACGGTTCGGCGGCGGCCACCCAGGCGTCGAACTCGTCGGCGACCACGATCACCTTCTCCACAGTGGACAGTTCACCGCGGATGGTTTCGATGGTGGACAGTACTTCCGGGCCGACGAACAGGATTCGCGCTCCACTGTCGTTCACGACGTAGATCAGCTCTTCGGGCGACAGCCGCCAGTTCACCACGGCGTTCGCCGCACCGACGGCGGCCGCCGCGAACGTCGTCTGCAGGCAGGCCGCGTGGTTCTTGTCCACGAACGCGACCCGGTCGCCCTTGCCGATCCCGTCCGCCGCCAGCGCGCCCGCCAGTTTCGCGATGTGGTCCCGCAGCTCCAGCCAGGTCCACGCGCTGTCCTGGTAGGTCATCGCGTTGAGGTCCGGCTTCTCACCCGCCCAGCGGTCGAGAATGTCTCCGAGCGACCGGACGTCGGTGTCAGGCATGGCAGGTCCTTTCGGGCGCCGCAACATAGAGTGCTCTATGGTGCATCGTGATCCCCGAACGGTCAAGCCTCTTAGACGCACTCTCAGTTGCGCAATAGTGCTTTCGCGATCTGCGTGACCTGGATTTCATTGCTGCCCGCGTAGATCATCAGCGACTTGGCGTCCCGCGCCAGCTGCTCGACGCGGTATTCGGCCAGGTAACCGTTGCCACCGAACAACTGCACGGCTTCCATCGCCACCTCGGTGCGACCTCCATCTTGGCCAGTTTGAGCTGGATCAGCTGGAAGCGCCCAATTTCCTGGCCCCACAAAGTCCGGTTCTTCGCGTAATCGACACACAGCCGGTGGCATTCGTTGATAATTCCCAAGGAAAGCGCCGCGACACCCATGCGCTCGTACGAAAAGCTTTCGCGCGCACTGTCCTTGCCGTCGCTCTGCTCACCGAGCAACCTGTCCGGGCCGAGGCGGACGTTGTCGAAGAACAGCTCCCCGGTCGGCGACGAGTTCATGCCCATCTTCTTGACCGGCTTCGACTGCGTCAGCCCAGCCATCCCCGAATCGAGCACGAACGTGAGGACCTTGCGCTCACGCCGATCCACGCCGTCGCCCTCGTCGAGTTTCGCGTAGACGACGATCGTGTCCGCGCACGGCCCGTTCGTGATGAACGTCTTCTGTCCATTGAGGACATAGTCGTCCCCGTCGCGCCGGACGTACGACTTCATCCCGCCGAACGCGTCCGAACCGGAGTCCGGCTCGGTGATCGCCCACGCGCCGATCTTCTCGAAGGTCGCCAAACCCGGCAGCCAGCGCTGTTTCTGTTCCAGCGTGCCCTTACTGAGGATGGTCGACGCCGTCAGCCCGATACTCACCCCGATCGACGCGACCAGCCCGAGGCTGACCCCGGCGCGGCGGCTTCGGCGAACTGGCCGAGGACGAGGGCACCGACCAGTGCGATGGTCATCATCACTCACGCCCATCCGTTGAGACGGTCTCCCACGTTTTCCAAGGTCCAGGGCCCCTCGGTCTCGGTCGTCTTGACCTCGTGCCAGCCCTCCAGCAGCGAGATCGCGCCACCCTGCACGGCGAACATCTTCCCGTTGTGCGGGCATTTCTCGCTCGCCAGGTACGCGACGAGCGGCGAGATGTTGGCCGGGCTGAACGCGTCGAACTCGCCTTCCTCGACCTCCTGCGCGAAGATCGCGCCCATGCCCGGAGTCGCCAGGGTGAGCCGCGTGCGGGCGATCGGCGCGATAGCGTTGGCGCGGACGCCGTAGCGCTCAAGCTCTTGTGCGGCGACCAAAGTCATCGCCGCGATCCCCGCCTTGGCGGCGCCGTAGTTGACCTGCCCGGCGTTCGGCATGAACGTGCCCGACGCCGACGCGGTGTTCACGATCGCGCCGCTGACCTGCTCGCCCGCCTTGACCCGCGACTTCCAGTACCCGGCGGCGTGCCGCATGGTCGCCATGTGCCCCTTGAGATGCACCGCGATCACCGAGTCCCACTGCGCTTCGTCGAGGCTCGCGATGAACCCGTCCCGCAGGATGCCCGCGTTGTTGATCAGGACGTCGAGCCCGCCGAACTCGCTGACGGCCTGATCGACGAGCGACTCCGCGCCCTTCCAATCGGCCACGTTGTCGGTGTTGGCGACGGCCTTGCCGCCGGCGGCCATGATCTCGTCGACGACTTCCTGCGCGAGCCCCTCGTCCGCGCCGCTGCCGTCGTTGCCGCCGCCCAGGTCGTTGACCACCACGCTGGCGCCTTCCCGCGCGAAGAGCGACGCGTGCTCACGCCCGATGCCACGCCCGGCGCCGGTGATCACGGCGATCCGCCCGTCCAGTGCACCCATTGCCGCTCCTCAGTCCGCGATGACGGCCAGGCCGTCTTTGACGACGACAGCGTCGCCCACATTGGTTTCGTACCCATAGGTTCCGGCGCCCGAGCGCCAGATCCAGGTGCTCATGTCCTGGCCAGGGAGTACCGGATTCGAGAAGCGCACCGCGAGCCGCTTGAGTCGCTCGGTGCGCGAATCGGCGACCTCGGTGAGCACTGCCCAGGACGTGAAAGCCAAGGTGCACAAGCCATGCGCGATGATCCCGGGCAGCCCGGCCAGCTTCGCGATCTCCTCGTCGAGGTGGATCGGCATCGGATCACCGGACGCGGGTGAATACCGGAAGGTCTGGTCGTCGTCGACGTGCTGGACGACCTTCGCGACCGGCGCGTGCGCGCGCAGCGACTCGTCGAACTTGTGCCCCGGCGAGAGCTCACCGACGGTCTCGCCGACGTCGAAACTCCGCACGAACGTGATCACGTACTGCTCGTTGACCAGCTCGCCGTCCTCGGTCCGGCACTCGAGGTAGGTCGCCGAGCGGGTGCCGTTGGGCAGGCCCTCCCAGCCGATCATCTTGGCGCGCGACACCAGTTTGTCGCCCGCGCGGATCGTCCGGTGGAACACGAAGTCCTGTTCCCCGTGGACGACCCGCCGGATCAGCTCGACCGGCATGGTCTCGATGGCCGGTTCGAGCAGCGAGTCGAACACCGGCACGATCGCGAACACCGGCGGCGCGATGTCCCCGGCGAGATGCTCCTCGATCGGGTCGTTCGTGGCGCGCGCGTACTCGGCGATGCGCTCACGCGTCACCTCGAACCGGCTCTCGTCGGTCCATCGGCCGAGGCCGGCGTGGTCGAAGACGAGCCCGCTCATCCGACCAGCTCGGCGAACTTCGCGAGCGAGGCGTCGAGGTTCTTCTTGCCGTCCTTCTCGACGGCCTTGCCCAGCGCGCCGACGATCATCTGGCCGCTGAACTCGGCGTCGATGGTCGCGACGGAACCACTGTCGGACGCCTGCACCGACAGCGCGAACCCGACCTTCACCCCGGCCATCCCGGTGCCCGAGATCACCAGTTTGGTGGGTGCGTCGAACTCGTCGACGGTCCATTCGATGGTGTTCGGCATGCCCAGCATGGTGACCACTTCGGCCACCTTGGCGCCACGGGCGAACTCCGTCGGCACGTCGCCCTTCCACTTGGTGTGGATGGTCAGCCACTTCTCGAAGTTGCCGGGGTCGGAGAACTCCGCCCACACCTTGTCCGGTGCGGCGGGCAGGTCGACCGACGCGGTGATGCGGCCCATGAAAACTCCTTAGCGGTTGGCGCGCTGGTAGGCGGTGACGACGGCGGCGCCGCCGAGACCGATGTTGTGCTGCAGGGCGGCGGTGACGTTGTCGACCTGCCGGTTGCCCGCGGTGCCGCGCAGCTGCCAGGTGAGTTCGGCACACTGCGCGAGCCCGGTCGCGCCGAGCGGGTGGCCCTTGGAGATCAGGCCACCGGACGGGTTGACGACCCAGCGGCCGCCGTACGTGGTGTCGTTGGCGTCGACGAGCTTGCCGCCTTCGCCCTCGGCGCAGAGGCCGAGCGCTTCGTAGGTCAGCAGTTCGTTGACGGAGAAGCAGTCGTGCAACTCGATGACTTGCACGTCGTCAGGTCCGAGACCCGACTGTTCGTACACCTTGAGCGCGGCGGCCTTGCTCATCTCGCAGCCGACCAGCGCGGCCGCGGTCTTGGCCTCGAAGGTGCTCGCGAAGTCGGTCGTCATGGCCTGCCCGACGATCTCGATCGCCTGGCCGGCGAGGTCGTGGCGCTCGACGAACGCCTCGCTCGCGATGATCGCCGCACCCGAGCCGTCCGACGTCGGCGAGCACTGGAGCTTGGTCAGTGGCTCGTAGACCAGGCGCGAATCCAGGATCTCCTGGAGCGTGTAGACGTCCTGGAACTGGGCGTACGAGTTGTTGACCGAGTGGCGGTGATTCTTCTCGCCGATCTTCGCGAACTGCTCGGGCGTGGTGCCGTACTTGTCCATGTGCTCGCGGCCCGCCGCACCGAACATCCAGGGCGCGGCCGGCATCGCGAAGTCGTAGAGTTCGCCGAGTGCCAGCATGTGCTTGAGCAGCGGCTGCTCGCGGTCCTCGAAGGTCGATCCGAGCGAACCCGGCTTCATCTTCTCGAAGCCCAGTGCGAGCGCGCAGTCGGCGGTACCGCTTCGCACCGCTTGTGCGGCAAGGTAAAGCGCGGTCGAGCCGGTGGAACAGTTGTTGTTGACGTTCACGATCGGGATGCCGGTCAGGCCCAGTTCGTAGACGGCCCGCTGCCCGGCGGTGGACTCGCCGTAGACGTAACCGACGTAGGCCTGTTCGACCTCTGCGTAGGCAATTCCGGCGTCTTCCAACGCCTTGGTGCCGGACTCCTTCGCCATCTGCGGGTAGTCCCAGTCTTCCCGGCGCCCGGGCTTCTCGAACTTCGTCATCCCGACGCCGACCACATACGTCCTGTTCGCCATGGGCAAGAACATACCAACAAGGATGTATGTTAGCCAGACTCTCGTGATCGTGGTTGTGCCAGGATCGGTCGTATGACTCCGGCACCAGAAAACCGTGCAGTGCCCGCTGATCCGACCCAAGCGAACGACTACGACAGCCTCGCCGGGGCATATACGGCCGAGAACGAGACCAGCCTCATGAACGCCTACTACGAACGGCCCGCGACCCTGGCCCTCGCCGGGGACGTCACCGGCCGGCGGATCCTCGACGCCGGCTGCGGCTCGGGACCCCTGTTCGCGGCGTTGCGCGACCGGGGCGCCATCGTGACCGGGTTCGACAAAAGCGCCGGGATACTGGAGCAGGCCCGGCGGCGGCTCGGCGCCGACGCGGACCTGCGGGTCGCCGACCTGGCCGACCCGCTGCCCTTCCCCGACGACTCGTTCGACGACGTCATAGCGTCCCTGGTACTGCACTACCTGCAAGACTGGGGACCGACGCTCACCGAGCTGCGGCGCGTGCTGAGGACCGGTGGCCGGCTCATCGTCTCGGTCGACCATCCCTTCATGATCAACCTCATCCATCGCCAAGCCGGGCCCAGGCCCGACTATTTCGAGACGCACAACTGGACCGAAGAATGGACCATGGGCGGCCAGACCGCCCAAATGAGCTTCTGGAACCGGCCACTGCACGCGATGACCGACGCCTTCACCGCGGCCGGCTTCCGGATCTCCGTCATCAACGAACCCCACCCCGTGCCGGCCGCCCGCGAGCTGTTCCCCGACGACTTCCACATCCTCGACACCTTCCCGAGCTTCCTGTTCTTCGTCCTGCAGGCCGACTGACCGCCGCGGGCCTGCCGGTCGCTTCCGTCACAAAAGAGGAAAGGATTGCCGGTTCACGCAAAATACGGCGCAAAAACTTACTGAGTCCGGTTTCATTGCTTGTTTATCGCCGCCTGGTTACGCTTCGGGCAATCAATTCCCCATGCTCTTGGTCAATGCTGATCGAAGGGATTCCCCCATGGCGGTTTCACGTCGTGCTTTTCTGTCCACGGCAATGGCCGGAACCGCGCTCGGAGTATTGGGCTTCCCGGAATTCACACGTGCCTCCGCGGCCAGTCCGCCCGGAGACGTCGTCGGCAAGATCACCGTCGGTTACCAGGGCTGGTTCGCCGCCCCCGGCGACGGCGCGCCGATCAACGGCTGGTGGCACTGGAGCCAGAACTGGGGCCAGCCGCCGTCCCCGAGCAACACCAACATCGTTGCCTGGCCGGACATGCGCGAGTACACCCACACGTATCCGACGGCGTACCAGAACCTCGGCAACGGCCAGCCCGCGACGCTGTTCTCGTCGTACGACCAGCAGACCGTCGACACGCATTTCCTGTGGATGCAGCAGAACGGCTGTGACACCGCCGCGCTGCAGCGGTTCAACCCGAACGGCGGCGAGGGCGCGACACGCGACGCGATGGCCGTCAAGGTGCGCGCGGCGGCGGAGTCGCACGACCGCAAGTTCTACATCATGTACGACGTCACGGACTGGCTGAACTTCCAGCCGGAGATCAAGACCGACTGGCTGAACAAGATGAAGGCGATGACGGCGTCGCCCGCGTACGCCAAGCAGAACGGCAAACCGGTGGTCTGCATCTGGGGTTTCGGCTTCAGTGAGCCGAGCCGCCCGTTCACCCCGCCGCCGTGCCTCGAGGTGATCAACTGGTTCAAGGCCCAGGGCTGCTACGTGATCGGCGGGGTGCCGACGTACTGGCGCACCGGCGTCGAGGATTCCCGCCCGGGCTTCGGGGACGTCTACCGGGCGTTCGACATGGTGTCGCCGTGGATGGTCGGGCGAATCAGCACGGTCGGCGGTTCCGACGATTTCTACAACCGGCTCACCGTGCCGGATCAGGCCGATTGCACTGCACGCGGCGTCGACTATCAGCCGTGTGTGATGCCGGGTGATGTCAAAGGACGTCATCGCGCGCACGGCGATTTCATGTGGCGGCAGTTCTACAACGTGATCCGCGCCGGGGCGCAGGGCATCTACATTTCCATGTTCGACGAATACAACGAGGGCAACCAGATCGCCAAGACCGCCGAAACGCTGGCGACCGTGCCCGTCGGCTCGGGCATGCTGGCGCTCGACGAGGACGGCACGCCCTGTTCGTCCGACTACTACCTGCGGCTCACCGCGGACGGCGGCCGGATGCTGAAGGGACAGCTCGCGCTGACGGCCGTCCGCCCGACGCGGCCGACCTTGACCGGCGGCGGCGACACCCAACCGCCGAGCGCGCCAGGCAACCTCCGCGTGACCGGGCAGACCGACACCACGGTTTCGCTGGCGTGGAACGCTTCCACGGACAACATCGGCGTCACCGGCTACCGCGTGAGCAACGGCGGCACCACTTCGGAAACGTCGTACACCGTCACCGGCCTGACGGCGTCGACCGCGTACAGCTTCACCGTCACCGCGCTCGACGCTGCGGGCAACAGCTCGGGCGCGTCGAACACGGTGAACGTGACCACGAACGCGCCATCGGGGAACACGAACCTCGCGCTCGGCAAGCCGACGTCGGAGAGCAGCCACACGCAGAACTACGGCAGCGGCAACGTGACCGACGGAAACGCCGACAGCTACTGGGAAAGCGCGAACAACGCGTTCCCGCAATGGGTCCAAGTCGACCTCGGCGCCGCGACCGGCGTCAAACGGCTGGTGCTCACGCTGCCCCCGGCGACGGCCTGGGCCGCCCGCTCCCAGACCGTCGCCGTGCAAGGCAGCACCAACGGCTCGACGTTCACGACGCTCGCCGCCGCGGCTTCCTACTCGTTCAACCCGTCCTCCGGAAACCAGGCGACGATCACGCTCCCGGCCACGGCCTCCACCCGCTACCTCCGGCTGACCTTCACCGCGAACACCGGCTGGCCCGCCGCCCAGCTCTCCGAACTCCGCGCCCACCCCGCCTGAGCGCTCCGGAATATGTCGACACTTTCCGAGTTTTTGAGGCTCCTGGGACTCCAGTGACCCCTGGGGCTCGAAACTTCAGAACTTGTCGACATATTCGGAAGCTCAGGCACCGGCCTCGGCGAGGAAAGTGAGGTGCTCGTCGGTCAGGACGACGTCGAGTGCGGGCAGGAACGACTCGAACTGCTCCCAGGTCCGCGTCCCGACGATCGGGATCGCGCGAGGCGCCCGCTGGTGCAGCAGCCACGCCAGGGCGACTTGGCTGCCGGTGACCCCCAGTTCACCGGCGACCTTGTCGACCGCCGCCAGCCGCGCCTCCGAATCCGCGCTCGCGTAAACCGGCGACATCCAGTGGCCCACGCGGCGGTCCGGCTCGTACATCCCTTGCAGGATCGGCGAATACGCCACCAGCGACAGATCTTCGTGCTCGGCGAGGTAGTCGAGCTGCTCGTAGTCGACGATGCCCGCGCGGTCGATGCTCGGCACCGGACGCAGGTAGGTGTGCTGCTGCTGGACGGCGACCGGCGCCGCCCAGCCATGCTCCGCGGCGAGCTGCCGGATCCGCTCCAGCCGCCAAGTCCGCACGTTGCTCCAGCCGAGGTACCGGACCTTGCCAGCACGGACGATCCCGTCGAGCGCTTCGAGCGTCTCCTCCAACGGCGTCGCCCGGTCGTCGATGTGGACGTAGTACAGATCCAGGTGGTCGGTGCCCAGCCTTCGCAGGCTCAGGTCGATCGCGCCGCGCACGACGTCCGCGCCCGCGCCTTCGTAGTACTTCGGGACCAGCGAATGGTCCGGCTCGTTCCCCAGCCACACCGCCGACACGTCGGTCATCCCGGCGCTGAATTTCGTCGCCAGGAAGACGTCGTCCCGGTTGCCGCGTTTGGCCAGCCAGCGGCCGAGCAGCTCTTCGCTCTCGCCGCCCGCAGAACCCTTGTGCCACCAGGCGTAGCAGTTCGCGGTGTCGAGGGAGTCGCCTCCGGCTTCGACGAACGCGTCGAGCATCCGGTACGAGGTCTCTTCGTCGGTCTTCGTGCCCATCACCATGCAGCCCAGTGCCACCTGACTGACGGTGGTCCCGGTGCGTCCCAGTTCAACTCTCTTCATCACGACGACAACGTTAAGCCCGGATCGGCTCGGTGCTACGGTCCTTTTCCGTGCCGGAATCACAGACCAATCTCGCCTGGGACGTGCTACTCGACCTGGCCGTCCAGGGCACCGGCCCGCAGCACGAACAGCTCGCGCGGGCCCTGCGCTCGGCGATCCGCGACGAAGTCCTCCCGGTCGGCACCGCGCTGCCGCCTAGCCGCAAGCTCGCCGCGGACCTGTCGTGCTCCCGCTGGCTGGTGACGCAGGCGTACGCGCAGCTCGTCGCCGAGGGCTACCTGGCCGCGCAGACCGGCTCGGCCACGCGCGTGGCCTGGTCGCCGGATCGCGACGGACGTCGACCGACCGCGTCGCGCCCGCCCACTCCCGCCGCGCGCTACGACCTCACCCCCGGCCTCCCCGACCTGCGGGCGTTCCCCCGCCGCCGCTGGGCCGAGGCGCTGCGCGACACGCTCGCCACCATGCCGCACACCGAATTCGGCGTCCCGGCGCGCGGTGGCCATCCACGGCTGCGCGCGGTGCTGGCCGAGTACCTCCGGCGCTGCCGCGGCGCGCTGGCGTCGGCCGACGACATCACCATCTGCTCCGGCGTCACCGAAGGCATGACCCAGGTCAGCCGCGCGCTCAAGGCCGCGGGCATCACCACCATCGCCGCGGAAGACCCGAGCTGGGGCCGGACCCGGCACGCCGCGGCGTCGGCCGGGCTAGCCGTACAGCCCATCCCTGTCGACGAAGACGGCCTGCGCGTCGACCAGCTCAGCGGGTTCCGCGCGGTCATCGTGACGCCGGCCCACCAGTTCCCCACCGGCACCGTGCTCGCCCCGGCCCGCCGCGCCGCGCTCGTCGAATGGGCCCGGGACGTCGACGGCCTGATCCTGGAAGACGACTACGACGCCGAATTCCGTTACGACCGGCGCCCGGTCGGCACCCTGCAAGGCATGGACCGCGCGCACACCGCGCTGTTCGGTTCGGTGAGCAAGACGCTGAGCCCCGCGCTCGGCATCGGCTGGTACCTCCTCCCGCCCGTTTGGACAGACCTCGTCCGCGCCGGGAGCGCCCCGCCGGTCGCCGACCAGCTCGCGCTCGCGTCGTACATCGAGAGTGGCGGCTACGACCGCCAGCTGCGCGCGGTCCGGCTGCGCTACCGAGCCCGGCGCGACGCGCTCGTCGCCGCGCTCGCCGAACACCTCCCGGACGCCCGGATCTCCGGCGTCGCAGCGGGTTTGCATCTCCTGCTGCATCTCGACGGCGTCACCGAAAACCTCGTCCGAAGAGCCGCTGACGCCGGGCTCCGGCTGACCGACCTGGCCGTCTACGAGGTGTCGCCGTCCGAGGGCAGCACGCTGGTCATCGGCTACGGAAACCTGGCCGACAACGCCGTGGTCCCCGCGGTCACCCTGCTCGCCGCGCTGCTGCGCCGATAGCAGTACGTTGACGGCATGACCGAACCCTTGCGCTGGGGAGTGATCGGCTCCGGCTTCATCGCGGAGACCTTCGCCCGGGACCTCGAACTCACCGATTCCGGCACCATCGTGGCGATCGGCTCGCGCTCGCGGGAGAGCGCCGACAAGTTCGCCGACCGGTTCGACATCCCGAACCGCCACGGCAGCTACGACGCGCTGGTGGCCGATCCGGAGGTCGACGTCGTCTACGTCGCCACGCCGCATCCGATGCACCACGCCAACACCCTGCTCGCGTTCGAAGCCGGCAAGCCGGTACTGGTCGAGAAGGCGTTCACGATGAACGCCGGCGAGGCCCGCGACCTCGTCACCAAAGCGCGCGCCGCGGGGCTGTTCCTGATGGAAGCGATGTGGACGCGGTTCCTGCCGCATATCGCGCAGATCCGTCGCCTGATCGCGGAGGGTGTTCTCGGCGACATCGTCAGCGTCAGCGCCGACCACGGCCAGTGGTTCGCCAAGGACCCGGAGTTCCGGCTGTTCGCCCCGGACCTCGGCGGCGGCGCGCTGCTCGACCTCGGCGTCTATCCGGTGTCGTTCGCCTCGATGATCCTCGGCACGCCGGACCGTGTGCTGACGCTGTCGGACGCGGCGTTCACCGGTGTCGACGGCCAGACGTCGATGCTGTTCGGCTACGCGGGCGGCGCACAGGCCATCCTGAGCTGCACTTCTTCGGCGGCGAGCCCGGTACGCGCGGCCATCGTCGGCACCGACGCCCGCATCGAGATCGACGGCGACTTCTACGCGCCGACGTCGTTCACGCTCATCCCGCGCGACGGGGAACCGACGCGCTACGCCGAGCCGCGCGTTGGGCACGGCATCCGGCACGAGGCCGACGAAGTGGCGCGCTGCCTGCGGGAAGGCCTGCTCGAAAGCCCGCTGATGCCGCTCGACGAGACCATTTCCATCATGGAGACCATGGACAAGGTGCTCGAGCAGGCCGGTCAGCAAGTCCGTCAATAGGTTAGCCTTACCTGCATGAAGCTGCAGTCGATCGCCGAGCCCGTGACGAGCACCGAGACCCGGCTGCACGCCGAAGAACTCACGCTCGCTTACGACGGCCGGACGGTCGCCGAGGATCTCGCGGTGTCCATTCCGGACCAGTCGTTCACGGTGATCGTCGGGCCGAACGCCTGTGGCAAGACCACGTTGCTGCGGGCGCTGGCGCGGATGCTCAAGCCGCGCCGGGGTTCGGTGTACCTGGACGGCCAGGTCATCACGAGCTACCCGGCCAAAGAGGTCGCACGGCGCCTCGGGCTGCTTCCGCAGAGCTCGATCGCGCCGGACGGCATCACGGTCGCCGACCTCGTCTCCCGCGGCCGGTACCCGCATCAGCGGCTGCTGCGGCAGTGGTCCAAAGAGGACGCCGCCGTGGTGTCGGAGTCCATGCGCGCCACCGGGATCTCGGATCTGGCCGAGCGGCTCGTCGACGAACTGTCCGGCGGGCAGCGTCAGCGCGTCTGGATGGCCATGGCGCTCGCGCAGGAAACCGATCTGCTGCTGCTCGACGAGCCGACGACCTATCTGGACATCGCGCATCAGATGGATATTCTGGACCTCTGCGCGCAACTGCACGCCGAGCAAGGCCGCACGCTGGTCGCCGTGCTGCACGATCTCAACCACTCCGCCCGGTACGCCACGCACATGATCGCCATGCGCGACGGCGAGATCATCGCGACGGGCCCGCCGGAGGAGGTCGTCACCGCGGAGAACGTCGAGGCGATCTTCGAGCTCCCGTGCCGCGTGATGCCCTGCCCGGAGACCGGAACCCCTTTGGTGATCCCGAAAGCGCGCCAGGCGGAGACCGAACAACGCAAACTGCGCGCCTGACCTGAGCGACGGTCGACGGCTGGGGCAAAATGGGGCGATGACCCCTCGGAACCGTGGCCGGAGGCGCGCCAAGCCGGTCGAAGACGACGTCATACCCGGACTTCTCAGCTTTCCGGGCGAACCGCCCAAGACGCGTGTCGTGGTCGGCGAGCAGGCACCGGAGTTCGAGGGCCTTCGCGAACTCGTCGACGCCTTGACGAGCGACGCCGCGGATTTGCGCTACACGGCCGATCCGCTGGACGCCGAGATGCTGGGCGCGACGCTGCTGTCGATCGGGGAGCCTGACCGAGAGCGCTTCGAGAATGACCTGGAGAACGTGGTCCTTTCGGAGATCGCCTCCCGTGGCACGACCGAAGCGCTGCTGATCCTCATGGGCACCGCGGCGATCACCGCGGGCGGGCTGGCCGATGCCTGTTATCTCGCCGCCGGCAAGCTCATCGAATCCGGCGTCCCCCTCCCCGCGTGGGCGGCCGAGCTGCGTGATCCGGTGACGGTCAGCGGATGCACCCGGCTGGCGGACGACCAGGGAATCATGTCGATGCTGGCCTGCACTTTCCATCGGGCCGAACGCTCGCACGCCCTGCTGGTGACCGTGGACCATCTCGACTGCGGTGCCGCCACCGGCCTGCAGTGGGCGGATGCGGCCGAGCTGCCAAGGGTGTTCAAGAAGGCACGAGCGGCGGCGAAATCCAGTGGTCTGCGCGTCACTCACGAGAAGCTGGAGACAGCCGAGTTCCGGTGGCAACTCGAGAACGCCTTGGCCATCCGGGCCACGCACGATGCCGGGGACTTCTCCCCGAACACCGAATTCCAGGCGATGGCCGTGCTGACCCGCGCTCGACTGCGTTTTCTTCCCCTGTCGGGAAAGCCGCCGGCACCGCACTCGGACCTGAACGACCTCACCTACGCCCTCCCGCTGCTGCCACAACGCGAACTCCCGGCCAAACGGAAGAAGGCCGACGGTCCCGCGCCGGTGTACCAGCTCAAGATCAGCCTGCGCGGGGCGAAGCCACCGATCTGGCGGCGGCTGGAGGTTCCGGCCGATATCGACTTGGCTCGGCTGCACCGGATCGTCCAGATCGCGTTCGCTTGGCAGGACAGTCACCTGCACGTTTTCGACACCGACTACGGCAAGTTCGGGATCGCCGACGCCGAACTCGGCCATCGCGCGGAGAAGCCGGTGACGCTGGAACAGGTCGCGCCCGGTGCCGGGGAGAAGTTCTTCTACACCTACGACTTCGGCGACGACTGGGAACACGACATCCTCGTGGAGAAAGTGCTCGACCGGGACAAAACCGCGACCTACCCGCGGTGCACCGGTGGCCGCCGGGCAGCTCCGCCGGACGATTGCGGCGGTGTGTGGGGCTATGCCGAACATCTCGCGGCCTTGGCCGATCCCCGTCACCCCGAACATCAGGAACGGCTCGACTGGATCGGCCTGGACGACCCCGCCGACTTCGATCCCGCGGCCTTCGACGCCAAAGAAGTGACGAAAGCACTCTCCCGGTTGGGCTCGTGAGTGGCGACAACTGTTCCACTGATGGGTAAGACGAATACGTGGATGGGAAACACACCCGCACAAACGGGAAACACAGGTACGCAGGCGGGGGACACGGCTGCGGGAACGGGGGACACGGTGGTGTGGTGGTGTTTCCCGTTCCGGTAGCCGTGTCCCCCGTTCCCGTACGCGTGGCGGCGATGTGTGCACGGGTCGTTGTCGGCTGGTGATGGGCTGACGCACTTTCTCGCGAAAGTGCGTCAGTCGGCGCTATCGCCGCCGTGTTTGCTTTTGTTGTTTCCCTTGCCCTTCTGATGAGTTCTGCTCTATCTTCCTTGGCATCGCATTCATCGGATCGCGAGCTCGGTTCTGAGAGGGGACGCCATGAGATCCAAGTATCCGCGGTCCGCCCATACCTCCCGCAACATCAAGGCACTTGCCTCTGTTTTCGCAGGTTGCAGCGTTGCGGCGCTGTGCTTCATGCCCGCCGCCCTCGCCACTGAGCACAACGCAGGCCAGGTTCAGCAGACGTCAGTCATCGGACCTATGTCGAGCCAAGCCTCGGTCGACAACACCGGACGTACGGTCGTGGAGGTCACGGACTTCGGTGCGGACCGCACCGGAAAGTCGGACTCGGCGGCCGGGATCGCAGCGGCCATAGCGCACGCGAAGCGCGTCAACCGACCCGCGACCCTTCACTTCGCCCCCGGCACGTACCAGATCTACCCGGAGCGCACCCCCAAGCGGGAGCTCTACGTCAGCAACACCCTTGGCGCAGACCAGGCGTGGAAGACGAAGAACATCGGCATTCTGGTCGAGGACATGCACGATGTCGTGGTCGACGGCGGCGGCGCGACCATCCTCAACCACGGGTTCCAGACCGTGTTCGCCGCGATCCGCTCCACCGACGTGCGGTTCACCAACTTCAAGCAGGACTGGGTCGCCCCGAAGACGGTCGACATCACGGTGGCCGAGACCGGTGTCAGGGACGGACGCGCCTATCGCGTCATCTCAGTGCCCCAGACCTACCACTACACCGTGGAGGGCACCTCGGTGCGCTGGTCCGGAGAGCGGAGCCCGGTGACCGGGCAGCCGTACTGGACGGGGACGAACTCCTTCAACTACGCGCAGGTTCACGACCCTTCGTCCAACAGGACCTGGCGTACCTCGAACCCGGTCTTCGAGAACGTCGCCAAGATCACCGACCTGGGCGACCGCCGACTGGAGATCGTCTACCGGAATGGCGTCCCGCCGACGGACGACGGCTACGTCTACGCGATGCGCGAGACCACACGGGACACCCCGGCCGCCCTTTTCTGGGAGTCGGCCAGGATCTCCGTCGACCATCTGCGGCTCGGCTATCTCCATGGTTTCGGCCTGGTCGGCCAGTTCAGCGAGGACATCACCATCGACTCGGTCGTGTTCAAGACCGATCGCGGGACCGGGCGTGTCACGTCCAGCTTCGCCGACCACATCCAGATGTCCGGCGTGAAAGGCACCGTTCGCATCACCAACTGCGTCTTCGACAACCCGCAAGACGACCCCATCAACGTCCACGGCACCTATCTCCAGGTGACCGGCGCGGACACGCAGCGCAAGCAGCTGCAACTGCAGTACATGCACAACGAGACGTCGGGATTTCCGCAGTTCTATCCCGGAAACGTGATCGAACTCGTCAGCAAGCGCACCATGCTGACGGTGCCCGGCACGACGGCCACTGTGGTGTCGGTGGACGGGCCCACCGGACAGAGTGTGCCGGCCGGCGCTGATCCGGCGACGTACCTGCGCACCATGACCGTGGTCGTCGACCGGCAGCTGCCCGATGCGGTTGTCGCCGCTCCGAGCGACTATGCCGCGGAGAACACCACTTACACGCCGTCCGTCGTGATCAAGGGCAACACCTTCGAAGCGGTCCCCACCCGAGGCATCCTCGTCACCACGCGCAAGCCCGTGCGGATCGAGGACAACCACTTCGACGGAATGACCATGTCCAGCATCTACATCTCCTCCGATGCCCGCTCCTGGTACGAGTCCGGCCCCGTCCAGGACGTCGTCATCCGCGGCAACGTCTTCGACCGTCCGTCCAGCCCGGTGATCTCCTTCGACCCCACCAACCAGGATGTCGTCGCCGGACAGCCGGTGCACCGCAACGTCCTCATCGAGGACAACGACTTCAACCTCACCTCCGGGACGGTGGTCTCGGGTCGCAGCGTGGGTGACCTGACCTTCCGCGACAACCGGGTTCAGCACTACTCAGACCTGCACTTGAGCGGGCCGGATCAACCGGTGTACGTCGGGGGCACCGCGAATCTCGCCACGGATGCGCCACCCGCGACCAGCACCGCGCCGCTGTTCACGTTCGACGGTGCCGACGACATCACCCTCGCCGACAACCGCTACGACAAGGGATTCAACCAGCGCGTCAACACGGCCAACATGCCCGCCTCGGAGGTCACCGTCACCCGTGACGATCTCGCCCTGAACGCAGACAACCTCACCAGCACACCCGTGACAGTCACCTACACCAGCTCGGCACCCTCCGTCGCCACCGTCGACAGCAACGGTGTGGTGACGGGGGTCGGCAAGGGGCGGGCCGTCATCACCGCCAGGGCCACGATCGGTGGCGAACAGGTCCGCTCCAACCCAGTGACGGTGTCGGTGGCAACCCCACCCACCCCGCCGAACGGTCAGGCGTGGGTGAGCGATCTGACGTTCACCTCCCAGAGCAATGGCTGGGGCCCCGTCGAACCCGACCGAAGCAACGGTGAGCAAGGCGCCGGAGACGGCGGCCCCCTCACGATCGGCACCACCGCATATGCCAAGGGGCTCGGCATGCACGCCACCTCCGACGTCGGGCTCCACCTCGGCAAGCAATGCTCCAGGCTCACCGCCGCCGTCGGCGTGGACGCGGAGGTCGGTGAGCGCGGCAGTGTCGTCTTCGAAGTCTGGGCGGACGGCCACCAGGTGTGGCAGAGCCCTCTGTTGACCGGCACCGATCCGGCGAGCCCCGTCGACGTCGACCTCACCGGGGCGACCAAGGTCCAGTTGCGAGTCACCGACGGTGGTGACGGCGGCAGTTACGACCACGCCGACTGGGCGGACGCACGGCTCACCTGCTGAGCCGGGCTCCACGACGTACTCATGACGAGGGTCGAGTACGTCGAGCAACCTGTATTTGGCGTCTGGCCGACGGAGACCTGGGTAAGTTGGCTTCGGAGGTGCCATGACACAGGAACTTTGGTCCCAGGTAGACGACTACCTCGGGGAAGTATTCGTCCCGGCCGACCCGGCGCTCGACGCCGCAGTGAAGGCTTCGCAGGCCGCGGGGCTGCCGGAAATCGCCGTCGCGCCGAACCAGGGCAAGCTGCTCAACCTGCTGGCCCGGCTCGCCGGCGCGCGCTCGATTCTCGAAATCGGCACCCTGGGCGGCTACAGCACGATCTGGCTCGCCCGCGCGCTGCCCGCCGACGGCCGCCTGATCACGCTGGAATTCGACCCGAAGCACGCCGAAGTCGCCCGGGGAAACATCGCGGCCGCCGGACTCGGCGACGTCGTCGAGGTGCGGGTCGGCGCCGCGCTGGACACGCTGCCGTCGGTCGAGGGGCCGTTCGAAATGGTGTTCATCGACGCGGACAAGGTCAACATCCCGCGTTACTTCGAGTGGGCGTTGCGGCTGACCAAGCCCGGCAGCCTGATCGTGATCGACAACGTGATCCGCGAGGGTGCCGTGGTCGACCCGTCGAGCACCGATCCCGCGGTGATCGGGGTGCGCGCGCTGAACGAGCTCATCGCCGCCGAGCCGCGCGTCGACGCGACCTCGCTGCAGACCGTCGGCGCGAAGGGCCACGACGGCCTCACCATCGCCCTAGTCGTCTAGCCTCACCGCAAAAGTGACATGAACGGACCTTTCATCTCGATTCTTGAGATGAAAGGTCCGTTCATGTCACGCCAGGAACTTCGCCACCGCCGCCACGAAATTCGCGGGGTCGTCCAGCCAGGGGTGATGGCTGACGCCGACCTGGACGAAGAGTTCGGCGTTCGGGAACAGCCCGGCGAACTCGGCGGCCGCGCCCGGGCTGGTGATCCAGTCGATTTCCCCGGCGGTCAGGAGTACCGGCGCGGTGAATGTGGCCAACGCGGCGCGGACGCGCGGCGGGTCGAAGGCGCCTTCGGAGTTGAAGATCGGGGCGCCGACATCGTTCCGCCGGCCGTCCTCGGCCGCCTGGTGCGCTTCGGCCGCGGCGTCCCAGCGGCCGTAAGCCATCGGTGCCACGGCGGCCCAGTCTTCGCCGGTACCCGTGCCGGCGGCGATCGACTCGTAGGCCGCGGACGCGGTCGCGAACCACGGTTCGTCCTTGCGCAGGTCCAAAATCTCTCGCCGGACCTCCCCCGGCACCTCCAAGCCGATGGACCTCGTGCTCGGCGTGACCAGCACGAGCTTGCCGACCCGCGCTGGATATCGGACCGCGTAGCCGATCGCGAGACTGGCTCCGGCCGAGTGTCCGAGCAGGTCGATCTGGTCCAGGCCCAGGTGCTCGCGCAGCGCCTCGACGTCGTCGACCTGCTGGTCGCAGCGGTAGGAGGCGGTGTCCTTCGGCTCGGCCGAGTCGCCGGTGCCGCGCAGATCCAGCAGGACCAGCTGCCGATGCGCGTCCAGGCCTCCCAGGTCACCGAGATACTCGCCGGCCATCATCGGGCCGCCGGGCAGGCAGATCACGGGAGCGCCGGATCCGAGCTCACGATAAGCGAGTTCAGTCCCGTCCGGTGCGGAAAAGGTAGGCATAGTCCGCGATCCTGTCACCGCCCCTCACCCACAACAACCGCTTTAAGACGTCGCCATCTGTCGACAGAACGCGGTCTCTCAGTTCCTAAGAGATCGCCATCTGTCGACAGCTGGCGGAAGGGTTAGCGGGGTGGGCTGAGCTGGGCCGGGCTGATCGCGACGGGCGGGGGTGGCGGGCGGATGGGGTCGGGGACGCCGGTGTGCGCGGCGGTCATGAAAGTGCGCCAGATGTCGGCGGGCACGGTTTTGCCGGACAGCTTTTCGTTGGCGGAGTCACGCATCCGCCGTTCCTCGTCGGCGCCGACCCAGACGGCCGTGGAGAGCTGCGGGGTGTAGCCGACGCTCCAGCCGTTGGCGTTGTCGCCGGTTTCGGTGAAGCGGAACGAACCTTCCATCAGTGACGCCGGGCGCCCGTCGGAGAGTTTCGTGATCAGGGCGTCGCTCACGGCCGCGGTGACGCTGCGATCAAAAGCTGGCACGCGCGACGGCGGATGTTCCCAGACGACATCGCCCTTTTCGGTCTGGATCTTCGAGACGAAGTACGGCGTGACGCGCTGGCCATCGCCCGCGAAAGTCGCGTAGGCACCGGCCATGTCCATGGGGCGCAAGGGATAGCGGCCGATGGCGATGCCCGCGCCGATCGTGATGCTGTCAGGCTCGCGCAGGGTCGCCTTGCCGTCGATCGCGGCCGGGATCCCGGCATCGCGGGCGGCCTCGCTGACCTTGTCCGGCCCAAGCTTCTTGGTCAGTTCAACGAAAGGCGAGTCCACCGGGCCACGAATCGCTTCGCGCAGCGGGCAACGTACTTCGCTGGCACAGTCGATCTGGTTCTTGAACGTCTCGCCGCCGTAGTCGACTTTGAACGGCGCCGGGTAAGCGTCGTCGAGGCTGACTCCCTGCCGCAGACCGGCCGCGAGCGTGAAGGGATGGAACGCCGAGCCGGTCGCGTACTGCGTCGCGGCATAGTCGTGGACGCTCCACCGGCCACCTTGGTAAGCGCGGACGGCACCGGTTTCCGGTTCGACAGCCACAAGCGCGGCGCGGAAGTGCTCAGGTTCGCGAGCCAGTCGCTCGGTCACGGCTTTCTCGGCGGCTTCCTGCGCGGGACGGTCGATGGTCGTCTGGACCCGCATCTCCCCTTGTCGCAACCGGCTCAGCGGAAAACCGAGCCGCTCCAACTCGCCCAGCACCTGCTGCTTGACGTGGAACTCGCCGTAAGTGACACGCCCGGCCCGGGTCTCCGAAGGCGCGAGGATCGACTGCCCTGGGTACGCGAGCGAGGCGACTTCGGACTGCGGGACGTAACCGCGCGAGATCAGCTTGTCGGCGACGTACTTCCAGCGCTTCGCCGCGTGCTCTGGGCTCGACGCGGCCGGATCGTGCACCGACGGCGACTGGATCATCCCGGCCAGGAAAGCCGCTTCGCTCCACGTGATGGAGTTGTCGAGCTTCTTGCCGAAGTACGCGTTCATCGCCGACGCCGGGCCGGAAGTGGTGCGGCCGAACGAGATGATGTTGACGTAGCTCTCGAAGATCTGCTCTTTGCTCTGCTGCTGGGTGATCTTCGTCGACAGCACGAGTTCCTTGAACTTCCGGAACACGCTGGCGTCGTCCTCGCCCGTGGAGTTCTTGATGTACTGCTGCGTGAGCCCGGACCCGCCGCCGACGCCGGTGATCGCCGCGCGGGCGATGCCCATCGGGTCGAAGCCCTCGTTATCCCAGAACGTCGGATCCTCGACGGCGATGATCGCGTCGCGAAGCTTCTGCGGGACGTCGGCGTAGCGCACGTACACGCGGTCGCCGTCGGTCGGAACGACCTTCATCATCTCGGAACCGTCGGAGTATTCGAAAACCACGGTCTTGTCGAGGTCCGCGAGTACGTCTTGCGGGCTGCGGACGTCGAGCGTGAAGTACGCGACGGCGAACGCGGTGAGCGGACCGACAATGGCCACCGTGACCAGGACGTACAACGTGCGTCTGGCCCGACGCCAGATCTTTTGCTTCCGGGTGTCCGTCGTGGCTTCCGCAGGTTTCTCCACGCTCCCCAGACGCGCGAGCGATCAGAAAGGTTGACCCGATCGGGGGAAAGTTGGAAAGTTTCTAGCTCAAAAAGGCGCGTAACAGCGACGCCGTGCCCTCGATATGCTCGGCCATCGCGCGCCGGGCCGCCGCGGGATCCCCGGCGAGAATGGCGTCGACGATCGCTTCGTGCTGGGCGTTCGAGTGCTCGAGGTTCGGCTCCAGCAACGGGATCTCGTCGAGCAACTGGTTGACGCGCATGCGGACGTCGGCCATCGCCGTGGTGAGCGAACCGGATGCGGTGACCTCGGCGATCGCCAGGTGCAGCCGGGAATCCTTGCGGCGGTAGTCGGTGAGATCGGTGGCCGAGGTTTCGGCGAGCGTGCTCGTCAGGTGCTGCCTGTCAGCAGGCGTCAAGGAGCGTGCGGCAGCCATCTCAGCCGCGCCGGTCTCCAGCACATAGCGCAGGCACAACGCGTCTTCGAGCGCCGCGGCGTCCATCCGGCGACCGTCGCCGGCATGCTCGGGCGGCGCGGGGAGGCTCTCGTTGACGAACGTGCCGCCGTACCGTCCGCGCCGCGACTCGACGTACCCCGCGTCGGCGAGCGCGCGGATCGCCTCGCGCAGTGTCACCCGGCTGATCCCCAGCCGCTCGGACAGCTCGCGTTCGGGCGGAAGCCGCTCACCTGCGCCGACGACACCCAGCCGGATCGACTGCAACAGCCGCTCGACGGTCTCCTCGAACGCGTTGCCCGAGCGCACCGGCCGGAACAGCGCGTCGCCGGCGCTGGCCACGGTCGAGGCATCGGGCTGGACGGTCACCCAGCGAGTGTAGGACTACGCGGACCGTGCGGGCTTGCACCGGTGCCTCCCTTGAGGTGAACCCGCGCGTGGCTTATGCCACTCGCCACTGTTGTCATCTTAGTGTCGGCGAATGACCGAAGAATCGACGGCCCGGCGCCGCGAACTGGGCAGCGAGCTGAGAAATATCCGCAAGCGACAGCGGATGAGCGGGCACGCACTGGGACGGCGGCTGGAATGGCCGCCCAGCAACATCTCGCGCTTGGAAACCGGCGTGCGGCCGCTGCCGGTGGTGGATGTGGCGACTTTCCTGGGGACGTGCGGTGCCAGTGCCGCAGATCGCAAACGCTTGCTCAAGCTCGCCGAAGCCGGCGACGACAGCTACTGGGTCCGCCCCTACTTCGACGCGCTGACCGATCCGCTGAAGTCCCTGATCATCCAGGAAAGCCTGGCCGAATCGATCCTCACGTTCGAGTCCACGTTCATCCCCGGCCTCCAGCAAACCGAGGCCTACATGCGCGCCGCCTTCGAACTCGATGGCCGCGACCACTCACAAACGCAGATCGATGTGCTGATCAAAGCCCGAATCGAACGCCAGAAGCTGCTCGATCGCCGAATTCCCCCACACTGCGCGTTTTTCATTCACGAGCGAGCCTTGCGGTCGCTGCTTGGCGGCAAACAGGTGATGCAAGAGCAACTTCTGCATCTGGTCCTGTCGAGCAATCTGCGGCACTGCTCGATCCGGGTCATCCCCGAATCAACAGTCACTCTGCCGCTGCTCAACAGCCCGTTCCGAATCATGGAATTCACCGACCATCCCGCTGTGGTCTATACCGATACCTACGCTGCCGGGCTCTTCATCGACGACAGAATGGCGGTGGAGGCCTACTACTCCCTCAGTGCACGCCTGCAACAAGGTGCCCTGAATGAGGCAGAATCGAGGCAATGGCTCGCCCAGCTGGCGAACGAGTACGACCGCATGGAGGAGTAACCGCGATGACGGCCTGGACCAAGAGCAGCTACAGCGGCACTGGCGATCACAGCGACTGCGTCGAGGTCCAGCTAACTCCCCAGGTCACCGC
>NZ_DASYMU010000040.1:0-113840 GCF_036008905.1 Amycolatopsis sp. | reverse complement strand
CGTCTACGCGAACGTGGTCAAAAAGGGCAAGGTCGACGACCCGAACGCCGAGGTCAAGGTCGCCCGCATCACCGCACTGGTCATCGGCGCCGTCGCCATCGCCGGCGGCATCCTCGCCAACGGACAGAACATCGCCTTCCTAGTGGCCCTTGCCTTCGCGGTCGCGGCCTCGGCGAACCTCCCGACGATCCTGTACTCGCTGTTCTGGAAACGGTTCAACACCCAAGGCGCGCTATGGAGCATCTACGGCGGCCTGACGGCCACCGTCATCCTGATCGTGTTCTCCCCCGCGGTTTCGGGGACGGCGAAGTCGATGTTCAAGAGCGTCGACTTCCACTGGTTCCCGCTGCAGAACCCGGGCCTGGTGTCGATCCCGCTGTCGTTCTTCCTCGGCTGGCTGGGCACCGTGCTCTCGAAGGAGCACAACCAGGACAAGTACGCGGAGATGGAAGTCCGTTCCCTCACCGGCGTCGGCTCGGAAAAAGCCACGCCGCACTAGCCACTCTCCCCCCTCGAAAAAACACCATGGCCACCTTGGTCGCGTTGAACGCGACCAAGGTGGCCATGGTGGCGTTTGGGTCAACGGGTGAGGTCGGTGACGAGGGTGTCGGCGGCGGAGTAGGGGTCCAAGTCGCGGTCGACGACCCGTTGGGCCAACGCCGTCAGCTCCTCGCCGCCGCGCAGATGTCCCAGCTCGGACCGCAAGCGGTGCAGCGCGATCGCCTCGACCTCGCTCACCGCGCGCTTGACGCGGCGCCGGGCCAGCTCGCCGTTCTCGTCGAGCCAAGCGCGGTGCTCGTCCAGCGCCCGCACGACGTCGACGACGCCTTCGCCTCGTGACGCGACGGTCCGCACGATCGGCTGGCGCCAGCTCTTCCCGCGGATCTCCTTGCGCCCGAACGAAATCATCTGCTTGAGGTCGTGCACGGTCGTGTCGGCACCATGGCGATCGGCCTTGTTGACGACGAACACATCGGCGATCTCCAGCACCCCGGCCTTCGCCGCCTGGATGCCGTCGCCCATGCCCGGCGCGAGCAGGACCACGGTGGTGTCGGCCAGTTTCACGACGTCCACTTCGGACTGCCCGACGCCCACGGTCTCGATGAGCACGACGTCGAAGCCCGCGGCGTCGAGCACCCGCACGGCCTGCGGCGTCGCCCAGGCCAGCCCGCCGAGATGCCCGCGCGTCGCCATCGAGCGGATGAAGACGCCACTGTCGGTGGCGTGCTCGGTCATCCGGATGCGGTCACCGAGCAGCGCACCGCCGGAGAACGGCGACGACGGGTCGATGGCCAGCACGCCGACACGTTTGCCTTCCTTGCGCAGCGCGGAAAGCAGCACGGACGTCGAGGTCGACTTTCCCACACCCGGAGGCCCGGTGAGCCCGACGATCTGCGCGTTGCCCGTATACGGCGTCAGCGCCTTCGCGACTTCGCGCAGCTGCGGGTGCGCGTCCTCGACGAGAGAAATGAGCCGGGCGATCGCGCGCTGCTGCCCATCCCGCGCGCGATCGACCAGCTCATCGATATCGATATGGACCGGCACCTACTTCTTCGGCACCTTGATCACGAGCGCGTCGCCCTGGCCACCGCCGCCACACAGCGCGGCGGCACCGACACCGCCGCCGCGGCGGGTGAGTTCATAAATAAGGTGGATGGCCAGCCGGGCACCGGAAGCGCCGATCGGGTGACCGAGCGCGATGGCGCCGCCGTTGACGTTGACCTTCTCCGGGTCGAGCCCGAGCTTCTCCGAGGCAACGACACCGACAGCGGCGAAGGCCTCGTTGATCTCGACCAGGTCGAGGTCGCCGACCTCAAGCTTTTCCTTGGCCAGCGCGGCCAGGATCGCGTTCGACGGCTGCTCGTGCAGGCTCGCGTCCGACCCGGCGACGACACCGTGCGCGCCGATCTCGGCGATCCAGCTGAGCCCGAGCTCTTCGGCCTTGGCCTTGCTCATGACGACGACCGCGGCCGCGCCGTCGGAGATCTGCGACGACGAACCGGCGGTGATCGTGCCGTCCGAGGCGAACGCCGGACGAAGCTTGCTCAGCCCCGCGGCGGTCGTGTCGGCGCGGACGCCTTCGTCGGTGTCGAAGATGACGAGGTCGCCCTTGCGCTGCGGGATGCTGACCGGCGCGATCTCGTCGGCGAACTTGCCGGCCGCGATCGCCGCGGCGGCGCGCTGGTGCGAACGCGCGGAGAACTCGTCCTGCTGCTCACGCGTGACGCCGTAGCGGACGTTGTGCTTTTCGGTCGACGCGCCCATGGCTACCTGGTCGAACGCGCAGAACAGGCCGTCGTAGGCCATGTGGTCGACGAGCGTGGTGTCGCCGTATTTGAACCCGGAGCGCGACTTCGGCAGCAAGTGCGGCGCCTGGGTCATCGACTCCTGGCCACCGGCGACCACGATGTCGAACTCACCGGCGCGGATCAGCTGGTCGGCCAGCGCGATGGCGTCGAGCCCGGACAGGCAGACCTTGTTGATGGTCAGCGCGGGAACGCTCATCGGGATTCCGGCGGCGACGGCGGCCTGGCGGGCCGGGATCTGGCCGGCGCCGGCCGTGAGCACCTGGCCCATGATCGTGTACTGCACGTCCTCCGGTTTCACGCCGGCTCGCTCCAGCGCCGCCTTGATGGCGACCCCGCCCAGCTGCGCACCGGTGAAGTCCTTGAGGGACCCGAGCAGGCGCCCGATCGGCGTACGGGCAGCGCCCAGGATCACAGAACCGGACAAGGCGTCCTCCCAGCATCGAATGTGAGCAATCGTTAACTTCTGACGATACCCGTAGACCTTGCATCTTGATTGAGCCAGTGTGAGCCGTCGCACCCCGTCCGGCCCGCTTCTGGACCTATTGTTCGGCGTATGGATGACTCCCTGAAGCCGTTCGTGACGGCCATCGACCACGTCGGCATCGCCGTGCCCGATCTCGACGTGGCCATCGAGTTCTACGTCGAGCACTTCGGCCTCCAGGTGACGCACACCGAGGTCAACGAAGAGCAGGGCGTGCGCGAAGCCATGTTGCACGCGCAAGGCGACGGCGGCACCGGCACCGCGATCCAGCTGCTCGCCCCGCTGCGGGAGGACTCGGCCATCGGCAAGTTCATCGGCAAGAGCGGCCCCGGCCTGCAGCAGCTGGCCTACCGCGTGTCCGACGTGGACGCCGCCGCCGAGACACTACGGGCCAAGGGGCTGCGGCTGCTGTACGAGCAGGCCAAGCGCGGGACGTCGAACAGCCGGGTGAACTTCGTGCACCCGAAGGACACCGGTGGCGTGCTGATCGAGCTCGTCGAGCCTGCCGCCTGACTCGTGAGTGTTTACGAGTGTTAGAACACTTGTTGCCACTCACGACCCACCCACCCACCTGACCGGCGCCGGATGTAGAGATCGTGGCCCCGGCTCCGACCACCTCGTACGGGAGCCCGATCGGGCCGCCGAGCACGAGGAAGGGACGTCATGGACTTCACCAGTCGCTGCACCGGGATCGTCACCCAGACCGAGCTGCTCACGACCGGCGTCAAGGGCGCCGACCTGCGCGGGCGTGTGCCGTCGTGTCCGGACTGGACGCTCGGGATGCTGCTGCGGCATATCGGCGGCGGCCATCGCTGGGCCGGGGAAACCGTCCGGACGCGCGCGACGGGCTTCCTGCCGGACGACCAGCTCCGCAAGCTCGACGGAGACGACTCGGGCGAGGTTCCCGTCGACTGGCTGCTGGAGGGCGCCCACCGGTTCGCGGATACGCTGCTCGCGGCCGGTCCGGACAGGAAGGTCTGGACACCGCTCGAACTGCACGGCACGACGTCGTTCTGGGCCCGGCGCTTCGCCAACGAGACGCTGATCCACCGTGCCGACGCCACGCTGGCCGCCGGCACGGAGTTCGCGGTCGCCGAGGAGGTCGCGCTTGACGCCGTCGACGAGTGGATGGAGCTCGACGCGCTGCCACAGCACTTCGAGTACAACCCAAAGAAGCGGGATCTGCTCGGCCCCGGCCGGTCACTGTCGTTCGAGGCGACGGACGCCGACGCGGCGTGGTTCGTCGACCTCACCGGGGACGTCATCGTTTCGAGCCGCGCGCACGAGAAGGCCGCGGTCACCGTCCGGGCTTCGCTGACGGATCTGCTTCTCGCGATCTACCTGCGGAAGTCCGTGCACAGCGACGGGATCGAGATCAGCGGGGACAAGGACCTGCTGGAGTTCTGGCTCGGCTACATCGGCTTCGGCTGAGTGTCAAGGCCGAGTCAGCGCGGCGGCGATGAAGTCGAGCTCACGCTCCAGCTCACCCGGCGGGTCGTCGTCGGAGTGCCGGGCGACCGAGTGCCGGTAGCTGACGGCACGCGCGAGCAGCCCCGACGCACTGTCGACGTCCGCCCGCTCGAGCCGTCCGCCGGTCGCCGCGACGATCACCGAGCGGACCTGCCGGACAAGCGAGTCGAACCGTTGATGCAGGGCGTCGCGGACGTCGCGATGGGTGTCGGCCTCCCGCCACAGCAGGTGCGAGAGCATCCTCGACGCGTCGAGGCGCCTGTCCAGCTCGGCGACCAGCTTGCGCAGGCTGCCCGCGATGTCGCCGGGGACGACCACCTCCGACGGCTCGATCTGCGCCTCCGGCAGCCGGACGACCAGCGCGGACAAGAGATCCGGCTTGCGGCGGAAGTAATAGTGCACGAGACCCTTCGGCACCCCGGCGCGCTCCGCGATGCGCGACGTCGGGGTGGCGTCAAAGCCCGACTCGGCGAAGAGTTCTTCCGCGGCGAGCAGAATGCGTTCCTTCGCCGAGTCGTCCTTGGTCAAGCCCTGCTCCTGTCGTTGCTTAGTGTGAGCCTGCCATCTTGTGCGCTTCATTCGCGACCGGCAGCGCCACCGCGCCGACGATCAGCGTCAGCCCGCCGATGATCCACGCCGTCCACGCGGCGCCGTTGAATTCGGTGAAGCCCAGGACCCAGGGCGACAGGAACAGCAACGCGCCGAGGACGATCTGGATCCCCTCACCGATGGCGAACCCCGGCGCCGCGAGCGACACCAAACCATCCAGCGCGACCAGTGCCCCGCCGATGATCAAGGTCCACATGGCGAGGTTGTCGGTGTCCATCCACAACGGCGACAGCACCGCCACCACGCCGAGCAGCACCTCTGCCCAGTCGTGCGGACGCGTCCAGGAACGTGTCGAAGAATCAGCCATTGCTCTTCCACCTCCGTTATCGGTCCTTCTTCAGTTGTCTTTCGGGGACACAGCGATCAACCGGTCCCACCATCGATGATCCGCCTTGATTGGCCGCCCGGTCAAGATTGGTTGGTCACATTCGGGGATGTGAACGTGCGCTTCCTCTCGTAGAGTTGCACCTCTGGTTACTCGCCAGTAATTTCAGCCCACGGTTTCGCCCCGATCCGAGGAAGGTCCCGATGACGCAAGACGCGATCGCTGAGATCAAGCAAGCCATCCTGTCCGGCGACCTCGACGCCGTGGGCTCGCTCCCGGTACCGGAGAGCTATCGCGGGGTGACGGTCCGCGCCGACGAGGTCGACATGTTCGAGGGGCTCGACAGCCGCGACAAGGACCCGCGCAAGTCGCTCCACCTCGACGAAGTGCCGACACCCGAGCTCGGCCCCGGCGAGGCGCTGATCGCGGTCATGGCGAGCGCGATCAACTACAACACTGTCTGGACCTCGATCTTCGAGCCGATCCCGACCTTCAAGTTCCTGCAGCGCTACGGCAAGCTTTCGCCGTTGACCAAGCGCCACGACCTGCCCTATCACGTGGTCGGCTCGGACCTGTCCGGCGTCGTGCTGCGCACCGGGCCCGGCGTGCACAAGTGGAAGCCCGGCCAGGAGGTCGTGGCGCACTGCCTGAACGTCGAGCTCGAAGGCCCGGACGGGCACAACGACACGATGCTCGACACCGAGCAGCGCATCTGGGGCTTCGAGACGAACTTCGGCGGGCTCGCCGACATCGCGCTCGTCAAGGCCAATCAGCTGATGCCGAAGCCCGCGCACCTCACCTGGGAGGAAGCCGCGGCACCCGGCCTGGTGAACTCCACCGCGTACCGCCAGCTCGTCTCCCGCAACGGCGCCGACATGAAACAGGGCGACGTCGTGCTGATCTGGGGCGCGTCCGGTGGCCTCGGCTCCTACGCGACGCAATACGCGCTCAACGGCGGCGCGATCCCGGTGTGCGTGGTCTCCAGCCCGGAGAAGGCGGCGATCTGCCGGAAGCTCGGCGCGGACCTCGTCATCGACCGCAGCGCCGAGGGCTACCGGTTCTGGCAGGACGAAAACACCCAGGACCCGAAGGAATGGCAGCGGCTCGGCGCGAAGATCCGCGAACTCACCGGTGGTGAAGATCCTGACATCGTGTTCGAACATCCCGGCCGCGAAACTTTCGGCGCGAGCGTTTATGCCGCGCGCAAGGGCGGCACTATCGTGACTTGCGCGTCAACATCCGGTTACATGCACGAGTTCGACAACCGGTACCTCTGGATGAACCTCAAGCGGATCATCGGCTCGCACTTCGCGAACTACCGGGAATCGTGGGAGGCGAACAGGTTGATCGCCAAGGGCTTGATCCATCCCACACTGTCCAAGACGTACTCGTTGGAGGAAACCGGCCAGGCGGCGCTCGACGTGCACCGCAACTCGCACCAGGGAAAGGTCGGAGTCCTTGTGCTGGCACCGGAAGAAGGCCTCGGCGTGCGCGACGCGGAATTGCGCGCGAAGCACCTCGACGCCATCAATGCATTCAGAGGGGCATAAAACTCACAAGAAAATAACAGTGCGTAGCTCAGTTGAGGGTGGTGATGGGTGACGGTGTGGGCGACACGGTGTCCTGACGACGTTGCGGCTACGGTAGTGCCATGAGTCTTGGCGAAGAACGGGAGCTTGTGCCGCTGGGAGCCGGCTTCGATGTGGCGAAGCGCGGCTACAGCCGGGGACAGGTCGACGAACACCTGGAACGGCTGGACGCCGACCTCAAGATGCTTACGTCGGACCGGGATGCCGCGATTTCTCAGGCGGGCGACCTGGCACGGCAGCTCGAGGGCGCGCGCAACGACATCCGCGATCTGCGTGGGCAGGTCGAGCGGCTGGCGCAGCCCCCGACGAGCATCGAGGGACTTTCCGAGCGGCTGCAACGAATGTTGCGGCTCGCGCAGGACGAGTCCGCCGACACGCTGGCGCGCGCGGAAGCCGAAGCCGGGCACATTCGGGCCAAGGCGGAGACCGACGCGAGCGCGATGCGGGCGCGCTACGAGCAGCTCCTGACCGAGCTCGACGACCGTCGCAAGGCGATGGAAGCCGAGCACCGCGGCGTGCTCGAAAAGGCGCACGCGGACGCGAAGGCCATTACGGACAAGGCCAAGGCCGAGCGCGACAAGCTCGACGGCGAGTCCGAGGCACGCCGCACGCAAATCGAAGAGGACTTCGAGATCGCGATGGCGACCCGCCGCAGCGAGGCGATGCGTGTCCTCGCCGAGCAGGAAGCCGCGAGCAAGGCCGAAGCCGGCCGCCGGGTGCGCGAGGCCACCGAGGACGCCGCCGCCATCCGCGCGAAGGTCCTCGAAGAGGAGACGGCCGCGAAGGCCGACATCGCGAAGCGCCAGCGTGACTCGGTCGAGGACGCGAACAAGCGCAAGCAGGCGTCGGTGACCGAGGCCAACGCGCGGCTCGCCGAGGCGTCGGACGAGGCCAAGCGCCGGGTCCGGGACGCGACCGAGGAGTCGAACCGCCGGATCAAGCAGGCGACCGAGCGCGTCGAGGAGCTGCGCACGATGCGTGGCCGGCTCGCCGAGCAGGTCCGCTCCGCCAGGGCGGTGCTCAGCGAGGCCAGCACGGTCCTCGGCGACGCCGCCGACCAGGCGGACGCCGCGGCGACGAAGGCCGCGCCCAAGGCCGCACCGGCCCCGAAGCCGGCTTCGAACCAGCAGCAGAACCAGGCTCCGAAGCCCGCGCAGAACCCAGCTCCCAAGAAGACCGGCGGCGACGTCGAGGCCACCGTGCAGCTGCGGACCTCGTCGATCCCGAAGCCGAAACCATCACCCAAACCGACCAGTGCACCAGCGGGGGCGAAGAAACCGACTGGCGAGTAGCCTCATCAACCAGCTGAGGGTCTGCCGCCCTCGTTGCCCTGGTTGACCGTGATACTCGCCTGCGCTGGAGGATGTGGATGGCCGCCTATCAGACCGTCGTCGTTGGTACCGATGGATCGGATTCGTCGTTCGCCGCCGTGGACCGGGCGGCCGGGGTGGCGGCCGATTCCGGCGCCACGCTGGTGATCGCCTGCGCCTACTACCCGGCGAGCAAGAACGACGTCGACAAGGCACAGGACGTGCTGCGCGACGAGGCTTACCAGGTGGTCGGCTCGGCCCCGGCCGAAGACACCCTGCAGGACGCGCGGGACAGGGCCATCAAGCGCGGCGCGACGAAGATCGAGACCGTCCCGGTGGTCGGCGATCCCGTCGAATCGCTGCGCAAGGTGGTCTCGGACCACTCCGCCGACCTGCTGGTCGTCGGGAACCGCGGCCTCAACACCCTGGCCGGGCGCATCCTGGGCTCGGTGCCGTCGGAGGTCGCCCGCAAGTCCGGGGTCGACGTCCTGATCGTGCACACCACCTAGCGCCGTGTCCGACGCCGGGGACGAAGCGTCGTCGTCCGATGACCTGCAGCAGCGGCTCGAACGCATCCTGCTCGGCGGTAAGCGGAAGTACACCCGGCTCGACGTCGTCGCGAAGACCGGCGTCCCCGAGGAGCGCGCCCGCAGGCTGTGGCGCGCCCTCGGGTTCGCCACCGTCGAGGACGACGAAGTCGTGTTCACCGACGCCGACCTCGAAGCGATCCGCATCTCCGACCAGCTCGTGCAGGCGGGACTGATCGAGGCGGACATCGAGGTCTCGGTGACGCGCACGCTGGGCCAGCATCTGTCGAGGCTCGCCGAATGGCAGGTCCACATGCTGTTCACGCTCATCACCGAGAACCAGGAACTCGGGAAGAACGAACGGCAGATCGCCCGGCTCGTCGACAGGCTGCTCCCCGAGCTCGAACGCGTCCAGAACTTCGTCTGGCGACGCCACCTCGCCGCCTACGCCGGTCGCGCGCTGGCGGCTCCCGAGGAAGACCTCGAAGCGCGCACCGAGGTGGTCGGCTTCGTCGACATGGTCGGTTACACCCGGCTGACCAGGCGCATCGACGAAGCCGAACTCAGCGCGATCCTCGACGGGTTCGAAACGCTCGCCACCGAGGTGATCGCCGACCACCACGGCCGGGTCGTCAAGATGATCGGCGACGAAGTCCTGTTCGTGGCCGACTCGGCGACCGACGCCGCCGAAATCGCACTGACGCTGACCGAGCGGACCAGTGCCGACGACACGCTGCCCGACGTCCGTGCCGGGATGGCGTCCGGCCGGATCCTCAGCCGCTTCGGCGACGTCTACGGCTCGGTGGTCAACCTCGCCAGCCGCCTGACCTCGGTCGCCCGGCCGGGCACCATCCTGGTGGACAAGGCGCTCGCCGCCGAGTTGGCCGACAACCCCGCGTACGAACTCCGCGCACGCCGCCCTGTCGCCGTCCGCGGCTACAACCGCCTGCGCCCGTCCGCCCTGCGCCGCGCGCGAGACCAGCCCACCGGCCTCTTCGCGACGTCCCAGCAGCTCGCCGCCGAGATGATGGGCCTGGAACCCGAACCCCGTCGCCGCCGCTAGAAGCGCGACGACGACGGGTTCGATCTGGACCGACAGCCCTACGCGCACCACACGGTGAAGTCGTGATCAGCCGAATAGCGCAACTGCACGACGCGACATCCCCCGCCGATCGAGATGGGTCCCGGCTGATCCGGGTTGATGTCCTTCAACCCTTTCTGCACGCTGGTGTACTCCGGGGTGTTCTGGCCGTTGTTGTCCTTCACCGCCGCGATGTTCAGGATCTGGACCGTGCGGCCGAATCCGGCGGAAACGAACAACAGCGTCTTCCCATTGCAGGGCACGGAAATGTAGTCGTCCTTGGACGCGGGCACGATCATCGGTTCTTCCTCCTCGGGTTCGGGCGCCAGTGGCACCGCGGGCAGGCGGACGGCGACTTCGGCCACCTTCGCCGCGGAAACGTTGATCTCGAAATGCATGTCGTCGCGGTTGCCGGTGTAGTCGCCACCCCAACGCACCGCCCCGCCGACTTCGGCGAGAATCTCGCGGATGACACCACGCTGCGCGGGCGTGAACGTGTCCCGTTTGCCGTACGGATGCCTCGGCGCGTTGATGTCGATCGCCGTGCCACTGGCGTGGTTCGACAACGACCCGCCGCCAGTCACCGGGCGATGGTTGTATCCCCAGCACCACCCGGGTACGAGCGGCTCCACCCGCGCGTGGATCTGCTCGGCGACATACCTGAGCACGTCCGACACCTCACCGCGCCGTACGCCACCGGGAAAGGTGACGCCGGCGACGCTGAACCCCCGGTCGAGCGCTCCGGTATCCCCCGCGATCCAGCCATTCTGTGACTTCCCCATGGTCAGCCTCCCGAAACAGCGCGTCCACCCGGGACGATTCCGCCGCGCGCTTTCCTTTTCAGAGCACGGTTCCCCTCGAACATTCCGCACTCACCCCCTTCATGTCACTATTTCGAAGCCGCGCGTTTAGCGCAACGAAATAATGCTTTCGTACCAAACGGGGTACTTTCAGTGACCGAAAGGGCGGACAAACGGGCAGACAAACGGCTCAGCCCCGCCCAAGTGCAATCCACGCACACTCAAACGCGTTCTGTGCACACCCGAACGCAGACTGTGGACACCCGAACGCGGTCCACGCTCACCCGTTCACCCGATGGCGGCACACAACCCAATCCTGGTAACGACACCCAGCCCCTTGGCGACTCTCCAGCACCATCGCGCCAAGATCGACGTCAGCACCGGGAGTCCCATTGTGAACCGTTTCACTGTCGCCGCTGCAGCCCTGCTCGCCGCTTGCGGTGCACTTCTCGGCGGATGTTCCAGTCCCACTACCGGATCCGCTATCGGCCCGGATTGCGAGAAGTACCCGTACTCGGTCGGCTGCCCCACGCCGAAATCCACGTACACGCCGTCGACGTCCACAACGCAGCCGACTCTTCCGGCGCTGGACGTCGCGGCGGCAAGACAGGTGAAAACCGAGGACTTCACACTGACACTGAACGTGCTTAGCAAGAAGTGCTTCGGCTCTGCCGGGTGCCTGCTGACCTACGCCATCGATCCCGTTTACGCCGGAAGCACTCCGTTGACTTCCCAGGAGTACACCGTGACCTACCAGGTGACCGGCGGCAAGGACGGCCCGCAGATCAACTCTTTCACCGGCGTCGGCGAACAAATCAGATACGACAAGGAAGAAAGTATCCAGACCTCGTCGAGCAAAGCCACCCTCAAGGTCGAGGTAACGAACGTGCTGAACCGGAGTTGATCAATTCCGGTCAGGTGTTTCCGCGCACAGAATGCACTCGGGCGTGCATGGAGTGCACTTGGGTGTACGCAGGCTGCACTCAGGCGGGGAGGACGGCGTACTGGCGTAGGTAGAGGTCGGTGTAGGTGACGGGGCCTCGGGGGCCGGGGGTGCGGTCGAGGTTGATGCCGGTCTCGGGGACGGCGAGGAGCTTGAAGCCGTCGAGGAGGCGGGTGGGGGCGTTCCAGAAGACGCCAGTGCCGGTGTAGCCGTCGAAGAAGGCTTCGGCGGCGGAGGCGTCTTCGGTGGCGATACCGGCGGCGAGGCCGGAGGTCTGGTCGTTGGCGATCGCGACGGCTTCGGCGAGGTTTTCGACCTTCGCGACGGTGACGGTGGCTTCACGGTCCGAGTCGAGCGCCCACTCGTAGCCGATCGCGTGGTCGTGCGGGGCGAGCGACGGCTTCACGCCGCGCTCGTCGAGCGCGGAAGTGACCAGCGGCCAGACGGCGTCGTGCACGTCGGCGTGGATGAGCAGCAGGTTCAGGCGGTTGCAGACGCCGAGGCGGTCGAGGCTGTCCGAGACGAGCGTGCGCACCTTTTCGGCGTTGGCCCCGGCGTCTACGTAGAGGACACCGCCGCCGTCGGCGTGCGCGAGGGTGCCGACCCCGTGCAGCGCGGCTTCACGGGCGAGGGCGCGCGTGCTGTCGCCACTGCCGCGCAGGATCACCAGCGGCACGAGATCGGGCAGCGACACCAGCGCCGCCGCCGCTTCGCGCTCGACCCGCGGCACGAGCTGGATGACGTCGGCGTCGATCCCGGCCTCGGTCAGCGCGGGCGAGACGACAGCCTCGAGCAGGCGCTGCGCGGAACCCAGCGCGGCGGAGCCGGTGCGCAGCACGCCGCCGTTGCGCGACTTCACCAGCTGGGACGCGATGTCCACGGTGACGTTCGGCCTGGCCTCGTAGTTCGCGCCGATCACCCCGACCGGACGCCGCCGCTCGACGAGCTTCAGGCCACCGTCCAATGTGGACACATCAAGGGACCGCTCCTGGTGCGGCGCCCCGGCGAGGATGCGCAGCTGCTCGGCCATGCCGGCCAGCCGCTCCTCGGTGATGGTGAGCCTGTCCAGCAGGCCGGCACTCATCCCCTCCTCACGAGCCTTGGCGACATCGGCGCGGTTGGCTTCGAGCACGACTTCACGCTGGGAGACGAGCCGCTCGGCCATCGCACCGAGCGCTGCGTCGATAGCCTGCTCGGACGCCGTGGCCAGCGACGGCGCGGCACGCTTCGCCGCACGGGCGCACTCTTCGACAGCCTTCGCCACGACGTCCATTTTGACTCCCTACGCCCGAAACACGTGCCCACCAGTGTGCCGCACCACGCGGGGCTTACTTGACCGTGGGCTCCATCAGCCAGAGTCCGCCCATGATCAGGCAGCTGACCGCGACCACGCCGAGGATCAGCACCCAGAGCACGGCGGGCACCCCGGTGAGCCGCGCGAGCTGATCCGCGTCGGAATCACGCGCCGACCCACGGCGGCGTTTCAGCTGCAGCTCGAGCACCGGGCGCACCCCGCCGAAGAGCAGGAACCACGTCATCGCATAGACGAACGAGGCCTGCACCCCGACCGGCGCGAGCAGGGCGACCACGGCCAGCACCCCGGCCGTCACCAGCACGGCGAACACCCCGTAGGCGTTGCGCACCATGATCAGCACCGCCACGAGGAGCAATGCGGCCAGGATGAGCAACGCCGAGACCAGGTTCGCCGCGAGCAGCGCCGCGAAGGCGAGCCCGAGCAGCGACGGCGCCGTGTACCCGGCGAGCGCTGTGAGCACCATGCCCGGCCCCGCGGGCCGGCCGCGCGAAACCGTCACGCCCGAGGTGTCCGAGTGCAGCTGAATACCCTGCAGACGGCGGCCGACGAGCACGGCTACCAGCGCGTGCCCGGCTTCATGGACGATCGTGATCACGTTGCGGGCGAGCCGCCACGGCGATCCGGACAGCACAAGGATCAGCGCCACACCGCCCGTCACCAGGGGAAGCAGGCCCGCGGGGTCGGGTTGGGTGTTGAAGAGGTCGGTCAGGCCGGACGGCGAATTCACCCGGGAAGCTCACCACAGTGCCGGTCGGGTGCCGGTTAGGAGGGCATCATCGGGCGCCTGCCTTTCGGATTTCGCCGATCCTCCGCTCGCGGTCACTCCGCAACAGCAAGGCCACCCAGCTCCGGTACGGCCGCCACCCTTCGGAGATCTCCTCCAGTTCCGCGACGCCGGCCCCTTCGACGTCATAGGCAAGCCGCATCTCCGCGTGTAGCCGCGGTTCGTCACGCGGGAAGAAATCGGGATGTCCCGCTCCCCTGATCAGGATCAGCTGCGCGGAAAAAGGTCCGATCCCCGGCAGTTTCTGCAGCTGCGCCAACGCTTGTTCGGCCGTCATGGAGCGCAAAAGGTTCGCGTCGAGCCTGCCGTCCCTGGCGGCCTCGGCGATGGAGTTCAGCTGCGCCACCTTCGCCGGGAGCAAATCGCGATGCGGTTCCGTGGCGAGCAGATCCTCCGGCGCGGGAAACGCGATGAGCCGCCGGTGGTCCACCTCGACGACTTCGCCCGCCCGCTCGGCGATCTGCTGTTTGACCCTGGCCGCCTGCGCGATCCGGATACGGTTCCCGATGATCGCCCAGCAGGCCGCCTCATACGGCGAATGGAACAGGACCGGCCGCAATCCGGGGTAGCGCGACCGCAACCGCCTCACCACCGGATCGGCTTCACCCAGCCGAGAAAACCCCGACCCGTCGACGTCGAGCGAAAGAATGCGGCGTACCTGCACGAGTGCGGCGGGCGCGACCTGGGCCGTCGCGTGGACCTCCACCTCGACCGAGCGCGTCCCCTTGCCGCGCACGACGGCGCCCGCGTACTCCCAGCCGCCCTCCACCGGAAACGCCATGCGAAGGACGCCGGCCTCCTCCTCGGCGTCCTCGCGGGCGGCGGGCGTGAAGCCCTTGAGGAAGCGGATCGACTCACCCAGCTCGAACGGCCCCAGCGCCTGGATCTCGGCGACCAGGGCCGGCTGTCTCGACAGGATGTTGATCATGGAAGTTCTCCCCTCAGCGGATGTGATGACTTCGACGCTAGGCGGGGGCACCGACATTCTCGGGGCGCCGGTGGCATACTGCCGGTATCTGAACCCGCGTGCCGAGGGAGCTGTCAGTGCCGACAAGCCGCCCAACCGCCCAAGAACGCCTGCTGGGATTGCTGAAGGAAAAGCCCGAAGAAGCCGGGCCCGCGCTTTTCGATCAGCACTACCTCGATCTGCTGGGCGCGTCGGAGCAGGCGGGACCGCCCACCGGGCTGGCCCAGCGGTTGATGCGAACGTCGCTGGTGCCAACCATCTACGAGCACTATTGGCGCCCGGCGCTGGGCCGTGTCGCCAAGGGACTGAGCGGACCGAGCATGGCAGGCGAGGTCGCCATCGCGACGAATCTGCTGGGCCTGGAGCCCGGCTCTTCGGTCCTCGACGTCGCCTGCGGCACCGGCCGGTTCACCCGCGCGTTCGGCGCCGCCGTGGGACCGGACGGGCTTTCCGTCGGGCTGGACGGCTCGCGCACCATGCTGGCGCGGGCGCTGGGCTCCGGCGACACGAACGGACCGGTCACGTACCTGCGAGCCGACGCGGTCGCGCTGCCGTTTCGTCCGTCCACAATGGACGCGATCTGCTGCTTCGCGGCGTTGCACATGTTCGCCGATCCGGACGCCGCCCTCGATTCGTTCACCTCCGTGCTCAAGCCGGGCGGCCGTGTCGTGCTCCTGACCAGCGCGCGACGCGCCTGGCAGCCGATGCGGCTCGTCGACACCCTCGGCGGCATCGCCAGCGGACAGCGGATGTTCGAGCGCGGCGAGATCGGCGAGAAGCTGCGAACTCGCGGCTTCACCGAAATCAGCGTGCGCTACGCCGGGATAACGCAGATCGTGGCGGGGTCGCGCCGGGTTACCATCGCGGGGTGATCCACACCACGCCGGTCCCGCCCGACCACAGCTACCTCAACGTCCTCACCAGCGCGACCTCCGAAGCCGTCGCGGCCGCCGAGCCCATCGGGTCGGCGTACGCGGGCGCGTCCGGAACGACCCGGCAGAAGGCCGGCTCGGCGGTGCGCGAACGGGCCGGCGGCCTGGTCTCGCTCAGCCAGGACCTGCACGCCCATCCCGAGGAAGGCTTCGCCGAGCACCGGTCGGTCCGCGCGCTCGCGTCGTTCCTTGAAGAAAACGGACACACCTCACAGATCGGCATCGGCGGCCTCGACACCGCGTTGATCGCGAGCACCCCGCACACCGGCGGGCCGCATATCGCCGTGCTCGCCGAGTACGACGCGCTGCCCGGCATCGGCCACGGCTGCGGGCACAACATCATCTGTTCCACGGCCGCCGGCGGTTTCCTCGGCGCCGCGGCTGTCGCCGAGGAGCTCGGCGGGCGGGTATCGCTGATCGGCACCCCGGCCGAAGAAGGCGGCGGTGGCAAGGAAACCCTCGCCCGCGCCGGGATCTTCGACGACGTCGACGCGGTGGTGATGCTGCACCCGTTCAGCCACGACATCGCGATGCACCCGTTCCTCGGGCGGCGTCAGCTGGAGATGGTCTTCCACGGCGTCACCGCGCACGCGTCGGCGCAGCCGTTCATGGGCCGCAACGCCCTCGACGCCGCAGTCGCGGCGTACCAGGGGGTTTCGATGCTGCGGCAGCAGCTGCCGTCGAGCGACCGCGTGCACGGCATCTTCTCCGACGGCGGCGCCCGGCCGAACGTGATCCCCGAACGCGCGGCACTGCTGTTCTACCTGCGCTCCACCGATCCCGAGACGCTGCGCGACCTCGCGGACCGGCTTTCCCGGATCGCGCACGGCGCCGCCGAGATGACAGGCTGCGCCGTCGAACTCCTCTGGGACACCTTGCCGCCGTACCTTCCGATCCGCTTCAACACCGCGCTCGCGGGCCGCTGGGCGGTCAACCAGGAGCCCACCGGACGCAAGCCGTTGCCGCCGGGGATCGTGCCGGACTTCCTGACCGGGTCGACCGACTTGGGAAACCTCTCTTATCGCATGCCCGCGATCCACCCGATGATCGCCGTGTCCGGGCCGACGGTCGCCTTGCACACCAAGGAGTTCGCCGCCGCGGCCGGGTCGGGCGACGGCGACCGCGCGGTCGTGGACGGGGCGCTGGGACTGGCACTGACGGCCGTCGACTACTTGGGGGACAAGGAATTGCGGGAAGCCACGCACGCGGAGTTCGAGGCGTCCGGAGGTGCCCTCGACGTCCCGGCTTTCTTCGACTGAGTCTCAGCTGATTCTTATCAGGAAACACCAAGGGAAACCCACAGGTGGCTCACAAGTAGCGGCGCGAAACTTGTCCCATGACCGAGAACGAGAGTCGGCCCGGCCCCGCCTCTACTGGTGGGCACCAGCCGCCACACCCCAGCTACGCGCCTTACTACGGCTACCCGCAGCAGCAGCCGCCCGTCAACCCACTCTTCCAGCAAGCGCCGCCCCCGAAGCGGAAGAAAAGTGGCAGGGTCGCCGTGATGGTCAGCGCGACAGCGCTCGCGGCGGCACTGGTCGGCGGCATCAGCGGAGCCGCGATCGTGGGACTGGACGGGAGCACCAGCGCGTCCGGCGGCACGAGCCTGTCCGCGGCCGCGACGGGCCAGCAGGTCTCGAACACCGGGATCACCGACGTCTCGAACATCGCGGCGAAGGTCCTGCCCAGTGTCGTCCAGGTCAACGTGACCACCAGCCAGGGCGAGGCCATCGGCTCCGGGGTCATCCTGACCGCCGACGGCCGGATCCTGACCAACGCGCACGTCGTCGGCGGCGCACAGGGTGACGTCACCATCGTGCTCTCGGACGGCACGAAGTACCAGGCGAGCGTGGTCGGCGCGGACACGAAGGCCGACATCGCGGTACTGCAGGCGAAGAACGCCAGCGGTCTGACGCCGGCGACACTCGGCGACTCCAGCAAGCTCGCCGTCGGCTCCGAAGTCGTCGCCATCGGCTCCCCCGGTGGCCTGCAGAACACCGTGACCTCGGGCATCGTGAGCGCGCTGAACCGGAACCTGTCGGATATCGGCGGCGGGCAACAGCAGCAGTCGCCGTACAACCGCACCACGAACCAGCAGAGCGACAGCCCCAGTTACACCGCCATCCAGACCGACGCGTCGATCAACCAGGGCAACTCCGGTGGCCCGCTGGTCAACGCCGCCGGTGAGGTCATCGGGATCAACTCGGCGCTCTACAACCCGTCGGCGTCCGCGAGCGGCTCGGCAGGCAGCGTCGGCATCGGTTTCGCGATCCCCATCAACGACGCGAAGACGATCATCAACCAGATCACCGGTTAGGCCCACCCGTCTCCCGCCCCCTCACACGGAGACCCTCCGCGTCACAGCCCTTCATAAGTGAGCGTGAAGGTGTGGCCGCCATCGTCGTTGACGATCTCGGCCACACCGCTGATGCCGGTGAGTTCGCCGGTGCCCGAGCCGGTCAGGATCGTCCAGCTCGCACCGGCGTCGGACGCGGAGTGGTGCAGGACGAACGTGCCTTTACGGCCCTGCACGGCGACGTCGAACCGCTCGAAAGCGACGTAGGCGCGGGAAATCTCGTTGCCCGCGGCGAGCATCTCAACCGTGCTCGTGCCCTCGATCTCCCCGATGAACGTCTTCGCGATGAGTACCCGGGAGAACTCGACACCGGCCGTCTCGTCGGTCGACTGCGGCTCCCACTTGTCGAGGGTGAACGCGGCGGTGGCGATGCTGACCATGGGAGCTCCTGAGATCGAACGGGCTGATGCAATCAGTCTGCCGGGCATACCTGCCATCTACTATCAGGTATTAAGTCGATCACCACGTCAGAACGCGACACGGGCGAATACGCAGGTGGAGCGCGGTGAAATCACCGGATGGGGTTAGGGTTTCCCGGTGACCGACCACCTAGTCTGGATCGACTGCGAGATGACGGGGCTCGACCTCGGCAAGGACGCCCTGATCGAAATAGCCGCGCTGGTGACCGACTCCGAGCTGAACGTGCTCGGGGAAGGCGTGGACATCGTCATCCACGCCGACGAAGAAGCGCTGGCGAACATGCCCGAAGTGGTCCAGAAGATGCATGCGCACTCCGGGCTCACCGAGGAAGTGCGCAGATCCACCGTGACCCTCGAGGAAGCCGAGCGCAGAGTGCTCGAGTACGTGAAGGCCCACGTGCCCGACCCCAACCAGGCTCCGCTCGCCGGCAACTCGATCGGCACCGACCGCGGTTTCATCACGCGCGACATGCCCGACCTCGACAGCCACCTGCACTACCGGATGGTCGACGTCTCGTCCATCAAGGAACTCGTGCGCCGCTGGTACCCGCGGATCTACTACGCGAAGCCGGAGAAGGGCCTCGCCCACCGCGCGCTCGCCGACATCAAGGAATCCATCGGCGAACTCGACTACTACCGGCGGATAGCGTTCGTCCCGCAGCCCGGCCCGACCACCGAACAAGCCAAGGCAGCGGCGGCTGAAGTGCTGGAACGCCACAGCGGGTAACCCCAGTGCGAACGCCTCAGGAGGCACGCTAGAGTATGCAAGCCGAGGCAATCGGAAACGGTTTCCTCGCATGGTGGGCGTAGCTCAGCTGGTAGAGCACCTGGTTGTGGTCCCGGAGGTCGCGGGTTCAAGCCCCGTCGCTCACCCCACTGGCCCCACCCTGGTCGCCGTTAATCGGCTTCCGGGGTGGGGTCATTGTTGTTTTCTGGGGCCCCCCCCAGACCCCCGGGGTGCGGTACGTCGCTGTTGGCGGCGTGGTGACGTTCACTGTCGGCGGCGTGGTGACGTTGGCTCGTGAGTGGCTACGAGTGTTCTAGCACTTGTAGCCACTCACGAGGGGAGGTCTGGGGTTAGTTGCTGGCTCCGGTGGACTTCCACTCTTCCCACGACATCTGCCAGACGCTCCAGCCGTCGGTCGACTCCAGTTTCGGGCCGCCACTGTTCTGCACGGTGACGATGTCGCCCTTCTTGGAGGTGTCCATCAGCCACTTGGCGTTCTCGGTCGAGAGGTTGATGCAGCCGTGGCTCACGTTGCGCTTGCCCTGCGAGCCGACCGACCACGGCGCCGAATGGTAGAAGATCCCGCTGTTGGACATGCGCACGGCGTAGCGCACGAAGGTGCGGTAGCCGGCGGCACTGTCCGCGGCGACGCCGTAGGTGCTGGAGTCCATCGTGTAGCCGTCGGGGTGCTCGTTCATCAGCGTGTACGTGCCGGCGGGCGTGTTGTGCCCCGGCTTGCCCATGGAGATCGGGACGGTCTTGACCTCCTGGTCGTTGACCTTGATCGACATCTGGTGGCTGCCGCCGTCGGCGAGCGCCTCGACCTTGTCGCCGATAGCACCCGTGACGGCCTTGTCCTCACGCCCGAACGTGCCGCCGCCGAGGTTCTTGCCGTAGATCGCCGCGTTGACGCTGATCTTGGTCCCGGACTTCCAGTACTCCTTGGGCCGCCAGGTCACCGACTTGTCGCCGAACCAGTGGAAAGCACCCTCGGTCTGCGGCTCGGTGACGATCTTGATCGCCTTCTCCGCCGCGGCCTTGTCCGGGACCTTGCCGGAGAAGGTGAAGATCAGCGGCATGCCCACGCCGACCGTCTCGCCGTCGACCAGGTTGACCGACACCGAGACCTGCCGCGCCGGCGGCTTGACCGTGGTGAACGTCGAGGTGGCCGTCACGGGCTTGCCATCGGTGCCGGTGGCCGTCGCGTTGACGGTGTAACTCTTGTTGTAACCGAGCGGTTCGGCCGACTCCCAGCCCGTGCCGTCTTCCTTGGCCTTGCCCGCGACCGGCTTGCCGTCGGAGTTGGTCAGCTTGACCTCGCCGACCTTGCCGTCGGTGACCGTGATGGACACCGGCTCACCGGGCGAGACGTCGGCGGCACCGGAAGCAGGCACCAGCGCGAGCACCGCGGGCTTGGCCGGCGGCGCAGCGGACGTCGGCGCCGGGTTGCCCGGCCCTGCGGCCGGACCGGGCTTGTCATCCGATCCGCTGCAGCCGGCGACCATGAGCCCGGCCACGAGTAGCAGGATCGGAACCCGCACCCGCCTAACGCCACCCCGCACCCTCATGAACACCGCCCGTTTCGTGTCGAGATAACCCCATGTGTCCTGACAAACCTGAACACAGTGTGCCCGACCGGCCCATCTGCGTGTGCAAGTACGGCCCAGAGTGTCCTCGCCGTTACTTGGGACCCCCTCGCGCGAGCCCCGGAAGCCCCGTGTTAATCTTTTCCACGTCGCCGAGGGAAACCTTAAGTGACAAGCACGCGCCATTAGCTCAATTGGCAGAGCAGCTGGCTCTTAACCAGCGGGTTCGGGGTTCGAGTCCCTGATGGCGCACCGTAAGAATCAAAGCCCACCAACGATAATTCCCTACATCGGGGATTTCATTGGTGGGCTTTGTTGATGCGTAAGCCCGAAGTAGGGCCGCTGTGTGGCCGGCTGAGGATCGCGCCGGTTCTGCTGGACCGCAGCCCTGCCCGGCGAACGGGGACACCTTCGGGCTGCGACCGAATGTCGTATTGGACCTGAATATTCGTTGGCCATGGTCATAGCCGGCACGCCGGTCAGCGTGCCAATCGCGCCATGAGTGGTCTGCGGGCGAGGTCAAATGGGGTGTTGATGAGCTTGCTGAGGGCGTGCATCGCACTCCGCGTTCTACGGTGGTGATGTGAATGACGAGCTTCGGTCGGAGGATGCGGCGGGGCTTGCGGAGGAGATTGCGGATCTTCGTGGACTGACTACGCGCCTGCAGGCGGAGAACGCGCGGTTGTTGCGCCTGCTGGAGTTGACGCCGAAGCAAGCCGCCCCTCCTGGCCCCGTGCAAACGGGCTTCTTTGAAGCCCCGCCAGGCCCGGTCGGTCGGCAATCATCACCTGAGGCGAAGGTCGACTTCTTCGGAGCACTCTTCGCGGCCCGCACCGACCTCTACGCCGTCCGGTGGGAAAACGCACGTACCGGTAAGGCCGGTTGGCTACCGGCTGTCCGTGGTGGATGGCGCAAGGGAATGCGGCACGAGGACCGGAATTATTTGCCGCTCACCAGAGAAGTCCTTCGCTCCCACCTATCCGGTGAGACGCATATCGGACTGTATCCACTGCTCGACGGTGATCTGTGCAACTGGCTGGCGGCCGACTTCGACGGGCAGGCAGCATTACTGGACGCCTTGGCGTACCTGAAAGCCGCCCGGACGTGGTCGGTCCCGGCAGCGCTGGAAGTGTCACGGTCGGGGGTCGGGGCCCACGCGTGGGTCTTCTTCGCCGCACCCGTACCAGCGGAAACCGCCCGGCGCCTCGGCACCGCACTACTGCGAGAGGCGATGGCCGTACGCGGGCACATGGACCTGGCCAGCTACGACCGGCTGTTCCCATCGCAAGACGTGCTGCCGACCGGCGGAGTGGGGAATCTGATCGCCGCCCCACTGCACGGCAAAGCGCGCCGAGACGGGGTGACGGTATTCCTCGATCTGTCCACCATGGAACCGCACGACGATCAATGGGCATTCTTGTCCTCACTGGGCAGGATGACTCCTGGGGAGGTCAACCGGATCTCGCGCCGAGCCGGACGAGTCGTCGTGGGTGCGGGCGTAGACCGGCTTGACGCACCGGTCTCGACCCGGATCCGCGCCACGTCGCCCCCGATCCTGCACGCACGTCTGGCAGCCGGTATCCGGGTGGAGTCGGGTGAGCTGACCCCGGCATTGCACGCGACCCTGAAACACGCGGCTTCCATGCCGAACCCGATCTTCTACGAACGTCAACGGCTGCGTATGTCCACCTGGGACACTCCGCGGTTTCTGCGTAACTACGACGAAACCGTCGACGGCGGGCTCATCCTGCCGCCGTGAATGCCCTCCGCAATGAGGACCTGGGCGTACTGGTCGCACCGCCTGGCGCGGGCAAAACCGTGATCGCCTGCGCCTTGATCGCCGCGCACGCGACGTCGGCACTCGTACTGGTCGACCGTAAGACCCTCGCCGACCAGTGGCGGGAACAAATCGGCGAACTATTAGGGATCAAGGCAGGGCAACTCGGTGGCGGCCGCACAAAGGTCCGGGGCGTCATCGATGTCGCCATGTTGCAAACCCTGGCCCGCAAAGACGACATCGCGTCACTCACCAGCGGCTACGGGCTGGTGGTCGCGGATGAATGCCACCATATCCCCGCCGCGGCGTTCGACAACGCCGTCAAGCAGATAGCGGCACGCCGGTGGATAGGGCTGACCGCGACGCCGTACCGCCGCGACAAGCTCGACGATCTGATCGCCCTCCAACTCGGCCCGATCCGGCACACCATCACACACTCCACACAGGACACTCACGACGACCGGACACCGCGACTGGACCTTCCGCAACCAGGAGCGCCGTCACGACCACAACCGGTACTCCACGTCCACGAGACCGAATTCCGCTACACCGGCGACGCCGAGCCCTCCGCACCCGGCGGAATGGCCGCCATCTACCGAGACCTCGTCGCCGACGATGCCCGCACCACCCAAGTAATCAACGACGTCACCTCAGCGCTGGGCCGCGACAGGCATTGCCTCGTGCTCACCCAATGGACAGCGCCCGTCGACCGATTCGCCGAGGAACTCCGGCAACGTGGACTCGATCCGATCGTGCTTCGCGGGGGCATGAGCGTCAAAGCCAGACGTGCTGCCTTGGCCCGTCTGCAACCGCCAGCTGACGGCTCGTCACTGCTGGTCGTGGCCACTGGCCCGTTCGTCGGCGAAGGATTCGACTGCCCAATCCTGGATGCCCTGTTCCTCGCCGCACCGATCGCCTTCAAGGGACGTCTCGTGCAATACGTCGGACGAATCCTCTGCGGGCACCCGGGAAAGAGCACCGCAGAGGTCCACGACTACCTCGACGTCGACACCGGAGTCCTGGCATCATCCCTCGCCAAACGCGCACCGGGCTACACAAGCCTCGGCTTCCCCGACCCCCGCAAACCACCACCACGACGTTGACCACGTCGCTCAACCGAGCCCGGCGGAGATGCCCGGCGGAGTCACCGTCTCACTTACCGTAACCTGCTTCAATGTTACCTATATGGTAACATTGAAGTAAGTTAACCCTTGATCTCCACATGAAGATTACCGAATGGGTGACATTTGTGTCCCACACGATGCGAACCCTATACGACCTGGCCGAAGCGCATGCAGGCTACTTCACCGCGGCGCAAGCCGTGGCGGCCGGCGTGTCACGCCGTGCGCTATCGGGCCGCGCTCAAGGCGGGGACATCGAGCGCGTGCGCTACGGCTTGTACCGGCTGCGGGACTTCCCCGCCCACCCGTTCGAAGACATCGTCGCTGCCTGCATGTGGGCAGGACCAGACAGCGCGGCAAGCCACGAGACCGCGTTGGTCGTCCATGGCATCTCCGATGCGATGCCGGCGAGCATCCATCTCACCGTCGGCCGCGAGTTCCGTGGGCGCCAGCCCGGCGTAGTGATCCATCACGCACCACTGCCCGAGACAGACCGCGAAATACGGGACAGTGTCCAGGTAACGACAATCGCCCGCACGTTACAAGACGTGGCCGCGTCCAGTGACCCGTCACTGGTCCAGCAGGCGGTGGACCAAGCAGTCGCACGAGGCGCCATGAGTCGCCGCCAACTACGCCGACTCGTCCGCGACACTCCAACGCTCGCACCCATGGTGGTCGACGCATTGGCGGACGAGTAGATGAACGCACAAGACCGCTACCACAATGCAGACGCGTTCGGGTGGCACTCGAACAGCGTCTACGCGCAGAGGCGCAGACGTCCGGGATTCCGCTGAACCGCTTACGCAAGGAATCCGCATTCAACCGGCTGCTGGCCAGACTTGGCCACACAGCACCGGACGTCTGGGCACTGAAAGGCGGACTTGCGCTGATCGCAAGAGTAGGAGCTCAGGTCCGCGGGACAAAAGACGCGGACACCAACTGGCGAGCAACCCGCCAGGACCTCGAAGACGTGCTGTTCGAGATCGAAGACCTCGACCTCCAAGACTGGTTCCGGTTCACCATCGGCGATGCACGCCCCCTGCAGGGCGAAGGCGAGGCCGGCGCGCTGCGCTACTCCGTGACCGTGAACTTGGCCGGACGCGTCTTCGAGCAACTCAGCCTCGACATCAACGTCATCAACCCCGACGACCCGCGCCCCATCGAACTGGTCAAAGCCCAGCGCAATCCATTCGACTTCATCGACGAGCCACTACTCGAAATCCCCATGGTGACACCCGCTCAACAGCTGGCGGAGAAACTCCACGCCTACACCCGCCGGTACTCCGACGAACCCAGTAGCCGCGCCAAGGACCTGTTCGACATGCTGGTAATAGCCGACCAAGTGCGGTTGCCCATCTGCTCGATACTCACCCCCGCGGTACAGCAGACTTTCCAGATTCGCGCCACAGACTGGCCGCCCAAACTTGCCGCACCACCAGCACACTGGGCCGGACCATGGGCCGGATTCACCGCGGACTACCCGCTTCCGTGGCACGATCTGGACAGCGCATTTCTCGCGTTGCGACAGTTCTGGGAACCAATCTTGACAGCAACCGCCGCTACTTCCCCAACGACCTGGGACCGCGACCGATGGGAATGGCTATGAGCGCGCCCGGCATCCAAACGCTGAGGCGCACCACCTTCCAGCCCTGCTAAAGCCCTCAAAGCCCACCAGTAGTTTCCCGGTTTCGGGATCGTACTGGTGGGCTTTGTTGTTATGCGCTCAGCTGTTCGCGCGTTGCCTGGTGGCCGTGGGTAGAAGCGCGATCGACAGCAGCACGATGGCCGACAGGCCGACCACGTTCAGGATCTTGTCGAAGGTGCCGTACATGTGCAGGTGCTGCAGATGGTAGGTCAGGTGCAGCACGTTGAAGGTGAGCCAGGCCAGCCCCGCTGTCCGCACGAGCACGTCGTTGCGGACATAGCGGAGCGCGATCAGGCTCAACACTGTCAGTGCCAGGAACATGGCTCCGGTGTCCTTGGCGAGGTGCTCGTTGAACGGGCCCAGCTGCGGTAGCCAGCTCCGGCCGAAGCCGGGGAATCGGTCGTGCCAATGGCGCGGCGCGAAGTAGGCCCAGAATCCGGTGTACGCACCGACGAGGGCGAGACTGACCAATACGAATCTGCGAACAGTGAGAATCATATCCCTACGACGAGACAGCCCCCGAAAATGTGATGACCCGGCCCTTCAGCGTTTCAGGTGGCGGAGTTTCGCGGGGTTGACCACGGCGTCGATCTCGGTGATCAGTCCGTTGTGGACGGTGAAGGCGAGCACGGTGGTCAACTCGCTTTCTCCCCTTTGGACGACGTAGCGCGGCAACGTGACGTCACATCGATCGGGGCTACGTCGTCCAAGGGGCATGACGAAGAACAAGAAGGAAGACGTTGTTGTCGTGGGTGCCGGATACGCTGGACTGCGGGCGGCTTTGAACCTCGCGCCGCAGGTCAACGTCACCGTGGTCGATCCGGGCGATCGCTTCACCGAACGGGTCCGGCTCCACGAAAAGGCCGCGGGCCGTGCCGATGTCACGCATTCCCTGCGCCGATTCCTGGACCCGGCCGGCGTCACACATATCCCGGCGAAGATCACCCGGATCGACACAGCGTCCGCCCAGGCGCATACCGACGACGGGCAGGTACTCCACTACGACCGGCTGGTGTACGCCCTGGGCAGCCGGACCGCCGCCATCGGCGGACCGGAAACAGAGCGCGTCTATACCACCGAGTCCGCGGCGGAGCTCCACAAGCGACTGCTCGACGGCCCGGGCTCACTCACGGTGGTCGGCGGTGGCCTCACCGGGATCGAACTGGCGACGGAGCTGGCCGAGTTCGACCCGCGCTGGGAAGTCCGGCTGGTGACCGGCGGCGAAATCGCGCCGAGCGTCTCGCAGGCGGGCCGTGCCCACATCCGGTCCGTGCTCCTCGCCAGGGGCGTCCGCATCGAGGAGAACCGCCATGTCACCGATCCCGGCGACATCGAAACGGACGTCGTCGTGTGGTCCGCGTCGATGGTCCCCAACACCGAGCTCGCGATCGACGCCGGACTCACCGCCGAGACGAACGGCCGGATCAAGGTGGACTCGTCGCTGCGTTCCGTTTCGCACCACGGCATCTACGTCGCGGGCGACGCGGCGGCCGCGAGCACCCCGAAGTCCGGTCCGCTGCGGATGGCCTGCGCCACGGCGCTGCCTCTCGGGGCGCATGCCGCCACCTCCGTACTCCGCGACCTACGCGGCGAGGAGCCGCAACCGCTGAAATTCGCCTACGCGGCACAGTGCGTCAGCTTGGGCAGGCATGACGGTTTGTTCCAGCTCGTCCGGGCGGACGATTCGCCTCGCGACCGCATCCTCACCGGGAAACCGGCGGCGGTGGTAAAGGAGCAAGTAGTGCGCACGACAGTCAGGACGATAAGCCTCGCTGCGCGCTTCCCGGCGGTGGCGAAGCTGATACCCGGGACGAACTGAGGCGTTGCAGTTTTGCTACACAGCCATCGCAGTCCGCGCACATGGTTCGCCAAGGCTTGGGGACGTCCTGATCCAGCCTTTCGAACGGAGTTCCCCTCGTGCGTATCCGCACCTGCGTCGTAGCCGGTCTCGCGCTCACCGCACCGGCCATCGCACTGACAGGTTGCGCGAGCCCCTCAGCCTCGCTGTCACTAACCAGTTCGGCCCCGGCCACCGACGACGGAGAGATCACCGAGGGCCTCACCCCCTTCGACACCGGCTATCCCGCGATCCAGAAGCTGGACGCCGGGCTGCTGGCAGCCGTCCAGCGGGCGGCCAGGGACGCGCGGGACCGCGTCGAGTTCATCGTCACCTCGGGCTGGCGAAGCAAGGCGTACCAGCAGCGACTGCTCGACGAGGGTGTCGAGAAGTACGGAAGCCTCGAAAAGGCGAGGGAGTTCGTCAATACGCCGGAAAAATCGGCGCACGTGTCCGGCAAGGCGATCGACATCGGCCCGACCAGGGCCGACGACTGGCTCATCCAGCACGGTTCGGACTACGGCCTGTGCCAGGCGTACGCCAACGAGATGTGGCACTTCGAGCTCCTGACCAGCCCCGGCGGCGAGTGCCCGGCGCCGCTGCCGAACTCCGCGGGATAACGTCAGAAGCTGATGTCACCGTGGATGTCTCCGGCCTGCACGACCTTTCCGCTGACATCACCGGAGATCTGGTTGACCACCTTGCCGCTCTTCGCCTGCTGGCTCACCGAGGCCTTTTCCCACTCCGAACGCAAGGCGGTGGCGAAGTTTTCGTCCGACTTCTCGGTGGTGTCCAGGTGCTCGGCGAGTGCCTGCACCGCTTTCGGGTCTTCGGGTGCCGCCTGGGCGGCTTCCAGCGCGGCTGTCGCGGCCGGGTCCTTGGCGAACTTCCGCCTGACCAGGTCGACGAGACCGACAATGGTCTTGGCCGCGAGCGCAGCCGAAATCGAGATCAGGATCGGTTCTGGCATCGCGGACTTCCTCTACTCGCCGGGCACAACCCTGCCAAGCTAGCAGCCGAAGAGGCCTCGGCGCAGGAGAATCTTTTCAGAAACCTGCAGACCTGACGGTATTTAACAGCAGGGTGGGCGGGGGTGACCCGCCCACCCGCTCGTCTTACATGAAGTGCTGTGAGCCGTTTTTGGCGAACGTGGCGCTTGCCTGAACTTGGATGCCGGGTTGCGGCGAGGACATGAAGTGCTGAGAGGCGGTGGACAGCACGATCACAAGAAATCCGGCAGCTGCTACTCCAGCCAGAGCCTTAAACGCGGTGCTAATTGCAGTCTCCTCACAAGCCGATGATCCAATGCCACGAAGCATATAGACACATGGCTGATCACAGAGCGCTAGGGGGGCGGTAACTCTAGAGAGTGACCCGCCACCCAGGCCGGTACGAAAAACATCGCAGAGGAGATCTAGACACTAACAGGGAGACGATTAGAAGATGAAAATATTTCATCGCGAAGGGTCATGGCACTAACGGGCTACGTCGCTTCTGCGATGCATTTTCCATAGCCTCAGTGCGCTCAAGTGGGATTTCTGGCGGTATGGAAGCGACCTCGGCGAGCCGGTTGCGTACCGCGGCAGCCGCATAACGGTCGTCCGCCGCCTCCAAGAGCGAGAGGGCCACTCGCCAGGACTTCACGGCTTCCTCGTGTCGAGCTTGGCGATACAACAGTTCGGCAATGGTCCGCAGCGCCCCTGCCTGCCCACGACCGTCCCTGGCACTACGGCAAAAAGTCAGCGCGCGGCGCGCACACAGCTCGGCATCACGGTATTCACGCTGGTCAAGATGAATAGACGCCAGCGTGGAGTACACCTTCCCAGACTCCGCAGGGTCGTCCGGCTCGTGTATCTCCAGGGCACGTTCACAGTAGCCCCGACTCTCGGCCAGATTACCGCGTTCGAGATGGATACTCGCCAACTCGGCAAACACGCAGCCCTTGATGTGAATATCCCCAAGTCGATCAGCACTCCACAGCGCATCACGACAGAATGATGCCGCAGCGTCAAGATTGCCCGCCCTTCGATAAGCCTCACCCAGTCGGTAAAGTGCAATAACTTCCTGTCCTCGAGCGTCGATTCGGCGCAGTTCAGCCAGTGCGGACAACTGGGTTTCGATACCCTTTCGCACATCACGTTCCAGCTGAATCCTACCGAGAAGATGCCGCATGATGGCAATACCCAGCGGGTAGCCGATCTGCTCGAACATAACCTTTGCCGACATAACACTTTCCCAGGAGGACTCGAAATCGCGAAGCCCGATCAGGATGTAACCCAAATTTCCCATCCAACTGGCGGCATCGAGATCATTTCCCATTTTCTGTGCGGAAACAATGGCCAATCGCAACGCCGCGGCAACCTCCACCCCATGGCCTTGTCGAGTCCATATCTCTCCGATAACACTCGGATACTTGGAAACATAGACTTCTAGTCCACTGTTACGATCAACCGCATATCGAATGAGAGACATGATATTGACCCGCTCGCGGTATGCCCATTTCATCGCACTTTTCTCGCCATTGAACTCTATTGGCACCACACCTGCCGGAACAGGTGGAATGGTGACGCGTGCCCCATTGGGGACCACGACTTGGTCCGCGTTTTGGGCTGAGGCAAGGAAAAAGCCGAGCAGTCGCTCCTCCGCCGCGGCGAACTCATCGGACTCGACGGCGAGTTCTCGCGCATAGCCGCGGAGCAGGTCGTGGAATCGGTAGCGATCGCGCGACTCGGGCTGTCCCAGGAGATGGGCGTCGACGAGGATGTCCAAGCCCTTCTTGGTCGTCCTGCTGTCTTGTCCGAGCAGCGCGGCAGCCGCGGCGAGACTGATGTCGGGGCCGGGGTTGATGCCCAGCAACCGGAAAAGCCGTTGCTCGCGGGGATCGAGGGCGCGATAGGACCAGCTGAGGGCGGCTCGCACGCTGCCGTCGGGACCGTCGCCGTGGTCGCCCAGTGCCAGCAGGGTCTGCTCGTCCCAGAGCTCGTCGACGAACTCTCCCAGCGGCACTTTCGGTCTGCTGGTCACGTGGTCGGCGACGATCCGCAGCGCGAGCGGTACGCCATTGCAGAGGGCGGCCAGGTCGCCGATCGCGACAGATTCCGGCTCGGCCCGTTCACCCAGCCATTTCACCAGCCAGGTCTTGCTTTCCGCGTAGTTCAGCGGCGGCACCGGCAGGCTGAACGCGCCGACACGGGTCAGGCGGCTCAGCCGTTGCCTGCTGGTCAGCACCACCGTGCAGTTCGACAGGCAGTCGAGCAACGGGAGGACGTGCTCCGAGTCGCGCACGTTGTCCAGCACCACCAGGGTCCGAGGACCGCTGAGCAGGCTGCGGAGCTTCACCATCCGCCCCGCCTCGGAAGGTATCCCGTCCGCCGGGAAACCCAGTGCTCCCAGCAGTTCGGCGACGACTTCCGATTGCTCGACCTTCGGCCCGCCGGCGAATCCGTTGAGGTTCTTGTAGAACCGGCCACCCGGGAAGCGCGATCCGGCTTGGTGGGCCCAGCGCAAGGCGAACGCGGTCTTGCCGACCCCCGGTTCCCCGGACAGCACGGTGATGGTGGCGGGAGGCTCACTTTCGGCGGCTGTCGTGAAGGCGTCGAGCTTCCGCAGAAGGACCTCTCGTCCGGTGAAGTCCGGGACGTCGTGCGGCAGCAGGTTGAGCACTTCGGCGGCCGATGGTGAACTCAGGGCCACCGGCTGCTGATCGTGGCCGTGCCGTGCGACTTCTTCGTGGAACCGCTTGAGCTCGTCCGCGCCGTCGTCGTTGCCTTCGTCGATCAGGCGTTGGGCATTGCCCACGAAGCAACTCGTCGCGTCTTCGAATCGCTGCAGGCCGCGCAGCGCGATGATCCGCTGCTTGACCAAAGTCAGATCGGCCTGGAGATCCAAGGGAAGATCGGAGAGCCTGCGCAGGACCTCGTCGTGCTCACCTAGACCCGACAGGCTTTGCAGCAACGCACCGTGGGCGGGCAACAGATGATCGGCGACCGCCATCCGGCGCCAGTTCTCCGCCCGCGCGCCGCCCAGGTCGGGTAAGGGAAAACCGGTCCACAGCTCGTCGACGGCGGAGGCCAGGGTCAGGGCCGCACTGGCGTGGTCACCCAGCCTCGCGACTATCCGAGCCCGGCGGACCCGGTCGCGGAACTCGTGGAAATCGATCTCTTCACGGTCGACGTCGAGCCGGTAGGTACCGCCTCGGACGTTGATCTTCGGCGGGTTGTCCATCTTTTCGAGCACGGCCGAGATCCGCTTGCGATAGGTGTACAGCGTCCCCGCGGGATCACCGGGGACCTTGTCGTCCGGCCAGATCCAGTCGATCAGCTCGCTCACCGGTACTGGCTGACAAGTGCGCAGCAACAGGACGGAAAGCAGCCCCAACGGCTTGGACTGCGTCGAGACGAAACGATCACCAACACGGACGGCCGTCTGGCCCAATATTCTGAAATTGATCTCCACCAGCGCTTCCCCTCGCTGGCCGGTGACTCCGGACAATTGACCAGTCTGCCCGCAATTCGCGGGAATTCACCAGCGTAACGGGGGTTCCGAAATCTTGTCGTTACCTGCCGGGCCGATGACCCGATCGGTGACAGTTATTTGTCCCCCTTTCGTCCCGGATCGAAATCCGGACACCGCACGGATACGCCCCGCAACCCGGCTGGCCTGCGGATTCAGGGGAATGACTCAGCCGTGTCAGCGAAACGTCCCACTCCGCCTCGCAGCCTGGTCCGGCTGGGAAATCCCGGCGTGACGGGGAGGTTCGAAATGGATATCGATGTCGTGGTCGTGGGACTGGGTTGTACTGGTTTGCCGATGGTCGTCGCGGCGGCACGCGCCGGGCTCAAGGTGGTCGGCGTGGACGGCTCGGAGGCGCGCGTCGCCGAGATTCTCGCAGGTGAAACAGGTTTTGGCCGGGCGACCGTGTCCGAGCACGAGTTCTCCGCGCTGCTGGCCGGACCGCTGCGACTGCGGACCGGACCGGTTCCGCAGTCGCACGTGCATTTGCTGTGTGTACCGAGCCGGGATCTGCCGAACGCGGTGGATATGGTCACCGATTCCCTGCGGGACGGTGATCTCGTGATCGTGCAGAGCACCTGTCCGCCGGGAATGATGGACGACGTCGTCATTCCCCGGTTCACCCGGCGCACCGACGCTCGAATTCACCTCGTGTATTCGCCGGTCCGAGTCGATCCGGGCCGGAAACAGGACGCCGTCGTGCCACGGGTGATCGCCGGTGCGACCCCTGACTGCCTGTCGGCGGGAATGCGTTTTCTCCGCGAACTCGGGGAACAACCGGTCCCCGTCGGATCGATCCGCACCGCGGAGCTGGCAAAAGTCTTCGAGAACACTTTCCGGCTGGTGAACATCTCGCTGGCGAACGAGCTCGCGGCGTTGTGCCGGGAGTCCGATGTGGACATCGCGGAGCTGCTCGACGCCGTGAGCACGAAACCGTACGGCTTCGTCCGGCACGACCCCGGTCCGGGTGCCGGGGGCGACTGCGTACCGGTGTGTGCCGAGTTCTTCGCGAGTGCCGCTCGCCGGCGCGGGATCCCGGCGAGGACCGTGGAAGCCGCGATCGCCGTCAACGACACCATGCCGACGAACGTGGTGCGGCATCTTTCCCTTCGCGGCCAACGGGTGATCGTCGCCGGGGTGGCCTACAAGCCCGGCGTCGCCGACGTACGGCGATCGGCGGGCGTGCGCATCCTGGAAGAACTCCGGGCGGAGACCGAGGCCGGCTATCACGATCCCCACGTGCCGAACCTGCGGCTGAGCGATGGCACGGAGTTGCGGAGCAGGCCGATCGAACCCGGAGTCGCGGACCTCGTCCTGGTGGTCACCAAACATCCCGGGATGGACGTCGGCGGTTTCGAAGCGGCGGTCGTGGACTGCTCCACCGGAATTCCGTCCTTTGTGGAGGTTCGTGATGCTTGAGCGGTGGATACGCGGCCCCATCGGCCTGGACTCGGAAAAACTCGTCACCCGGGCGGACTGCCGCACCGTGCTGGTGGTGATCCCGACGATGACCGCGGGCACCCGGCTGCGGGACCTGGTGTCCTTGGTGCAGGGCGACCACCGGATCCAAACCCTCTACACCGTCCCGGATTCGTACCAGTCCCTGCACGGCACGGCCGAATTCGCGGCCGCGGGCGGCGGTTTGGTGATCCCGTGGCAGCAGGCCGTCAACCACGGATTCGACCTGGTGCTGGGCGCCAGCCCTACCGGACTCGACCAGGTCCGCGGCCGGATCCTCGTCATCCCGCACGGCGCCGGGAACCTGATGTCCCTCAAGTACAGCCGCGACGCCGGTCCAGGCGGACGGCCGCACATCGGGTTGGCGAGGGAAACGTTGACGCGCCGGGGAAAGCTACTCCCGTCGGCGCTGGGGTTGACTCACGACGACGACCTCGCCGCGCTCCGGGGCTCATGCCCCGAAGCCCTTCCCGTGGCCGTGGTCGCCGGGGACATCTGCTACGACCGGATGGTCGCCAGCGCTTCCTTCCGCGACGACTACCGCCGTGCGCTCGGTGTCGCCGACCACGAACGGCTCGTCGTCGTCAGTTCGACGTGGTCGACCGAATCGGTGTTCGGCCGTCATCCCGGGCTGTGCCGACGGCTGCTGACCGAGGCTGCCGGGACGCCGTACCGGATCGCGCTGATCCTGCATCCCAACGTGTGGGCCGTGCACGGCCGAGGACAGGTGACAGCTTGGTTGGCCGACTGCATCAACGACGGACTGCGTGTCATCCCGCCGGAGGAAGGCTGGCGCGCCACGGCGGTGGCCAGTGACCACGTGCTGGGTGACTACGGATCCACTACCCAGTACGCTGCCGCGATCGGCAAACCTGTGACCCTCGCGGCCTACCCGGATCGGGCCATTCGAACCGGCAGCATCGCGGACCGCGTCGCGAAAGCCGCGCCACGGCTGGATCTCGCGCGTCCGCTGCTTCCGCAACTGCGGCACGCCGAACCCGACGGCCGGATCGCCGAACTCCTGACCTCCCGGCCAGGACAGACGGCCGCGATCCTGCGGCGCACCATGTACGGCCTGCTCGAGATGGCCGAGCCCGAAGGAAAAGCGCGGCTTCACGCGGTCCCGCCGCCCGAGCCGGTCACGTTGTGAACCGCCTCCAGCTCGCCGACGTCATCATTCTCGGCGACGAACCGACCGTGGGGGTGGCGGCCGAGCGCGCGGCCGCCACTCTCGCCGAACTGACCGGCTGCGCCCTGGTCGCGGTCGGGGTGACCAACCAGGGCATCCTGCTGGCGGCCCGCCCTGGCCAACAGATGCTGGTACCGCCCGGCGACCTCGGGCAAGTCGCCGCCGAGGCCTACGAATCGCTGCTTCGCGACGGCGGTGTTCTCGTGAGCCGATCCGCGAGCTCAGCCGCCTTCGGGTCTCCGCTGGCGGAATAGGCCTGGTGCGCGACGGCCCAGTGCTCACGTGCTTCGTCGACGTCACCACGTTGCCAGGCGAAGTCCCCGAGCACCAGGAGCGCTTCCGCCTCGTAACGGGTCGAGCCAAGCTCGCGGGCGACACCCAGTGCTTCGGTCAACGGCGGCAGTGCGTCGGACCCGCGACCGGCACGGAGGTAAACGGAGGCGAGGCTGGTGAGGGTGCGTGCGCGCAGTGCCCGATCCAGGCTCGACATCGTCTCCGCGGCCTCGCGCAATGCCTTGATGGCCTCGTCGTGGCGTCCGAGTTCGGCGAGTACTTCGCCGATCCTGCGCTGGGCCAACGCGACCGCGCGCTCGGTGCCGATCACCGCACGGATCTCCTTGACCTGCTTCAGATACGCGAGCGCGCCCGCCAGGTCTCCGTTGCCCTGAACAGCTCCCGCCAGCTCGCCCAGCACCATGGCCCTGGTGGACTCGTCATCCGTCCGCTCGATCAGGCGAAGTGCCGCGTGCCCCTCGTGAATCGCGTCGTCATAACGACGAAGACCCGTCAACGCGAAGCACAGCTGAGCACGCAGACACGCTTCCGCGACGACGTCTCTTTCACGGTGGGCGGCGGGGATGCCCATCGCGTGCATCTCCAGCCAGTCGCCGTAGTTCCTGGCGTGTAAGAAGAATCCCCACATCGCCTCGCAGAATTCCCAGGTGAGCCCGTCCCAGCCGTGTTCATCCGCCGAACGGACCGCGAGGAGGATGTTGTGCCGCTCATCCGTCAGCCACTCCAGTGCTTCCCGGTGGGAGGCGAACCCGGGCTCGCGGTCCTCGTGGAACCGTTGCCCGACCCGGCGCCTGGTGGCCCGGAGCACGAGATCGGCGTCCACCGCCCGGTTCAGATACCACTCGACCACCCGCCGGACCACTGCCTGCCGGTCGGGCTCCGAGTCGGCCCACTCCGCCTGCCGCCGGGCATGCAGGAGCAGCAGGTCGTGATAGCGGAACCGCTGGTCGCTGATCTCCTTGATCAGGTTGCGATCCACCAGCGCGTCAAGCGAATCCCCGACGTCGTCGGCGAGTCCGCCGACCGCGGCCGCGGCGACCTCCACGCCGAAAACCGTGCCGGGATGCAGTGAGCACATCCGATACGCCCGCTGCTCGGGAATCGGCAGGTCGGTGTACGACACGTCGAAAATCGCCTCCACGGACGACTCGTCAAGAGTCAGCGTGGCGAGCCTGTCGTCATTGCGCAGGTTCCCGATCTCCCTCGACACCGATCGCCGGGGATGCGCCGAAAGCCGCGCCCCGACCACGGACAACGCGATCGGCATCCCGCCGCAGAGCCGGGCCAGCTCCGCCGCTTGGTCGTCCTCGCCCGCCAGCCTGCCGCGGCCGACGATGTTGCCGAGCAGCTCCACCGAGTCGTCGACCGAAAGCGGATCCACCTCGATGAACCGGCCGCCGTCGAGGCTCAGCCCGGCCAGCCGCCAGCGGCTGGTGACCACCACCGTGCTGTCACCGGACGCGGGCAGCAGCGGCCGGACCTGGGCCGCGGAGAACGCGTTGTCGAGCAGGACGGCCATCGCGCGGCCCGCCGTCATGGTCCGGTAGAGCGCTTGCCGTGGTGCCAGGCCGAACGGGACGTTCCCAGGACGGACACCGAGCGCCAGCAGGAACCACTCCAGCACCTGTTCCGGCTCGATCGGCCCGCTCGGCGCGAACGCCCCGAGATCGACGTAGAGCTGGCCGTCGAAGAAGCTGTCGCGGGCGTCGTGCAGCCAGCGCAACGCGATGGTGGTCTTGCCAACACCGCCCGGGCCGCTGATCACCGCGACCAGCGGACCTTCGTCGTCACTCCATTGGCGCAGCAGGGACAGTTCCCGGTCCCTGCTGGTGAAAGAACGCGGCGGTGGTGGCAACTGCGACGGGATGGGGACATCGGGGCCAGGACTGTTGATCGTCACCTGGCCGATGGACCCCGATTGGACCACCGCGCCCCGGACGATCCCCGACAGATCGTTCCGTACCGGTCTTTCGCCCGTCCCCATGAATTTGTGCCCCTCCGACCGCTGCTCCCCCTTCACCTTTCGTGGTACCGATTCGCAACGCTCAGCGCATCAAGGTGAAGGCCGATCATTAACACCATGCCATGCCGGGGCCAAGGCGGAAGTGTGATTCTCGCGGGAATTTCTCCGGACGTCCGAGGTCAGAGGGTGTGAGGCGCTTCATCGTGGACGGGTTCGGCGATCCAGCTGGCCAGCAGTTTCATCGCCTGCTCCGAGGGCGAGCCGGGCTCGACGGTGTAGAGGCCGAGCACCAGGTCGGGGTCACCGGTGGGACTGAGCGCCTCGTACTCCAGGGTGAAGTCGCCGGCGATCGGGTGGTGGTAGCTCTTGCTGCCGTAGTCGCGGCGCAGGACGTCGTGCTCCGCCCACCACTGCCGGAAGTCCTTGTCCCGCACCGAAAGCTCGCCGACCAGATCGGCAAGCTGCGGGTCCTCGGGATGACGCCCCGCGTACAGATGCAGGCCGGCGACGGTACCCCGCGCGGCGGACTCCCAGTCGGCGTAGAGCTCCCGGGCGGACTCGTCGAGGAACAGGAAATGCACCATGTTGCGCTCGCGCCTCGGCAACCGGTCGAAGTCGGTGTACAGCGCACGGGCCATGCGGTTGCCGGCCAGTACGTCCATGCGCCTGCCCAGCAGCAGCGCCGGGACGTCGGTCCAGTTGTCCAGCACCCGCTCCAACCCCAGGCGCACCCGCTGCGGCGGCATCGGGCGGCGGCGGCCGCGGGTGGGCCGCGCGAGGGTGAACAGGTGACCGCGCTCGGTTTCGTCGAGCAGCAGCGCCCGGGCGACGGCGTCCAGCACGGATTCGGACACGTTGAGGTTGCGCCCGCGCTCCAGCCGGACGTAGTAGTCCACGCTCACTCCGGCGAGCATGGCGACCTCCTCCCGGCGCAGGCCGGGCACCCGGCGCGCGCCGGCGGTACGCGGCAGGCCGACGTCCTCGGGAACGATCCTGGCGCGGCGTGAGCGCAGGAAGTCGCGGAGTTCGGTGTTGCCCCCGTCGGCGGAGCGGTTGTCCATGACTTCAGCGTAGATCGGGAAAGACGCCGCGGCACCGTTCCCGGGGGTGTCTGCTGGACCCTGTTTCAGAGGCTGGGCGGAATGAACTGGTAAGCGCCCTGATCCCCGGTTGGGGAATCCATCTTGACGTCGTCGTGACGGGCTTCACGCAGGCCGCCACCGCGGGCGAGTTTGGTACCGCCGCGCCGCCGGTCACGCAGGTCGATGATGACCGCGACGCCCAGCATGACCGCCAGAACCGACCCGAGAACAATCCACCCCATGTCGACCGCCTTTCCACCGCCCCCGGTGTGACCTGGGGCTCAAATCGGCGGAAAGATTGATCTCCATTTAGGGTCACGACCTGAACGCGGCACGGTGGTCGTGGGCCCAGCTCGCGAAACTCCCCGCGGGACGGCCAAGAACACGGGGACCGTCGTCGGTCAGGACGGCGTTGTGACCTTCGCGAGCCCAAGTGCTGCCGGTGATGACGACTTCGACGGCCACACTGTCCATACCGGACTGAAGCAGCTGCGCACGGGCGGAGTCACGGGGTAGGTCGATAGTCCGGATAGGACGGTCCAGCACCCGCGACAGGACGTCGGCTTGCTGGGGGACACTCAACAGTTCCGGTCCGGTCAACGTGTATGTCTGTCCACTATGGATCGGATTGGTCAGTGCTTCGGCGGCGACAGCGGCGACGTCACGCGGGTCGACGATCCCTTGACAGCCGGGGCCCGTGAGGTTGGGAATCGGTTTCCCGGCGGTGATCGCGCCCGCGAACCGGAGGAAGTTGGACGCGAAACTCGACGGCCGCAGCACCGTCCATGCCATACCGCTGTCCCGCACGGCTTCCTCCGCCTCAAGATGCCAAGCCCCGACGACCTCGTCGCCGAACTTCTCCCCGCTCCCGATCGCCGACAGTTTCACGATCCGTTCCACCCCTGCCGACTTCGCCGCGTCGAGCAGGGCCAAGTCGTGCCGCGCGCTGGGTGACCCGGGCGCGGTGAGCAGGAAGACGGCGTTGACGCCGGTGACAGCGCGCTCGAGCGACGCCGGGTCGTCGAAGTCCGCCTGGACGTCACCGCCGGTCCGGCTCATGGCCCGGAACGGTTCGCCCCGGTCAGCCAGGAGCCGGACGAGGTGACTGCCGATGGTGCCGGTCGCACCGGTGATCAGGATCATGCGGAAGACGTTGCCGCGCGGACGTCCCGGCCGATAGGAAGTTTCGGCACTCTATGACGCCCATCGCGCCTCTACGCTGGAAGGGTGAACGACGACGAACGCGCGTTGCCGGTCCCGGCGGCATTGAGGCCGTGGCTGTCCGGGCTCAGCGTCGGCGGCCTCGACCGGGAACGGACCGTGTCCGACGAGCCGGACCACGCCACCACGCTGGTTTTGCGCACGGCGCCCGGGCACCGCGGCGACCTCGTGGTCATGGGCCCGCGCACCCGCGCCGGCTACCACTTCGGTGAGCCGGGTCCGTCCTGTGTCAAGGCCCGGATCCAGCCCGGCCGCGCCGGTGCGCTTCTCGGCCGCTCGGTGCGGGACCTCGTCGACAAGGTTGTCCCGCTGAGCGACTTCTGGGGCGAGCTGCCCGAGACCGCTTCTCCGGCGTCGTTCGAAGACCTCCTGCTGGGCCAGCTGGCTGAACGCCGTCCACCGCGGGACCTGGTTCGCGACGCGGCCACCTTGCTGACCGCCGTCGGCGTGCGGGACACCGCGCTGAAACTGCACGTCAGCGAGCGGCACCTGCGCACCTTGTTCACCGACGGCGTCGGCGTCTCCCCCAAGCACTTCGCCCGGATAGACCGCGTGCGCACCGTGCTCGCGCGGGCTCGCACCCGCGACTGGGCCCGGCTCGCGGCCGAGGCCGGCTACTACGACCACTCGCACATGACCGCGGAGTTCCGCCACCTCATGGGCGTCTCGCCCAGCGCGTTCGCGGCGGGCGAACTGCCCGCCGCCACGGCGTGTGGCCGGTGACAACTTCGGGAGTACAACCTGCCCGAAATATGGTATAGAACCGCATTCCGTAATGGGCACGCATTGTTACTTTTCGCGCACCGAGCACGTGGTCAAGTAGGCTGTGGACGGCGGTGCCACTCGGTGGACGGTCCGCTAGTATCGGCAGCTCGGCGCAGCAGATCTTCAGGGAGGCCCAACTCCATGACCATGCTTTACGGTAACGACGAGCGGCATCAGCTCGCGAAATACATGTCTACGCCGACCTCCTCGTTCACCGAGCTGCTGGCCGAGCACCACCCGGGGGCCCTGCCCTGGTCACACGCCTCGGGCAGCCAGCCGGGAAGCGCGATGCCGCACGGCACGACCATTATCACCCTGCGATTCGCCGACGGTATTGTCATGGCCGGTGACCGGCAGGTGACAAGCGGTACGACAATCGCTTACCGGTATGGCGAGAAAGTTTATGCCGCCGACAATTCTTCGGTAGTCGGAGTGGCCGGAACAGCCGCTTTGGCATTCGAAATGGCCAAGCTTTTCCAGGTCGAACTCCTGCATTACGAAAAGATCGAGGGCGTCGAACTCTCTTTGCAGGGTAAGGCGAACAAGCTCGCCGGAATGGTGCGCGGCAACCTCGAGATGGCCATGCAGGGCCTGACCGTGGTCCCGCTGTACGCCGGTTACGACGCCGATTCCGGCATCGGCCGCATCTACAGCTACGACCCCGCGGGTGGCCTGACCGAAGAGTTCAAGGGCTATCACTCCATCGGTTCCGGTTCGATCTTCGCGCTGGGCAGCCTGAAGAAACTGCACGACGTCGGTCTCGACGAGCAGGCCGCGGTCACCGTCGCGCTGGAAGCCCTTTATGACGCGGCCGAAGGCGACACGGCGACCATGGGCCCCGATCTCGCGCGCGGGATCTATCCCATCGTGCACGTCGTGACGGCCGATGGTGGCCGCGCGCTGACCGACGCGGAAACCGAGACCTTCGCGCGGGGCATCGTCGAACGCCGTCAGAGCGCCCCGGACGGGCCCCGGGCGATCATCGAGTCGTAAGCGCGATCCCGCTGACCGGCGTGTTTTCGCCGGTCAGCGGGCACGTTCGTAGGTCGTGATCCGGAAATCCAAGCCGTTGCCGGACTGCCGCCAAGTTTCATCGAATTCCGTGCGCTGCCAAGCGTCGTCGATCACCGGCGCGTACGCGTCGCCGTCCACGGGCTTGGCGAGTTCGGTGACGACCAGTCGTTCCGCGAGTGGGAGTGCGGCGGCGTAAACCTGCGCCCCGCCCATGACCCAGACGTCGGTCTCGCTCATGGCCAACGCTTCTTCGAGTGTGTGCGCGACTTCCGCGCCTTCGAAATCGGCATCGGTGTGCCGCGTGAGCACTATGTTGCGGCGTCCCGGCAGCGGGCGCATCTTCGGCGGCAGCGATTCCCACGTCAGCCGGCCCATGATCACCGTCGTGCCGAGGGTCAATGCCTTGAAATGCGCCAAATCCTCGGGAAGCCGCCAGGGCAGCGTGCCGTCGCGGCCGATGACGCCGTTGGCGGCCTGGGCCCAGACCAGCCCGATCATCAGACGGCCACCGGCGCCTTGATGGCCGGGTGGTGCCGGTAGTCGACGAGCTCGAACTGCTCGAACTCGTAGTCGTAGAGCGACTTCGCCGCGTCGAGTTTGATCTGCGGGAACGGCAGTACTTCGCGGCTCAGCTGTTCGGTGACCTGCTCGACGTGGTTGTCGTAGATGTGGCAGTCGCCGCCGGTCCAGATGAAGTCGCCGACCTTGAGGCCCACCTGCTGCGCCACCATATGCGTGAGCAGCGCGTAGCTGGCGATGTTGAACGGGACGCCTAGGAACAGGTCCGCGCTGCGCTGGTACAGCTGGCAGGACAACCGGCCGTCGGCGACGTAGAACTGGAACATCGCGTGGCAGGGCGCCAGCGCCATCTTGTCGAGCTCGGCCACGTTCCACGCCGAGACGATCATGCGGCGGGAATCCGGGTCGGCGCTCAGTGTCTCGAGCACCTGCTCGATCTGGTCGATGTGCTGCCCGTCCGGGGTCGGCCACGAACGCCACTGGACGCCGTAGACCGGGCCGAGATCGCCGGATTCGTCGGCCCATTCGTCCCAGATCTTCACGCCGCGCTCCTGCAGCCAGCGCGCGTTGCCGTCGCCTCGCAGGAACCACAGCAGTTCGAGCGCGACCGAACGGAAGTGCACCCGCTTGGTCGTGACCAGCGGAAACGCCTGGTCCAACGGGAACCGCAGCTGGTGCCCGAAGACACTGCGCGTACCGGTGCCGGTGCGATCCGATTTGGGGGTGCCGTTCTCGAGGACATGCCGAAGAAGGTCCTCGTACTGCCTATCCACCATGGTCGCGAGCTTACGTGGCGTCGTTCAGTCGATCCGCAGACACGCGCAGCAGGGCGATGAGATCCCGTACCAGCGCGGGTGGACGCCGCCGATGGACCAGGCAGATCTCCCGTGCCGGAGCCGCGTCACCGAGCTGGTGGATGCGCACACGGGCGCGGTCGACTCCGGCCAGCAGGCTCTGCGGAACCAGCGCGATGCCGAGTCCGGCGCCGACCAGCTCCAGGATGAGGTGGTAATCGGCGGTCTCGTAAGCGACCCGCAGCTCCAAATTCGCCCGGACGGCGAGCGTCGACAAGCAGGTCCGGTTCGGCATACCGGGCGCGCCCGAGATCCACCTGTCGTCCGCCAGGTCAGCCAGCGCGACTTCTTGCGTCGTGAGCCGATGCCCGACGGGCAGCGCGACGCGAAGCGGGTCGACGAGCAGCTGCCGCCGGTCGAGCCCGGGACATGGCACCGACGGCACACCGGGATACCGGTGGGTGATCAGCAGATCCAGGTCGCCCGAAGTCACCAGGCCGTACCCGCCGGGCGGCTCGACGTCGACCAGCGACAGCTCCGCCTGCGGATACTGCCGTTCCAACGCCGCGAGCGCGCCGGGGACCAGCACCTCGCCCGCGGTCGCGAAAGTACCCAAGGCGAGGCGCTGGGGTTGCTCCTCCATCGCCGCCTTCACCGCGGCACGGGCCTCGCGCAGCTCGCCGAGGACGCGTTCGCCGTGCTCGACGAGGATCGCGCCGACCGTCGTCGGGACGACCCCGGCGGCGGTGCGGTCCAGCAGCCTGGTGCCGAGCTCCTTCTCCAGCTTGGACAGCTGCTGCGACAACGCCGACGGCGTGAAGGACAGCTTGCGCGCGGCTTCGGCGATCGACCCGGCGTGCGCGACCTCGACCAGGATCCGCAGGCGACCGGCATCGAGTTCCATCCCACCATCGTAAGCAGAGCTAACCGGAGGTGAGGAATGCCAGCTGGCGCTTACGGCGTTCGATGTCGACCATGGACCGCATGAGCACCCTGCTGTCTGTCACCGACGTCCACGCCGCCGCCGGCCGGATCCGGCCCTACGCCCGGCGCACGCCGCTCCTGCGCGCCGACGTCGACGGCAGGCCGGTGCTGCTGAAACTGGAGCAGCTGCAGCTCAGCGGGTCATTCAAGGTGCGCGGAGCGCTCAACGGCATGCTTTCGGGCTCGCCGGACGATCACATCGTCACCGCGTCGGGCGGCAACCACGGGCTCGGTGTCGCGACGGCGGCAGCGCTGCTCGGCATGGCGGCGACGGTCTACGTGCCGGAGACCGTGCCCGACGCCAAGGCGCGGCGCATCGAAGCGGCCGGCGCGAAGCTCATCCGGCACGGCGCGCACTACGCGGAGGCCGCGGAGGCCGCTGCCGACTTCGCGGCCCAGCCCGGGCATCGGTACCTGCACGCCTACAACGACCCGATTGTCGTTGCGGGACAAGGAACCCTCGGCGCCGAAGTGATCGCCGACGCGCCGGACGTCGACGCGGTGGTCGTCGCGGCCGGTGGCGGCGGGCTGGCCGCCGGGACAGCGCTCGCGATCGGCGACCGGCGGACTGTCGTCGTCGAGCCGCGGTTCTGCTGCTCCGCGCACAACGCGCTGGCGGCGGGAAAGCCCGTCGACTCGCCGGTGGACTCCGTCGCTTCTTCCGCGCTGGGCGCTACGCGGATGGGCGACTTGCCGTTCTCCGTGCTGTCGACGGGCAACGTGCATTCCGTCCTCGTCAGCGACGAGCAGATCCTCTCGGCGCGCGACCGGTTGTGGGAGGAGTTCCGCATCGCCGCCGAACCCGCCGCCGCGACGACGTTCGCCGCCTGGCTCGCCGGTGTCGTCCCCGGCGAACTGGCCTGCCTGGTGATCTGCGGCGCCAACACCGACTGGCACGCCGCCTAGGTACGCCAGGCGCGGTCGCCGAGGAGCGACAACGCGGCAGGGAGCAGGACGCCGCGGACGAGGGTGGCGTCGATGAGAATCGCGACGGCCATGCCGACCCCGAGCATCTGTTCGCCATCTGTCGACAGATGGCGATGTCTTAGTTCGTGAGAGATCACGTGATATCGCCATCTTGCGGAGTGGTTGACCGAACCACTACCGGCGGCGCAATAGGGAGATAGCGGGTGCGAGAGCGCTTTCCCGACATAAAGCGTCCTACCGAGGGTGCCCGATGTCAAGAGAGCGCTCTCTCAACCGCGTTCGAGCTCGACTGCTTCACTGGGCCGAATGAGGTAAACGTCAGGGCCGAACAGGGCCACTTCGCCAGCGTCACAGCACTTTGCTTGACGAACGATGTGACCTGGGTCATCCTCAGATCTGCGAGAGCGCTCTCTCAGCCTGCTGTTAGTAAATTCGCAACAGCCAAGGGAGTTGCTTCAATGACGAAGAAACTGACCCGGCGCCGAACCGGCGTCCTGATTGGGATGGTCGCCGCGGTCCTCGGCGGCCTGCTCACCGCCGGCATGGCCACGACAGCGGGCGCCGAGCCGGTGCGCGTTGCCGAGTTCGCCGCCGAATGCCAGTTCAGCCACCGGCTGCCCGACGATCCGATCGTGCTCCCCAACCTGCCCGGCGCGTCGCATTCCCACGACTTCTTCGGCAACCGCTCCACCGACGCGCGCTCGAACTACCAGAGCCTGCTCGGCGCCACAGGCAACTGCGACCCGCTCATCGACCTGTCCTCGTACTGGGTGCCGACGCTGACCAACCGGGGCGTGGCGATTCCGCCGTCCAGCATGACGTTCTACTACCTGGCCGAGATCAACAACCCCGCCGCGATCAGGTCGATCCCGGTGGGATTGAAGATCGTCGCGGGCAACGCGAAGGCGACCGGTGACGCCGACAGCATCGCCCGCTGGTCGTGCCTGCACCACGGCGAGGTCAACCCGTCGAAGAACTTCGTGAACTGCCCGGCGGGCTCCAAACTGGAGACCTACCTGGACTTCCCGCAGTGCTGGAACGGCCGCGATCTCGACTCCGCGGACCACAAGAGCCACCTGGCTTACCCGGTCGGCGGCAACTGCACCTCCACACATCCGATCGCACTGCCGAAGCTGCGGTTCGTACTCCGGTACTCGACCAACGGCGACCCGTCGCAGATGAAGCTGGCCTCCGGGCCGGGCTACACGATGCATGGCGACTTCTTCAACGTGTGGCCCGCCGGCGAGATGGACCGGCGCGTGCGCGACTGCATCAACGCCGTGATCAAGTGCGGCCCGAACGGCATCCCCGGATGACGTTCGCCCGCATCGCGGCGGCTGTCCTGCTCGCCATGGGCCTCGCGGCCTGTGGCGGGCAGGCGGCCACGCCGCCAAGCCCGACGCACCAGGAACACCAGGTGCGCGAGCCGCCGACCGCCGCGCCCGGTCAGTTCGGGCCGACGGAACAGGCTTTCACCGAACTCGCGATCGCCACCGACGAGCAGGCCGTCAAACTGCTCGACCAAGGCGGCAAAGTCACCTCGCCCGCGTTGCGCGACCTCGCTACGGAAATCGGCGTCACCCGCCGGGCCGAACTCGCCGAACTACACGGATTGCTCGACGCGGCCGGGATCCCGTTCGTGAACAACCACGCCGGCCACGACATGCCGGGGATGCCGACCGCCGAAGAACTCGGCGCGCTTTCGGCGTCGGGCGGCGATTTCGACAAGGTGTTCGCCGGACTGCTCCGGGCACACCTCGACGAGTCGACCGTCGTGGTGAAGTCCGTTTTGGGTGCGACATCCCATGTCGGCACGAAAGCCGTCGCGGCGAAAATGGCCCAGGAGCGGGCGGCCGACCTGCCACGACTCGACCGGACCACCGGTTCACCCTGACGCGGGTGCACGGGAAACGGGGAATCCCCTGGCCGGACGGTATAAAGGGGCGGTGTCCGTGCCCCGCGATCCCCCGTCGAAACGCGTCACCCTCGAAGAAGTCGGCCGGGTGGCGGGTGTCTCCAGGGCGACCGTGTCCCGGGTGGTGAACGGCGTCGCCAGCGTCGACGAAGCCATCCGAGAGGTCGTCGAACAGGCGATCGCGGCCACCGGCTACCAGCCCAACCTCGCCGCGCGCTCCCTGGTGACGCGCCGCGCGGACGCGATCGCGCTGGTGCTGCCGGGCGAGAGCCGTATCCTCGGCGACCCGTTCTTCGGCCAGGTGGTCACCGGGGTGACGAACGTGCTGGACCCGCTCGGGATCCATCTCGTGCTCATGACGACCAAGACCGGCACGCGGGACCAGGTGATCACCGACCTGCGCCGCGGGCGGCTGGACGGCGTCATCCTCCTCCACACCGATGGCGACCACTCGCTGCCGGAACAGCTCGTCGGCTCGCACCTGCCGGTCGTGTTGTCTTCGCGCCCGCCTCGGCCGCTGCCGATCACCTACGTCGACGTCAACCAGTCCGCCGGGGCGGCGCTGGCCGCCGAGCACCTCGCCGGGCTCGGGCGCCGGAAACTCGCGACGATCTCCGGGCCGCTCGACACCTCGGCCGGGCAGGACAGGCTCGCCGGGTTCCACGAACGGGCCGCCGAACTCGGGCATCCGGAGAAGATCTGCGTCGAGGGCGATTTCACCCGCGAAAGCGGAATGGCCGCCGCCGAGCGGTTGCTCGGCGAACATCCCGACATCGACGGTTTGTTCATCGCTTCGGACCTGATGGCCCACGGCGCGTTCCCGGTGCTGCGCCAGCACGGCCGCCGGGTGCCCGACGACATCGCCGTGGTCGGTTTCGACGACAGCAGCGCGGCGCTGTCCTGTGATCCGCCGCTCACCACGGTCCGCCAGCCGGTCGAGGACATGGGCGCGGAAATGGCCAGGCAGCTGCTCCGGCAGATCGCGGAACCGGACACGCCGGTGACCACGGTGGTTTTCGAACCGACCCTCGTCGTCCGCCGGTCCGCGTAGCCGGGGTCCACTGTGGACCTCCATCGCGGCAGATCGGGCGGGTTCCAAAGCATGACACCCAAGTCAGTGAACAAAGGCGTGCTTCCCACACGCAGTAGTCGACACACAGGGAAAATGTGACACCGGTCACAAATTCTGCTGCACTGCTGGTCCAACGGAGTTTTTGGGTACTACGGAGAGTTTTAACAACTTTTAGCGTCCGAGACACTGGACGCGGCGGCCAGGCTTTCGTAACCTAGCCGAGATCTCGCGGCGGAAGCAGACGTATCAAACGTCGGCTACGCGAGATCGCCGCCGTGACAGCTTTGTCGGGGAGCTGCACCGGAACCCACCGCGTGTCAATGCTGATGCGGTAAAGCTGTGCTCGACGCGCGGCCGGTCGGCGGCCGAAGCGTAAAGGAGACACGCGCGACGTGCGGTCGCATTCACTCAAGCGCGTGGTGTCAGGTGTATTGGCAGCTTCAGCCGTGATCGCGGTGATGAGCGTTGCCCAGTCCCCAGCCACCGCAGCCCCAGTCCTCCAAGTCCCCCCGACTTCGTCCGACGCACTGGCGAAGTACCGCGAACTCTCGACTCAGGCCGAGAAGATCAACGAGCAGTTCCTCAGCGCCAAAGACGGGCTCACCGCCAAGCAGGCAGACCTGGACAAGGCCACCCAGGACCTGAACGCGGCCAAGGACGCCGGCGCCAAGGCGTCGGTCGACGAAGGCAACTTCCGGGTCGACGTCGACAAGTTCGCCAGCGCGACGTTCACCAGTGGTGTCCAGATGAACAAGCTTTCCGCGTTGCTGGCCGGTAGCTCCAGCCAGGACTTCCTCGAGCGGGCGACCGCGCTGGACGTACTGGCGACCGACCGCAACCGGGCGCTCAGCAACTTCACCGGTGCCGTCGACCAGGCGGCGCAGGCCGCCAAGACGGCGGCCGACGCGCAGACGCGCTCGACGGAAGCGCGCGATGCGGCGGCGAAGCTGAAGAGCGACGTCGAGGCGCAGAAGAGCGCACTCGACAAGCAGATCAAGGAACTCGAAGCCCAGGCGGGCAGGCTGAGCGCCGCGGACAAGGCTCTCCAGTCCGACAAGGGTGGCAGCGCCCCGGGCCTCAGGGCCCCCGGCGCGGCAGCCCAGACCGCGATCGACGCGGCACTGAGCAAGCTCGGCAAGCCGTACGTCTACGGCAACGAAGGGCCGAACAGCTTCGACTGCTCCGGACTGACGCTCTGGGCGTATGCCCGAGGCGGCGTCACGCTCCCGCGGACGAGTGGCGCGCAGGCCGGTTTCGGCGCTGCGGTGTCCAGGTCCGCACTGCAGCCGGGCGACCTGGTGTTCTACGGCTCGCCGGTGCATCACGTGGGCATCTATCTCGGCGACGGCAAGATGGTGCACGCACCCACCTCGGGTGACGTCGTCAAGATCTCGCCGTTGCAGAACGACTACAGCGGGGCACGTCGCCCTTCTTGAGTCACGCATGACCCCGGCCGGGGCGGTGTCGCTACGCGATGCCGCCCCGGCTTTTTATTTCGCCATCTGTCGACAGATGGCGATCTGTCGCACCCTTCGGCGACTGCGTCCTTCGGGTGGCGGGGGCGGGCCGGTGTGGCGCGGGCGGGCGGTGGCGGCGATGCTGTGCGCGTGGATCAGGAGCTCATCGACCTTGCCGGCGCCTACGGTGTCGCGACCCGCTACGAGAACTCGGATCAGCGCGAGGTCGTTGTCGATGACGACGTCGTCATCGCGATCCTTGCCCAGTTCGAGGTCGACGCCTCCAGTCCTGAAGCGATCCGGCGGGAACTCGCCGCCATCCGCGAACGGCGGGCGAACGCGGTGCTCCCGCCGACGCTGGTGCTGCGCGAAGGCACCGCGCACGACGTCGGCACTGCGGCCGTCGTCCACCTCGAGGACGGAACGCGTCTCGACGTCGGCAGCACGCTCCCGGCGGACCTGCCGCTCGGCTGGCACCGCGTGGTCACCGCCGACCAGGACGTCACGCTCGCCGTCGTGCCGCACCGGCTGCCCGAGGTGCCGCCGGCCTGGGGCTGGATGCTCCAGCTCTACGCCCTGCGCTCCGCCGAGTCCTGGGGCATGGGCGACTTCGGCGACCTCGCCACCATGGCCCGCCGCTCCGCGTCCGAGCTCGACGTCGGCGTGCTGCTGGTCAACCCGGTGCAGGCGATCAGCCCGACCCACCCGGTCGAGCGGTCGCCGTACTCACCGTCGAGCCGTCGCTTCGCGAACCCGCTCTACCTGCGCGTTTCCGCGACGAAAGCCTTCGAGAACGCCGACGAGCAGACCCGCGAACAAGTCCGGGCCCTCCAGCCCGCCCAAGACACCGAGCTGATCGACTACGACGCCGTCTGGGACGCCAAGCTCGCCGCACTCGAACTCCTCTGGCCGCACCACCGGGAGCCCGTCGAGCTCGACGCGGCGCTACGCGGCTTCGCCACCTACTGCGCGCTCGCCGAGGTCCACGGCGCCGACTGGCGCGAATGGCCGGACGCCTTGCGCGACTCCGGCAGCGAAGAAGTCGCCAAAGCCCGTACCGAACTGGCCGGCCGCGTCGCGTTCCACGGCTGGCTCCAGCTGCTCTGCCGTGCCCAGCTCGACGACGTCCGGGACACCGCGCGCGAAGCGGGCATGGCCGTCGGTGTCGTGCACGACCTGCCTGTCGGCGTCCATCCCGGCGGCGCCGACACCTGGGCGCTGCGCGACGCCTTCGCCCCGCGCGTCACCGTCGGCGCTCCCCCGGACGCCTTCAACCAGCAAGGCCAGGACTGGAACCTGCCGCCGTGGCGCCCCGACCGGCTCGCCGAGCTGGGCTACGCGCCCTTCCGTGACGTCGTGCGCGGTGTGCTCGCCCACGCCGATGGCATCCGCGTCGACCACGTGGCCGGGATGTGGCGCCTCTGGTGGATCCCACCAGGCGAACCCGCGCACCGCGGCACCTACGTCCACTACGACGCCGAAGCGATGCTCGGCGTCCTGACGCTGGAAGCGCACCGGGCCGGCGCGGTCGTCGTCGGCGAGGACCTCGGCACGGTCGAGGACGAGGTCACCAAGACCATGCACGAGCGCGGCCTGCTCAGCTCGGCGGTGCTGTGGTTCCAGCGCGATTGGGACGCGCCCGGTCAGCCGTTCGTCCCGCCGCAGGAGTGGGAGCCGCGGTCGATGGCGAGTATCTCCACCCACGACCTGCCGACGGTGACCGGCTGGCTCCAGGGTGAACATGTGCGCGTCCGCGCCGAGCTGGGACTTCTCGACGGCCCGGCGGACAAGGAGTACGCGTCGGCGAAGGCCGAACGTGAGGCGCTGATCGACTTCCTGATGCGGGAAGGCATCCCGGCCGACGACCTCGTCGTGGCACTCCACACGCTGCTCGCGTCGGCGTCGTCCCGGCTCGTCCTGACCTCACCGGCCGACGTGCTCGGCGAACGCCGTCAACCCAACCTGCCGGGCACGATCGACCAGTACCCGAACTGGCGAATCCCGTTGCCTGCCACCATCGACGAACTGTTCGCCGACCAGCACGTTCGAACCGTGGTGGCTCCACTGAAAGCGGCTCGCCGCGCCGAGCGACCTAGGTCATAGCGCGGACTGATTTGCCCGGCACTACCTTTGGGTACTTCATCGCCCCCGGCCGCTGTCGCGGTCGAGTGACGCCTGAGGAGAACACGTGCGGCTCTGGCCAGGAACGCCCTACCCGCTCGGCGCCACCTATGACGGTGTCGGAACGAATTTCACGCTGTTCTCGGAGGTAGCCGACTACGTCGAGCTGTGCCTGTTCGACGAAGACGGCAAGGAGACCAGGGCCCGGCTGCCCGAGGTCGACGGTTTCGTGCACCACGGCTACCTGCTCGGCAGCGGTGCCGGCCAGCGCTACGGCTTCCGCGTGCACGGCCCGTACGACCCCGAGAAGGGCCAGCGGTGCAACCCGAACAAGCTGCTGATCGACCCGTACGCCAAGGCCGTCTCGCACGGCGTGGACTGGGACGAGTCGTTGTTCGGCTACAAGTTCGACAAGCCGGACGAGCGCAATGACGCCGACTCCGCCGCGCACGTGCCCCACTCGCTCGTGGTGAGCCCGTTCTTCGACTGGGCCAACGACCGGCACCCTAAGACGCCGTACAACGAGACCGTCATCTACGAAGCCCACGTCAAGGGCATGACGATGAACCACCCCGAGATCCCTGAGCGGCTTCGCGGCACCTACGCCGGCCTCGCGCATCCGGTGATCATCGACCACCTGACGAACCTCGGTGTGACCGCGATCGAGCTGATGCCGGTGCACCAGTTCGTCACCGACCACGGCCTGACCGAGAAGGGCCTCCGGAACTACTGGGGCTACAACACGATCGGGTTCTTCGCGCCCCACAACGAATATTCGGCGATGCCGGAGAAGGGCGGCCAGGTCCAGGAGTTCAAGGGCATGGTGCGCGCCTTCCACGAGGCGAACATCGAGGTCATCCTCGACGTGGTCTACAACCACACCGCCGAGGGCAACCACCTCGGCCCGACGCTGTCCATGCGCGGCATCGACAACGAGGCGTACTACCGGCTGGTCGAGGACGAGCCGAAGTACTACATGGACTACACCGGCACCGGCAACTCGATGAACGTGCGCGGCCCGCACACGCTGCAGCTGATCATGGATTCCCTGCGCTACTGGGTCACCGAGATGCGCGTCGACGGTTTCCGCTTCGACCTCGCCGCCGCACTGGCCCGTGAGTTCTACGACGTCGACAGGCTGTCGACGTTCTTCGAGCTCGTGCAGCAGGACCCGGTGGTGAGCCAGGTGAAGCTGATCGCGGAGCCGTGGGACGTCGGCCCCGGTGGGTACCAGGTCGGCAACTTCCCGCCGCTGTGGACCGAGTGGAACGGGCAGTACCGCGACACCGTGCGCGACTTCTGGCGCGGTAAGCCGGCGACGCTCGGCGAGTTCGCGTCGAGGATCACCGGCTCGTCGGACCTTTACCAGGACGACGGCCGCCGCCCGTACGCGTCGATCAACTTCGTCACCGCGCACGACGGCTTCACGCTCAACGATCTGGTGTCGTACAACGAAAAGCACAATGAGGCGAACGGCGAAGACGGCCGCGACGGTGCCGACGACAACCGGTCGTGGAACTGCGGCGTCGAAGGCCCGAGCGACGCGATCGAGGTCACCGCGCTGCGCAAACGCCAGCGCCGCAACCTGATGGCGTCACTCCTGCTGTCCCAAGGCGTGCCGATGATCCTGCACGGCGACGAACTCGGCCGCACCCAGAACGGCAACAACAACGCCTACTGCCAGGACAACGAACTGTCCTGGATCGACTGGAAACTCGCCGAGGAGAACAAGGGCCTCATCGCCTTCACCGCCGCGCTGACCGACCTGCGCAAGCGGCACCCGGTCTTCCGGCGCCGCCGGTTCTTCGCCGGGAAGCCGATCGGCAAGGGTGAAGAACTGCGCGACATCGCGTGGTTCACCACCTCCGGCGAGGAGATGACCGAGCAGAACTGGGACGACGCCTTCGGCAAGGCCGTCATCGTCTTCCTCAACGGCGAGGGCATCCCCGACCTCGACCCGCGCGGCATGCCCGTGGTCGACGACTCGTTCCTGATGGCCTTCAACGCGCACTACGAAGACATCGAAATGACCCTGCCCGCCAACGGTTACGGCTCCGAGTGGGCGGTCGTGGTCGACACCGCGACGGCCGAAGTGGCCGCGGAGCCAGGTGAGGAAAGCATCGCGGGAGGATCGAAGCTGAACGTCGTCGCACGCTCATTGGTCGTGCTCCAGCGCGTCGGGAACGGTGAGGAATGACCGTCCCCAGCTCCACCTATCGGCTACAGCTGCGCCCTGAATTCACCTTCGCCGACGCCGCTGAGCTCGTCGACTACCTGCAAAAGCTCGGTGTCGGCGCGATGTACACCTCGCCCGTGCTCGACGCGGCGCCGGGCTCCACGCACGGCTACGACGTCGTCGACCCGAGCCGGGCCCGCCCGGCGCTGGGCGGGGAGGAAGCGCGCCAGGCGTTGTCCGAGACGCTGCGCGAAGCCGGTCTCGGGCTGGTCGTCGACATCGTGCCCAACCACCTTTCGGTGGAGGTCCCGAAGGCCAACCCGTGGTGGTGGCATCTGCTCAAGCACGGCCGGAAATCGAGGTACGCCAAGTACTTCGACATCGACTGGTCACGTGAGCGGATCCTGCTGCCGGTGCTCGGCGGCGACGACGCCGTGGCGGAACTGACCGTCGAGGGCAAAGAGCTGGTCTACTACGACCACCGCTTCCCGATCGCGCCCAAGACCGGCGAAGGTTCGCCGCGGGAAGTGCATGATCGGCAGCATTACGAGCTGGTCGACTGGCGCCGCGGCAACGCCGAGCTGAACTACCGGCGGTTCTTCGACATCACCACGCTCGCCGCCGCGTGTGTCGAGGATCCCGAGGTCTTCGACGCCACGCACGGCGAGGTGCTGCGCTGGGTGCTCGCGGGTGACGTCACCGGCCTGCGCGTCGACCATCCGGACGGCCTCGCCGATCCCGGGGCGTACATGCGACGGCTGCGCGAGGCCGCGCCTGAGGCGTGGCTGGTCGTCGAGAAGATCCTGCACCCGGGTGAAGACCTGCCCGTGAGCTGGCCGGTCGATGGCACCACTGGCTACGACGCGCTGCGCGAGATCGGCGGGGTGTTCGTCGACGCCTCTGCCGAGCAGGCGTACACCGAGCTGTCCGAAAAGCTCGGGGTGGCAACGGATTTCCACGCCGTCGAGGACGAGACGCGACGCCTGGTGACCGACACGATCCTGGTCGCCGAGGTGCGCCGGATCGCCGCGCTGCTCACCGGCGTCGAGGAAGACGCAGCGCGCGCGACCGTCGCCGAGGTCATGATCGCGTTCGACGTCTACCGGTCGTATCTGCCGGAAGGCAGCGCGAACTGGGCGGCGGCGATCGCGCGGGTGCGCACGTCACGACCGGAGCTGGCGTCGGCGCTCGACGCGCTGGACAGCCAGGTCCGCGGTGCGCCGAGCAGCGAACTCGCCACCCGGATCCAGCAGACCTCCGGCATGGTCGTCGCGAAGGGCACCGAGGACACGGCGTTCTACCGGTACAGCCGGTTCGCCGGGCTCAACGAGGTCGGCGGCTCGCCGGACCGGTTCGGGATCGGCGTCGGCGAATTCCACGAGCTCGCCGCCAAGCGCGAGGCGGGCTGGCCGTCGACGATGACGACGTTGACCACACACGACACCAAGCGTTCCGAGGACGTCCGCGCCCGGCTGGCCGTGCTTTCCGAGCTGCCCGAGGAGTTCTCCGAGGCGCTCAGCCGCTGGTCGGCGCGGCGCGGGATCGACGAGCCGTCGCTGAACCTGCTGGCGTGGCAGACGCTGGTGGGCGCGTGGCCGATCACGGCCGAGCGGATGAGCGAGTACCTGGGCAAGGCGTCCAAGGAAGCCAAGGTCCGCACGACCTGGGTCGACCACGACGAAGAGTTCGAGCGCGCTGTCGACGCGTGGCCCGGTGAAGTCCTTGGGGACGAAGAACTTTCGGCGGAGATCGCGGAGTTCGTCGAGCGGGTGAAGGGGCCGGGCTGGTCCAACTCGCTGGGGCAGAAGCTGATCCAGCTCACCTCACCCGGGGTACCGGACGTCTATCAGGGCACCGAGCTGTGGGACCTGTCGCTGGTCGACCCGGACAACCGCCGGGCCGTGGACTACTCGGTGCGCCGGGAGATCCTTGGCCGTGTCGTTTCCGGCGAGCTCCCCGAGGTCGACGACGTCGGCGCGGCGAAGCTTTTGTTGGTGCACAAGGCTTTGAAGTTGCGTCGCGAGCGGCCTGAGCTGTTCGACGGCTATCGCGCGCTGCACGCCGAAGGGCTCGCGGCCGACCACGCGATCGCGTTCACCCGCGGCGCGGACCTCGTCGTCGTCGCCACGCGGCTGCCCGTGAAACTCGCGGCGGAGGGCGGCTGGCGTGACACCGTCCTCCCGCTGCCCGCCGGCCCCGGCACCTGGGTCGACGTGCTCACCGACCGCGCTGTCGACACGGGATTGCCCGCGCTGGCAGGACTTCTGGACCGCTACCCCGTCGCCCTGCTCGTGCGAGGAGACCGATGAGCTTCACCGTTTGGGCCCCGGAGCAGGACCGTGTCCGGGTGCGGGTCGACGGCGTCGACCACGAAATGACCCGCGGCGAAGGCGGCTGGTGGCGCGCCGACGTCGAGGGGAGCGACTACGCGTTCCTGCTCGGTGACGACGAGAAGGCGTACCCCGATCCGCGCTCGGCGTGGCAGCCCCACGGCGTTCACGAAGCGTCGCGCGGCTACGACCACTCCGCGTTTGCGTGGACGGACCAGTCGTGGACCGGGCGGGCGTTGCCGGGCAGCGTCATCTACGAGCTGCACATCGGCACGTTCACGGCGGGCGGGACGTTCGACGCGGCGATCGAGAAGCTCGACCACCTGGTGGATCTGGGTATTTCGCTCGTGGAGATCCTGCCGGTCAACTCATTCGACGGCACCGACGGCTGGGGCTACGACGGGGTCCTGTGGGGCGCGGTCCACGAGCCGTACGGCGGGCCCGACGGGTTCAAGCGGCTCGTCGACGCCTGCCACGCGCGGGGTCTGGGGGTCGTGCTCGACGTCGTCTACAACCACCTCGGCCCGTCCGGCGCGTACCTCGACAAGTTCGGGCCGTATTTCGCCGGGCAGAACGACTGGGGCCCGGGGCTGAACCTCGACGGCTCCGGCTCGGACGAGGTCCGCCGGTACGTGATCGACAACGCGCTCGGCTGGCTGCGGGACTTCCACGTCGACGCGCTGCGGCTCGACGCCGTCCACGCGCTCGTCGACCGGCGCGCGGTGCACCTGCTGGAGGAACTGGCGGTGGACGTCGAAGCGCTGTCGGTCGCCGTGCGCCGCCCGCTGACGCTGATCGCGGAGTCCGACCTCAACGACCCGAAGCTGATCACGGCCCGCGAGGGCGGCGGCTACGGCCTCGGCGCGCAGTGGTGCGACGACCTCCACCACGTCCTGCATGTGGCCCTGACAGGCGAGAAAACCGGCTATTACAAGGATTTCGCCGCTCCGGGCGCGTTGGCTCGCACCCTGCGGGAGGCGTTTTTCCACGCGGGCACGTGGTCTTCGTTCCGCGGGCGTACCCATGGCCGTCCGGTCGACACGCATCGCGTCCCCGGGCACCGGTTCCTGGCGTACCTGCAGAACCACGACCAGGTCGGCAACCGCGCCACCGGCGACAGGCTGACGGCGACGGTGTCGCCAGGGCTGCTCGCGTGCGGCGCGGCGATCGTGTTCTGCTCGCCGTACACCCCGATGGTGTTCATGGGTGAGGAATGGGCGGCGAGCACGCCGTGGCAGTTCTTCGCCTCCTTCCCGGATCCGGAACTGGCCAACGCCGTCCGCACCGGACGTCGTCGCGAGTTCGGGCGGCACGGCTGGGGCGAGGCGGACGTGCCCGACCCGATGGACCCGGCGACGGTGGAACGCTCGCGCCTCGACTGGTCCGAACTCTTGGAGCCCACGCACCGCTCGATGCTCGACCTCTACCGCGCGCTGATCGCCCTGCGCCGCACCCGCCCCGAGCTGTCAGCCCCCGCCCTGGACCGATTCGACGTCCGCTCCGCTCCCGACGACTCGTGGCTCGCCCTGCACCGCGGCCCCCTGCGCCTGCTCTGCAACCTCAGCGCCTCTCCCGTCACCATCCCGCTGGACGCTCCCCACACCGTCCTCCTCACCTCGTCCGCCCCCACCCTCACCCCCACCTCGGCCAACCTCCCCGCCGAGTCCTTCACCCTCCTCGCCTAAGCGCACTCTGCGCACACCCGCGTGCAACCCACGCACACCCAAGTGCAATCCGCGACGCGGCACTGTCGTGGTTTGCACTTGGGTGTGCGCAGATCGCGCTTGGGTGTGCGCAGACTGCACTCGGGCGGGCGGGCCGAGGTTCACCGGAAAGTTCATGAAACGGACCAGACGAACCGAAGGGAGGCGGTAATCGTCGGTGATCCCTGGAAAGATCTACATCATGGCTACCCGACCAGCGTCCGACACCCGAGTACTCGCCGGCCGACCGTTCCCACTGGGCGCGCACTCCGAGGCCGGCGGCGTCCGGTTCGCCGTGACTTCCGCGGTGGCCGACCGTGTCGAGGTATGCCTGATCAGCGAAGACGGCTCCGAGCAGCGCATCGAGCTGATCGAGCGGACGTTCGGCGTGTGGCACGGCCTGGTCCCGGGAGTCACTCCGGGTCAGCGTTACGGCTATCGCGTGCACGGACCGTATTACCCGGAGCGCGGGCTGCGCTGTAACCCGGCGAAGCTCCTCGTCGACCCGTACGCCCGGCGCATCACCGGGCGGCTCACCGACATGGACGCCGCGGTGGGCTATATGGGTGATCCGAGCGGGCCGGAGTCGCCGACGGACTCGCTCGGCAGTGTCCCGCTCTCGGTCGTCAGTTCTCCCGGCGGGCCGGACACCGGGATCAAGCCGGAGACGCCGTTCGAGGAGTCGGTCTTCTACGAACTACACGTGAAGGGCTTCACCCAGCGGAACCAGGATATCCCGGAGCATCTGCGCGGGACGTACCTCGGCATCGCGCATCCGGCGTCGATAGAGCATCTCGTACGGCTCGGCGTGACCGGCGTCGAGCTGCTGCCCGTGCAGTCGTACGCCGACGAGCCATCGCTGATCGCGGCGGGGCGCCACAACTACTGGGGTTACTCGCCGCTGGGCTACTTCGCGCCGCACGCCGCGTACGCGAGCGAGCCGGGTCGCGAGATCGAGGAATTCCGGACGATGGTCGCCGCGCTGCACGCGGTGAACATCGAGGTGATCCTCGACGTCGTCTACAACCACACCTGCGAGGGCGGACCCGACGGCCCGACGCTGAGCTTCCGCGGCCTGGACGCGCCGGCGTACTACCTGCACGACAAGAACGGCGACATGGCCGACATCACCGGCTGCGGCAACACCCTCGACGCCGGCTCGCCGGACGTCGTACGCCTGGTGGCGGACTCGCTGCGCTACTGGACCACCGAAATGGGCGTCGACGGGTTCCGCTTCGACCTCGCGAGCACGCTCGGCCGTCCCCGCGGCGGCCCGTTCGACCGTGACTCGGCGATGCTGACGGCGATCACCACCGACCCGGTCCTTTCGCGCTGCAAGCTGATCGCGGAGCCGTGGGACGCGACCGGCGACGGTTACCGCGTCGGCGAGTTCGGCAGGCAGTGGGCGGAGTGGAACGGCCGCTACCGCGACACCGTGCGCGACTTCTGGCGCGGCGAGAAGAGCGTGCGGGACCTCGCGTACCGACTGTCCGGCTCGTCGGACCTGTACGCCGACGACCTCCGCCGCCCGTGGCAGTCGATCAACTTCATCACCGCGCACGACGGCTTCACCCTGCGGGATCTGGTGTCCTACAACGAAAAGCACAACGAGGCGAACGGCGAGGACAACCGCGACGGCACCAACGACAACCGCGCGTGGAACCACGGCGTCGAGGGTGACACCGACAAGCCGGAGATCCTGGCGCTGCGCGCGCGGCAGGCACGAAACCAGTTCGCCACCCTGTTGCTGTCGACGGGTACGCCGATGCTGACCGCGGGCGACGAAATGTGGCGCACGCAGGGCGGCAACAACAACGCCTACTGCCTCGACAACGAGACGTCTTGGGTCGACTGGGAGACCTCTCCCGACACCGAGTCGATGCTCGCCTTCGCCCGCCGCGCGCTGCACCTCCGGTCGCGGAGCCCGGCGCTGCGGCAGCCGGAGTTCTTCGAAGGCCGGACCACGCCGACGGGCCGCCCCGACCTGATCTGGTTCCGTGTCGACGGCGAGGAGATCACCGAGACGGACTGGTTCGACGAGGAGAGCCGCACGCTCGGCATGTGGATCGACGGCTCGAACAGCCAGTCCCGCACTCGCGACGGCGAACTCGTCGCGGACCACTCGTGGCTGCTTTGGCTCCACTCCGGCGATGCGCCGATCGAAGTCGTCCTGCCGGGCCCGGAATTCGGCGTGACCTTCGAGCCGACACTCGACACGAGCACCGCCGACGGCACCCCCGCGACACCGGGCGCGTTCGACGCGGGCGCCCGCGTCACCCTGCCCGCGCGCTCCCTGCTCCTGCTCCGCGCCCCTCGCGAGTTCCCCACCCCGTGACCCCTCGGGGAAAGTGTCGACGAATTCCCGGGAGCTGGGAAGTTACCGCTTAGTAGAGCCATTTCGTGACGTGGGCGGCATGACCCTCGACGGAGTCACACCGCGACGAAACCTCGCAAAACACTCACCACCGGTGACGCGCGCGGCCGCGGTAGTCCATCCGTGGAAACACTGGCGACATCTGGGTTACCGTTGAGTGACCACTGTGGACACCCTGACGCCTGAGCCTGACAGTGGTTCAATAAGTTTGCCCTGGAACGTTTCCGGGTACCCCTGCCTGAGAAGAGTCCCCGGTGACGGGCGGCTTTGTCGAACCGGGCAGACTGAGAGGTGCCGCGTTACAGACGGGCGAGAGAGGTGCTGCGCATGACGGGTCGGCTCGGCATCGACGACGTGACACCGACGGTGGGGTGTGGCCGGTATCCGGCGAAAGCCGTGACAGGCGAACACATTCCGGTTTCCGCCACGGTTTGGCGAGAAGGACATGATGCGGTCGCCGCGACAGTCGCTTGGCGCGGACCGCACGACAGGGTGGCCCGGCAGACCAGGATGGTCGAGCAGGGCACCGGTCTCGATCACTTCACCGCGGAAATCGTCCCGGACGCCGAAGGGCTGTGGACCTACCGGGTCGACGCCTGGAGCGATCCGTGGGCCACCTGGTTGCACGCCGTCGAAGTGAAAATGGCCGCTGGACAGGATTCCGACGAGCTCGCGAACGATCTCGAGTCGGGTGCCCTGTTGCTCGACAGAGTCTCGCGAAGGCCGGACAGGCGGCGGGAACGCGTCGAGCTCGCGGCTTCGGCCGAGGCTCTGCGCGACGTCGACCGCCCGCTTCCCGATCGCGTGGCTCCCGCGCTTTCGGCGGAGGTGCGCCGGATCATGCACGAGCACCCGGTGCGGCAGCTGATCACCAAGGGCAAGCCGCTGAAGATCTGGGTGGACCGCAAACGCGCCGCCTTCGGCTCCTGGTACGAGTTCTTCCCGCGCTCCACCGGCGGCGTCGACGAGTCGGGCCGCCCGGTACACGGCACCTTCACCACCGCCACCGCCGCGCTGGACCGCGTGGCCCACATGGGCTTCGACGTCGTCTACCTGCCTCCCATCCACCCCATCGGCCGCGTGAACCGCAAGGGCCCCAACAACACCTTGGTCACCGAGGAGCACGACGTCGGCTCGCCGTGGGCCATCGGGGCCGACGAGGGCGGGCACGACGCGATCCACCCGGAGCTCGGCACGATCGAGGACTTCGACAGGTTCGTGGCGCGCGCCGAGGAACTCGGCATGGAGGTCGCGCTCGACCTCGCGCTGCAGGCCGCGCCGGATCACCCTTGGGTGCTCAAGAATCCCGAGTTCTTCACCACGCGCCCGGACGGTTCGATCGCGTACGCGGAAAACCCGCCGAAGAAATACCAGGACATCTATCCCACCAACTTCGACAACGATCCGACCGGGATCTACGCCGAGGTGCTGCGGGTCGTCCTGCACTGGGTCGAGCACGGGGTCAAGATCTTCCGGGTCGACAACCCGCACACCAAACCACCGGACTTCTGGGCCTGGCTGATCAAATCGGTGAAGGACGCCCATCCGGACGTCCTGTTCCTCGCCGAGGCGTTCACCCGCCCCGCCCGGCTCTGGGGCCTCGCCCGGCTCGGCTTCACCCAGAGCTATACCTACTTCACCTGGCGCACCACCAAGGAAGAACTGATCGAATTCGGGGTCGACCTCGTCGCGCACTGGGACGAAGGCAGGCCGAACCTGTTCGTCAACACCCCGGACCTCCTCCACGAGTCGCTGCAGCACGGCGGCCCCGGCATGTTCGCGCTGCGGGCGGCGCTCGCGGCCACCATGTCCCCCACGTGGGGGGTTTATTCGGGCTACGAACTCTTCGAACACGAAGCGGTGCGCGAAGGCAGCGAGGAATACCTCAACTCGGAGAAGTACGAACTGCGGCCGCGGGATTTCGCGGGCGCGCTCGCCGAGGGCCGGTCGCTCGAACCCTGGCTGCTCAAGCTCAACCTGGCGCGCCGGGCCCATCCGGCGCTGCAGCAGATGCGGACACTGCGCTTCCACCACGTCGACAACAGTGCTTTGCTCGCGTATTCCAAGCAGGATCCCGAAACCGGTGACACCGTCGTCACCGTGGTCACGCTCGACCCGGACTCCCCGCAGGAGGGCACGGTCTGGCTCGACATGCCGTCTCTCGGATTCGACTGGGGCGAACGGCTTATTGCCCATGACGAGGTCACCGGGGAAACCTGGGACTGGGGACAGGCGAACTACGTGCGGCTCGAACCCTGGCGTGCGGTCGCGCACATCGTGGGTGTCCAGCGGCGCTTCGGTCATTGACCACGGCGGTCACTGCTCGAAGCGCCGTGCGGCGCGCACAATTCCTATGGCTACTGACCACCCTCGCGCCCACAAGGTGCGCGGGGGAAGATCGAACGTACCCCCGATGAGGTGGGACGAGGTGGAGCTCATGAACGAAGATCCCCGACCCGACGCGGCCCTCGGCCTGGACGGCGTGCCACATACGGGCGAAGCGATCACCGCGGACGGAATGCTGGTCGAACCCAAGGCCGAGGATTTCCGTTCCGCCAAACAGGCTCCCAGCAACCCCGAGTGGTTCAAGGGCGCGGTGTTCTACGAGGTGCTCGTCCGCGCGTTCCGTGACTCGAACGGCGACGGCACCGGCGACCTGCGTGGCCTGGCCAGCAAACTCGACTATCTCGAGTGGCTCGGCGTGGACTGCCTGTGGCTGCCGCCGTTCTACGCGTCGCCGTTGCGCGACGGCGGTTACGACATCAGCGACTTCCGCGCGGTGCTGCCCGAGTTCGGCAGCGTCGAGGATTTCGTCTACCTGCTGGACGAAGCCCACAAACGCGGGATCCGGGTGATCACCGACCTGGTGCTCAACCACACCTCCGACGCGCACCCGTGGTTCCAGCAGTCCCGAATGGAACCCGACGGCCCGTACGGCAACTACTACGTCTGGAGCGACGACGACTCGCGCTACGCCGACGCGCGGATCATCTTCGTCGACACCGAGACGTCGAACTGGACCTACGACCCGGTGCGCGGGCAGTTCTACTGGCACCGGTTCTTCTCGCACCAGCCGGACCTGAACTTCGAGAACCCGGACGTCCAGGAGGCGATGCTGGACACCCTGCGGTTCTGGCTCGACCTCGGGATCGACGGTTTCCGCCTCGACGCGGTGCCTTACCTGTTCGAGCAGGAGGGCACCAACTGCGAGAACCTGCCGCGCACGCACGAGTTCCTCAAGCGCTGCCGCAAGGTCGTCGACGACGAGTATCCCGGCCGCATCCTGCTGGCCGAGGCGAACCAGTGGCCGTCCGACGTCGTCGAGTACTTCGGTGACGCGGCCGTCGGCGGCGACGAGTGCCACATGGCGTTCCATTTCCCGCTGATGCCGCGCATCTTCATGGCCGTGCGCCGCGAGTCGAGGTTCCCGATCTCGGAGATCCTCGCGCAGACGCCGAAGATCCCCGACGGCACGCAGTGGGGCATCTTCCTGCGCAACCACGACGAGCTCACCCTCGAGATGGTCAGCGACGAAGAACGCGACTACATGTACGCGGAGTACGCCAAGGACCCGCGGATGAAGGCCAACATCGGTATCCGCCGACGGCTGGCCCCGCTGCTGGACAACGACCGCAACCAGCAAGAACTGTTCACCGCGATGCTGCTCAGCCTGCCGGGTTCACCCGTTCTGTACTACGGTGACGAGATCGGTATGGGCGACAACATCTGGCTCGGCGACCGTGACGCGGTGCGAACGCCGATGCAATGGACCCCGGATCGCAACGCGGGCTTCTCGAGCTGCGACCCCGGTCGCATCTACCTGCCGGTGATCATGGACCCGAGCTACGGGTTCCAGGCGATCAACGTCGAGGCGCAGCTGAACAACACCTCGTCGCTGCTGAACTGGACGCGGCGGATGATCGAGGTCCGCAAGCAGCACCACGCCTTCGCCGAGGGCGAGTTCATCGATCTCGGTGGGTCCAACCCCAGCGTGCTCGCCTACAAGCGCCGGTGGCTGCGGCCGGACGGACGGCAGGACGTCGTCCTCTGCGTGAACAACCTGTCCCGCTTCCCCCAACCGGTGGAGCTGGACCTCTCCGTGCACCGCGGGTGTACGCCGGTCGAGCTCACCGGCGGCGTGCGCTTCCCCGAGATCGGTGAGCTGTCGTACCTGCTGACCCTGCCTGGACACGGTTTCTACTGGTTCCAGCTGGTCGAGCCGGGCGACGACAACGAATCGAGGTGACCACTCTTGACAGCTCCTGATCCCCGCGAACTCGTCGGCAGGCTCGTATCCCACCTGCCCGATTGGCTGCCCGCCCAGCGCTGGTTCGCCGGCAAAGACAGGCCCATCACGTCAGTGCGCGAGCTGAACACGACGGTGCTGCAGGGCGGTGACCCGCTGCTGCTGCACGTGATCGTCGAGGTGGAGCAGGGCGATCGGCGCGAGCCGTACCAGCTGCTGATCGGCAGCCGTGAGCAGCTTCCCGACGGTCTCGGCGCCAGCTGGATCGGCGCCGAGCGCGGCGTCCCCTGTTACGAAGCCAGCGGGGACGCCGATCTGACGGCTTGCCTGCTGGAGTTCATCGCGCGGGAAGTCGACGTCGGTTCGCTGCGGTTCGCGCACGAACCCGGCGTCGAGCTGCCGACGGATCTGCGTTCCCGGCCGATCACGTCCGAACAGAGCAACACCTCGCTGGTCTACGGAAACCAGTACATCCTCAAGCTCTTCCGCAAGCTCACCGCGGGCGAGAACCCGGATCTGCTGCTGCACCGCGCGTTGCAGCAGGTCGGCTGCGAGCACATCGCGCCGCTGCTCGGCTCCATCACCGGTGAGCTGCACGGCGAACCGGCGACCATCGCGATGGTCCAGCAGTTCCTGCCCGACGCCGTCGACGGCTGGGCGATGGCGACGACCAGCGTGCGCGACCTGATGGCCGACCCCGAACTGCACGCCGACGAGCTCGGCGGCGACTTCGCCGGCGAGGCGCACCGGCTCGGTCAGGCCGTCGCGACGGTGCACGCCGACCTCCAGCGGGCATTGGGCCAGCAGGTGGCCGAAGGCGAAGAGTTCGACAAGACCGTTGAGGCGATGCTGGTCCGGCTGGACACCGTCATCGCCATGGTCCCGGAACTGGGAGAACACGCCCCAGCACTGCGGACGGCGTTCGAAAAACTGCGCACCGCGGACAGCCCGGTCTTCATGCAGTTCGTGCACGGCGACCTGCATCTCGGCCAGGTCCTGCGCACGGTTCACGGCTGGCTGCTCATCGACTTCGAAGGCGAACCGGCGGCACCGGCCGCGGAACGGGCGGCACTGCGATCGCCGTTGCGCGACGTTGCTGGGATGCTTCGGTCCTTCGACTACGCGGCACATCAGATGCTCGTCGGGCAGCCGGAGGACCCGAAGCTCACCGAGCGCGCGCTCGAATGGGCGCGGCGCAACCGTGCCGCGTTCTGCGAGGGCTACGCGGAGGCCGCGGCCGAGACGATCGGCGACCCCCGCGCGCACGGCGAACTGCTACGGGCGTTCGAGCTGGACAAGGCGGTCTACGAGATCGCCTACGAGCACGCGAACAGGCCGGAATGGTTGACGGTCCCGTTGTCGTCGATCGCCCGGATCACCACAGGAGGCGAGTAAGCCCGTGAGAGCTTCACCAGTCGAACTCCCTGACGAGGCGCCGTCTCCTCAGGACATCGACCGGCTGCTGGCCGGATCCCATCACGACCCGCATTCCGTGCTGGGCGCACACCCGGCGAAGGAAGGTGTCGTCGTCCGGGCGCTGCGTCCCGGCGCGAAATCCGTCACCGTGGTGGCGGGCAAGTTCCGGACGGAACTGAAGCGGATCGTCGACGGGCTGTTCGCCGGCGCGCTGCCGGAACACCCCGGCGACTACCGCCTCGAGATCGACTACGACGGCAACGTCGTGACGGCCGACGACCCGTACCGCTGGCTGCCCACGGTCGGCGAACTGGACCTGCACCTGATCGGTGAAGGCCGGCACGAGCGGCTCTGGGACGTCCTGGGCGCGCGGGTGCGCTCCTACGACACGCCTTCGGGCACCGTCGAGGGCGTGTCGTTCGCCGTGTGGGCGCCGACAGCGCGCGGCGTGCGGGTCATCGGTGACTTCGACGGCTGGGACGGCCGCGCGAACCCGATGCGGTCGCTCGGCTCGTCGGGCGTCTGGGAGCTGTTCATCCCCGGCACCTCGGTCGGCACGCACTACAAGTTCCGCATCCTCGGCGCGGACGGCACGTGGCACGACAAGGCCGACCCGATGGCGTTCGCCACCGAGGTCCCCCCGGCGACGGCGTCGATCGTGACGCAGTCGAACTACACCTGGGGCGACGCCGAGTGGGAAGCCCAGCGCGAGGCCACGAACTGGGCCAACGCGCCGATGAGCGTCTACGAGGTCCACCTGGCTTCGTGGCGCCAAGGGCTCGACTACCGCGAGATGGCCGAGCAGCTGGCGGACTACGTCACCGAGACCGGCTTCACGCATGTGGAGCTGCTGCCGGTGGCGGAGCACCCGTTCGGCGGTTCGTGGGGCTACCAGGTGACGTCGTACTACGCGCCGACGTCACGGTTCGGTACCCCGGACGACTTCCGCTACTTCGTCGACCACCTGCACCAGCGCGGCATCGGCGTCCTCGTGGACTGGGTGCCCGCGCATTTCCCGAAGGACAGCTGGGCGCTCGCCCGGTTCGACGGGACACCGCTGTACGAGCACGCGGACCCGCGCCGCGGCGAGCAGCCCGACTGGGGCACGCTCGTGTTCGACTTCGGCCGCAACGAGGTCCGCAACTTCCTCGTGGCCAACGCGCTGTACTGGATCGAGGAGTTCCATCTCGACGGCCTGCGTGTGGACGCCGTCGCGTCGATGCTGTACCTCGACTACTCGCGCAAGGAAGGCGAGTGGCTGCCGAACCAGTACGGCGGCCGGGAAAACCTCGACGCGGTGCGGTTCCTGCAGGAGTTGAACGCGACCGTCTACAAGCGACACCCCGGGGTCGTGATGGTGGCCGAGGAGTCGACGGCGTGGCCCGGTGTCACGCGGCCGACGCATCTCGGCGGGCTCGGGTTCGGCTTCAAGTGGAACATGGGCTGGATGCACGACTCGCTGCAGTATCTCAGCCATGAGCCGGTGCACCGGTCGTTCCACCACAACGAGATGACCTTCTCGCTGGTGTACGCGTGGAGTGAGAACTTCGTGCTGCCGCTGTCGCATGACGAGGTCGTGCACGGCAAGGGCTCGCTGTGGCAACGCATGCCGGGCGACGACTGGAACAAGGCGGCCGGGCTGCGCTCGCTGCTGGCGTTCATGTGGGCGCATCCGGGCAAGCAGCTGCTGTTCATGGGCGGCGAGTTCGGGCAGCCACGGGAGTGGTCCGAGTCGCGGTCACTGGATTGGGATTTGCTGGCGCAGCCGCTGCACGGCGGGGTGAAGAGCCTGCTCAGCGACCTCAACCGGGTCTACAAGGACTCACCCGCGCTGTTCAACGGCGACACGCGTCCCGAGGGCTTCTCGTGGATCGACGCGAACGACTCGGGCGGCAACGTGCTGAGTTTCCTTCGTATCAGCGAGGACGGCTCACAGCTCGCGTGTGTCGCGAACTTCGCCGGCACCCCGCATCTCGACTACCGCGTCGGCCTGCCGTTCCCCGGCAAGTGGCGCGAAGTCGTCAACACCGACGCCGAGATCTACGGCGGCTCCGGTGTCGGGAACCTCGGCGAGGTCGAAGCCGGCCCCACCCCCTGGCACGGCCTCCCCGCCTCCGCGGTCCTGCAACTCCCGCCCGCCGGCGTCCTCTGGCTCGCCCCGGAGGCGTCCACAGAACGCTGACACGCGTGCATAACCTGCACTCACGCGCGCGTGTGTGGGCAAGTTGCGCGCGGGCAAGTGCAGTCTGTGTACGGTTACGCGCTGTATTTGCTGGTGCAGGTGGCGAGGTTGGCGGCGTAGAAGCCGTCGCGGAAGGCCTCGACGCGGGCGAAACCGGACGGGACGCTGGCGCCGTTGACGTCGGAGGCGATCAGGGTCGTCGGGGAGAGCAGTTCGGCGATGGCCTCGTCGAGGTCGCCGGGTGAGAGTTCCAGCGCGGGGTTCTTGCCGGGGGTGATGGTGCCCGCCCAGGAGCCGGTGAGGCACGCCGTCAGCTGACCGGTGGCCAGACCGTCCAAAGAGGACCCGGCGGCACGCTGGACCGACAACGTGTAGCGCGAAGCGATCTCGGCGAACGCGGCGAAGTCGCCGATCCCGCCCGTGCGGCCGCGCCGCGGCGGGGTGCCGATCCGGACCAGCGCGGCGGTGTCGAGCGTGACCACGTTCGTGCTGGGGCAGTAGGCCGCGGGCAACGTGCGCTTGGCGTCGGCACAGTTCGCGGCGCGGATGGACATCGTCGGCGGCTGGGCGCCGGTCGGCTGGAACGCGTCACGCAGCGTCTTCTCCAGGTTCAGCAGGGCGTCGGTGTCGTCGACACGGAGATTTCCCTTGCCCAGACCCGAGTCCTGCTCGCGCGGGCTGAACTCCGTCTGCGTCGACCTGGCCGCGACTTCGGCGGCATCGATCTTCGCGCAGCGCTTCGGGTCTTCGTCGAAGCCGAACTGGAACGCCGAAACCCGGTCGAACGCGCTGCCGTGCGCGCCCTCGGAGTCGAAACTGCTGCCCGCGGAGTCGCGGATGAAGAACAGGGTGGCCATGATCTGGTTCAGGCCGGGCCCGGTGGAGACCTGGAAATGCGGCGACTTGCCCTCGGCGACCCAGCGGAAGAAGTTGCCCGCGTAGCAGTCGGCCTGCTGTTCCTTGACGATCGACGGTGCGGCCGCGTCGGCGAGACCCGCGGCGGCGAGCCGGAACTGCACGGCGTGGCCGAGTTCGTGGGCGAGCACGGTGACCACGGCCATCGGGCCGAACGAATCGTTGAGCATCGGGAGCAGCTCGGCGCGATCCCAGGCGACGGAGTCGTCAGCCGAGCAGTAGAACGCGTTGACCAGGCCCGCGGTGGATGTCCGGCACAGCTCCAAGGGGGGTCCGCTGGACTCGTACGAGGTCAGCTGCCGGACCGGCTGGTACTTCTGGTCGAAGTTCGCGGGCAGCTGTTCGGTCCAGTACTGCTGGACGTCGGCGACAGCGTTGACCGCGAGCTTGTCGACCGCGCCACCGTCACCGTTGCGCACCGGGAGGCCCGCGTCCTGCACCCCGGCCTTCGGGCCGCTCGGGCCGGTGGTGATGTCGAGTCCCGCGACCTTCGACGGATCGGGCCGGTTCACGGCCGCGGTGCCCGCGACGGGCGACGTGCAGCCGGCGACGAGTGCGACAGCTGCCAGCAGGGTGGCGGCCCCGGCGATCCGTGAAGTCAACGACACCATGTTCTCTGTTCCTTTTCCGAATCGCACATGAAACGAATATGGCCGAGTTCCGTGAAGAAAGCGAACGAGGAAAGCCGGCCTGACCGGAAAGGTCAGACCGGCTTTCACCGATCAGCTGAAGAATACGGAGACCAGGTTGTTGTCGAACCCGATGGTCGAGAGATCGAGGACGTCGTCGTTGATGACGGTGGACTTGCCGGTGCAGTCCTTACCGGTCCACAGCTTCATCGTGCCGCCGGCGGAGATCGACGAGGTCACTCCGGGGCGGGGGACGTTCTGGCAGCCCTTGCCGGACACGCCCTGCGAGGCACCGTTGTCGGAGAAGTTGGCGTCGTCGAACAGGATCGCGCTCGTCGCGGGTTTGCCGGCCGGGGCGTCCGAAGCGGGCGGGGTGACCGGTGCGGCCGCGCCACCGGCGGCCTTGGCGCCGGTCGGGGTCAGGCCGAACCAGGTACCGCCGACGCCCTGGCCGAAGGTGTCACCGGCCTTCTTGTCCTTGGAGAAGGTGTAGGCGGGCCAGCCGCCGACCGTGATCTGGAGCTGGCCGTCGGCCCGCTTGACCGTGCCGACCGCGGACTTCTTGATACCGGCGATGAAAACCTTGCTGCCCGGGGTCACGATGACCGGCGGCCAGGTCTTCGCGCAGTCGCCGTTGCAGTTGGACTTCGACGGCTTGGCGGTGTCGTTGTCGAAGCGGTAGAGCGTGCGGCCGGCACCGTTGACCAGCACGGGGTTCAGCTCGCCGGCCTTGCTCGCGGTGAGCTGGGTCCAGGTGCGGGAAACCGCGGGAGAAGCGTCGTCCGAGGTGCCGCTGAGGCCGGTGGCCCAGTCGCCGGTCTTGGCCGGGGCGTTGTTGGCCTTGGCGGTACCGGAAATCAGGTTCGCCGGAGCGGCTTCGTCGCCAGCGCCGGCTGCCGACGAAGCGGCGGCCGGGGACGCCGACGGAGTGCCGGCGTCCGTCGTGCCGCAGGCCGACAGCAGGGCCGCTCCGGCGGTCAAGAAGGCAGCAAGGAACACAACATGCTTGCGAGACATGGGATTTTCTCCAGTGATTTGATGACCGGCTCCAGTTCTTCTGGCGCCTTATGCCAACTACACGGACCGGCTCCCAAACCGGTTCAAAGAAATCTTGGAACTTTTCGACTTTTCTTGAAAGGCCTGGTCAGCGGGTTATCTCCGCCGACTCGACCAGTGCGATGGCCACCGCGGGGCAGATCTGGGCCGCTTCCCGGACCTCGCGGTGCAGTTCTTCCCCGGGATTGTCCTGCAGTAGTACGGCGATTCCGTCCTCGTCACGCTGGTCGAAGACATCCGGTGCCGCGAGCACGCACTGCCCGGAGCCGACGCACTTGTGCTGGTCGATCATTATTTTCATTGCCACTCCCGCCTTTTCGCTGTAGTCCTTCATGTCACTGTCCTTCTTGTTCACCAGGTGACGGGGAGCGAATGCACCCCGTAGACGGCCATGTCGTGCTTGAAGTCCAGCTCCTCCACCGGTTTCGCGAGCGCGAGGGTCGGGATGCGGCGGTAGAGCGTGCTGTAGACGACCTGCAGTTCGACCCGCGCCAGCGGCTGGCCGAGGCACTGGTGGACGCCGTAGCCGAACGCCACGTGGTGCCGGGCCTTGCGGTGGACGTCCAGGCTGTCGGCGTCGGGGAAGGCGCTCTCGTCACGGTTGGCTATGTCGTTGGCGGCGATGATGCCCTCGCCCTCGCGGATGAGCTGCCCGCCGATCTCGATGTCCTCGAGCGCGACCCGACGCCGGCCGGTGTGCGTGATGTTGAGGTAGCGGAGGAGCTCCTCGACGGCGTTGGCGATCAGCTTCGGGTCGTCGGTCCCGCGGACCATGGCCAGCTGCGCGGGATTCTCCAGCAGCGCGGCGGTGCCCAGCGCGATCATGTTCGCCGTGGTCTCGTGCCCGGCCACCAGCAGGAGCAGGCCCATGTTCGCGACCTGCTCGCGGGTCATCGCGCCGGTGCCCAGCTGCTCGACGGCGAGCCGGCTGAGCACGTCGTCGGCCGGGGCGCTCTGTTTCTTGTCCACCAGGTCACCGAGGTAACCGAGAAGTTCCTCGGTCGCGGCGACGGACTCGGCCGCTCCGGTACCGCGCGCGACGATCGTCCGGCTGATGCGGTGGAAGAAGTCGCGGTCCGCGTACGGCACTCCGAGCAGCTCACAGATGACCATCGACGGCACCGGCAGCGCGAACGCCTCGACGAGGTCCGCCGGCTTCGGCCCGGCGAGCAGGTCGTCGATCAGGCCGTCGACGATCTGCTGGATGCGCGGGCGCAGGGCCTCCATCTTCTTGACCATGAAGTCCGACGTCAGCAGGCGGCGCTGGGCGGCGTGGTCCGGGTCGTCGAGGTTGATGAACGACTTGGCGCGGTTCCGCCGGGCGGCGGCGCCTTCGCTGATATGCGGATACCCGGGGAGGTCGCTGTTCGAGCTGACGCGGGGATCCTTGAGCATGTCGCGAACGTCGTCGTAGCGCGTGAGGATCCAGGGCGTGCTGCCGTCCCAAAGCTTCACCCGCGAGATCCGGGCCTCGTGCTGCATCCGGTCCAGCTCGGGCGGCGGGTCGAACGGACATTGGCGGGCCATCGGGAACGCCGGCAGGGTCTCCGTCATCGTGCCTCCAAGTACACAGAGTTACCGAACGAATGTTCGGATACTTACTAAACACATGTTAGGCAACCTCGTGGGAAGTTGTCCGGCGAGCGCGTCGAAGATCACTTCAAAGGACTAGCCACGTTGGCAGGAAAGGGAAAAACCCGACGCTAGGCCTTCGCCATCTGTCGACAGATGGCGAAGGTTGCTAGTCGAGGACCAGGGAGACGAGCTCGTCGACGAAGGGGCGGACGTGCCGAGCGTTCCGCTCCCCCGGGTTGCTGTGCAGCAGCGCGACCCGCCCGTGCGCGCCGACGAACACGACGACGGCCGCGCGGTCACTGGGCACGCGCAGCTTGTGCCCGGCTTCGGCGCAGCGCTCGAACGCGGCGACCAGGGTGTCGATGACGTCGATCAGCGGACCCGAAGGCCGCGCGTCCGGCGACGTGCGGTCCGCGCCATCGCTGAGCATCAGCCGGTAATGACCGGGGTTCGCGACGGCGAAATCGCAGTACGCGTGCAGTTGCGCCCGGACCCGGCCGACGACGTCCGCGGGGTCGAGGCTTTCGTCGGCCGCCCGCATCACCGTGCGAAGCCGCGCGAATTCGTGGTCCAGCAGGCCTTGGACGAGCGCCGTCCGGTCGGTGAAGTGCTGGTAGATACTCGCGGGCGCGATCCCGACCGCGCGCGCCACGCCACGGATGGTGAGCCCGTCTTCCCCGCCGAGCTCGGAGAGCAGCCGGCTGGCGGCGTCCAGGATCTCGCCGCGCAGCCGTTCGCCTTCGCCCCAGCGGTTGCGGGTACGAGGGGTCGCGATGTCTACGTCGTCCGGCACGCGACCATTCTTACCTCCCCGGGCGCCCCACGCGATCGGCGCGACCAGCCCGATGACGTCGACCGAGTCCACCGCGAACCCCACCGCCGCCCCCAGACTGAAGACGCCGGTGACGGCCTGTCCGCGGACCCGGTGGTCGCCAAGGGCGACGAGTTCGACTACCTCGGACTTCTCCAGCGGGTCATGACTCCCGAGCGGTTCCCCATGTTCTGCCAGGTGTTGACCGACGAAACTGTCGACAACTCGATCGCTTACACCGACGAGGACTTCCAGTTCGGCCTCGACCGGATCCTGGCCGAACTCGAAGGGGAACCAGACCGAATCAGGCGGAACCAGCGCTAGACGGAACGGCGCGAGCGGACCATGAAGAACACCAGGACGATCCCGCCCAGTACCGCCGCACCCAGGAACCACACCCAGCCCGACGCCGCGCTGGAGCTCGTCAGTGTCGAGCCGCCCTCACCGAGCTGGAAGTTCACGGCGCCGGACACGGGGTGGCTGTCGTCGCCGATCACCAGGTAGCTGAGCCGGTACGTCCCGCTCGCCCCGGCCGCCTGGACCGGCGCGGTGACGACGGTGCCCGCCGCGGAAGCCGTGCCGAGGGTCCACGCCGCACCGTCGGAGCCGGTGATCGTGATCGGCTCCGACGGCAGCGTCACGTTCTTGTCGAAGATCAGCTCGATCTGCGACGGCGCGGTGGAAATCGTGTTCCCCTCCGCGGGGTTGCTGCTCCGGAGGACGACGTGTGCCATCGCGGGTGGCGCCGCGGCGAGCGTCGTGATTCCGGCCAAGAGGAGCAAAGCCCAGAGACGCCTCAATTGCATGGCCGAGACCTTATCGCCCATTCGGGTGGAAAGCGCCAGTAACGGCCGCCTTACTTTCCGTACCGGAGTCGCACCAAGATCCCGTTCGCATCCGCTGCGTCAACCAGCGGGGCGTAGAAGATCCCGATCACCAAGCCGACCGCACCGGCGATTTCGAGCGCAGCCAAGGGCGGCAGAAATGGGGCGCCACGGCCTAAGCGAGGTACCTGGGTTATGCGTCCTTCAAGGCGGGATAGTCGGTGTAACCGGCGTGGTCGCCGCCGTAGAACGTGGCGTGGTCCGCGGGGTTGTAGGGGCCTTCCGTCGCCAGCCGGGCCGGGAGGTCGGGGTTGGCCAGGAAGGACGAGCCGAAGGAGACGATGTCGGCGCCCGCCTCGATGGCGTCACGGCCGGCCTCGTGCGGCGGCAGCGCCTCGACGTCGCGGTGCGGGTTGAGCATCAGGTTCCCGGACCAGTCGGCGCGCAGCTGCTTGGTCAGCTCACGCTGTCCCGGCGCCTCGATCACGTGCAGAAAAGCCAGCGGTACATCGGAAATCTGGGCCAGCAGCTCGCGGTAGAGCTCGGCCGAGTCGCCTTCGTCGATGCCCTGGTAGGACGCCGTCGGGGAGATCCGCAGCGCGGTGCGCTCGGGGCCGATGGCCTTCGCGACAGCGCGGGTGACTTCGGCGGCGAACCGGGCGCGGTTGGCCGCGGAACCGCCCCACTTGTCGGTGCGGGTGTTGGCGGTGACCGAAAGGAACTGCTGGATCAGGTAACCGTTGGCGCCGTGGAGTTCCACGCCGTCGAACCCGGCGTCGATCGCCTTGCGCGCGGAGTCGGCGAATTCGGCGATCACCTCGTGGATCTCGGCGTCGGTCAGCTCACGCGGGACGACGTTGTCCTTCATCCCGCTCGGGGTCATGGACTGGCCCGGGGCGACCACCGGCGACGGTCCGAACTGCGGCTCGCCACCGAACAGCTCGGGGTGCGCGACGCGGCCGGCGTGCATGAGCTGGACGTAGATCACGCTGCCCTCGGCGTGGACGGCTTCGGTGACCTGCGTCCAGCTCTCGACGTGCTCGTCGGTGTGCAGCCCGGGGGTCGCGGGGTAGCCCTGGCCGAACCGGCTGGGCTGGGTGGCTTCGGTGACGATCAGGCCCGCCGACGCGCGCTGGCGGTAGTACTCCGCCATCAGTGGGGTGGCGATCTCGCCCTCACCTGCACGGTTACGTGTCATCGGGGCCATCGCGATGCGGTTCGCGAGCTTGGTCGCGCCCACTGAGATCGGTTCGAAAAGGTTCGTCATGCCCTTGACGTTAGCAGATCGTTGATATGCATCAATCATCTATCCAGTAGACGATCCTCACATTGGTATGATGCGGCGGTGGCCACCGAAGATGCGTTGAAGGCCCCCGGCGCCGAGCGCCTGGGGCTCTTGCTGGCGCGCCACGGAGCCATCACGAACGTCCGGATTCGCCAGGCGCTCGGCGTCACCGGGCTCACCCCGAGGCAGTCCGCGACCCTGATGAACCTCGCCACCGGGGCGCTCAGCCAGCAGATGCTCATCGAGATGCTCGAAGTGGATCCCAGCATCGTGGTGGCGATCCTCAACGAGCTCGAAACCCAGGGACTCGCCCAGCGCCGCCGTGACCCGTCCGACCGGCGCCGCCACATCGTCGAGATCACCGACAAGGGCACCGAGGTGCTCTGCGCCGTCGACGGGGCACTCACCGCCGTCGAGCAGCAGTTGTTCGCGGGGCTCGACGCCGAGGAAATCCGGGTACTGGAAGGACTTCTGGCCCGGATCCACACCAGTCTCGACGACCCGGCCTGCAACGAGGCCTAAGTTGCCAGCGAGAACCGGCGGCGATAGGCCGTCGGCGTGAGCCCGGTCCGCTTTCGCAACTGGGCACGCAGATTCGACGCGGTGCCGAGCCCGCTGGCCCTGGCGACCGTGTCGAGCCGGAGTTCGCCACGTTCGATCAGGCGACAGGCCAGCGTCACGCGTTCGGCGGTGAGCCAAGCCAGCGGCGTGGTGCCGAACTCGACCTGGAACCGCCGGTGCAGCGTGGCCTGGCTGACGGCCGCGCGCGCCGCGAGATCGGCGACCGTCAACGGCCGGTCCAGTCGCACCTGAGCCCATTCGAGCACCGGCACCAGTGAAGCGTCGACCACCGCTGGGACGGGACGCTCGACGAACTGCCGCTGGCCGCCGTCGCGGTGCGCGGCGAACACCAGCCGCCTGCTGACGGCGTTGGCGATTTCGGCACCGTGGTCGCGGGCGATCAGGTACAGGCCGAGGTCGAGCGCGGCGGCGCTGCCGGCCGCGGTGAGGATGTCGCCGTCGTCGACGAACAGCACGTCGGGCTCCAGCCGGATCTCGGGGTAAGCGGCGGCGAAGAACTCGGCCCAGCGCCAATGGGTGGTGACGCAACGACCGGCGAGCACGCCCGCGGCGGCGAGGGTGAACGCGCCGGTGCAGAAGCTCACCAGCCGCGCGCCCCGCTTGGTGGCGCGGCGAATGGCGTCGAGCACCAGTGGGTTCGGCGCGCTCGCGGGATCCGGCCGGTTCGGCACGATCAGGGTGTCGGCGCTGTCGGCTGCCTCGAGCCCGGCGACCTCGGACAGGGTGAAGAAGCCGTGGTGCATCCGCAGCGAAGGCACCGCCGCGCAGAGGGCGAAGTCGTACCACGGCACAGGAATTTCGGGACGGCGCAGGCCGAACAGCTCGGTCGCGACCCCCAGCTCGAACGGGTTCGAACCTTCGTCGACGATCACCACCACCCGATGCGAGGATTCACGCGACATAGGCGATTCCTAGCACTCACCGCCGCCGCACGCCACCTGGCAAGCTGAAGACATGAGCAACCAGCCCCTCGATCTGAAGTCCGCTCTGGCGAGTTTCGACGCGTTGTGGAGCCCGCGAATCCTGACCCAGGTCAACGACTACGACGTCCGGCTCGCGAAGGTGGCGGGCGAACACGTCTGGCACACGCACGACAACACCGACGAGTTCTTCCTCGTCCTCGACGGCGAACTCACGATTTCCTTGCGCGACAACGAAGGCGAACGCGACGTCGTGCTCCCGCAGGGTTCGGTGTTCGTGGTGCCGCGCGGGGTCGAACACCGGCCGTTCTCCCCCGAAGGCGCGTCACTCCTGCTGTTCGAGCCGACCGGCACGCTGAGCGTCGGCGACCGGCACGACGACGTCCCCGATCACGTCGACGCCACCGTGGGCCACGCGCTTTAGTTGGGTCGGCTTGAGCAGGTGGGTCGTGAGTGTTTACGAGTGTTAGAACACTTGTTGCCACTCACGACTCTCCTTCAGACCTGCCCGGGGAAGAATCCGTAGCGCGAAAGCGGCGCGATCAGTTCGCGCTCTTCGTAGGCGAAATGGGAGAGCAGCGTGTCGGTCAAGAGGTCGACGGCCTCGGTGATGGAACCGAATTCGCCGGGATGCCCGGCGAGGTGGACCAGCGCGGCGTCGACGCCTTCGAGTAGTTCTTCGATGGCGTGGTGCTCCTCGGTGAGCCGGTCGATCACCGGTTTCAAGGTGCGCTGTCTCCGTTGCAGGTAAGGGAAAATGGAGTACGACTCCATGGTGTGGTGCTGGTTCAGCGCGACACAGTGGGCCCGGCAGACGCCGCCCAGGTTCCAGTCGTTGGTGCGCAGCGCGAGCTTGTTCAGTTCACCGCGGGCGTCACCGGCCCGAGTGGCGCCGCGCCGCACGCGGTACAGCAGGTCGCGGAGTTGCCCGAGCTCGTGGCGGTAGTGGTCGTGGACGTCGACGAGGTGCTGCCCGGCGGACAGCCCGCGCCCGGTGAACGCCACCTCCGGACCGGGTTCGGGCGCGGTCGGCCGGGTGTCCTCGTGGAGCACCCGCTTCTCGCTGTGCCGGACGTCGGGCGCCTTGGTCGCGACCAGGCTCGTGCGCCGGGTGAGCCAATGCCGTTCACTCATCCGGCTACTCCTCGATTCATGTTGTCTTCAACATAGTCTCAGCCGCAGACTATCTGCAATCCCGGCTTTCTCCACGGCCGTGAAGGCCACGTTGAGGGACTTGGAGTCCCTCAACGTGGCCTTCACGGCGTTACAGCGTGTGGAGGACGACGTCGCCGAGGGAGCCGGAGGCAATGGTCGCGGTCAGGTACGTGTGGTGCGGCTGAGCCCGGCGGTCGGTGGGCGAGCCCGGGTTGAGCAGGCGGAGACCGGAGGGCGCGACGGTGTCCCACGGGATGTGACTGTGGCCGAAGACGAGCACGTCCGCGTCGGGAAACTTTGCCGCGCAACGGTTTTCGCGTCCCTGCGCCGAGCCGGTTTCGTGGATCACCGCCAGGCGGACGCCGTCCAGGTCCGCCGTGGCGATCTCCCCTAGCCGCTCCCACAGTTCGGGGCCGTCGTTGTTCCCGGCGACCCCGATCAACCGGCGCGCACGGCTCTCCAACTCGTCGAGCAGGCTGGCCTCCACCCAGTCGCCCGCGTGCACGACGACGTCCACCTGCTCGACCTCCGCCCAGATCCGCGCCGGCAACTGCTTGGCGCGTTTCGGCAAATGGGTGTCGGAGATCAGCAGGAGCCGCATGCTTTCAGCGTAAGTCGCGGAAGAACTCCCGCACGTCGGCGGTCCGCATCCGTCCGCTGACGATCACGAAGCCGATCGTGCGGGCTTGGGCCGGGGGAAGAGCGCGAGGAAACGCGCCATGAGTTCGCTGTCTCCCCCGACTTTCGCGTCGGCGTCGGCGAGGCGATGTCCGCCGAAGACCAGGGACCGGAACACCGCGGCACTGGTTTCGATGGTGGCGTCGGGGCTGGTGGCGCGGCCACGAGCCAGCACGACGCGGCCGTCAGCGACTTCGGCATGGAAGACGTCGTCGCCCAGCTGGAGACCGAAAGCTCCGCGCAACTCCGGGTCCGCCGCCGGGTCGTACGCCGTTTTCAACGCGATGATCAGCGCGTCGACGCTGAGATCGGTACCCGCCGTCATCGGCAGGCGGCTCCCCCAGCGGGCCAGCGAAAGCACCACGGGCTCGAGGTCGTAGCCGATTTCGGTCAGCTCGTAGGCCCAGCTGCCGGCGGGCGGGCCGAGTTTGCGGCGGTGCACGACCCCGCTCGTCTCGAGCTCGCGCAGGCGGTGGGTCAGCACGTTCTGACTCGCGGCGGGCAGGCCGAGACGCAGGTCGGTGAACCTTTTCGGGCCGAGCAGCAGCTCGCGCACGACGAGCAGGGCCCAGCGCTCACCGACCAGGTCGAGGGCCCGCGCGACCCCGCACGGATCGTCGTAGGTTCGCTTGGCCGCCATTTTGGGACTCCCGATCTAGTAGTGCTTAGTGCTACTTTAGGACCAAATCAACGAGGAGGCCACCATGGAGGGCTTGAACACCGCAGATTTGAAGCAGGGCGACATCCGGCTACTCGACGCCGAAGTGGCCAAACGGCTGCTCGCGTCGACAGAACTGGCCCGGCTCGCCTATGTCGCCGCGGACGGCACGCCCCGCGTGTTCCCGATGCTGTTCCACTGGAACGGGACCGAAGTGGTGATGTCGACGTTCGCCGGGGCGAGCAAAATCGCCGCGCTGCGGGCGAAGCCGGATGTCGCGATCACCATCGACACTTCGAGCACCCCGCCCGAGGTGCTACTCCTCCGCGGCCGAGCTTCGGTCACCGATGTCGACGGGGTCGTCCCGGAGTACATCGAGGCCCACCGCCGCTACGGCGGCGAGGAGCAGGCCGCGGCCGCGCTCGCCGAAGTCGACCACCCCGGCACGAAGATGGCCCGTATCGCGCTGCGGCCGGACTGGGTCGGCCTGCTCGACTTCCGGACCCGGTTCCCCGGCGGCCGGGGCGTCGAAGACTTCGAGAAACGGGGCCAGGAATGACTTTCGTCCTCATCCACGGTGCCGCGTCCGACTCGTGGTACTGGCACCTGCTGGTCCCCGAACTCGAAGCGCGCGGCCACGAAGTCATCGCGCCGGACCTCCCGAGCGACGACGACTCCGCCGGGCTCGACGAATACGCCGACGCGGTGGTCGAAGCCGTCGGCGACCGGACCGACCTGGTGCTCGTCGCGCAGTCGCTGGCCGGGTTCACCGCGCCGCTGGTGTGCGACCGGCTACCGGTGAAACTGCTGATCATGCTGGCCGCGATGATCCCGTCCCCTGGCGAGGCGCCGAGCGACTGGTGGGCCAACACCGGCTACCCGGAAATCGACGGTGACCTGCTGGAGAAGTTCTTCCACGACGTCCCCGCCGACGTCCGGGCCGCGGCGATGGCACGGGGCGAGCGGGACCAGTCCGGGACGCCGATGATCAAGCCGTGGCCGCTGGCCGCGTGGCCGGACGTGCCGACGAAGTTCCTGCTGTGCAGCGAAGACCGGTTCTTCCCGGCGGACTACCTGCGCCGGGTCGTCAAAGACCGGCTCGGGATCGTCCCCGACGAGATGCCCAGCGGCCACCTACCGGCACTGGCGCACCCCAAACTCCTCGCCGACCACCTGGAGTCCTACCTCTGACCCCCCGAATATGTCGACAAGTTCTCCGCCTCAAGATCCCAGAACATGTCGACATATTCGGGGATTCTGGGGCACCACGAGACTGGTGAGGCACGTGTGACGACTTACTTCCGAATATGTCGACATCTTCTGAAGCGCGGAGCCGAAGAAGTTGTCGACATATTCGGAAGTGAAGCAGGGGTTAGCGGGCGAAGGGGATGCTGGCGGCGAGGTCCTCGCTACCGGCCATGAGGTGTTCCATCAAGGTGACGAGCACCTGCTTGGTGGACTCGCGATCCCGCGCGTCGCACAGGAGCATCGGCACACTCGGGTCGAGGTCGAGCGCTTCGCTGACCTCTTCGGTGGTGTACCGGTAGCCGTCGTCGAAGCAGTTCACGCCGACGACGAACGGCAGGTTGCGGCTCTCGAAGAAGTCCACCGCCGCGAAGCAGCTGTCGAGACGGCGAGTGTCCGCCAGTACGACAGCGCCGAGCGCGCCACGGGACAGCTCGTCCCACATGAACCAGAACCGGTCCTGACCCGGGGTGCCGAACAGGTACAGGATGAGCTCGGGGTTGATCGTGATCCGGCCGAAGTCCAGGGCGACCGTGGTGGTCGTCTTGTGCTTGACCCCCGAGAGATCGTCGATCCCCGCGGACGCTTCGGTGATCACTTCTTCGGTCCGCAGCGGTGCGACCTCGCTGACGGAGCCGACCATCGTGGTCTTTCCTACCCCGAACCCCCCGGCGATGATGATCTTGACCGCGGTGGCGGTCAAGGTCCTCCGACGGGGGTCAGAGCTTCCGGATGCCATCAAGAACCGCCTGGAGTACGTGTTTGTTGGGGGTTTCGGTCACCGGCGCGGCCGTGCGGAAAAGCACGTGACCCTGCTCGATCAGGTCACTCAGCAGCACCTTGACCACCGGCAGGGGGAGGTCCACCCGCGCGGCTACTTCGGCGACGGACGTCGGGTGCTGACACAGCCGCAGGATCCGCCCGTACTCCGGTTCCATGCCGGCGGCCTCCGCGGCCGAGCGCATGGCGACCACGAGCGTGATCAGGTCGAGTCCGAGTGTGTCCGAGCGAGTACGTCCGCCCGTGACCGCGTACGGACGGACGAGAGGTCCGGCCGCTTCGTCGAACCAGGCTTCGTGTCGGCCCGTCATGGCGAGCCGACCGCCGGGGCGCTGCGGGGTGCCGCGGTGAGCACGGCGCCGACGCGCTTGACCATGAGGTTCATCTCGTAGGCCACCATGCCCATGTCCGCGTGCTCGCCGGCGAGAAGCGCCAAGCACGCGCCGCTCCCGGCCGCGGTGACGAACAGGAAAGCGTGGTCCATCTCGACCATGGTCTGGCGGACGTTGCCACCGCCGAAGTGGCGCCCGGTGCCCCTGGCGAGGCTCTGGAACGCCGACGCCACGGCCGAAAGGTGCTCGGCGTCTTCCTCGGTCATGTTGCCGGACATGCCGATCAGCAGACCGTCCGAGGACAGCACCACCGCCCGGTCGGCACCAGCCACCCTCTTGACCAGATCATCCAGCAACCAGTCGAGCTCACTGACTCCTGCGTTGGTCATTACGTCCGATCTCCATATGTGTCGTCGCTGCCGTCTGACTCGTACTCACGGGCCCGCCGGGTGCCCTGCTGGAAGGCCGACAAGCGGTTCCTGGCCTGTTCCGGCGTTTCCTGGCGCGCGTCGTCGCGCTCCAGAGTAGGCCTGTCCTCCATCAGCTGGGGCACCAGATTCTGTTGCTTGCGTCGCTGAGGAAGTGGCGGCCTGCCCGGCGCCTCCGGTCCGCGCGGCTGACCCGGGCGGGCCTCCGGCGGGCGGGACTGCTGGGACCCGCGCGGCGGGGTCTGCGGGGCCCGCGACGGCGGCGGGGGTGTCCCCGTCGGGTCTTCCCGTGGCCAGACCGGCGGCTGGGTCCGGACCGGCTGCTGCGGCTGGAACATGCTCATCGGGGTCGACGCCTCCGGCAACGGGGGCAGGTCTGGCACGGCGACCGGCGCGGGGGCGGGCGTCATGGCCGGCTCCGTCCGGTGCCGCGAGCGGCGTCCCTGCCGTTCGGCGCCCGCGTTCTCCACGGGCGGTTCTTCGGCAGGCTCGGCGATGGCACCGAGCAGTTCGGACTTCACGAGCACGATCGCCCGGGTGCCGCCGTACGCCGATTCCCGCAGCGTCACCGCGATGCCGTGCCGTGCCGCGAGGCGCGCGACCACGAACAGGCCGATGCGGGGTTCGGTGGACAGCGCCATGATCCCGAAGTCGGGCGGGTCCTGCAGCATCGCGTTGAGCCGGTCGGCCTGCTCGGGGTCGATGCCGAGGCCCTGGTCCTCGACCTCGATGACCACGCCCCGGCCGACCACGTTGCCGCGGATCTCGACGCGGGCCTGCGGCGGGGAGAACGACGTCGCGTTGTCGACGAGCTCGGCGAGCAGGTGCACGAGGTCACCGACGACCGGGCCGTTGACGGCGATGGCGGGCAGCCCGGCCATCTTCACCCGGGCGAAGTCCTCGGTCTCGGCCGACGCACCACGCGCGACCTCGGCCAGGCTGACCGGGTTGCGCCACTGCCTGCCCGGCTGACCGCCACCGAGGATGATCAGGTTCTCCGAGTTCCGGCGGGCGCGGGTGGAGAGGTGGTCGAGCTGGAACAGCGTGTCCAGCTGGTCCGGGTCCTCCTGCTTGCGCTCCGCCTGGTCGAGCACCTTCAGCTGGCGGTGCACGATCACCTGGCTGCGGTGCGCGATGTTGAGGAAGACGGCCTTGGTGCCTTCACGGGTCTTGGCCTCGTCGACGGCGGCCGCGATGGCCGTCTGCTGCGCCTTGTTGAAGGCGTCGGCGACCTGGCCGATCTCGTCGTTGCCGTGGTCGAGGAGGTACACGTCGTTGTCGAGGTCGACGGCCTGGCCGGCCCGGACCTGCTCGACGAGTTCGGGCAGGCGGACGTCCGCCATGTCGAGGGTGTCTTCCCGCAGCCTGGCGAGCCTGCCGATGAGCCGGTTGGACAGTCGCAGGGCGACGATGAACACGAGGATCGCGACGAGCAGTGCCGCCGCACCCGCGATCAGCGAGCGGATGAACGTGGTGTCGGCCTCGTCGATCGCTTGTGTGGTCGCCGCGCCACTCTGCTGGACGAACATGCTCATCAGCGTGCCGCCGACCTCACGGGACGCGCCGCGCCACTGGGCCTCCGGCACCGGCAGCCGCGCCTGGCCACCGCGCAGCAGCGTGTTTTCCACTGTGGTGAGGGTTTTCCAGGAGTCACCGGCGAGCAGCTTGTCGTAGCGCGCCTTGACATCGGGGTTCATGCGGCTCACCGAAAGGTCGAGCTGCGTGTGGTAGGCACCGACCTGGCTGCTGTAGGTACGGAGATCCGCGTCACCGAGTCCGCCACCGGTCACCGCGGCGGCGGCGAGCGCGTCACTGCGCTGCATCTGGTCACCGGCGGTGAACAACGGCACCGCGGTGATCCGGAGATAAGCGTTTTCCGCGTTGGGCGCGGCCTGGGCGAGACCGGTCAGTCCCTCGATGAACTGATCGATGATCTGGTTGTAGAAAGCGAAAGTCTCGCCGAGCGTCGGCTGGCCGACGTCGATCTGCTGACGCGTCGCGGGGAGTTTCGCGAGCAGCCCGCCGAGCGTGGCGATGTTCCGCTTCACACTGTCGGGCGCGTCACCGAAGCCTTGCAGGTTCGCCGAAACCGCGGCCGCGGCCGCGTCGGTCTTGGCGCGTTGCTCGACGAGCGCGTTGTGTTCGGCGCCCTGTCCCGCGAGCTGCCTCAAGCTGAGCCGTCGTTCTTCCTGTGTGGCGAGGAAGAACGGAATGGCCGGCTGCTCCGAGCCACGGATCTTGGACGCGAAGTCCCGAGCCGTCGTGGCGTCGTAGATCAGGTAGCCGGCCAGTGCGACACCGACGGCCATGAGCGCGATACTGGGAATCAAGGCGATCGCCAGCACGCGCGACCGAATCGAAGAGCCCCGGCTTCGTCGAATGGAGATCTGCTTCACCGTGGTCCTTTATCCTTCTGGCAAGTTCTTCGTGTCGGGGGTCTCATCACCCGAGTTCCGATAAACCGGATCAACTACAGGGTCCACTCCGCTCGCGACGACGTTAAGCAGCACGGTGAACGGAGTCAAATCCGCTAGTCCGTACAGTCCAACGGGTTGTGACCAGCCAACCACGGCGCGAAACGCTTGGATAGAAGGTAACCGGGCCGGCATGCCACCGTTCGCAGTGTCCTATCGAACCTGGGGGACGATCGTTACAGGTCGAGCCATGATCACTTCGGTGATTTGCCGTTACATGTCTAGCGGATCACACGCGCGACGTCCAGCAAATCGCGCCGGAAATTGCTGCGGTGACCTCAGACACCCTCGGCGGTCAATACGGCCTCGCGACCCGGTTCCGGAAAAAATCCGGGATTCGTTCATCTTCCTCCGGCACCATAATTACGAACTCTCACGTTAGTGGCCGCTGTTACCAGCGAAAACACGCTCTCGACGAGGCCCGGCTGTCCACCGGACAGACTTTGATCACTGTTCCACGATGCGGAAACCGTCGAACCGAACAACATTCTGGAACCGGGATCGCAACCCGCCTGACGGGATAGTCAGCTTCCGTTGCGTGCCAACGTTTTGACTGACAATCCGGTCGACAATTGGGTCGGACCAATTTTTGCCCTCCGCCGCCGCGCGAAAAACGGACAAGACTGCCGAACCCCACGGCGACACCGTGATCAAGTCACGTAAAGCACAACTGGGGAGTTGCTCATGACACGGAGACGCAGGCCCGCGCTGAATATCTTCGGGCTCACGCTCGCGCTCGTATTGGGGGTGTCCCTGCTCACCGGACTCGGGAAGGCCACCACCGAAGCCACGCGCGGGTGGTCGATGGCCGCGGCAAGATCGTCCTGCCCGGTTTCGTCGATCTGCACAACCACCTGTGGCAGGCCCTGATCCGCGGCTGCGCGGGCGACAACGAACTCAACGGCTGGCTCGGCCGGTGCGTGTTGCCGTTCTACCGCAACGCTCCGGTGACCGACGCCGACGGTTACGCGGGCGCGCGCCTGGCGAGCCTCGACGTCGTCTCCACCGGCATCACCACGGTGACCGACTGGTCTCACGCCTTCAACGCCGACTTCGCCCGCGGCAACCTGCGCGCGCTCGACGAATCGAAACTGCGGTTCGTCTTCTCCTACAACGGCACCACGAACACCGCCCTGCAGGACGAGATCCGGCGCGTCAAGCGAGAGGTCATCGACCCGAACCCGTTGGCACACCTGCAAATCGGCACGCATCCGTCGACGGGCAACTACCCGAGCCTCGTGGACACCGCCCGCGTCCTCCGCGACGCGCAAACCGCCGCCGACCACCTGAAAACCCTGCTACCCCAGCCCTGACCCAGCGTGGCTCGGGAGGCCGCTCACCTATGGCGCGGACTCTCGGATGACGAGGGAGGTGGGGACGGTCTGGGGTTCCTCGGGCAGAGGTGTGCCGGTGAGGTGGGCCAGCAGCATCGAGGCCGCAGCCTCCCCCATTTCCTTGACCGGCTGGCGAATCGTCGTCAGCGAAGGCTGGGTGTCGGCCGCCAGCGGCAGGTCGTCGAAGCCGACCACCGCGACGTCGTCCGGCACCAGCCGACCGGCATCGCGCAGACCCCGCAACGCACCGGCGGCCATCAGGTCGTTGTGCGCGAAGACGCCGTCGAAAGCGATGCCCGCACTGATCAGCGTCTGCACCGCCAGTGTCCCGGACTCGCGGGTGAAATCGCCTTCCAGCACCAGTTTCGGGTCCAGCTCCAGGCCGGAGAGGCTCAGCTGGTCCTGAAACCCGTCGAGCCGTTCCTGGGTGCAGCCGAATTCCTCGGGCCCGGTGATCACCGCGATCCGCGAGCGCCCGCTGTCCCGCAAATGCTTGACGGCGCTCTGGGCGCCAAGGCGGTTCGTCGTCGCCACCGAGGGGAACTGCGGATGCCGCCCGCGGTCGTCGATCATCACCACCGGCAACCCGGAGGCGTACAGCGCGGTGATGTAGTCGAGCGAATCGGGCGGCTCGACGACGACGAGGCCGTCGAAAGCGTTGGCGGACACGTGTTTCTCGAACTGCGCGAGCGAGACCGCGCCCTTGTTCATGGTGTACAGCAGAAGCCCGTAGCCGTGGGTTTCCAGCGTGTCGACGATGCCCTGCAGCATCTCGCTGATCCACGGCCAGGTCAGCACGGGTACCAGCATGCCGATCGTCTGGGTGCGCCCGGAGGCGAGCCCCACCGCCCGCGCGCTGGGCACGTAGCCCATCTCCGCGATGACTTCCCGGACGCGGCGGGAGGTGGTGGCGTCGACATCGACCTTGTCGTTCAGCACGCGCGAAACCGTCGTCTTGCTCACCCGCGCCCGGCGGGCGACGTCGGCGATCGTGATCCGCATGCTGGTATCCGCACTGGTAGGAGCCCTCGGAACCGGTTACGGTACTGGGTTCGCCTGACCTTGTCGACTAGGTCGTGTCCGGTGATTCTGGTCGATGGGCCCTGGGCGCGAAGACCGCGAGCGAGACTTACCGGACACGACCTAGGCGAAGCTCCCGAGGTATTCCTCCGTCTTGGCCGGGTCCAGGAACCAGTGCTGGAAGTCCGTCGGGTCGCTGAACCCGTTGGCGAACCGCTGTGCCACCGCCGGAATCTGCCCTGCCGCGCCGATGATCTGCATGACGTGCGGGGGCGGCGGCTGGAGCATCGCGTTGGTCCAGGTCGTGACGTGCTGCGCGTACTCCCAGTAGGAGTCGAACGCCCCTTGCATCCATTCCGCGTCGAACGGCTTGTCGCCACGGGCGAGGATGGAGTCCAAATAGGACGCCGCGCATTTGCTGGCGTTGTTGGAGCCCTGCCCGGTGATCGGGTCGTTGGCGACCACGACGTCCGCCATGCCCAGTACCAGCGCACCCGACGGCAATTGGCCGACCGGGTTGCGCACGACCGGTGTGTACCCGCCGGCGAGCGTGGCGCGGGCGTCGGTGAGCTCGGCGTTACGACTGCGCTCGTACTCCCACGGCAGGAACTGCTTGGTGAGCTCCAGGATCCGGTCGAGATGCTCCTGCGGGCCCGGCCGGTCGGAGAAGACGTCCAGCGGGCCGCCCGGGATCCCTTCGTAGAACATGATGTCGCAGTTCCCGCTCAGCGTGTACGCGGGAATCATGAACAGCTCGCCGACGCCGGGGATGATGTTGAACCGCACCGCGGCCTTGTCCGGGTGCTCCGGCCGCAGCTCCACCCCGTGCACGTACGCGAGCGAAAGCGCGCGCTGCGGAGTGGTGTACGGCGAAAGCTCCGGGATACGGTCGAAGAGCTGGACGAGCTCACCCTTGCCCGCCGCGACCACGGTCAGGTCGAACAGCTTCGCCAACGCGTTGAGATCGGACGTCGCCACCCCGTGGATGACGAGCTTACCGCCGCGCTTCTCGAACAGGTCCAGCCAGCCCGCCATCTTCACGCGCTGGTCGACCGACTGCGCGTAGGCGTCGAGCGGGCCGAACCAGTCCAGCGCCCGGCTGGCGTCCGGCGCGGCGATGGACACGCCGAGTCCTTCGACCTTGACCGTTTCGTCTTCCCACAGGTTCAGCTTGTGGTCACGCTCATGCTGCAGCGCGGCGTCGAACATGCACTGGGTGGACATGACGAACCCGCCGCGGATCTCTTCGGGCGTACGGGCCGACATCACCGTGACGTCGTAGCCGTTCTCCAAGAGAGTGAGCGCGAGCTGGAGACCGGACTGCCCGGCACCGACGATCAAAACCTTGCGCATGCTTGGTGTTCCTCCCGAAATGACTCAAAGACCGGCGTGCACGGGTTCCCTGCCCGGGCCTGACAACACTGCCAGTGCCAGCACATGCGAGACAAGATGCCGCAGGGTTTCCGCCGCGGAACCGGGATCGCGCGCGTCACAGGTGATCAACGGAACCTCAGGCCGCAGTGCGAGGGCGTCGCGGACGGCGTCGAGCTCGTACCGCGGCTGGTCGTCGAACTGGTTGACCGCGACGATGAACGGCAGATCGGAGTCGTTCTCGAAGTAGTTGATCGCGGCGAACGACTGCTCGAGCCTGCTGGTGTCGACGAGCACGATCGCCCCGAGCGCGCCACGCGCGAGGTCGTCCCAGAGGAACCAGAACCGGGCCTGCCCGGGCGTGCCGAACAGGTAGAGCAGCAGATCCGAATGCAGCGTGATCCGGCCGAAATCCATCGCGACGGTGGTGGTGGACTTCGTACCGTTCGGCGGAAGATCGTCGACGCCGTCTCCGGCTTCGGTCATCCACGCCTCGCTGTTGAGCGGCGGGACTTCCGAGACGGAACCGACGAGCGTGGTCTTGCCGACCCCGAATCCGCCGGCGATGACGATCTTCGCGGAGATCGTCAGCAGACCCGCGTCAGACGGGGAGGCGCTTGAGTCCATCGAGGATCCTCTCCAGCACGTTGGGGTCGTTTTGGTAGGCGTACGCCGTGGGGTGGATGAACACCGCACCCTGCGCGGCGAGATCGCTGACCAGCACTCGCACCACACCGAGTGGCAGGTCGAGCGCCACCGACAGCTCGGCGATCGACGTCCGGTTCCGCGCGTGCTCGTAGAGCGACTTGGACTCCGGCATGAGCGACTCGCTGAGCGAAGAGTCGTACTGCGTAACGGAAATCAGGGTTTCGACCAGGAGGTGGTGCCGGGTCTTGGTACGTCCGCCGGTGAGCGCGTACGGGCGGATTCGCCTGCTCCGCATCTTCACGGGGCGATCGAGGGTGTCATCGCTGGACACAGTGATCACATCCTTAAGCCTGTGGCCGGCGGGCACTGAGCACGCGGCGGAGATCGGCGCGTATCTCGGGGGTCAACGCGTGTCCGGCGTTCTTCACGAACTGCGTCATCTCGTAGGCGACGACCTTCATGTCGCTTCCCTGGGTGGTGAGCACGGCCAGTCCCGCGCCGACGCCGATTCCCATGAACAGGAAGTACCCGTGGGTGAGCCGGATGATGATCTGCTCGCACGAGCCCTTGCCGAACAGGGCCGCGCTGTTGCCCGCCAGGCTGAGCAACCCGCTGGAGATCGCCGCGAGCTGCTCGGCTTCGTCGGTGCTGACCGAGTCGGACGCGGTCAGCGGGAACCCGTCCGACGACATGATCAACGCGTGACTGACCCCGTGGACTTTGTTCACGAAGTCGTTGAGCAGCCAGGAGAAGTCGGGCTTTCTGGTGTGGTGGGCGGCTGTCATCTCGGTTCTTTTCTTGGTTTCTTGGCCGCAGCTGTCATTGGGCATCTTTTTTTCGTTTGTCGCCTGCGGCAGTCACTGTGTCCCTTTGTCCTTGTCCACTGCAGCCTCGTCTCGGGCAGCCTGCTCACCCTCGGAGAACGCGCCGAGGTCGGCGAGCAACTCGTCGTGACCGTCGCCGTTGCCGCTCATTTCCGGCATGGGGTTTTCCGCCTGCGCCTGGCCCTTGATGCTCTGGGAAACACGCCGCGGCAGCCCGCCCGGGGTGATGCCGCCGTCGGCCGGTGGCGCCGGGCGCGGCCGCGGCGACGGCGACGGCGGAACCCGGGTCTCGACCGACACCGAGCCGCCGCGCCGCGGCAGCGTGCCCGAAGTCGAGAAGCTCTGGCCGAAGTCCGGCCCGCCGTTCGGGGGGAACGGCGGTTCGGCCGCGGGCACCTTGGGCTGGGAGAAGACCACCGTCTGCGAGCCGGACCAGGTCCGCTCCGGCAGTTCCGAGACCAGCCCGGTCGGCAGCAGGACGGTGGCGATCGTGCCGTTCGGGGTCCGCCGCTCCAGCCGGACGTGGATCCCGTGCCGCTCGGCGAGCCTGCCGACCACCGCCAAGCCCATGTGCCGCACCGAGTCGTTGTCGAGGGCCGGCGCGGTGTCGAGCCGGTCGTTCAGTTCGGCGATCCGCTCGATGGGAAGACCGATGCCCTCGTCCTCGATACGGAGAAGAACACTGCCTTGCTCTGTTAGATGCGCGCTCACACCAACGGGTGAACTCGGCGGAGACTGGTTCGCGGCGTTGTCGAACAGCTCCGAAAGGAGCCGGCTGAGGTCTTCGGCGACGAATCCGACGACACCGAGTGAGACGACTCGCCCGATCGTGATGCGCGAATAGTGGTCGATCGACGACATCGCCGCGCGCATGACGTCGACCAGCGAAGACGAGTCGGAATCGGGCTCACCGGCGTCACGGCCGGCGAGGACCCGCAGGTTCTCGGCGTTCCGCCGCAGCCGCGTCGCCAGGTGGTCGAGGCGGTACAGCTCGGAAAGCCGTTCCTGGTCCTGTTCCTTGGCCTCCATCTCCTCCAGCTGCGCGAGCAGGGAGTCGACGAGGTTGAGGTCCCGGAGCGCGACGCTGGAACAGACACCCGCGAGCACTTCACCGTCCGCGTTGACGGCGGGGCCGACGGGGGCGGTGGTCTCGCGCGGGGCTTCGATGACCCGGGGCGGCTGCGGCCCGTGCCGCGGCGGTGCGACGAGGAACTGGGCGGCGGCCACTCGCGAACGGTCCAGCAGCACTCGCGAACGATCCAGCAATTCTCGAGCCCGCGTAGCCATGTGGTCCACTTCTTTCTGATCGCGTACGGGCCACGTTCAACGGCAACATGTGCCGGGTAACGACGGCTATGCAAGCAGACACGGCTAAAACTGTCCACAACTCGGACGCGGGGAGTCGTTGCGAGTCACAGTGAGTGATTGCCGTCGAAGCAGGTGAGCACCCCCAGATTAGGCCATTAGGGGGAATTGACTGGGCAGGTGCGATTACCCAGAATGCAAATTGCAGGGCAACGGACGCCTACAGTTCGGGGTCCGCGGCCATGACCGCGCGCAGCCGGGCAAGCGCCCGGTGCTGGATCACGCGGACGTGCACAGGCGAGAGGTTCAGCGCTTCCGCGGCCTCGTTCGCGGACAGGCCGACCGTGATGCGCAGGGTGAGCACCTCGCGCTGCACGTCGGGCAGGGTCGCGAGCAGCCTGGCCATCCGGACCTTGAGGTCGGCGGCCATCGCGAGGTTCTCGGGGCCGTCGGTCAGCATGCTGATTTCGGGCAGTTCGTCGACCGGGCTGGACTTGTCCCGCGACGCGGCGCGGTAGGCGTCGGCGACCTTGTTCGCGGCGATCGCGTAGACGAGGTGCGCGAACGAGCCGCCGTTGTCCTGGTAGCGCGGCAGCGCCTTGAACGCGGCGATGCAGACTTCCTGCGCGACGTCGGCGGGCGACTGCGTCGCGACGTCGCGGTTGCCCATCCGGGCGCGGCAGTAGCGCTGGACCATCGGCATGATGACGACGAAGCACCGATCCCGTGCGACGCGGTCCCCGGCGGCCGCGGCCTGGACGAGCGCGTCCAGATCGTGTTTGGTGAGCCCGGTCTCCGCGATCGCACGAGCCGGCTTGGTACGTGCGACGTCTACTGTGACGCTCATCGGGACTCCCCAGGGCAGATTGCAGTGCGGTGCAGGTCCTCAGCTTGCGCCGATGCCACCGCTATTTCCCCGGTACTCCAGCCCCCGATTTATGCCCAACAGGCACTTGCCCTCGGGTGTTACACCTGCTAGGCCTTATGTATCAAGTCCCCAGCTGTGACCGAGCTGCCACGCAGCGCATACGTTGACGTCGAGTACGTAGGCCGCGGCTGTCCCGCATTGTTGCGCTCCCGTGCCCGGATCGACCGGCTGGCCGTGGCCCATTCCCGTGATCGTGTAAGCCTGGACGACCGTGCGCCCGGCGGCGTCGCGGTACACCGCGTGCGGATATCCGCCGACGGTGTCGTTGACGTCCGCGATGGCGTCGGCACCGTTCACATTGGTCCACTGGTCGACGATCTCGGTCTTGTTGGCCTGCGCCACGGTGAAGTCGGAGGTGCCGTGCCAGACGCTCATCGTCGGCCACGGTCCTTGGTAGCCGCTCGCCGCGCGGACCTTGGCGCCCCACTGTGCCGGGGTCAGGTTCTGCCCGGGGTTCATGCAGCTGAACGAATTGACCAGCGAAGTCGCGCAGGCGTAAGGCAAACCGGCCACGACACCGCCACCGGCGAAGGTCTCCGGATAGGTCGCGAGCATCACCGACGTCATCGCGCCGCCCGCGGAAAGCCCGGTGGCGAAGACCCGGCTCGCCCCGGCGTCGGCGACGGCCCGGTCGGTCATCTGCTTGATCGACAAGGCTTCGCCCTGCCCGCGCGTGATGTCGGCGGAGGCGAACCAGTTGAAGCATTTGCTGCTGTTGTTGAGGGTTTGCTGCTGGGGTAGCACCACGGTGAACGACCACCGCTGCGCCAGCTGGACCCAGCCGCTGTTGGTGCCGTATCCGGCGGCGTCCTGCGTGCAGCCGTGCATGACCACCACGACCGGCCGTCCCGCGGGCAGCCCGTCCGGGGTGTAGCGGAACATCTTGAGATTCCCGGGATTCGAACCGAACCCGGTCACCTCCCCGATGGCCGCGGCGCTCGCCACCGGTGGGGAAAGCACCGCCAGCCCCATGACGAGAGCCAGTACCGCCCACAGCCGTCGCTTCATGATGGACCTCCTTGTCCATAAGTGATCGCCTTACCACGCTAGGTATCCGGGCGGCTCGGCACTATGGCGCCCGTCCCCACACCCATGGCGGAAGAAATGGGGCCTGACGCCATTACCCGGGTGGTGCCCACGGGCCTAACGTCGGCAGCCATGCGCACTCCGTTCGCCTTGACGGGCCTGCTTCTGCTCACGCTCGTCGTGCTCCCGTCACCGGCCGCCGCCGCGGCCTCTTCCTGTGGTGGCAAGCTTTCCGTGCCCGGCGCGGCCTATCAGGAACAGGCCAGGCTGCCCGAGCTGACCACCGCCGGCACGGTCGCCTCCGGGCACACCGATCCGGCCGACTGGGCCGGGCTTACACCCGCCGCGTTGCCGACGCCGAGCGGGGTGCCGGGAATCCAGCTGGACGGTTACTTCCCCGACACCTCCGCCACGAACACCAACCACGGCTGGAACCACGACTCGCAGTTCGTCGTCCGCCTGCCGGACCGCTGGAACGGTGGCGTGGTCGTCAGCGGCACGCCAGGAAACCGCGAGCAGTACGCGAACGACCGAGCCATCTCCGACTGGGTGCTGTCACGCGGCTACGCCTTCGCCGCCACGGACAAGGGCAACACGGGACTGAACTTCTTCACCGACGGCAAGCGTCCAGGAGACGCCGTCGCCGAGTGGAACTCACGGCTCACTCAGCTGACCCGAGCGGTCAAAGTCGTTGTCGCGCAACGGTATTGCCGCCCGCCGAGCCGGACGATCGCGACCGGGCTGTCCAACGGCGGCTACCTCGTGCGCTGGCAACTGGAGAACCATCCCGAGCTCTACGACGGCGGCGTCGACTGGGAAGGCACGCTCTGGACCACCGCCGGGCCGAACCTGCTGACCGTGCTGCCGTCGGCGTTGCGCGCCTACCCGCAGGGCGACCAAGCGGCCATGCACGCGGCCGGTTTCCCGGCGGGCTCGGAATTCCTTTGGGACTACCACTACCGCTACTACTGGGACCTGACCCAGCGCGTCTACCGCGAAGAAGTCGACCCGGCCTACGACGGCGCGACGCAAGCCGGGTCCCCGTTCTGCCAATCCGGCACTCCCGCCTGCGACGCGGACTACGACTACGCGTCACGGCCCGCCGACGTCCGCAAAGCCGTGTCCCGGATCGCGCTCACCGGCCGGATCGGGAAACCACTGCTGACCGTCCACGGCACACTCGACGTCCTGCTGCCGATCACCGAAGACTCCGACGTCTACGCGCGCATGGTCCACGCGGCCGGGCGCGACAAGCTGTTCCGCTACTACCGCGTCGAAGGCGGCAACCACGTCGACTCGCTGTTCGACACCTTCCCGGACCAGCTCCGGCCGCTGACCCCTTGCCACCGCTCGGCTTTCGTGGCGCTCGAATCCTGGCTCGGCCACGGCGCCACCCCGCCCCCGTCCGCCACCCTCCCGCGCCCGCCCGGCGACCTGGTCACGACCTGCCCGCTCCGCTAGCTCCCACCCCCAAAAGAAGTGGCATGAACGGACCTTTCATCTCGAAAATCGAGATGAAAGGTCCGTTCATTTCAGTTTTTGGACCCGCTCACGCTGTGGAGCTGAAGCGCGAGCTGGATCTCCAACGCGCGCGACGGCGTCTGCCAGTCCTCCCCGAGCAGGGTCGCGACGCGCTCCAGCCGCTGCACCACGGTGTTGACGTGGACGTGCAGGATTTCCTTGGTCCGCGTCAGGTTCCCGCCGCACTCGAAGTACGCGCGCAGCGTCCCGACCAGTTCCGTGCCGCGTCGCGAGTCGTAGTCCAGCACCGGACCCAGCGTCTTGACGACGTATCCCGACACGTCCGCGCGATCCCCCAGCAGCACACCGACGAACCCGAGCTCCGCCAACGTGCAGCCCTGCCCCCGGCGCCCCAGCGCGAGCAACGCCCGCAGGCACCGCTCGGCTTCGACATGCGCCACGGCCAGCGCCACCGGACCCGAAACCGGCCCGGCGGCACCAACGGTGACCGCCCCTCCCAACGCGGCACTCAACGCCTTGCTCGTCTCCGCGACCAACGCGGCCGCCGCGGGCAGCACCAAAACCGCCTGCTCCCCCTGCAATCCGGCGAGCCCGCCGCGAGCACTCGCCTGCCGCGCGACAGCGGCGGTCAGCCGCGCACGCGGCGCGGTGTCTCCGTCGACGACCAAAACCATGTGCTCGGCAGCGAGGTCGACACCGAGCCGACGCCCCCGCGCCAGCAGTCCGGCAGAGTCCCGATCACCGGCGGTCAGCAGGTCGGCGATCAGCTCGCCGCGCACCTTGTTCTCCGCCTCCGCCACCGATCTGCCGAGCAGGAGCAGCAACGCCGTCACCACGCTCGCGCGCTCGAACAGCCGACGGTCCGCGCCCGCCAAGTCCGGGCGGCCCACCAACACGATGGCGCCCAGCGGTTCCCGGCCGGCGAGTACCGCGCACACCCAGCTGCCGTCGCGCGGCACCGCGCGGCCGCTGGCGCGCGAGGCCGCGACGGCTTTCGCGGGCGGTGTCAACGGTTCCGCGCCGATCCGGGCGAGTTCACCACCCTCGGCGTCGGTCACGACGATGCCGCCCCCGAGCACTTCGGCCACCGCCGCGGCCACCGCGGGCACGTCGGCGCCGCGCAGCACGAGGTCGGTGAGCCGGTCGTGTGCCTCTTCGGCCCGGTGCATGGCTTCGTTGTGCGCGCGGATGGTTTCGTTGGCGTTGTTGAGTTCGAGCAGCGCGACCCGCGTCTCGTCGAGGAGGTTCGCGGTGTCGATGGCGATGGCCGCGTGGTCGGCGAGCGAGGCGAGCAGCGCTACCTCGTCGGGCGAGAACTCGCGCGGCGCCCTGTCCGCGGCGTAGAGCACGCCGATCACGCGGTTCTCCAGCGTCAGCGGCACACCGATGATCGCGACCAGACCTTCTTCCCGCACGGCCGCGTCGATCGGGCCGGTGTGGTTGAAACGGTCGTCGGCGAAGTAGTCAGCCGTCGCGTACTGCCGTGAACCCTGCGCGACCACACCGCCGAGGCCCTCGCCCATGCCGAGCCGCAACTGCTGGAACAGCTGCGAAACCGACCCGTCCGTGACACGCATGTAAGTGCCACCGCGGGCGGGATCGTTGAGGCTCAAATAGGAAATGTCGACGCCGAGCAGCATCCGCGCGCGGTGGACGATCGAGCGCAGCACCGCGTCGGGATCACGGAGTCCGGCCAGGTCGCCGGCGGTGTCGAACAGCGCCGCGAGCTCGTTCTCGCGGCGCCGGTGGTCGGTGAGCGTGGTCCGGACGCGCAGCGCGAGCTCGGTCGCCTGCTCGATTTTTTCGAGCTCTCCGGGTGCGACTCCGGCCGCGCGGGCGGCCGAAGCCACCTGGAGGAGCTGCTCACCCGGGGCATCACGGGTGAGCAGCTCCAGCAGGCTCAGCGAAACAGACGCGGCGTCCATGCCGGTCATGGTGTCATCACCGAACCGCGGTGACCTCTGCACGCGGCCGCTTCGACGATCCGGTGGCACCGGCGTCGATCAGCGAGACCCCCTTCGTCTCCCTGGACGCCAGCACCGCGATCACGGTGATCACGCAGGTGCCGCCCACATACAGCGCAACCGGGATAGTACTGCCGAAGGCCTTGAACAACGCCGTCGCGATCAGCGGGGCGAGCCCACCGGCGATGATCGACGCCAGCTGGTAGCCGATCGACGCCCCGGAGTAGCGCACGTTCGTCCCGAACAGCTCGGAGAAGAACGCCGCCTGCGGGCCGTACATCGCGCCGTGGAGCACGAGCCCGATCGTGGTCGCGAGGATAATGAGACCGGTTGATTTCGTTGCCAGCAAAGGGAAGAACGCGAACACCCAGATCGCGACCCCGACCGCGCCGAACAGGTAGACCGGGCGACGGCCGAGCTTGTCCGACAACGCGCCCCACAGCGGGATGGTGACGAAGTGGAACGCCGAGCCCACGAGCACCGCGGTGAGCCCCACACCCTTCGGCACCCCCAGCGGCCCGGTCAGGTACACCAGGATGAACGCCGTGATCACGTAGTACGAGACGTTTTCCCCCATCCGGGCGCCCATCGCGACGAGCACCTCGCGCCAGTGGTCCCGCAGCACGGTCACGATCGGCGCACGTTCCTTCTCCACGACCCCGGTCTTCTGCGCGGCCTGCGCGGCGAGGAAGGCGGGCGACTCGGTCACCGCGAGCCGGATCCACAGCCCGATCACCACGAGCAGCCCGGAGAGCAGGAACGGGACACGCCAGCCCCACGAGAAGAACTGTTCGTCGGTCTGCACGGCCGAAAGGATCGCGAGCACCGCCGTCGCCAGCAGGTTCCCGCCCGGTGCGCCGCACTGCGGCCAAGACGCCCAGAACCCGCGGCGTTTCGGATCGCCGTGTTCGGAGACGATCAGCACCGCACCACCCCACTCACCGCCGAGCGCGAAGCCCTGCACCAGCCGCAAGAGCGTCAGCAGAATCGGCGCGCCGACCCCGATCGCGGCGTACGTCGGCAGCAGGCCCATCGCGAACGTCGAGCCGCCCATCAGCAACAGGCTGAGCACCAGGAGTTTCTTGCGGCCGAGCTTGTCGCCGAAGTGGCCGAACACGAGCCCGCCGAGCGGCCGCGCCACGAACCCGATGGCGTAGGTCGCGAACGAAAGCAGCGTCCCGGTGAGCGCGTCGGCGGTGGGGAAGAACAGTTTGTTGAACACCAGCGCGGCGGCCGAGGTGTAGAGGAAGAAGTCGTACCACTCGATCGTCGTGCCGATGAGGCTCGCGCTGACGATCCTGGCTATCGAACGGGGTGGAGGAGAGTCAGGCATGGGGGCCGCCGTTCTTGAATAGACACAGTGTTGGGGAGGGGGCGGGGATTTACTGAGCTGTCCAGCCGCCGTCGACCGGCAGCGAAACACCGGTGACGGATCTGGCGGCGTCACCGCAGAGCCACCGCACGAGCGCGGCGACCTCCTCGGCTTCCACCAGGCGCTTGATCGCCGGGCGTTGCAGGAAGACCTGGTCGACGACTTCTTCCGGGGTGATGCCATGTGCCTTCGCCTGGGCGGCGATCTGGTGTTCGACCAGCGGGGTCCGCACGTACCCCGGGCTGACGCAGTTGCTCGTCACGCCGTGTTCGGCGCCTTCCAGCGCGGCGACCTTGCTCATCCCCTCGAGCGCGTGCTTCGCCGTCACGTAGGCGACCTTGTACGCGCTCGCCCGCAGGCCGTGCACACTGGAAATGTTGACCACGCGGCCCCAGCCCTGCGCGTACATATGTGGCAGGCAGTGCCGCATCAACAGGAACGGCGCGGTGACCATCACCCGCTGAAGAAGCGCGAACCGCTCTGGCGGGAATTCGTGGATCGGCGCGATCTCCTGAAGCCCGGCGTTGTTGACCAAGATGTCGACCGCACCGGGCAGCGAACCCGGTGCGAGCGGATCGGCGAGGTCGACGACGTGCTCGGTGCCGCCGATCTCGCCTGCCACCCGGACGGCCGCTTCGGCGTCGCGATCGACGACGTGCACCTTGACACCGGCGTCGGCCAGCACCCGCGCGCAGGCCCGGCCGATCCCGCTGCCGGCGCCGGTCACCAGCGCCGTCTTCCCGGCCAGCTCGCTTGTCATGGCCCACACGCTAGAAGCCGCCCGGCCAGCGGCCCATGTGCGCGAACCACACAGTTGTGGCGCAGATCATGTCGGCGCGCGCCACCGGGTCGCCTACCAACCGGAGCCCTCGATGACTACCACCGAGGGGTCTCGAACAATGCGAGCCAGGTCACTTTATGACAGAGAATTGAGGGTGAACGACGAATATGTTTCGCTTTTGGGCGGGAAATCCCGCCTTTTGGGCAGGGTTCGCTGCCTTGAACAACGTTTGCCTATTTATTCCCAACATCGGGCAAACCAAAGAAGGCGCAAGTTCCCACCCCAGAACTTCACCCGATATGACTACTTCACCCGATTGAGGCATCCCAAGGGACGATTATTAACCACCGCGTCGGCAATGCGCGCTAATTTTGAAACATGGCGACGCAGACTTCCCCGGACACCTCCCAAAAACCACGTCCCCGGCGGCCAAGCGTGCCCAGTGCGCCCCGGCCGAAACGGGCCGGCGACATCGTCGGCACTTCGGCGTGGTGGACGGAGAACGACGACCGCGACCTCATCGTCCAGGTGACCCATCTCGTCGGCGTCAAACTGGCGGAACGGTCCGTGCTCGAAAGCGGCAACGAGGTCCGCATCGAGCTCGCCCTGTCCACGGACAAGAGCGCGAAGCAAGCCGGTGACGGCGCGAACGCGGTGCTGTCGACGTTGAACATCGCGCTGCGCCAGCGGATGGCCGGGCGGAAGCTCGCGATGCTGGCCGACAACGAGCCCAAGCAGATCGTGCGGGTCTCGAAGTCGGAGAAGACGACATTCGTGCCGATCCAGACCGAGGGCGCGGACCTGGCGGCCACGTCGCGCGCCGACGGCCCGGTGCGCGCGGGCATCCCCGAGGACGGCCGCGTGCCGCGGTACTACCAGGCGAAGGGCCTCCTGGTCGAACTCGCCCGCGAACTCGGCGAAGGCGCGGCGATCCCGTCCGAGCGCGAGCTGTCGGAGCGGTTCGGCATGGCCAGGATGACGCTGCGCCAGGCGATCGGCGAGCTCGTGCTCGAAGGGAAGCTGCGCCGCCGCCACGGCAGCGGAACCTACGTGGCCCCGCCAAAGGCACTGCTCGCGCTGACCGATCCCAGCCTCGCCACCGACCGGAAACTCGTGACGCTGGAGGAACTACCGGCAGACGACGCCGTCGCCGCCGAACTCGACATCGAGCCGGGCGACCCCGTGGTGCACGTCGAGCAGATCCTGTTCAGCGGCGAGACAGCGATGTCGCTGGAGTCGACTTACCTTTCCGCCAAAAGGTTCCCGGCGCTGCTCAGCAGCTACGCCCAGGAGAATTCCCTGCACGCGCACCTGCACGACGAATTCGACGTCACCTGCGCCCAGGCGGAGGAGCGCGTCGAGACGGTATTGGCGACGCCACGGGAAGCGGGCCTGCTCGGCACGATCCTCGCGCAGCCGATGCTGCTGCTCCACCGCGTTTCCTACGACGACACCGGCAAACCGGTCGAACGCGTCCGCGCCCTCATCCGCGGCGACCGCTACACCCTCGCCATCGCCCGCCACCTCGTGAGTGGCTACGAGGGTTAGAACACTCGTAGCCACTCACGAGCCACCCCCTCAGCCGCCGGACCCTGACCAGTTGGGGACACTTTCCGTGGGCGATTTGCCGGAATCGCCATGGCCGGGATTCTCTATCGCCCACCTCGGAATGCCCCTAGAGTTGCCGCTTAAAGCAGCATCCGAGGAGGCCAGCGTTGACCAGCCCTCTGTCCGTGGCGGACAAGACCAAGGACCAGACCATCCCCAAGTTGCTGCAGCGCAACGCCACCGAATACGGCGACCTACCGGCGGTCACCTCGCTCGATGTCGAAGGCAATCCGACGCTGAGCTGGTCGCAGTTCCGTGACGAGATCGCCGTGGTGTCGCGCGGACTCGCCGATCTGGGCCTGGCCGCCGGGCAGCGCATGCTGATCATGGCGCCCAACAGCCCCGAGCACCTGATCGTCGACCTCGCCGCGACGCATCTCGCGGTGCTCTCCTGCACGGCGTATTCGACGCTGAGCCCGGATCAGATCCGTTACGTGGCACGGCACAGCGCCGCGGAGGTGGTGGTCCTCGCCGGCGCCGCCGAGCTCGAACGCTGGGCGCCGGTGCTCGACGACCTGCCCGCGCTGCGCCGCGTGGTGATGATCGACGCCGAGGTGATCCCGTCCGGGGACAGGTTCCTCAGCCTCGCCGACGTCAAGGCCAAGGGCGCGGAGCTCCACGCCGCCGACCCGGACGCCTTCGACCGCACGTGGTCGACCATTCAGCCCAACGATCCGCTGGCGATGATCTACACCTCGGGCACCACCGGTGACCCCAAGGGTGTGGTCCTCTCCCACCAGAACGCGATCCACCAGGCCGTCGCCGTCGACTCGATGCACGGCGTCCCGATGCACACGACCGGCGTCAGCTATCTCCCGCTCGCGCATATCGCCGAGCGCCAGCTTTCGCTGTATCTCAGCATTGTCTGGGCTGGGCACGTGCACACGATCGCCGACGCCAGCGGAGTCGTCGCCGCGCTGGGCAAGGTGCATCCGACGGGCTTCTTCGGCGTCCCGCGCGTGTGGGAAAAGCTGACCGCCGGGCTGAAGAACATGCTCGTCGCGGCCCCGCCCGAGCGTCGCGACGCGCTGCTCGCGGCGAACAACCTGCTGCAGGAGGGCTACAAACTCCGCAGCGCCGGGCAGGAGGTGCCCGCCGAACTCGCCGAAAAGATCGCGCAGACCGACGCGGCCGCGCTCGCCCCGATCCGCGCGATGCTCGGCCTGGACAAGCTGACGCTGGCGTCCAGCGGCGCGGCCGCGCTGCCGGTCGAGGTCCTGTACTTCATCGCCGGGCTCGGTGTGGAGATCCAGGAGGTCTGGGGCCTGTCCGAGACCACCGGCGCGGTGACGTCCAACAGCCACACGTCGTTCAAAGCCGGCTCGGTCGGCAAGGCGCTCGACGGCGTCGAGGTGAAGGTGGCCGAAGACGGCGAGTTGCTCGTCCGCGGGCCGATCGTGTTCCTCGGTTACCTGCAGCCGGACGGTTCGATCAAGCCGGACGTCGACGCCGACGGCTGGCTCGCGACCGGGGACATCGGCACGATCGACGAAGAAGGCTTCGTCACGATCACCGACCGCAAGAAGGAGCTGATCATCACCTCGAGCGGCAAGAACATCGCGCCGACGAAGATCGAGGGAATGCTCAAAGAACACGCACTGATCGGACAAGCGGTCGCGATCGGCGACGACCGGCCGTACGTGACGGCGTTGATCGTCATCGACGACGAGATCGCGCCCGGCTGGGCCACGGCGAACGGTATCGAGGTGGCCGAAGGCTCCTCGCTCGCCGATCATCCGCGCGTCCGCGAGGAGCTCGACGCCGCGGTGGCGTCGGCGAACAGCCGTTTGGCGCGGATCGAGCAGATCAAGCGGTACGAGGTGTTCTCGAAGCCCTGGACGCCGGAAACCGGCGAGCTCACGCCGACGTTGAAACTCAAGCGCCGCGTGATCAACGAGCGCTACGCCCCGACCATCACCGAGCTCTACGCCGCCACTAAAGACGCCGCCCCCACCACCTAGCCCACGCCGCTTCCGAATATGTCGACAACTTATCCGGATAAGTTGTCGACATATTCGGAAGTTCAGGCCGAGCGGAGCGGGGTCGAGGTGGCCTCCGTCCACTTGCGAAGCCGGGGCGGGACACGCTTTTCGAGGCCGTAGTTCTCCAGGTGCGCGCTGAACACCTCGTCGAAGGCGCGCTGCACGGTGTCGGTGTCCCACACGGCCCGTTCCAGGATCGGCTCCTTGAGGAACGGCTGCCCCATGACATGCAGCTGCGGCCCGTTGCAGCGGATCATCTGCCCGGTGATCCCGGCCGAACCGGCGCCGAGCAGGAACAGCACCACCGGCGCGATCCTCGACGGCGTGCGGTCGGGCGGGCAGGCACGCAGCGAGCGTTCCGACTTCCACACCATCCGCGTGTGCGCGAGCGGGCAGACGGCGTTGACGCGGATGCCGACCTCTTCCAGGTCCAGCGCCCACGAGTAGGTCAGCGAAGCCACCGCGCCCTTGCTCGCCGCGTAGACCCCGAGCTTGCGCTGCCCGAGCGACGCGCCCGACGAGATGTTCACGATCGAGCCGCCGCCGGGCTGCTTCATCATCGCCTTCGTCGCGGCCACGCCGGTGTACATCACCCCGAGGACGTTGACCTCGACCAGCTCCCGCATCTGGTCGACGTCGTCCTCCCACGGCAACGCTTCGTAGTTCAGTCCCGCGTTGTTGACCAGTCCGTCGATCGCGCCGAATTCCGCGACACACAGGTCGACGATCGCCTGGGCCTGCGCGGGGTCGGCGACGGTGTGCCCGCTCGCCACCGCGCGGCCGCCGTGGGCCCGGATGTTCGCCGCGGTGTGCTCGGCCAGTTCGACGTCGACGTCGTTGACCACGACCGCCCCGCCGGCCTGGGCGACGTGCACCGCGAAGGCCTCACCGAGGCCACGACCGGCCCCGGTGACCACCACTGCTTTTCCTGCCAGCAGCCCGTCCATGTTCCCGACTCCCCACTGCGATCCCCGCCACTACCTGTCTCCAGTGTTGGCCGATCCGACAATTTCAAACCTAAGATCGCGACGAACGGTGGCCGCGTTGCGCCAAGGGGTGACGGCTGATCGGCCCGGTGGTACCGCCGGACAGGTCAGTCCCCGACCTTCGTCGTCGGTCACTCGGCGTAACCGGGATACGGGCATTGAGCCGTAGCCCTTCGCGTCCGCTGTTCACCTGCGCGTAATCGGCGGCATACTGAATGTTGCGTCCGATGACCTTGGGACAACGCCCTTACCAGGGCAGGGTCCGCATCGGCTTGAATGCGGACCCGACACATTCACCTGATCGGGGGGAGGTGATGAGACGGTGAAGGCCAACGCGGCGCCTCGGATGAGCGAAGCGCTGTCGAACCGTGAGTACCGTGCGCTCTGGTTCGCCGAAGCCCAGTCGAGCGCGGGCGACCAGCTCGCGAAGGTCGCACTGGCCATCCTCGTCTACAGCCGGACCAATTCCGCCCTGTGGGCGGCCGGCGTCTACGCGCTGACCTTCCTCCCCGCGCTGGCCGGCGGCCTCGGACTCTCCCATCTGGCCGACCGCTACCCGCGCCGGACGGTGCTGGTCACCAGCGCGGCGCTGCAAGCGGTGCTCGTCGGGTTGATGGCCATCCCCGGGACGCCGCTGGCCGTCCTCTGCGCGCTGCTCATCGGCGTCCAGCTGGCCGGCGCGCCCGCCAACGCGGCCCAGAACGCGGTGACCCGCGAGATCTTCACCGACGACGGGCTCTACCTGCGGAGCCAGGACCTGCGCGGTATCACCAACAACACGGTGATGCTGCTCGGACTGGGTGGCGGCGGGCTGCTCGTCTCGCTGGTCGGGACGTCGTGGGCGCTGGCCGTCGACGCGGTGACGTTCGCGATCTCGGCCGTGGTGCTGCGCCGCCGGCTACACCACCGCCCCGCGGCGGGTGGCAGGCATACCAGCTGGTTCGGGGCGACACGCTGGGTCTTCGGCCAGCCGCGGTTGCGGGTGCTGCTCGGGCTCTCCTGGCTGGTCGGACTGGCGGTGGTGCCGGAAGGACTCGCCGCGCCACTGGCTCAGCAGCTGGGTGAGCCGCCGCAGGCGGTCGGCTGGCTGCTGGCCGCCGATCCGCTGGGATTCGTGGTGGGAGCGTTCGTGCTCTCCCGATTCGTCTCCGCGTCGAACCGGGCACGGGTGCTCGGTGTGCTGGCCACCGGTTCGGTGGCCACGCTCATCGGGTTCATCGTGGAACCCAACTTGGCTGTCGCACTCGGTTTACTCGCGCTGGCCGGTGCCGCCGGTGCGTACATCATCACCGTCACGGCCACCTTTTCCAGCTGGGTGCCCAACGCCATGCGAGGCGGCGCGAGCGGGCTCTATCGCACGGGAGTACGCGTCGCACAGGGCTTGGGTGTCGCCGCCGGCGGTTTGGTGGCCGAACTGCTCGGCTCGGCCGCCGACACGACGGCGATCGCCGGGGTGGTCGGCGTCCTGCTCGCGATACCGATCGCCGTGTCGTGGACACGACTTCGCCGGGCAGAAGTAGTTGAATGATCAAACGTCACGGTCACGCATGGCGGACTCGCCTCCTCATTGTTTTCGGCGCGCATTCTGCGGTCATGGGTTCGGCTCAGACATCGCGGTCTTGCATGATGCATCCTTCCCGTGAATTCCGAAGAGTGAGAGCGTGGGAAAGAAACGGGTTTAGACGTCACGATCCAACATGGCGGCACACCTCCTGCCCGGTTCGAACCGCTACTGGAATATCGAGGTGCTGGGGACGGTGCGGTAACGCGAGTGGTTGTTTCCGGAGCGTGAGCGGGGGAACTCACGTCCTAAGATGATAGCTGCAGACCTGCGAAGTCACGAACCGCAAGTCACAATAACCACGAAGAGAGGAGGTGAACCGTGACATACACATCCCGGGAGCACCCCCAGGTCACACCGCAGGAAAACCCCGACGGACCACCTCCTCGTGACCCTGCGGAGTCGTTCGCACGAGCGAACACGGAAATCGTTCCCACCACAGAGGACAGTACCGAGAGCGAGCCGGGCGAACCCGAGGCCCGGCGGACGCGCCGTCATTTCACGGTGAATCCCCTCCGCTGGGCGCTATGGCGCCAGCCCAAGCGGCTCATCGTGTTCGTGGTAATTGTGGAAATGTGCGCACTCCTAGGAATGGGCCACGAAATCGCACGGGCCGGTGTTCCTTCCGGACTCGCATGGCTGCACTTCGCGATACTCGTCGTCGGCGCGACAATTCACGTCCAGTTGACCCATAGGCAAGAAGAACGCCGAAGAAATCGCATAATTTCGGTTCATATCGACCTGACCGCGGTCTGGATCTTTCCGGCCGCGGTGGTACTGCCCGTGCCTTTGACGTTACTATTGGTAGCGATCATCAGAACGCAGCGCTGGTTCACCGCGCGCCGGCCACCGCACAAATTCTTCTTTTCTTCGGTCAGCATCGCGTTCGCCGCCACACTCGCACACCAGACCCTGATCGCACTCGGGCCGAACCAATGGTCGCTCACCACCGGGCTCGGCGGGCTACGGACCTTCGGCGTGCTGGCGCTCGCGGGCCTGGTGTACATCGGTTCGCAGGCCGCGTTCACCGGTGGGTTCCTCGCGCTGGGCGGCACGACGGCGCCGACGCTGCGCAACGTGCTGGGCAGCAAAGCGGACAACCTGCTCGAGATGGTCACCGTCGGGCTCGGCGCGGTCACCGCGATCCTGCTGGTGAACGTCCCGCCCGCGGTCGCGATCATGGCGCTGGTGACGGTCATCTTCAACCGCCTCGCCGAACTCGACCAGCTGCACGCGGACGTCCGGACGGATTCGAAGACCGGCGTGTTCAACATGCGCGGCTGGTCCGAGGCCGCGGAGCGCGCGCTGTCGAGGACGAGCCGGGCTGACGAGGGCCTGGCACTGCTCATGATCGACCTCGACCACTTCAAGTGGATCAACGACACCTACGGCCATCCCGCCGGCGACGACGTGCTGCGCAACATCGCGCAGACCCTCGACGAGACGACCAGGCCGAGCGACGTCGTCGGCCGGTTCGGCGGCGAGGAGTTCCTGGTGCTGCTCCCCGACATCGACCGGAGCGCCACCGAACTCGCCGCCGAGCGGGTCCGCCGTGCCATCGCGAACCTGCGCATCACGACCACCGACAAACGAGGTGGCCAGGCGATCATCGCCGGGCGCACCACGTCGATCGGCGTCGCGCTCTACCCCCGCCACGGCGACACGCTCAAGTCCTTGCTGCAAGCCGCGGACGCCGCCGTCTACGAAGCCAAGGAAGGCGGCCGGAACCGGGTCCGGTTCGCGCCCCAGACCTGAAGCCGGAGCACCCCCGATCACGATCGGGGGATATCCCGATGTTCACCGGCGGGCCGGGCTGGGACCCTTGGACCATGACCGCCCCAGCCGACGGAGCCACAGCCGCCGAAACGCCGAAACGCGTACGGCGGCCACTATCGACTTCGGGCTGGCTACTGGTGCTCACCCTGGTCGTCTTCGGGTTCGGTTTCGTCGCCTCCCGGTCGCCCGAACCCGCGGATCTCGGTCCGCCGCAGGGCGGGGTCGCGGCCGCGCAACAAGCCGTCGACTCGCTCGTCCACCCCGGCCCGGCCCCGGCCGCGCTCACCGAACTCCCCGCGGACTTCACCGCGGTGACCGGGATCCGGCCGACCTCACTGCCCGCGCAGGACGGCACGGTCCGCGCGGTGCACACCGACGGCGGCTGCTCGACGCCGTGGGGTGACGACAACACCAAGTGGGACTATTCCGTTCCCTGCAAGGCACACGACCTCGGTTACGACCTCCTCCGCTACTCGGCGGAGAAGGGTCATCCACTGGCGCCGCAATACCGCGAAGCGCTGGACAACCGGCTTTCGACCGATATGCACGCCATGTGCACGCTGAACCCGCAGAACTCCGCGCGCACCTGCCAGGTCATGGCTTCGCTGTACTCGGCGGGCCTGGTCGTCAACTCGTGGCACCAGCGCTGGAGCGTGCCGACCGGTGACCCGCTCGGGCCGATGCTCGCCGGGGTCGCGGTGATCGGCTTCCTGCTGATGTTCCGGCTGCGCGGCTGGCTGCACACCCGCCGGACGGTCCCCCGCGTGCTGCGGAAGGCCGCCCGCGTCGAACGGACCGCCCGGCCGCCGCGGCTCGTCGACCGGTGGGCCGTGCTCGGGGTCGCGGCCGTCGTGCTGCTGATGCTCGGCGAGTCCGCGGTCGCGCTGGCGCAGTGGGCGGGCGTCGGGCAGGGCTGGCTGTGGCCGGTGACCTGGGCCGCGCAGCTGACCCCGCTGTTCTTCTTCGCCGGGGGCCGCGCGAGCGCCGCCGGGTGGCGCGCGGTCGCCGAGGCGGGCGGCACCTATCGCGAGTACGTCGCGCACCGGGCGAGCTGGCTGCTGCGACCGGCGTTGATCTTCGCCGTGGTCGCGCTGGTCGTCCCGATCGCGCTGGAACTGCTGACCATCCCGCCGAACACCACCGCCGCGGTCATGCGGATCGCGCTGCACCCGTTGTGGCTGCTCGGCGTCTACCTGCTGACGGTGATCGCCACCCCCGCGATGCTCACGCTGCACCGCAAAGCCCCGGTCACCACCGTGCTCGCCCTGCTCGGCCTGGTCGTGCTCGGCGAACTCGCCACCGGCTGGCTGGGCTCCCCGCTCCCTGGCTACGCGGCGACGTTCGGCCTCGCGCTCCTCGCCCAGCAGCTCGCCTTCGTCCACGCCGACTCCGGCGCGCCCGGACGCCGGACACTGGTGGCGGGCGCGGCCGTCGGCCTCGGCGGCCTCACTCTCGCGAGCGTGCTCGACGGCGGCCCGCTGACGCTGCTCGGCAGCCCCGGCGCACCTCCCGCGCTCGCGGCGCCGACGCTGGCCGTCTTGTTGCTCGGCTTGGCGCAACTCAGCCTCGTCGGCCTGTTCGCCGGGCCGCTCGGACGGATCGCGCGGCACCCGGACGTGACGCGGGCGGCCCGGTTCGCCTTGCGCGCGCCGATGAGCCTCTACCTCGGTTTCCTGGCGGCGATGCTGTTGCTCGTCGCCGTGGTCTACCTCCCGGCCAGGCTCGTGGACGGCGTCGGCTGGCTGCTCCAGCCGAAGACGCTGATCGCGCTCGCCATGCTGATCGGCCCCGCGGCGCTGGTGTTCTGGTGGTTCGAACAACACGGCGGCGGCCCCAGCCCCGCTCCCCGCGTGGATTCCCCCAGCAGGCTCGACGCCGTGCTCGGCCGCACGGCCGCGGCGCTGGGCGTGGGCTACGCCGCGCTCGGTGTGTTCGGGTTCGCGCTGACGCGGTTCGGCACGGCCAACGCCGACGCGACCATCCTCGGCCTGCCGCTCGACCCCATCCAGAGCCTGATCCACCTGCTGCTCGGCGTCTTCCTGCTGCACACCGTCCGGATCGGCACCAGCGCGACGGCGAGCACCTGGCTGGCGTGCGGACTGGCGTGCGTGCCGCCGCTGCTGGCCGCGGCCGACAACGATCACCCCAGCGTGGTGGGGATCTTCGTCCACGGGATCACGGCCGCCTTCGCCCTCGCGGCGACACTCGCGGCCCTGTGGCAGGTCAAGGCAACGCGCGCACTAACGTGGTGATCACTACCGAAGTGGGTGAGGTATGCCACATCTTCGGGGGATGTGTAACCCGACGACAACCCACTACCGGCACCATGCGTCCACCACAACGAACGCCTAAAGCAGGTTTACCCGCCGTCATCCGGCAATCAGCCGAGCGAGGAAGGAGTCGCCCGAGTGGAGTACCAGCCCGGGGAGCGACGCCCCTCCCGGCCGTGGCAGGAAGAGTCCTCAGGCACTCCGTCCCGCGGCCGTAACGCCCGGCCTACAGTCCGCCCCGTGGGCGAGCCGCCGCGCAGGCCCGCCGCGCCGCGCAAGGACCCCGGGAGCACCGGCACCCGCCGTCCCCCCGCCGGCCGCACCGGTGACAAGCCACCGCCGCGGCCGCAGTCACGCAGCCGCCAGGAACCGCTGCCCCCGCCGCCCAAACGCCGTCGCGCGGGCGCGAAGATCGCGCTGACGATCGTCTCGCTGCTGGTGATGAGCCTGACCGGCTACGCGTGGGCCGCGATGCAGGGCCTGGTGAGCGGCCTGAACCACACCGACGTGATCGACTCGGGGGCCGGGGGCGAGAAACCCGCCGACGGCGCCGTCGACATCCTGCTCGTCGGAATGGACAGCCGCACCGACGCCGACGGCAACCCGCTCTCGCCCGAGGTCCTCGCGCAGCTCCGCGCCGGTGTCTCGGACGGCGAGCAGAACACCGACACGCTGATCTTCGTGCACATCCCGAACGACGGCAGCAAGGCCGTGGCCGTCTCCCTGCCCCGTGACTCCTACGTCGACGTGCCCGGCTTCGGCAAACACAAGATCAACTCGGCGTACGCGATGGGCCTCGCCAAGGAACGCGCCGCGCTGCAGAAGCAGGGCGTCACGGACACGAAGGAAGTCGCGCAGAAGACAGCGCAGGCCGGCGCCAAGGTGCTGATCGCCACCGTCGCCAAGCTCACCGGGTCGACCATCGACCACTACGCCGCGATCAACCTCCTCGGCTTCAACGACATCACCAACGCCATCGGCGGCGTGGACGTCTGCCTGAACAACAACGTCAACGACTCGTTCTCCGGCGCGAAGTTCACCAAGGGCAACCACACGATCTCCGGGGTCGAGGCACTCGAGTTCGTCCGGCAGCGGCACGGCCTCCCGCGCGGCGACCTGGACAGGGTGGTGCGCCAGCAGGTGTTCATGGCCGGCATGGCGAAGAAGATGCTCTCGGCAGGCACCCTCGTCGATCCGACCAAGCTCAGCGACCTGACCGCGGCGATCAAGAAGTCCGTGGTGATCGACCAGGGCTGGGACGTCTTCGCCTTCGCCCAGCAGATGAAGGGTCTCTCCGGCGGGCAGCTCGAATTCCGGACCATCCCCGTCGGCAACGTCGACTACCGCACGCCCGAGGGCGAATCCGCGATCCAGGTCGACCCGAAGGCCGTCAGCGACTTCATCAAGGGCGTCGCCGGACCGCCGGCGTCGGACCCGGCCAAGCCGTCGGCCGACAACAAGGCCATCACCGTCGACGTGCGCAACGCGTCGGGCAAGACCGGTCTCGCCGCTTCCGTGGCGCAGGACCTCACCGGCAAGGGATTCACCGCCGGCGACACCGCCAACGCGACCTCGCGCAAGACCTCGGTCATCCGCGTGCCGACCGGCCAGCAGGCGGCGGGCCAGACCGTGGCCGACGCTCTCGGCAGCAAGGCGACCGTCGAAGTGGACAAGACCGTCACCGCGGGTCACGTCCTGGTGATGCTCGGTTCCGATTATTCGGGCCAGGCGGCCACGAGCTCGGCGAACACGCCTTCGGCCCCCGCCGCGCCCGCCGAACCGGAGAAGCCGCCGATCACCGCCAACGGCGTGACCTGCGTCAACTGAGTTAACACGGTTCACTTGCGACCGGATGGCTCAGCATCGTTACTCCGTTCGGTCCCTCTACCGAATTGATACTAAACAAGTCCCCGAAACCGCGTAATGCGCGTGCAGATGCCGACTTACATACACATGAAGACTCGTATCGGACCGGGGGAGCCGGCTTCGAAGTTGCGAGATGTCGCGTGGTCAGGCAGGGGACGAGGAGTGTTGATCGACGCTGAGACGTACCAGCGGATACTCGGGGACGAGCTCCGCAAGCTCCGGCGCCAGCGCGGCTGGACGCGCAAGGAGCTGAACCAGCATCTGCAGAGTGAGATCTCGCTGCAGACGCTGGCGACCTACGAACTGGGGACCAGGCAGTGCTCTGTCGTGCGCCTGGTCGAACTGTGTGTAGCGATGGACGAGCTGCCGCAGGACCTGCTCGCCAAGGTGCATCGCAGGGTCGTCGTCGACGAGCCAGGCCGGGTCCGGGTAGACCTGACCAAGGTCATCGCCGATGCCCAGCCCGAACTGCTGCCGCTACGCCGATGGGCGGAAGATCGGCTGAACCACGCGGCCCCGGTGGCCTCGACGGAGATCCAGCTCGACCTGTCCGCCCTCGAACGGATGGCGGAGCTGTGCGGGATCCCGACCGTCGACCTGGTCGGCCGACTCCGCAAGCTCGCCTCCTGACCACCCTCTCGAACGAACCGCCGCTCAGCGGCCCGACAACTCGAAGTCCCCGGTCTTGACCTTGCGCGTGTCCAGCCAGTAGCGCCAGGTGAAGCCGGGCCAAATAGTGCGGTTGACCCCCTTCGCGTCGAGGTACCAGCTCTTGCAGCCGCCCCGGGTCCAGATGCCCTTGGCGAGCTTGCGCTGGATGTCGACGTTGAAGCGCTCCTGCACGTCTTCGCGCGCGTCGAGCGACTTCGCTCCGGCGCTCTCCACCATGCGCACGGCGTCGGCGACGTACGAAATCTGCGCTTCGATCATGAACACCACCGAGTTGTGGCCGAGGCCGGTGTTCGGGCCGAGCAGGAAGAACAGGTTCGGGAAGCCCGAGACGGTGATGCCGAGATGGGTCCGCATCCCCTCGCTCGCCCATTCCTTGCCGAGGTTGCGGCCGTTCCGCCCGACGATGTCGAGATCGTCGAAGGCGTCGGTGACGTGGAACCCGGTGCCGTAGATGATCGCGTCGACCTCGTGCTCCACCCCGGCACTGTCCACGATGGAATGTTCGCGGACCTCCTCGACGCCGTCGGTGACGACGTCGACGTTCTCGCGGGTCAATGCCGGGTAGTAGTCGTTAGAGATGAGCACCCGCTTGCAGCCCATCGTGTAATCCGGGGTGACCTTGCGGCGCAGCTCCGGGTCTTCGATGTACTTGCCGATGTGGCGCCGGGCGACCCGCTCCCCCAGCTTCATCACCGCGGGATGGCCGTTGAAGCCGATCGCGCGCACTTCGAGCGTCCAGTACAGGAAGTCGCGGTACGCACGCTGCAGCGCCGGAACCGACCGGAACGCGCGACGCGCCCAGGACGGCATCTCACTGTCGCCCTTCGGCATGATCCACGGCGGCGTCCGCTGGAAGAGGCTCAGCCCGGCCACCTTCGGCGCGATCCGCGGGACGAACTGGACGGCGCTCGCGCCGGTGCCGACGACGGCGACCTTCTTGCCTTCGAGGTCGTAGTCGTGGTTCCACTGGGCCGAGTGGAAGCTTTCGCCCCGGAACTTCTCGATCCCGGGCAGCTCGGGGATCTGTGGGAGGTGCAGCGCGCCGATCCCGGCCACCAGGAACCGGGAAACGAACTCCCCCGACTTCGAGGCGATGTGCCAGCGGCCCTCGTCCTCGTCCCAGCGGGCGCCGGACATCTCCTGGCCGAACCGGATGAAGCGGCGCAGATCGTACTTGTCGGCGACCTGGCGCATATAGGCCCAGATCTCCGGCTGCGAAGAGTACGACCGCGACCAGCCGGCGTTCTGCTCGAAGGAGAACGAGTACATATGGGACGGAATGTCACAGGCGCAGCCCGGATAGGTGTTGTCGCGCCAGGTGCCGCCGACGTCGTCGGCCTTCTCGAGGATCACGAAGTCCTCGCGGCCTTCCTTGCGCAGCTGGATCGCCATGCCCAGCCCGGAAAAGCCGGTTCCGACGATCACCACACCAGTCTCGGTCCGCTCGCTCATCTACCAGCCCTCCGTCGACATGTCCACTACCTACTCACGAGTTACCTTACTTGAAGTAGGTTACTACCGGTAGGCTAGACCGAGTGACCGCCACCAAGCGCAAGCGCATGCCCCGAGCCGAGCGCGAGCGGCAAATGATCGACATCGCCGAGACGGTCTTCGCCGAACGCGGCTACTCCTCGGCGTCGATGGACGACATCGCCGAGCTCGTCGGGGTGTCGAAGCCGATGTTGTACGAATATTTCAACTCGAAAGAAGGCCTGCTGCTGGCGTGCATCCGCCAGTCGCGCGCGGCGCTGCGCCTGGCGACCGAACAGGCAGTGGCCGGAGCGCCCGACGCGGAGACCGCCCTGCATCGCGGCCTGCTCGCGTTCTTCGTGTTCATCAGCGAACACCGTCAGGGCTGGTCAGTGCTGCGGCAGGAGATGTCGTTCATCGGCACCCCGGCCGCCGACGAGGTCGAAGAGATCCGACGTCAGCAGACCGATCTGATCGCCGCGCTGATGAGCACCTACTTCGACGGCCGGTCCGAACTGCAGATCGAGGCCTCCGCGGAGTTCGTCGTCGGCGCCTGTGACCGGCTGGCGATCTGGTGCGAACGCCACGACGAAGTCACCCCCGACGAAGCGACTCGCTACGCCATGGACGTGCTCTGGCGAGGACTGGCGCCACACGATAGCTGAACGACCGTGAATCTGCTCGTGCATTAGGCCATCCGGTCGTCACTCAGTGCACATTGCGCCCCGTTACTTGTGACACAGAGTCGTCTTGCTGTATCGATGACACTGTAGAAAGTTGAACGGACCGTTGAATCATGTCTAACCGATTGGGTTAATCGGATTCTGGCGTCATGAGACGATCGTGTTTACGTCCAACTTGGAGGAGCATGCTGTGGAAGTGGGAGGGGTGAAGACAGATGGTGGAACCGATTACGGCCTTTTACGTGCAGACAGACGATGACTGGACGATCACGGTCAGCAGTCTCGGCGAGGAGGGGGAAGAACTCACCGCCAGCGCGCCCGGCATCATCGCGGCCAGGGATCGGACCGATCAGCTGGTCGAGGAGCTGACGCCGGAGGGGAAGGCGACGGTGGTGCACCTGCTCAACGGCAGTGCACTGGAGTTCACCGCCGCGTACATGACGGCCAGGCTGACACTTCCGGAGACGACTCCGCTGGAGATCCCGCCTTCGCGGGTTCCGGCGAAGGGCGAGCAGAAGGTCGCCGCCGAACCCGCCGCGGAGAAGGCCGCCGCCGACAAGCCAGCCGAGAAGCCGGTTGTCGAAAAGCCGGCCGCGAAGCCGCCGTTGCCGCAGGGCAAGCAGCTGCCGAAGGCCATCGAGGCCCGCAAACCGGCCGGCCGCAAGAAGACCGAACCGGCGGCCAAGGTGCCGGCGGCGAAGGCTTCCACTCCGCCGGCGACCGCGAGGTAGTCCTTAGCGCAGAAGCTTGCGCAGCAACAGCACGCCGATCAGCGCGCCGATGCCGATGAGCGTGTACTTCACCTTGGGCTGGTCGAGCTTCGCCTGCACACCAGACCTCGCGGACTCCGCGAGACGCTGGGGATTGGCTTTCGTGCCGAGCTGGTCCAGCGTCGAGGCCAGAGCGTTCCTGGCCTTCTCGATCTCACGCTCGATCGTGTCGGGGTCGCGGGCCACGTGTCCTCCTCGCCGGCATGCCTGTCAGGCGCCCCACGTTAGATCACCGGAGCCCCGCCTGCCCCATCGGCCACGCCGAGAACCCCGAAGGATCCCGCGCGCTAGGCTTTGCACGTGGGGCCCGTAGCCCAATTGGCAGAGGCACACGGTTTAGGTCCGTGCCAGTGAGAGTTCGAGTCTCTCCGGGCCCACAATTCGGCGGTGCGCGAACTCCTGCCGTCGTGGCTCTGACCGACTCCAGATCGCCGCGGAACACGGTGATCGCCCGCGCACCCAGCGACCCCGGCTGAGCGCACGGCGCGTGCCGTCTACAGGCCGAGGATTGCGGACAGGGTGGTGGTGGCGAGGTCTTCCGGGGGCGCGCCCATGCCGAAGCGCTCGTGCGGTTGCCGCAAGCTGAGCGACGCGAGGCCGTGCAAGGTGGCCCAGATGGACCTGGCCAGCAACTCCGCCGACGGTTTCGTGGACAGTATCCGCTCGCGCTGAGCGTCGGAGACGGCCCGCAGGAGTACGTCGAAGGATTCTTGACCGACTGGCTGCGCGTCCGGCCGGCTGCGGAACATGGTCACGAACAGGTCGGGATGGTCGTGTGCGAAGCGCACGTACGCACCACCCAGCCGCAACAGCCGCTCAGCCGCGTCGGCGGTGCTCGCGGCGGCCTGCCCCAGGCTCTGGTGCAGCGTCTCGTAGCCCTGCGCGGCCACCGCGGTCAGCAGTTCGTCCCTGTTCTCGAAGTGGCGGTAAGGCGCGGACGTGCTCAAGCGCTGAATCCGACGAAGGCGAGGTCGGCTCAAATACCTGCCTGGTCAAGTCGCTCGATGAGGCTTGAGTCACCCGACCGTCAGGTGCTCCACGAACCAGTCGCGCGAGGCCGACGACGCCGCGACGAACCCCGCACCCGTGTAGGCCGCGAAGTGCCCACCGGGCAGGAGCACGATCTTCTTCGGCTCGGCCGCCGTCTCGAAGGCCGAGGCGGCCAGGTTG
>NZ_DASYMU010000039.1:0-37520 GCF_036008905.1 Amycolatopsis sp. | reverse complement strand
CCCCCCACGCTGGGTCAGCTCAAGCGCACTTGGGGGCGACGGGGAGATCCGAGCCGGTCTGGAGATAGGTGTCGGAGATGTAGTGGCCCTCGCCGATCTTGTCCCAGATGTTGCTCGTCCCGAAACGGCCGGTGACCGTTTCGCCTTCGACGTAGCATTCGATGTTGACCTTGGCGTAGTTCGCCGCGAGTCCCTTGACGGCGGCCGTGGTGCTGGCGCTCGCCCGGACGTTCATCGGGTCGCCCGCGGTGGTGACGACGCCGGTCGGGCCGGAGCCGGTCCACAGGTAGGTGACGTTCACGTAGGCGTTGTCGGTCATCTTGAGACCGTCCCAGAACGTGCCGTCGGCGATGTCGATGGCGGCGGCGTTCAGTACCTTGCGGTTGCGGTCGTCACGGCCGCCGTTGTAACCGTCGAGGTACGCGGCCTGCGCTTCGGGCTTGCCCTGCGGCAGGTCCTTCCACATCTGGCGGCTGGCCGACGGGTTCCAGTAGTCGTCCCGCTCGTTCCACGGCCCGACCTCCCACACCGGCGCGTACTCGCAGCGGCTGTTGTCGGTGCGGCAGACCTTCGCGGTGTAGGTGCCGGTTCCCTTGCCGGACAAGGACTTCCCGGACGGGAACGAGACGAAGTGGTCGCGTGCGGTGATCTTGTGGCCGTTCGCGGTGGTGCCGCCGACGAGACCTTCACGGGTCGCGAACACGCGGTACGTCTTCGCCGCGGTGGCGGCGGCGAGCGCGTTGACCTGTGGCGCCTGGTCCGCGGTGAGGCGGAGTGAGCTGACCGAGCTGCCGGAGCCCAGGCCGACGCGCACCTGAACCGAGGAAACGTTGCCGGGTAACGTTGTCGCGCCCGCTTCGAGCGGCTGCCACTCGGTCCAGTCGTTCGCGCTGAGCTTGCCGCGGACGGAGACTTCGGCTTCCGCGCCGTTGGCGGAAACCTCGGCCGTGATCCGGTTGGCCGGGCGGTTCAGTTTCTGCTCGGACATCGTGAGATAGCCGTCGCTCCCGGCCATCCGGTGGACGTTCGTGTCGTCGACGGTCAGCGCGGTGCCGTCGAAGCGCACATTGACGTCATCGGTGTCTACAGTGGACAGATCTGCTTGCCAGGTGACGCCCGTCGCTGCCTGAGCCGGGGCGGAGGCCAACGCCGAAACGGCCCCCACCGCCAGAATCGCAGCCAACAAGCGTCGGGTCCCCGTGGTCCGGACCATGCCGGTCTCCTTCCAGAACACTTTGTCGTGGATACCGGACGAAGTGTCTTCAGGAGATGTACACGATCGATACAAAGCGGCCGCGGGATCAGGCCGACGCGATATGCCTCCGGGTGCGTTTCCCCTGCTGAGGCTGCGCGACCGGCTCGATCTCCGCCGTCTTCCCCATGCGCGCGAGCAGCGCCATTTCCTGCGGTTCTGCGCGGAGTTCGTGCCACAGCACCAGCGCGCGCTCGGCGTACACCCGTGCACGTTCCGGCTGGCCCAGCGCTTCGTGGAGCTCGCTGAGCCGCTCGGAAACCTCCGCTTCGGACCGGCGGTCGCCGTTGTGCCGGTGCACGCTCAGCGAGTTCACCAGCAGCAGCTGCGCGTGCGCGTAATCGCCGGTGTGGAAGCACAGTTCGCCGAGATGCTGGTTGGCGTAACCGATACAGTGGTCGTCGCCGAGCTCGTCGAAAATGGCGATCGTCCGGTTCAGCTGCTCGCGCGCGGCGCCGAGATTTCCCCGGTGCTGCTGGAGCAGGGCGAGTCTCTTGAGCGCGTGCGCCTCGCGATGACGGTCACCGATGGCCGCGGAAAGCTCGTAGGCGTCGGAGAACCAGCGTTCGGCGGTGGAGTAGCAGCCCAGCAGCAGCCAGATCGCGCCGACGCCGAGCCGTGCGATGGCCTCGCCGTTGCGGTCGCCCACCTTGTCGAACAGTGCCAGCGATTCGTGGCAGCGGTCGAAGGCCGGTTCGTAGTCGCCGAGGATCCGCAGGCCCGTGCTCAGTCCCGACAGCGCGATCGCCATGCCCTGGTCGTCGCCGACCTTCTCGAAGAGCCGGCGCGACTCCTCGAACGACACCAGCGCTTCGTCGTACAGATCCTGGTAGAGATGCATCTGTCCGATGTTGCGCAACACCACCGCCTGCCCGCGCAGGTCGTCGGCGCGGCGCGCGGAGGACAGCGCGATCGCGTGCGAGTGCTGCCAGTTGTCCTGGTGCCCGCGCAGGTCGAAGTACGGGGTGAAGGCCGCTGTCAGCCGCCACGCGAGGTCGTCCAGACCGTTTTCGGCGGCGAGTTCGATGGCGGCGACCCCGGTGAGGCGTTCGGCCTCGAACCACGTGTTCGGGTCTTCGAGCAGGTCGTCGGCACCGGACGGCAGCGGGGGTTCGACGTGCCCGGCGGTGCGGAACATACCGAAGAACACGATCGGCATCCGGTCCGCGGCTTCGACGGCGAGCGCGAGATAGCCCTCGATCACCCGGCGCAGCGCGGCTTGGCGGACTTCGGGGCTTTCGGGCTGTTCAACGGCGTAGCAGCGCAGGAGATCGTGCAGCTGGTAGCGCGGCTGGCCGGTGACGTCCGAGCCGATCAGCTCGACGAGATGGGCATCGATCAGGACGTCGAGCACTTCGTCGGCGTCCGGGCGGCCCAGCAGCGCGGCGACCACCCAGCCCGGGAACGTGACCGGGCCCAGCGCGCCGAGGCCGCGGAACGCGCCGGCCACTTCTTCGGGCAGGAGGTCGTAGCTCAGCGAAACACTCGCGCGGACTTCGAGATCGCCGACGCGGAGTTCGTCGAGCCGCCGGTGTTCGTCGCGCAGCCGCCCGGCCAGCATCTTCAACGTCCAGCCCGGCCGATGGGTGAGCTTCGAGCCCACGACCCGGATCGCCAGCGGCAGGTACCCGCAGTGGCGCAGGATCGCCGCCGCGCTTTCGGGTTCTGCCCGGGTTCTCTCCACGCCGACGATGCCCGAGAGCAGTTTCGCCGCTTCGCCTTCGGGCAGCAGGTCGACGTCGACCGGTAGCGCGCCCACCAGATCCGGCATGCGGATCCGGCTGGTGATCAGCACCGCGCACGCCCCGGACCCCGGCAGCAGCGGGCGGACCTGCGCGGCGCTGCCGGCGTCGTCGAGCACGATGCACAGGCGCCGCCCGGACAGGCGCGACCGCAGCAGCGCGGCGCGTTCCTTTTCCTCACGCGGCATTCCGGAATCGGGGACGCCGAGCGAACGCAGGATTTCGGCGAGCACGGCCATCGGTGTGCGGGGTGACGACGTCGTCCCGGCGAGGTTCAGATGCAGCTGCCCGTCGGGATATTCGGCCCGGACGGCGTGCGCCAGCCGGACCGCGACAGTGGACTTGCCGACGCCGGCCGTGCCCGAGAGCACCGCGACCGTCGGGGCGCCGCTGCGGCGCCGGTGGTGCAGCAGCTCGACCAGATCGGCGACGAGTTCCTCGCGGCCGGTGAAATCGGGGAGGTCCAAGGGAAGCTGGCAGATCGGGAAACCGGGAACCGGCCTGGCGACGGGCTTGACGGCCGTCGGTGTCGGCGACATCCGTGCCCGCAGTTCCCGCAGACGCGGCCCGGGTTGCGCTTCCAGTTCTTCGCGCAGGATCCGCTCGATCTCGGTGTACGCCTGCTGTGCCTCGGCCTTCCGGCCGCTGGCCAGCAACGCCATGATCAGCTGCTGCCACAGTTCTTCGCGCAGGGGATGGGCTTCGACGAGCCCGCGCAGTTCGACGATCGCCTCACCGCACCGGCCCAGCTCGATCCGGACCTTGAGACGTTGCTCCTGAACGGAAAGCCGCAGCTCGTCGAGCCGGGCGATGGCCGATCCCCAGCCGTGGTCGTGCGGCAGTCCTTCGAGGACTTCGCCGCGCCACAGCTGATCGGCGAGGTCGAGCTCCGCCAGGGCAAGCTCGGGCTCGCCCTTCCCCAGTGCTCGTTGCGCCGCCGACGCGTGGCCTTCGAACGCGAGCCTGTCCAGTTCTTCGGGCTCGGAAGTCAGGATGTAGCCCGACGCCCGGCTCTGGATCCGGTCGGCCAGTTCGGGGTCGCTTTCCGCGAGTCTTCGGCGCAGGGAATGGACGTACGTGCGGATGTTCGCGGCCGCGGAACGCGGTGTCGTCGTCGGCCACAGGACGTCGATCAGCGACTCGGTGGAGACCACGACGTTCGGCTGGAGCAGTAGCGCGCCCAGCAGCATACGCGGTTTCGGGCCGCCCAACGGCAATACCCGGCCACCCACCTGGACCTCTAATGGTCCTAAAACCCTGAACGAAATCGATGTCACTTATACCGCCCGTAAGGGAGGAGCCCCATGTTTTCGGATCGTATGGGTGTTTCCCGCCGATAGCTAGATCCATTTGGTGGCCGATGAGTGAAGCGGCCGTGATCCTCCGCGCCCACTTGTACGGATCGTGTACACGATCGGCCGACCCTGTCGGCATGACAGGATCACGTACCCGGCGGTTCCTCCCCAAGGTCATCGCCGTCCTCATGACAGCGTCCGCGTTGCTGGTGCTAGACGTCGTCCCGGCGGCCGCGGCCGCGACGGGCAAGGTCCAGACCGCCGGCGACCCGCTCAACGTCCGCCGTGCCCCGAGCACGACGTCCACGGCCGTCCGGACCGTGGCCAACGGCGCCAGCGTCAGCATCGACTGCCAGACCATCGGCACGTCCGTGACCGGTCCGCTCGGTACGACCACGCTCTGGGACTACGTCCCCGCGCTGGGCGGCTACATCTCCGACGGTTACGTCCAAACCGGTTCCGACGAGCGGATCGCGCCCGACTGCGGCGTCGGTTCCGGCAGCGCCGAGTGCTCCACGGGTGCCTGCGCGGCGGAAGGCGTCTTCAAATCGGCGGGTGGCTCGGTCACCGTCTACGACAACGCGGGGGACGGCAAATCCGCTGGTGTCGCGTACTGGCTGAAGAGCGGCGTCGGCCCGATCTGGGTGTGGAACTCGAAGGGCACCGGGACGAACGTCGTCGCGAACACGGGCGCTCCCAAGGGAACCTGGGTCTTCTACAAGGTCTGCGTTTCCGACCGCGGGGCGACTGTGCCCACCCTGGACAACTGCAGTGGCGGCCTGACCGATTACGTCGCCTGAATATTCAAAATCTGAGTATTCATATTCTTGGAATAGGAGATAATGACATGGGTCAGGTTAATCGACGCGCCGTTTTGCTCGGCGGGGTTGCGGCCGGGGGCGCGGTCGCGCTTTCCACGGCACTGCCGTCCTGGGCGAGCACGAAGACTTTCCTTGCCGCGCCTGCCATCCGCGATCCGTTCCAGCTCGGCGTCGCCTCGGGTGACCCGCTGCCGGACAGTGTCGTGCTGTGGACGCGGCTCGCGCCGGCGCCACTGAACAACGACGGTTTCGGTGGCATGCCGGACGCGTCGTACACCGTCGACTGGGAGATGGCGAACGACGAGGCGTTCGGCTCGGTCGTCCAATCCGGGAGCACGACGACGAACCGCGCGCTGGGTTACTCCGTCCACGTCGAACCGAAGGGGCTCGAACCGGCGCGGGTGTACTTCTACCGCTTCAAGACGTCGGGCTACATCTCCCCGGTCGGGCGGACCCGCACCACGCCGGCCCTCGGCGCGGCGGTCAACCAGCTGAAGTACGCGATGGCGTCGTGCCAGCACTGGGAGGAGGGCTGGTACCACGCCCACCGCGCGATCGCCGCGGACAACCCGGACCTGGTCCTCTTCCTCGGCGACTACATGTACGAGAAGCCGTCCGGGCAGGCGGCGGAGTTCAAGGTGCGCGGGCTCGCCGCGGCCGCGGACACCACGACGCTCGCGCTGTACCGGGCGCGGCACGCACAGCACAAGACCGACGTCGACCTCCAGGCCGCGCACGCCGTCGCGCCGTGGGCGGTGGTGTTCGACGACCACGAGGTGATGAACAACTGGAACAGCACCACCTCCCCGGCGAGCGCCGCCCGCAAGGGCTACGCGTTCCAGGCGTTCTACGAGAACACCCCGATCCGTTCGACGGCCAAGCCCAGCGGCTCGTCGATCAACATCTACCGGCAGCTCAACTGGGGCAACCTGGCGCGTTTCCACCTGATGGACACACGGCAGTACCGCAGCGCGCAGGCCACGGACAAGGACTGCGTGGGCTACCGCAATACCAGCCGCACGCTCACCGGCACCGCGCAGGAGCAGTGGGTGTTGAACGCGTTCAACACCAAGCCCGCGACCTGGGACTTCCTCGGCCAGCAGGTCTTCTTCGCGCAGCGTGACACCGACGGCAAAAGCGCCACCTGCGACAGCAGCAACGACTCTTGGGACGGCTACAGCGCTTCCCGCGACCGGATCACGAAGGGCTGGGTCGACCGCAACATCCCCAACCCCATCGTGCTCACCGGTGACGTGCACCGGCACTGGGCGGCGGACCTGCGGCAGAACTACTACGACCACAACGCCCCGATCGTCGGCTCCGAGCTGGTCACCACCTCGGTGACCAGCAACAGCAACGGTTCGACACCGCCGAGCGCGACCTGGTACGCGAACAACCCGCACGTCAAGTACTGCCAGGGCATGCGCGGATACGTCCGCGTGACGACCACGCCCGCGCAGATGCGGGCGGACTTCGTCACGGTGTCGAGCGTGCTGGAGCGTGACCCGGCGAAGGTGACCATCAAGACGGACCGGAGCTACGTCGTCCAAGCGGGTCAGCGGGGATTGCAGCAGGTGTAACCGGTCAGGGTGCTTTTCGCACTCGTGAATGTGTGAAACGCAGGGTTGGGTGGTGACGTTTTTTCGGGGATTTCGGCAGGCCCCGGAGTTCGTTCGGAAGGCTGATTTACGAACGAATGCGCTGGTCAAGGGCTCATCCGGGCGATATTTCGCGGTGAGCGAAGGTAACGAAAAGATCAAGAACCGCGCGGACGGGTGGAAAGGGGCTAATGCTGCAGGGGTCCGCGGCGAAGGTTATTACGACAATTCGTACGGAAGGATCCCGCGTCCCGGGTCTTACTGGGGGTGATGCGGGGTCCTTCCGTTGCCCGCCACCCCGGCTCTTCGCCACCTGTCGACAGATGGCGATCGGCTTGACCTGCGGCGGAACGCTTCGCGGGCGCTGTTGCGCAGGGAGTTGGTCATGCCTTGCCCGTCCCGCGCTATGAACGGACCTTTCCTTGCACCTCCCGCAAGGAAAGGTCCGTTCATAGCGTCTGGTCTGCCCCAGCGAGTCGCCATCTGTCGACAGATGGCGATCTCTTCCGCGCAAGACAGCAAAGAGCGGGAGCGAGGGACCTTTACTGCCGGATCGCGGTAGTAAAGGTCCCTTGCTCCCCCTTCGGCCGCCTCCTACGTCGTCGAGGACAGTAGGTCGACGGTCAGTGCGGCGGTCCAGCTGAAGGCCCGGGCGCCGTGTCCGGCACCGGCGAGCGGATCGGTGTACTCGGCGAAGTCGTTGCGCCAAGCGGAGTCGAGCAGGTCGGAGCGCAGACGTCGGGCGTGCGCCAGTTCGCCGTGGGCCAGCAGGCCTCGGTGCACCAGCCAGCCGACGTTGAACCACGACGGGCCGCGCCAGTACTTCGCGGCGTCGAAGTCGGCCGCCGTCAGGTCGTAGCTCGGCACGCCGAGTGCGACACCGAGGCCGAACCGAGGGCCGGTCGCGGTGCGCAGCAGTTCCTCGGCGACGGGCAGGTCAGCCAGGAGCAGCGGGAGCAGTCCGGCGCAGGTGAACCGCGGGACCAGCTCGCCGAGCAATGCGTCACGCGGGAAGAAGAACCCCGCCTCGGCGTCCCACAACGTGCTGACCAGGGCTTGGGTGATCCGCGCGGCGTGTGCGCGGTGCCCGGCGGCTTTGCCTGGCAGGCCGAGTTCGGTCGCGATCTCGGCCATGACGTGCTCGGCCGCGGCGAACAGAGCGTTGAAGCCGGGGTCTTCGACGGCGAAGGCGTCGGCGAACGACGTCCAGTGTGAGTCGTCGTAGCCGAGGTCCCGGTAGCCCGCGGCCAGGCGGACGTAGCGGCCGTAGTCGTCGTCGGTCGGGCGGTCGGCGGCGTCGCCGTGCTCGAGGTCGCGGCGCACGAACTCGGCCGGGTCGATCGGCCGGACCCGCGAGAGCGGCCCGTCCCAGGCCGGGCTGTTGTCCATGCCCGATTCCCATGGATGGACGATCGAAACCAGGCCGCGGCCGCCCAAATCGCGTCGCGAGCGCAGGTACTCGTGCCACGCGGCGAGCTTCGGGTACATCGCCTTCAGGAAGTCCGTGTCCGGGTTGGCCCGGTAAACCTCCCAGACGGCGAGCGCGTGCACCGGCGGCTGGACGATCCCGGAGGTCTGCCCGGCCTGCCAGAAAGCGGGACCGGGGAAATACGCCTCGGCCGGCGTCGCCGGGTTGAAGACGATGTGCGGGACGCGGCCGTCGGCCCACTGGGCCTCGAACAGCGTGCGCAGCTCCAGCCTTGCCCGTTCGGGTGAAAGGTGGCGCAGGCCGAGCGCGATGAACGCCGAATCCCAGCTCCACTGGTGCGGATACAGGCCGCGTGATGGCACTGTCGAAGAACCGAGCCAGTTGCCGGCGAGCACCCCCGCGGCGGCGTTGCGCAGCCACTGCTCGGTACCTGTGGGGTCGGTGACTCCGGCGCGACGGTGGTCGTTCAGATGAGCGACACTCTGCACTTGAGAGACACTCTGCACTAGATCCCCCGGGTCGGAACGCAATGTTTCGGTGATGTGTCCAACATATCTCCTACTTATGTCTTGTCAATGGACAAAAGTAACGGTCCTGATGAGGTTCACCACAGAGAGGGCATGGGCGATGGTCGAGAAGAGTGCGGTGCCGACGACGGCGGGGGAACTGCTGCACCTCGTACGCACTGGCCAGGCCACCACGCGGAAAGCGCTCCAGAACCTCAGCGGACTTTCGCGGTCGACCTTGACCGGCAGACTCGACGCCCTGCAAGCCGCGGGCTGGCTCGCGGAGTCGGGGCAGGAGGATTCTACCGGGGGGCGGCCCGCGAAACAGCTTCGATTCAATGACCAGCACGCCGTCGTCCTCGCGGCGAGCGTCGACACCATGCACGCGGAGCTCGCGGTCACCGATCTCTCCGGCAGACGGCTCGCCCGGCGCGGCGGCTCGCTGCGGGTCGCCGATGGTCCGGTGCCCGTGCTGGACCGCATTTCGCACTGGTTCCGCGCGCTGCTCGCGCACTGTGGCCGGAGCGCCGCCGAGGTCTGCGGCATCGGGCTTTCCGTGCCAGGCCCGGTCGAATTCACCACCGGACGGCCGACGCAGCCGCCGATCATGCCGGGCTGGGACGGCTTCGACATCCCCGCGTTCCTGGGCGCGCGCTTCGACGCGCCCGTGCTCGTCGACAACGACGCGAACCTCATGGCGCTCGGCATGCAACGGCTGCACCACCCGGACTGCTCGGCGTTCGCGCTGGTCAAGGTGTCGACCGGGATCGGCGCCGGGATCGTGATCGGCGGCGAGGTGTACCGCGGGATCGACGGCGGCGCGGGCGATATCGGGCACATCCGCCTGCCCGGCCACGCCGACGCGCGCTGCATGTGCGGCGCGATGGGCTGCCTGGCGGCGGTGGCCAGCGGAGGAGCGCTCGCCACGCGGCTGACCGAGCTGGGCCTGCCGACGGCGTCGGGGTCCGGCGTGCGGGAGCGGGTCATCGCCGGGGAAGCCGAGGCGGTGCGGCTGACGCGGACGGCCGGGCAGCAGGTCGGCGAGGTGCTGGCGACGGTGGTGTGTGTGCTCAATCCCGGGGTGCTGGTGATCGCGGGGGACCTGGCGGAGCCGCATTTCGTGACGGGGGTGCGGGAGGTGCTCTATCAGCGGGCGCTGCCGAGGGCGACGCAGCGGCTGCGGATCGAGATCGGCAAGCGCGGCGACTGGGCGGCGGTGAGCGGGGCGTCGTCGATGGTCGTGGAGACGGTGTTCGCCCCCGCCGCCGTGGACCGCCGTCTGGCCACGTCCCCCTGACGCGCATCTCCGGGCCGCACCCGGGGAATATGTCGACACTTTCCCCGAGTGGGTCCGGAAGGTCGGGTTCGTGCGGGTCCCGCCGAAAGTAGGGTGCGGGGGCGGGCGCGTGGGGGTGGGCGGGAATCGGACTTAGTTCGCGTAGCTATCCATTCCTCGCGAGCGGTAGCCGACAAAACGGATTTCCGGTCGAGTATCGCAAGTGGACACTGAAGTGGAAATAACTCCTTGTCGCATAACGGTTTCGTTTCTCGCCCATTCTTCTTCCGGTCGCGCGATTGGAGGATCTAGGGTCTGGCGTGGTTCACCCGATTCCCGGGTCGGCGTCGAGAGGGAGTACCTGTGCGAAGAAGCCTGACCATGTTCCTGTCGCTTGTGGTGGTGGGAGGGCTGGCCGTGACCGCGCCGGCGATCGCCAGCGCACAAGACAAATCGGCTATTCCGGAATCGCATCCCCTTTGGGCGACTCCGCAGGCGAAGGTCGCGGACACCGCACCCGCCGCGAAGATGACTTTCCGCGTTTATCTGAATCTGCGCGATCAGGCCGGAGCCGAAGCGGCCGCACGCGCGGTGTCCGATCCGGACAGCGCGTCGTTCCGCAAGTATCTCGGCACCGACCAGGTCCGCGACCGGTTCGCCGCCACCGATTCCACGGTGAAGTCCGTGCGCACCTGGCTTTCCGGCAGTGGTTTCGCCGTCGGCGACGTGCCGTCGAACCGTGCGTACGTCGAGGCGACCGGTACCGCCGACCAGGTCCAGAAGGCGTTCGACGTCAAGCTCGGCAAGTACAACGTCAAGGGCCGCCAGCTGCGCGCGTCGGACAAGAACCTGTCCGTGCCCGCGGGGCTCGCGAACGACGTCCTCGGCGTGATCGGCGTCGACCAGGCGACTTCGCTGTTCAAGCCGGATCACACCGACGGGCAAGACACAGCGGCGACAAAGGCCAGCGCCCCGCAGGATGTCGCGCCCGGACCGGGTTTCCGCAACGCCGGGCCGTGCGGCACCTACTACGGCGAGAAGACCGACACCACCGACCCCGCGTACGCCGGTAAGAACCTGCCGTACGCGCCCTGTGGCTACACGCCCGCCCAGCTGCGCTCGGCGTACGGCCTCGACCAGGCCGCCAAGCTCGGCACCGACGGCAAGGGCACCACGATCGCCATCATCGACGCGTTCGCGTCGCCGACGATCTACGCCGACGCCTCGGAGTACGCGCGCCGCAACGACCCGGCCCACCCGCTGAAGGCGTCGCAGTTCTCGCAGAAGATCTTCCCCGCCAACCCCGACCTCGAAGGCCCCGACGGCTGTGACGCCGCGGGCTGGTATGGCGAGGAAACCCTCGACGTCGAGGCGGCACACGGCCTCGCGCCGGGCGCGGACATCCTCTACGTCGGCGGTTCCGACTGCCAGGACCTCTCGCTCGACGCCGCGCTGAACTACGTTGTCGCCGGCCACAAGGCCGACATCATCTCGAACTCCTACGGCGACACCGGCGAGGACATCCCCGCCGACGAGGTGCAGGCGTTCAACCAGATTTCCCTCCAGGCCGTGCTTTCCGGCATCGGCGTGTACTTCTCGTCCGGTGACAACGGCGACGAGGTCGCCCGTCTCGGCACGCCGTCGCCGGACTTCTCGGCGTCGGCCCCGTGGATCACCGCTGTCGGCGGCACGAGCCTCGCCGTCGGCAAGGACGGCAAGCGGATCTTCGAAACCGGTTGGGAGACCGGCAAGAGCACGCTGACCAACGGCGTCTACGGGCCGGCCAGCCCGGGCGCGTACACCTCCGGTTCCGGTGGTGGCACCAGCCGCCTGTTCCCGCAGCCGTTCTACCAGAAGGGCGTCGTGCCGGACGCGCTGTCGACGCAGAACCAGACCGGCAAGGCGAAGGGCCGGGTCGTCCCGGACATCTCCGCGGTCGGTGACCCGAATACCGGATTCCTGGTCGGCCAGACGCAGACGTTCCCCGAAGGCGCGCACTACGACCAGTACCGCATCGGTGGCACGAGCCTCGCGTCGCCGGTGTTCGCCGGGGTCATGGCGGTGGCCGACAGCCTCGACCACTTCCACCACGGCTTCATCAACCCCGTGCTCTACAAGCTGACCTCGCACACCTCGGCGATCAGCGACGTGAAGCACGTGGCCGGCGCGGTGGCCCGGGTCGACTACGCGAACAGCGTCGACGCCTCGGGTGGGCTGCTCAGGTCGGCACGGTCCTTCGACTACCCGAACCTGACCATCCACACCACGGCCGGGTACGACAACGTCACCGGCCTCGGCGCGCCGAACGGCATCCTGTTCCTGCTGCTCGTCTAGCTCTCCCCGGCGCCAAAAAGTGACATGAACGGACCTTTCATCTCGATTTTTGAGATGAAAGGTCCGTTCATGTCACTTCAGGAGATCTTCGCGCGCAGGATGTCGGTCTTCAGGACCGGCGGGCCATCGGTCGGCGCGGGAGCTTCCGGCGTCGGGACGACACCGGCCGCGGCGACCTTGTCGAGCGTCGCGAGGCCTTCGTCGCCCACGGTGCCGAAGATCGTGTAGTCCGGCCGCAGCGACGAATCGCCGTAGACCAAGAAGAACTGGCTCCCGTTCGTGGCGGGCCCGGCGTTGGCCATCGCCAGGACCCCGCGGGCGTAGACCTTCCGCGCGCCGGTCGGGTCGGTCGGTGCCGGCGGCAGGTTCGTCGGCAACTCGTCCTTGTACTTGTAGCCGGGGCCGCCCTCGCCCGTTCCGCTCGGGTCACCGCACTGCAGGACCTTCAGCGTCGGGTACGTCGTGAGCCGGTGGCACGTCGTCAGGTCGTAGAACCGGTGCGACGCCAGGTGCAGGAAGCTCTGGACCGTGCACGGCGCCTGCGCCCGGTTCAGCGTCAGCGGGATCTTGCCCTGGCTGGTCTTCAGCTCGACGTCCACCTTGCCCCGGCTCGGCGTGCGCCGCGGGTCCGGTGGCAGCCGGATCGGGCGCGCGGCGGGCTCGTCGGGCGTCTCGGTGTACGCGCAAGACCCGTGGGTGACCTTCGGTGGTGGCGGGGTGGCCGCCGAGGCGCTCACCGGCGTGGTCAGCAGGAATCCTCCCGCGGCCAGTACGGCGATCACGGCGTTCGCGGCTTTTGACACGTTCGTCCCCTCCCGGTCGGTACAAAAGGCGGGGCGAACCTACCAACGATCGCGCGCCCGCCGCTGCCCCCGAAAGGCGCATGGCACGCTGGGGGCATGCCGACCGAGCTGATCTTCCGGGGCCGCCGCGTCACGCGCGAGCGCGCGCTGGTGATGGCCATCGTGAACCGCACCCCCGACTCGTTCTACGACCGCGGCGCCACCTTCTCCGACGACAGTGCGCTGGCCGCGGTCGAGCGCGCGGTCGCCGAGGGCGCCGACATCGTCGACATCGGCGGGGTGAAGGCCGGGCCGGGCACCGACGTCGACGTCACCGAGGAGATCCGCCGGGTCGTCCCGTTCGTCGAGGAGATCCGGCAACGGCATCCGGACATCGTGATCAGCGTCGACACCTGGCGCCACGAGGTCGGCAGGCACGCCTGCGAAGCCGGCGCCGACCTGCTCAACGACACCTGGGCGGGCGCGGACCCGCGGCTCGCCGAGATCGCCGCCGAATTCGGCACCGGGTACGTCTGCTCGCACACCGGCAACGCCGTCCCGCGCACGCGCCCCTTCCGGGTGCATTACGAGGACGTCGTCGCCGAGGTCGTCGAAGAGACCACGCGCCACGCCGAGGCGATCGTGGCGCTCGGGGTGCCGCGGGAGGGCGTGCTGATCGACCCCACCCACGACTTCGGCAAGAACACCTGGCACAGCTTGGCGTTGCTGCGCCGCGCGAACGAGCTCGTGGCGACGGGCTGGCCCGTCCTGATGGCACTGTCCAATAAGGACTTCATCGGCGAAACCCTTGGCGTGGAACTGGAAGAGCGCGTCGACGGCACACTCGCCGCGACAGCGCTGGCCGCGGCCGACGGCGCGAAGGTGTTCCGCGTGCACGAGGTCCGGCGGACCCGTCAGGTGCTGGAAATGGTCGCGGCCATCCGAGGCGACCGAGTGCCCGCGCGGGCGCTGCGCGGGCTTGCCTGAGCTACGGCGTTAGCGGGATCGACGCCGAAACCGTGGTACCGGAACCAAAGGCGCTCTGCACGGTCAGCTCGCCGTTCAGCGCGCGCACGCGGTCTCGCAGGTTGTGCAGCCCGGACCCGCCGCCGATGTCCGCGCCGCCGCTCCCGTTGTCCGTGACGTCGACGTGCAACCGGCCGTCGTCGAGGTGGAAGTCGATCCGGACCTTGTCCGCACCGGCGTACTTGAGCGTGTTGGTCAACGCTTCGGTCACCACGAAATAGACCGTGGCCTCGGTGGTGGCGTCCAGCCTCGGGATGTCGGTTGCCGGGAAGTCGACCTCGATCGGCGTGCGTTCCAGCAGTGCGCGGACGGCGATGACCGGGCCCGCTTCGGACAGGATCGCCGGGCGGATCCCGGCGGCGAGCTCGCGGAGTTCGGTGACCGTCGCCAGCAGTTCGGTCACCGTCGTCGAGAGCAGTGCTCTGATCGCCGGATCGGTGTCGGGCGTCAGGCGTCGCTGGGCCATGCGCAGCCCGAGCACCAGCGCGACGAGTCGCTGCTGGGCGCCGTCGTGCAGATCCCGCTCGAGCCGGCGCCGCTCGGCGTCACTGGCCGAGACGATCCGCGCGCGCGACGCCTGGACCTCGGCGAGTTGCTCCGCGAGCTCGGCCGTCAGGCGCTGGTTGTCCCGCACGAGATGCGCGGCGGCGTTCAGCGTTTCCAATGAGTGCGAGCCCTTCCAGACCTCGTCGTCCAGCACCAGATCCGACAGCGCCTGTTCGTCGCGCTCGACCAGCAGCCGGGTGATCTCCGCCGAATCCACCTTCGCGCGAAGCACCCCGAGCAGGAAAGCCAGCGGCCACAAGCAGAACGACAGCCGGTAGAGCTCCATGAACACCGGCGCGACCTCGGCACCCCACGGGCGCACCGTCACGAGCGCGGTGCCCAGCGCCGACATGACGGACCCGAACAGCGCGATGGCGAGCACCGGCGTCGACAGGTGGCGCTGGGGGAGTTCCCCGGCGATCCACCGGTAGGTCAGCAGTACCACCACGCCGAGCGACACCGCCGTCCCGACGACCACCAGCAGTTGCGAGAACAGCGCGTCGAACCCGGGGATGTCACGCACGACCAGGACGTTCGGCACCGTGCCCGCGGCGAGCGACCTCGATCCGGTGAACAGCAGCTGTCCCAGCCCGGAGCCGAACACCGCGGCATACGCCGTCGCCACCAGCACGCGTTCGCCTCGCGAACGCAGCACCCCGTGCGGGAACGCCACCACCAGATGGGCGATCAGCGCGCTCGACGCGGCGGTGAACAGCAGGCCGATGGAGAACACCCAGGGAGTCCGGGAAAGCTGGAGGTCTTCGGTGAAGAAGGCGAACCCGACCAGCGCGATCAGCAGACCCGTCGGATTCGCGGGGCGCAGGGCGTGGGAGATCGCGCCCGCCGCGACGAAGAGGAACCCGGTCGTGCCGCTCAACGCCGTGTCATACGCCGAATGGGAGCCGTCGTTGATTTTGAACGCCATCGCGGCCACCCCCATGGACAGCCCGGAAACGACGACCGCGTACACCATTGCGGTCCGGGATCGCGAGGGTTGAGTCACAGGCGCCGCCAGTCAGAACCGGTTCGTACCAAGGAGAGCGACCGTTCAGAGTAGAGCTCGCCGACGTTCGCAGTAAACAGGAGGAACTCCGCGATTCCGGAGATACGTCCGCCACGACATTCTTCCGGGTGAATTTTCAAGATTTCAAGAGAGAATCCGCGACCAGTGGCGCGATCTCGGCGAGCACGTCCTGCGCGCTGACGACGACCGTCGTCGCGTAGGCGTCTTTCGCCATGAGGAGGTAGCAGCTCAGGACGACGCCGGGCTCGTCGCAGAAGGCGTACTGACGGTCGATGCCCGGCGCCGGCGGGAGTGGCACGGCGTCCCCGATCTTGGCCGGACCGTAGCGGGTGTTGTGCGTGCCGCAGGCGAGCGCTTGTTCCACTTCGGCGACGGCCGCCGAACCCGCCGCGTCGTCGTAGCGAGCGAGGGTCTGGCGCACGGAAAGGGTTTCCGGGCTCCGGGACGTCCACATCGCCCTGACCGCGGTGCGGACGTGGTCGTCGAGCGGCAGGCGCGGGGAGCAGGTCGTCAGGAGGGTGAACTTCGTGGTTTCGGTGATCACCAGGGAGAACGGACCCTGCTCGTGCCGTCCGCCCAGACTCTCGATCTGGTCGTCCGTCAGCATCTTCGCGGCGAGACGCCGTTCACCGCTGACGGCCGGGGCGAGGCCGACCAGCACCGTGGGATCGGCCATCGCCGTGCCCGCGAGCCTGCTTTTGCACGCCGTCGACGTCACGAGCAGCAAGGCCAGCAGCGCGACCGGAAATCTCCGCATAGCGGACAATCTTACGGGCGTCAGGCCGTCGAGAGCGAGGCCGCGACGAGTGGCGCGATCTTGGCGAGCTGGTCCCGCGCGGATTTCGAGTCGAAGACCGTGACCACCGTCGCGTAGGCGCCTTCCGCCATCAGCAGGTAGCAGGTCCCAGGGACACCGGGCACGAGCGGTACGTCGCAGAACGCGTACTGGCGATCGATGCCGTCGGGCGGCGGCAGCGTCGCCGTGCCCTCGATCTTCGTGGTGCCGTACTTGGTTTCGTGCTGACCGCAGGAGAGCGCCTGTTCGATTTCGGCGACGGCGTCCGCCGCGGGAACATCGTCATAGGCGGCGACAGTCTGGTTCACGGTCATGGGTTCCTGGCCGGGCGTGGCCCACGCGGCCTTGACGGCGTTGTTCACCATGGTGCTGAGCGACAGCTCGGGCAGGCAGGTTTCCAGCGGGATGAACTTCGTGGTTTCGGTGCGCATAAAGGGAATCGGCGAATCTTCCGGCTGCGCTCCGAGCGTCATGAGCTGCGTGTCGGTCAGCATCTTCCCGGCCAGCCGCCGCCCGCTCTCGCGGTCCGGCGCCAGCACGGTGGTGACGGCCGGATTCGACGGCGGCGGACTCGAGCACGCTGTCAGCAGCAACCCGATCAGGACGGCCGAAGACCTTCGCATGGCGAACGATGTTACGGCGAAAGGCTTTCCCAAGCGAGGCTCCACTTGCCGCCATCTCCTCGACAGATGGCGGTCTCTCTATCTTCCGAGAGCGTCGGCGACCATCGGCGCGATCTTGGTGAGCATGTCCCGCAAGGGTTCCTGGCCGTTCATCTCCCACGGCGTCAGCTGGACCGTCGTCGCGTAGGAGGCTTTCGCCATCAGCAGGTAGCAACTACCCGGGTGGGCAGGTCCCTGGGGATTGTATGACGGCGCGTAAGGAGCATCGCAGAACGCGTACTGCGCGTCCGCCCCGGTGATCACGGGCAGCGGTACCTCTCCGGCGATCCGGGCCGGTCCGGACCCCGACTCGTGCGAACCGCAGGCGAGTGCCTGTTTCACCTCGGCGAGAACGGCCGAGCCTGGAGTGGCTTCGTAGTAGCCGATCGCTTGGGACACCGACGCGGTGCCCTTCTCCATGGCGGACCAGGTCGACTGCGCCGCGCGGACAGCTCGCTCGCCCAGCGGAAGTGGCTGGGAACAGGCTTTCAGGAGGCTGAACTTCGTGGTTTCGCCGATCAGGAAGGGAATTGTTTCGCCATCCCCGTGGCGTCCGAAGAGGGCGACCTGGTCGTCGGTCAGCGTTTTGGCGGCGAGCTGCCGCACGCCGGAAGCGGCGGGGGCCAGCCCGACCGGTACCGCGGGGTCGGCCAGTGGAGTGCCTTCGAGCTTGCTTTTGCATGCGCTGGAAAGCAACAGGAGCGCGACAAGGAGGATGATCGGCGATCTTCGCATGGCGAAAGCATGGCACGGCGACGATCTCGGCCCTTGACCTCAAGCATTGTGGAGGTTTCAGGATGGGGTGACCTACCGCTGGAGGGCACCATGCCTGTCGCACTCATCACCGGCGCTTCCGCCGGACTCGGGCTCGCACTGGCGAAAGCGCTCGCCGGCCGCGGCTGGTCACTGGTCATCGACGCGCGCGGCGAGGAAGCGCTGAGCCGCGCGCACGCCGAATTGGCGAAGCTCACCGATGTCGTCGCCATCCCGGGGGACGTGGCCGACCCGGCTCACCGACGCGAGTTGGCCGCCGCTGCCGGGAAACTCGACCTGCTCGTCAACAACGCGAGCGCGCTCGGCCCGAGTCCGTTGCCCCGGCTCGCGGACTACCCGCTCGACGAATGGGAGCACGTGTACCGCGTCGACGTGCTCGCGCCGCTCGGCCTCATCCAGGCCACGCTTCCCGCGCTGGCCGGGGGAATCGTCGTCAACGTCAGCTCCGACGCGGCTGTCGAGGCGTACGAGGGCTGGGGCGGCTACGGCTCCGCGAAGGCCGCGCTCGACCACGTGACCGCGATCCTCGGCGCCGAACATCCGGACCTCGCCGTCTACGCGTTCGATCCCGGCGACATGCGCACCGAGATGCACCAGCGGGCGTTCCCCGGCGAGGACATCTCCGACCGGCCGGAGCCCGAATCGGTGGTTCCGGCGTTGCTCGACCTCATCGCGAACCGGCCCGCGAGTGGCCGCTACCGTGCCCAGGAGCTGGTGAAATGACCACCCGTTTCGAACTTCCCGACGAGCTTTCCGCGACGGCGCCGCCCGAGACACGCGGCCTCGCGCGCGACGAGGTCCGCCTGCTCGTCGCGGCCGGAAAACGGGTCGAGCACAGTGTTTTCACCGAGCTGGGCACTTATCTGAAACCCGGCGACCTCGTGGTCGTCAATACTTCGGCGACGCTGCCCGCCGCTGTCGACACGACTCGCGCGGGTGTGGTCGTGCATTTCTCGACCGAGCTCGACGACGGCAACTGGGTGATTGAGCTGCGTTCACCCACCGGGCCGATTCTCGACGCTCACCCCGGCGAGCGTGTCGGGTTGCCCGCGGGCGCGCATTTGACGTTGCTGGCGCTCTACAGACCAGGTCAAAGCCGGTTGTGGTGCGCGAAAGTGACCGTCGAAGGGGACGTCACGGCGTTCCTGACCGGCGCCGGACGTCCGATCCGCTACGGCTATGTCCCGAAACGCTGGCCGATTTCGGACTACCAAACGGTTTTCGCCACCCAGCCCGGCAGCGCCGAAATGCCGAGCGCGGCGCGGCCGTTCACCACCCAACTCGTCACGAAACTCGTCTCCGCCGGAGTGCTTTTCGCGCCGATCCTCCTGCATACCGGAGTTTCGTCGCAGGAAAGCGGGGAACCGCCGCTCACCGAACGTTTCCGGGTGCCGGTCACCACCGCGCGGCTCGTCGAATGGGTGCGGGCGGAGGGCGGCCGGGTGATCGCCGTCGGCACCACGGTCGCGCGGGCGCTGGAATCGGCCGCGGGAACGGACGGCTCGCTCACTGCCCGTGACGGCTGGACGGATCTCGTGCTCGGACCGGACAGGCCCGCGCGGGTCGTCGACGGCCTGATCACCGGCCTGCACGCGCCCGACGCGTCACATCTTCTGCTGCTCGAAGCCGTCGCCGGGGCCGAAGTCGTGCAACGCGCCTACGACATCGCGTTGGAATCTCGCTATCTTTGGCACGAATTCGGCGATGTTTCACTGTTGCTGAAACAGTGAGCGCTGCCCTTGTCAAGCTTTCTCATCAAATTTCCCGCCATGCGGATGGTCATGACCGAACTGGGGGAACGTGGGATTCTCGGCTGGATATCGACCGGCCGTTCCCGCGAAAGGCGCCATTCCCGTGCGTACCCTCCGTAATTCCCGTGTTCTGGCAACGACGCTTGCCGCCGCCGCGCTGGCAGCGGGTCTCGTCGGCTGTTCGCGTGCGGAGACGAACACGCCCGCCGCGGCGCCCGACCAGGCTCCGGCAGCCGAAGTCCGGCTCGGCTACTTCCCCAATGTGACTCACGCACCCGCCCTGATCGGGGTGAAGAAGGACTTCTTCAAGCAGGAACTGGGCACCACCAAGCTGACGACGCAGGTCTTCAACGCCGGGCCCGAAGAGGTCACCGCGCTGCTGGGGAACTCGCTGGACGTCGCGTTCATCGGCTCCGGACCGGCCATCAACGCCTTCACCAAGTCGAAGGGCACCATCCAGCTCATCTCCGGCGCCGTCTCCGGCGGCGCGCAGCTGGTCGTCAAGCCCGGGATCACCTCGGCCGAGCAGCTCAAGGGCAAGAACATCGCCACCCCGTCGCTGGGCAACACCCAGGACGTCTCGCTCAAGAAGTGGCTCACCGAGAACAACCTGAAGGACCAGGTCAAGATCACCAACCTGGACAACCCGAAGACCCTCGACGCGTTCAAGACCGGCGAGGTCGACGGCGGCTGGCTGCCGGAGCCGTGGGCGTCCAGGCTGGTGCTGGACGCCGGCGCGTCGGTTCTGCTCGACGAGAAGAGCCTGTGGCCGGGCGGCCGCTTCCCGACCACCGTGATGATCGTGCGCAGCGAGTTCCTGCAGCAGCACCCGGACACCGTGCGCGCGCTGCTCAAGGGCCAGGCCGCCGCGATCGACTGGGCGACGGCGAACCAGGCCGAGGCCAAGACCGTCGTCAACGAGTCGCTCAAGGAACTCGCCGGCAGCACGCTGAGCCCCGCGGTGCTGGACCGCGCGTTCCAGGGCATCGAGCTCACCCTCGACCCGATCCCGGCCGAATTCCCCCAGCTGGCCAAGGATTCCGTGACCGCGGGCGTCGTCAAGGAGGTCGTCGACCTCAAGGGCTTCGCCGACTTCGGCCCGCTCAACGAAGTGCTCAAGGAGGCGGGCAAGCCCGCCGCCGCCGCGTCCGGACTGACGAAGTAACCCAGGAAGGCTGCAGCAGATGAGCGTCGCACTCGATGGCACGCCCAAGCTCCGCTCGACCGGTGTCGCGGTGAAACTGGACAGCGTGCGCAAAGTGTTCGGCCGCGGGGACCGGGCCGTGACCGCACTCGACGGGCTCGATCTCGAAGTCGCGCCGGGTGAGTTCGTGGCCCTGCTCGGCGCGTCCGGCTGCGGCAAGAGCACGCTGCTCAACCTCGTCGCGGGGCTGGACAAGCCGACCTCGGGCGAGATCACGCTGAACACCTCACGCCCGGCGGTGATGTTCCAGGAAGCGGCGCTGATGCCGTGGCTGAACGCGGCCCGCAACGTCGAACTTCCGTTGCGGCTGGCCGGTTTCGGCCGCGTGGAGCGCAAGGCCAAGGCCGCCGAACTGCTCGAGTTGGTGCGGCTCGGCGGCGTCGGCTCCAAGCGGCCGCACGAGCTTTCCGGTGGCATGCGGCAGCGTGTCGCGCTCGCCAGGGCGCTCGCCGCGACACTGCGGGTCGACGGTTCGCAGGAACCCGCGCTGCTGCTGATGGACGAGCCGTTCGCCGCGCTCGACGCGATCACGCGCGACGTCATGCAGGGCGAGCTGCTGCGCGTCTACGAGAGCACCGGCACCGCCGTCCTGTTCGTCACCCACGACGTCCGCGAAGCCGTGCGACTGGGCCAGCGCGTTGTCCTGCTTTCGTCGCGACCCGGCCGGGTCGTGCGGGAGTGGGCCGGCGCGCCCGACGACGTCGAGCTCACCGAAGAGATCACGGCACATCTGCGAGAGGTGATCAGCACCCATGCCGCAGCTTGACCGCTCGGCCGATCTTTCCGCGGTCGAAGCCGGACTGGACGCGCTCGACACTCCGGCGTCCGATCGGCGGGAGAGCGGCGGCGTGCGATTCCTGCGCGCAGTCGTGCCACCGCTGGTCGCGCTCGTGCTGTTGATCGTCGTCTGGCAAATCCTGTGGGCGGCCGCTTTCTGGCCGGAGACGCAGCTTCCCGCGCCGCTGGACGTCTGGTCGCGGCTCTGGGAGGTCTCCGCCGACGGCGAGATCCTCGGCATCGTGTGGACGTCGGTCCATCGCGCGGTGCTCGGGTTCCTCATCGGCGTCGTGATCGGCACGCCGCTCGGGCTGCTCGTCGCGAAGGTGCGCGTGGTGCGCGCGGCGATCGGGCCGCTGCTCAGCGGGTTGCAGAGCCTGCCTTCGGTGGCCTGGGTGCCCGCGGCGATCCTGTGGTTCGGCCTGAACGACGGCTCGATCTACTTCGTGGTGCTGATGGGTTCGGTGCCGTCGATCGCGAACGGCCTGGTGTCGGGGATCGATCAGATCCCGCCGATCCTGCCGCGGGTGGGTCAGGTGATGGGCGCGGGCAAGCTTTCGTCCGCGCGGCACATCCTGCTGCCCGCCGCGTTGCCCGGTTTTCTCGCGGGTCTGAAGCAGGGCTGGGCGTTCTCCTGGCGGTCGCTGATGGCGGCGGAACTGATCGCGCTTTCGCCGCAGCTCGGGATGGGTCTCGGGGCGTATCTCAACCAGGGCTCGTCGTTCAGCGACATGCCGACGGTGATCGCCGCGATCTTCCTGATCCTGCTGGTGGGAGTGGGTATCGAGCTCGCCGTTTTCCGTCCGGTGGAGCGCGCTGTGCTGCGTTCGCGGGGGCTCACCGGGTCGTTCTCCTAGCAGGTCCGCGCGGGAACGAATTGGTCACACTGTTCGTTTCCATAACCTACGGTGCCGTAACTTACGGCTTCGTAGGTTGATGCCGCGCACCGCCGGAAGGACAGACTCGCATGCCCGTGTTGGACACCACCGCCCTGATGCACGAACTGGAATCGACGGTCGAGGAAAACCTCAACCGTCATCTCGGCTCGGCGAAGGAATGGATGCCGCACGAGTATGTGCCCTGGAGTCAGGGCAAGGACTTCGCCGACCTCGGCGGCGAGGCGTGGGACCCGGAGCAGTCGCGGGTCACCCCGCTCGCCCGGACCGCGCTCGAGGTCAACCTGCTGACCGAAGACAACCTGCCCAGCTACCACCGCGAGATCGAGCGCGCCTTCGGCCGCGACGGCGCCTGGGGCACCTGGGTGCACCGCTGGACCGCCGAAGAGGGCCGCCACGGCATCGTCATCCGCGACTACCTGCTGGTGACGCGCGCTGTCGACCCCGTCGAACTCGAGCGCAACCGCATGCTGACCATGGAAGCCGGGTACGACAGCGGGGACAAGCCGCTGCTGAACGTCCTGGCGTACGTGTCGTTCCAGGAACTCGCGACCCGCATTTCGCACCGCAACACCGGCCGCTACACGCAGGACCCGCTGTGCGAGAAGCTCCTGACCAGGGTCTCGACCGACGAGAACCTGCACATGATCTTCTACCGCAACCTCGTCACCGCGTCGCTGCAGCTCTCGCCGAACGAGATGATCCGCGCGATCACCGACGAGGTCGTCAACTTCCAGATGCCGGGCAAGATCCTGCCCGGCTTCATCCGCAAGGCCGCGCAGATGGCCAAGGCGGGGATCTACGACCTGGTGCTGCACCACGACGACGTCATCTGGCCGCTGCTGCGCCACTGGAAGATCTTCGAGATCGAAGGCCTCAACGAGGTCGGTGAGTCCGCGCGTCAGGAATTGCACACCTTCCTGACCGACCTCAAGACCCAGGCCAACCGCTTCGACGAGCGCCGCGCCCACCTGCTGGCCCGCGAAGCCGCCCGCGTCTAACCCCGTTGGCGGGGGATCAAGGGAGCTTTACTACCGCGAAACGATAGTAAAGCTCCCTTGCTCCCGCTTTTAGTTGCACGCGCGGGTAGTTGAATGCTCTACGATCTCCGGCGACCAACGCGCTATGAACGGACCTTTCCTTGCGGTTTTCGCAAGGAAAGGTCCGTTCATAGCGTTGTAGGCCCAGAACGCGAGGAAGGGTCCCTTCATCGCGAAAAACGCCAGGAAGGGACCCTTCCTGTCACGTGAAGCCGAGCGGGACTACCTGCCGCCGCCGCGACGGCCACCAGCGCGGGTGCCGGAAGAGAACGCCGCAGCGCCCCCGCGTCCACCCGAAGCGGCGCCGCCGGACTGACCGCGTCCACCGGTCGCGGCCGCTTGGCCACGCCCGCCGGACTTCGAACCGCCCTGCGACTGACCGCGGCCCGAAGTCGAGCCGCCCGTCGAAGTGCTGTGCACCGGAGTGCTGCCGCCGCGACCCGCGGAGCCGCCACGTCCTGAACCAGCGCGGCCCGAGCCGCCCTGACCGGCCGCCGCCGCAGCGCCGCCACGGCCGCCACCGGCGCGAGCCGCACCACCGCGACCGCCACCGCCGCCACGACCCGAAGCGACCTTGGGAGCGGCGTTCCGGCGCGGCTGCTTCGGCGGGGTCGCCACGGCGGCCGGACGGACCAGCGGAGCGGCGAAAGTGCGCTCACCCGGCGCGAGCTGGATGAGGAGCGGGTGTCCGGGGGCGATCCGAGTGGTGGTCGGCTTGATGCCGGCCTTGCGGGTCAGGTCGCGGACGTCGGAGACCTGCTCGTCGGTCATCAGCGTGACGACCGTGCCGCTGGCGCCGGCGCGAGCCGTACGGCCGGAGCGGTGCAGGTACGCCTTGTGCTCGACGGGCGGGTCGGCGTGGATGACCAGCGTGACGTCGTCGACGTGGATGCCGCGCGCGGCGATGTCGGTGGCGACCATCGTCTTCGCGGTGCCGTCGGAGAACGCGAGCAGGTTCCGGGTCCGGGCCGTCTGGCCCAGGTTCCCGTGCAGCTCGACCGCCGGGATGCCCGACGCGTTGAGCTGCTTGGTCAGCGTCTTCGCGCGGTGCTTGGTGCGGGTGAAGACCAGCGTGCGGCCCGGCGCGGCGGTGAGGTCGACCAGCACCGGCAGGCGGCTGTCCTGGTTGACGTGCAGCACGTGGTGCGTCATCGCGTCGACCGGCGACTGCGCCGAGTCCACGCTGTGCGTGACCGGGTCGGTCATGAAGCGCTTGACCAGCACGTCGACACCCGCGTCGAGCGTCGCCGAGAACAGCAGGCGCTGACCGGTGCGCGGAGTCTGCTCGAGCAGCTTCTTCACGGCGGGCAGGAAGCCGAGGTCGGCCATGTGGTCGGCCTCGTCGAGCACGGTGATCTCGACGGCGTCGAGCTTCGCGTTGCCCTGCTGGAGGTGGTCGGTGAGGCGGCCGGGGCAGGCGACGACGATGTCGACGCCGTCGCGCAACGCGGTGACCTGCGGGTTCTGGCTGACGCCACCGAAGATCGTGACCGTCCGCAGCGAAAGCGCCTTGGCCAGCGGGGCGATGGACGCCTCGATCTGACTGACGAGTTCACGCGTCGGCGCCAGGATCAGCGCGCGCGGGCGGCCCGAGCGGCGACGGCTGGGGCCGGCGGCCAGGCGCGCGAGCACCGGGAGGACGAAGGCATACGTCTTGCCCGAGCCGGTGCGGCCTCGGCCGAGCACGTCGCGGCCTTCGAGCGAGTGCGGCAGCGTGGCCGTCTGGATCGGGAACGGGGATTCGATGCCCTGGGCGGCGAGCGCCTCCGCGAGTACCGCGGGCACGCCGAGCTCAAGGAAGGAAGGTGTGGAATTCATGATGGACGGGCGCTTGGACGCCCTGATTCTCCGTACGTGGAAGGGTTGTCCTGCCCGGCGCAGACCTCGACGGCCGCGGCGCGTGGTAGTCGACAACGAAACGCGGCCCGAGGCAGAACTGGGCGGGCCGCAAGATCAGTATACGTGATGGGGTGACGGACCCCTATGTGACATTGCCCGTACTCTCCCGTCTTGCTAAGTTACCGGCGGGTAATCATTTGGGGCGAGGAAGCAGGGGCAGAAGACATGAGCAAGGCGTTGTTGCTGAACCCGAAGGGCTACGACCCGCAGCGGTTCGACGCGGAGACCCGGCGATTGCTGCGCGCGACCATCGACTGGTTCGAGGCCCGCGGTAAGCACAAGCTCGTCGAGGACTACCACGCCAAGGTCTTCTACTCGGACTTCCTCGAATTCGCCGCGAAGGAAGGCCTCTTCGCCACCTTCTTCACGCCCGCCGCGAACGCCGACGGCAACGCCGGCAAGCGCTGGGACACCAGCCGTATCGCGGAGCTCTCGGAAATCCTCGGTTTCTACGGGCTCAATTATTGGTATCCGATGCAGGTGACCGTGCTCGGGCTCGGCCCGGTGTGGCAGAGCGGCAACGACGTCGCCCGCAAGCGCGCCGCCGACGCACTCGACGCCGGTGGGGTCGCCGCGTTCGGACTGTCCGAAAAGGACCATGGCGCCGATATCTACTCCTCGGACCTGGTGCTCACCCCGGACGGCTCCGGCGGCTACCTCGCCAACGGCTCGAAGTACTACATCGGCAACGGGAACTGTGCCGGCACGGTCTCGGTGTTCGGCCGCATCGACGGTGTCGAGGGCCAGGACCAGTACGTCTTCTTCTACGCCGACTCGAACCACCCGAACTACCACGTCGTGAAGAACATCGTGCCCTCGCAGATGTACGTCGCCGAGTTCCGGCTCGAGGACTACCCGGTGCACGCCGAGGACCTGCTGCACACCGGCGCGGACGCCTTCAGCGCGGCGCTGAACACGGTCAACATCGGCAAGTTCAACCTGTGCTTCGGCGGCATCGGCATGGCCACGCACACGTTGTACGAGGGAATCACCCACGCGCACAACAGGATTCTGTACGGCAACCCCGTCACCGACTTCCCCCACGTGCGCCGCGAGTTCGTCGACGCCTACACGCGGCTGACGGCGATGAAGCTCTTCTCGGACCGCGCGGTGGACTACTTCCGCTCCGCGAACGCCGACGACCGCCGCTACCTGCTGTTCAACCCCATCACCAAGATGAAGGTGACGACCGAGGCCCAGCGCGTCATCGCGCAGGTCGCGGACATCGTGGCCGCCAAGGGTTTCGAGTCCGACAACTACCTCGCGCTGGCGAAGGTCGACGTCGACGGCCTGCCGAAGCTCGAAGGCACGGTCGCGGTGAACCTGGCGCTGATCGCGAAGTTCATGCCCGCCTACCTCTTCGCGCCCGAGGCCTACGAGCCGGTGCCGACGAGGTCCGACGCCACCGACGACGAGTTCCTGTTCCGCCAAGGCCCCGCGCGCGGCCTCGGCAAGGTGCGCTTCCACGACTGGCGCGCCGCGTACGAGAAGGCGTCGGCCATCCCGAACGTCGCGCGGTTCACCGAGCAGGCCGAGGGCCTGGTCAAGCTGCTCACCGAGGCCACGCCCGATGAGGCGCAGCAGAAGGACCTCGACTTCGGACTCGCGCTGACCGAGCTGTTCACGCTGGTCGTCTACGGCGGCTTGATCCTTGAGCAGGCGGAAATCGTCGGCGTCGAGTCCGAGCTCGTCGACCAGATCTTCGACTTCCTGGTGCGCGACTTCAGTGCCGCCGCGGTGGAACTGCTCGGCAAGTCCAGCTCGACCGACGCGCAACAGGCGCTCGCGCTGGCCGCGATCCGCAAGCCCGTCGTCGACGCCGACCGCTTCGGGCGGGTGTGGGAACAGGTTCGCGGCCTCTCCGGGGCTTACGAAATGGCGCCCTGACCCAGCGTGGCTCGTGAGTGCGTAACAGTGTTCTAACACTGTTACGCACTCACGACTGTCTACCGGGGGCGGTGGGTGTGGAAATGGGTGGTGAGGAGGGCGGTGCCGCCGGTGAGGGCGGGGAGTTGCCACTCGAAGGCGCGCAGGTGGGCGGTGGGGATCAGGGCGGTGAGGGTGTAGGTCTCGCCGGTGAGGGTCGGCGGGTCGGGGAGGGCACCGCTGGTGGTCAGGGCGGTGAGGACGGAGCTGAGGGCGGGGGCTGGGATTTCCAGGGTGAGGCGGTCGATGGGTTCGCAGACGGCGGTGCGTGCGTTGCGGAGGGCCGTGGTGAGGACTTCGCGGGTCTGGATGCGGAAATCGGCGGCGACGGTCACCGGGCTGTCGTAGCCGGTGTGGGTGAGGACTACCGAACAGTCGGTCACCTGCCAGCCGTGAAGACCCTCGCGAAGGGTCGCGGCGACGGTTTCCTCGATGGCGGTCAGGAACGCACGGGGGAGTGAGCCGCGTTCGGCTTCGAGGACGAACTGGTTGCCCGTGGCCGAGGGTTCGACTCGCAGGCCGACCGTTGCGGGGTAAGGGCTCTGGCCCATGAACTCCACGGCCGAGCCGACGCCGACAGGGCGTTCGACGCAGATGATCCGCGGCGGTGAGAAAGCGGCATCGACGCCGTACTCTTCGGACAGTCGCGCGGCGAGGACTTCCTGTTGTACCTCGCCGTAGAGCGAGACGGTGATGGTGTGATGCCGGGGATCACGGCGGACGTTGATGAGCGGGTCCTGTTCCGCGAGTTCGCTCAGGGCCGTGTAGAGGTCGCCGGGATTTTGAGACGTGACAACGGTTTCCAGGGTGGGCGGGCGGAAACGTGGTGGCTCGGGACGGGTTGACGACGAGCCGAGGCGGTCGCCGACCTTGATGCCCCGCAAGCCGGTCAGGCGCGCGATCCCTCCGGCGCCGACGTGCCCCGGGTGGACGGCGGTGACCTTGGCGGACTCGACGATCGTGCCGGTAGAGGTCCGCCGCGAGTAGGTGACGATGTCGCGAGCCGTGACGGAGCCGGAGAAAATCCGCGCTACGGCTTGTTTGTCTTGTTCGATGGCGAAGACCGTGCCGTCGAGGGGAGCGGTGTCGTCGCCTTGGGCGGTCGGGAGGAAATCGGTGATTCCTTGGAGCAGGGCGTCGATACCGGCGCCGGTGACGGCTGAGCCGAAGAAGACCGGGTGTACGAGAGCCGCGCTGATTTGCGCGGCCAGTTCTTCGCGCAGGGTGTCTGCGTCGAGGGATTCTGTTTCGTACAAATATGTTTTGAGGACGTCGTCGTTGTGTTCGGCGAGGATCTCGGCGGCTCGTTGAGGATCGCGCATGGAGATCGCCGATGGGCTGAGCCAGCGTTCGATGTCGGCCATCAGCGACTCGTAGCGGGCGCCGGGGCGGTCGATTTTGTTGACGAACAGCAGGGTCGGCAGGCCCATGGCTTTCAGTGTCCGCATGAGGAGGCGGGTTTGGGCCTGGACGCCTTCAATGGCGGACAGCACGAGGATCGCGCCGTCGAGTACGCCAAGGGCGCGTTCGACTTCGGCGATGAAGTCGGCGTGGCCGGGGGTGTCGATGAGGTGGATCTCGTGGTCGCCGCTGGTGAAGGTGGCGACAGCGGAACGGATGGTGATGCCACGCCTGCGTTCCAGGTCCATGGCGTCGGTTTGGGTGCTGCCTTCGTCGACCGCGCCCATCCGGGCGATCGCGCCGCCCTCGAAGAGGAGGCGTTCGGTCAGGCTGGTTTTACCGGCGTCTACGTGCGCGAGAATGCCGAGGTTGAGCATCCGCATGTGGCGGGGTGTCCTTACGTGCGAGCGTCCGACGGAAGGTGGGGCCTGTCGAAACTCGCCGCATGTACCGCTCCTCGCGCTCGGACACTCTTACCCGGCGGACGGTAGCAGGGTTACTCGGTGGGGCGCCTCTGGTTTTCCAGCAGGGCCGTCCAGGCGGAGGCGGAGAGGGAGAGGGTGCCGCCATCACGGTCTTTGGTGTCCCGGACACCCACGCGGCTGGAGGTCACGGAGACCTCGACGCACTCGCCTTGCGTTCCGCTGTAGCTGGACTTGCGCCACATCGTGTTTCACCCTTTGCCGTAGTCATCCGCCACCGAGCCCAGAAAATTCAATGAATCCCCTGGTCCCAGCGCTGTGTGGATCAGTGTATCCGTCGCTTCGTGAAACGGTGCTACCTCGTTGGCCTCGTCGAGGAACAGCGAAGACCGCTTGTGCTCCAGGTAGACGATGGTTCGTGCCTTGAAGAATTCAAGGATGACATAGGTTCCGTCCAGACCGGTGTGTGTTCCGGCTGAGAACGGCAGGATTCGTATTTCCACGTGTGGCCGGTTCGCGAGGTCCATGATTCGGCGGACTTGCGAGACCATCACTTCGGGACCGCCGACCGGCCTGCGGAGTACTGCTTCGTCGATGATTGCCAGGTAGTGAGGCGGCTTGGGTCTGGACAGAATGGCCTGTCGGCCCAATCGTGTGGCGACCATCGTCTCTGTTTCAGGTTCGGTCACATCGCCTGAGGTCATGACTGCTCGGGCGTACTCGGCGGTTTGCATCAGTCCGGGGACCCGAAGCATTGAAGCGTGGATGATCTGAGTGGCCTCGGACTCGAAGCGGATCAGGGCTGGAAGTTGTTGTGGCAGTGGAGTTCCGCTGGTCTCCCACCATCCTGGCAGGTGTGGTTCGCGAGACAGGTTCAAGAGTCTGTCGCGGTCTGGGCCGGTCACGCCGTAGGCCACCAGAAGCGCCGAAACGTCCTCCGGCTCGATCACCTTCCCGCCGTTCTCCAACCGGTTGAGCGTCGACGCGGACATCCCTACCAGCTTCGCGGCGCTTCGCGTGTTTAAGCCTGCTTCGCCACGAAGTTTCACCAATTCCGTTGCTAGACTGCGCATCCGCGCGGTTCCGTGTTTGGCATTCATCGGAACATCTCACCGAATTTTCCCTAATCGCGCCATCACTCGATCGGATTGCTTGTTTCAGGTTTTGGGACAATCCCCATTCATGCCAGTGTGGTCTCATGACGACTGAGCAAGACCTCGAAATCGCCCAGTGGATCGACCAGACGCCTCCTGGCCAGATCGTCACCTACAACCGTCACCAGGTCGGCGCCCTCATGCGCACCTGGGTCAAACAGAACTCACCACGCCGCTTCGCGATGTACGAGTACCACGACGACCAGTACGGGCTCGACGCCGAAGTGATCGCGTGGGGCCTCGACTTCGGTGATCGGGTCATCACCCAGTCGCCGGATCACCGCACGCGTGGCTGGTTCTCGTCGCTGGACAGTGTCCACTTTGTCCTCGCGTACGGAAAGGACGTCGAGTTCGTGTGGATCGACGACCTTCCCGTGGAAGAATCCCCCGATGACGAACGATCTCTCCGCGGCCGAGCTGCTCTGGGGTGCCTGGAGGACGGGTACTCAACTGCTGGGCCTGCCGGAGGACATCCGGCCGCGGAACGCCCTTGACGGCATGGCCATCCAGACCCGGCTGGAGGAACTCGCCGGGCCGGGTTTCGGCTGGAAGATCGGGGCCACGACAGCGACGGCCCGCGCGTTCCTCGGGGTGGAGGAGCCGTTCGCCGGCCGGATGTTCGCGCAGTTCCGGCATGCGGAAGGCGAGCTGATCCCCGCCGATTCGGTGATCCTGCCGGTCGCGGAACCCGAGTTCGCGTTCCGGATGGCCCGCGATCTCGATCCCGCTGTCGAGCACACGCTGGACGACGTGCTCGACGCCGTCGACTCGATGCTGCTCGCCGTCGAACTGCCGGATTCGAGGTACAAGGACTACGCGAATGTCGGGGGCAACCAGATCCTCGCGGATTCGGGATACAGCAAGCGTTTTGTCGCCGGTCGTGATGTGCCCGGCTGGCGTGACCTGGACTTGGCCGCGCAACCGGTCATCCTGCTGCTCAACGGCACCGAGTTCGCGCGCGGAACCGGCTCCGCCGTGCTCGGCGACCCACGTCTCGCCTTGCACTGGCTGGCCTTGGAGCTACCGAAGCTGGGACGGCGACTCAAGGCAGGCGAAATCGTCACCACCGGCACGGCCACCGCTCCCGCACCCGTCGTCTCGGGCTCGCATATCGTCGCCGACTTCGGTGACCTGGGCTCGGTCGAGGTCCGCTTCGCATGAGCAGATTCGCACGGGCGGTGAAGAAAGGCGGGTCGTTCGAGGGACGCGTGATCCAAGCCGACAAGCTCACCGAAGTGTTGCGCAGCGCGCCTCGGGCGCTGAAGGTGGCAGGAGCGCGGATCGTCGGCGAGCTCGACCTGTCCGACCTGCGGACCAGCGTGCCGTTGACGCTCACGTCCTGTCGGTTCGACCAGCCGATCCGCCTGGAACGGGCCCACCTCTCCTTCCTGGATCTCTCGCGTTGCACGATCCCGGCGATCTACGCCGACGGACTGCGGATCGAGCACGGGATCGTCCTGTCCGAGGTCCGGTGTCTCAAGGGTGGCATCGATCTGACCGACGCCGTCATCGGCGGGACCCTGTTATTGAGCGGCGCCGAGCTCGCCAACGACGAGGGCGCGGCCTTGGACGCCGATCGGCTGGTGGTGTCGGGATCGGTCTTCCTCCGCGCGGGATTCCGGGCGGAAGCGACCGACGAGCTGGGCGCCGTCCGGATGTTCGGAGCCCGTATCGGTGGCCAGCTGGACATGAGCGACGCCCGGGTGTCGAACACGGACGGGCCCGCGTTTGGCGCGGACGGCATGAGTGTCGAGGAGAGCGCTCACTTCAGCCGCGTTGCCGCGGCGACCACCTGCGACGACGACACGATCCGGCTACGTGGTGTCCACATCGGTGGTCAGCTGCGCATGGATGGCGCTCAGCTGACCAACACGGACGGACCGGCGGTGGGGGCCGACGGCATCACCGTCGACGGTGACGCCCAGTTCACCGAGGGTTTCCGAGCGGAGACGGCGTCTCCGAACGGCACGGTACGGCTGGCCGGGGCCCGGATCGGCGGTGAGTTGCAACTGTGGGGTGCGCAGCTGAAGAACAGCGCGGGCCCGGCCTTCCTCGGAGACCACCTGGTCGTCGGCGAAACTCTCACGTTCGGCGACGGGTTCCGGGCGGAGGGCGCGGGGCCTGACGGCTGTTTCCGGCTGTTCGGCGCACGGATCTCCGGCCAGCTGATCGGCAACGGCGGTCACCTCGTGTGCCAGGGAGGTCCGGCGCTGACCGCGTCCACTTGCCGGGTCGAGAGCACCGTGTTGTTCAACGACGGATTCCGGGCGGAATCCACTGGGGACGCCGCCACGATCATTTTCATCGACGCGCACTTCGGTACACAACTTTCCTTTCGTGACGCGGAAATCGTGCAGAACAACCCGGAACAGGATGGTATCGATCTGGACGGGGTCACGGTGAAGGGTTCGCTGGTGCTGCCGTTGTCGGGCACGCGTGTCGATGCCGACGGGCTGACCTACGCGCAGGTGCCGTGGGACGCGACGCTCGACGAGTGGCTGTCGATGCTCGCCGAGCATCCGGCGGGCTACCGGGCACAGCCGTATCAGCAGCTGGCCAAAGTCCACCGGGCCGCCGGGCACGAACGTGACGCGCGGCGGATTCTCATTGCCCAGCAACGAGATCTCCGACGTCGAGGGGATATCGGCGGGCCGTTCCGGCGGCTGGTGCACCGCCTCAGCGGAGTCCTGATCGGCTACGGCTACCGCCCCTGGCGCCCCTTGGGCGGCCTGCTCGCGACGGTCGTTTTGGCGCTGCTGCTCACTTTCGGCGCCGGCGCGCGGAATATGTCGACACATTCCCCAGGGCGGCCGCCTGGGGCGTGCACGGCGGTCGAGAACGTCGCGGGCTACACCGGCCTGGTACGCAAAAGCTCGTGAGTGGCTACGAGTGTTAGAACACTCGTAGCCACTCACGAGCCACGCTGGGTCGGGCCTTACTTTCCGAAGCCAGCCTTACGCAGTGCATCGGCCAGCGAGCCGGTGGGCGCGGGGGCGGAGGAGCGTGAGCCACCGCGGTTCTGCTGCGGCTTGCGCTGTCCCTGCTGCTGACGGCCGCCGCCACCGCCGCCACCGCCGCCACGCTCAGGCTTCGCGGCGCCGGGCTCGTCGTCCAGGCGCAGGGTGAGCGAGATCCGCTTGCGCGGGATGTCGACCTCCAGCACCTTCACCTTGACGATGTCGCCTGGCTTCACGACCTCACGCGGGTCCTTGACGAAGTTCTTCGACAGCGCGGAAACGTGCGCGAGACCGTCCTGGTGCACGCCGACGTCGATGAACGCGCCGAACGCGGCCACGTTGGTGACGACACCTTCCAGGCGCATGCCCGGCTTGAGGTCCGAAAGCTTGTCGACGCCCTCGGCGAAGGTCGCCGTCTTGAACGCGGGTCGCGGGTCGCGGCCGGGCTTTTCGAGTTCCGCCAGGATGTCCGTGACCGTCGGCAGACCGAACGTCTCGTCGACGAAGTCCTGCGGGCGCACGGCTTTCAAAGCGCGCTCGTTGCCGATCAGGCTCGGGAGATCAGTGCTCGTGGCCTGCATGATCTTGCGGACCACCGGGTACGCCTCGGGGTGCACGCTCGACGAGTCGAGCGGGTCGTCGCCGCCGGGGATGCGCAGGAAACCCGCGCACTGCTCGAACGCCTTCGGCCCGAGCCGCGCGACCTCCTTGAGCGCGAGCCGCGTCTTGAACGGGCCGTGCTCGTCGCGGTGCCCGACGATGTTCTCCGCCAGACCGGTCGTGATGCCGGAAACGCGGGTCAGCAGGGGAGCGGACGCGGTGTTGACGTCCACGCCGACCGCGTTCACACAGTCCTCGACCACCGCATCGAGTGATCGTGACAGCGAAACCTCAGACAGGTCGTGCTGGTACTGGCCGACACCGATGGACTTCGGGTCGATCTTCACCAGCTCGGCCAGCGGGTCCTGCAGGCGTCGCGCGATGGAGACCGCGCCGCGGAGCGAGACGTCCATGTCCGGCAGTTCGGCCGACGCGAACGCCGACGCCGAGTACACCGAAGCGCCCGCCTCGGAGACGATCGCCTTGGTGAGCTTCAGGTCCGGGTGCGCCTTGATCAGGTCGATCGCGAGCTTGTCGGTCTCGCGGGACGCGGTGCCGTTGCCGATCGAGATCAGGTCGACCTTGTGCTGGGCGGCGAGCTTGCCGAGTACAGCCAGCGAGCGGTCCCACTGGTTCTGCGGCTGGTGCGGGTAGATGACCTCGGTCGCGACGACCTTGCCGGTGTCGTCGACCACGGCCACCTTGACGCCGGTGCGGAAGCCGGGGTCAAGGCCCATCGTGGCGCGGGTGCCGGCGGGCGCGGCGAGCAGCAGGTCTCGGAGGTTTGACGCGAACACGCGCACGGCCTCGTCCTCGGCCGACTGGCGCAGGCGCATCCGCAGGTCGATGCCCAGGTGCAGCAGGATCTTCGTGCGCCACGCCCAGCGGACGGTGTCGGTCAGCCACTTGTCACCGGGCCTGCCGTTGGCCGCGATGCCGAAACGCTGCGCGATGCGCGTCTCGTAGTCGCTCGGGCCGGGCTTGGGCTCGTCGGACGGCTCTTCGGGCTCGATGTTGATGTCGAGCACGTCCTCTTTTTCGCCGCGGAACATCGCGAGGATGCGGTGCGACGGCATCTTCGTGAACGGCTCGGAGAACTCGAAGTAGTCGGAGAACTTGGCGCCGTCCTCGGCCTTGCCCTCGCGGAGCTTCGACGAGAGGCGGCCCTGCGACCACATCTTCTCGCGCAGCTCACCGATGAGGTCGGCGTCTTCGGCGAAGCGCTCGACCAGGATCGCGCGGGCGCCGTCCAGTGCGGCCTGCGTGTCCGCGATGCCCTTCTCGGCGTCGACGAAGACCGCGGCGGCGGCCTGCGGGTCGGTCGACGGGTCGTTGAGCAGGCCGTCGGCGAGCGGCTCGAGACCGGCTTCGCGCGCGACCTGCGCCTTCGTGCGCCGCTTCGGCTTGAACGGAAGGTAGATGTCCTCGAGCCGGGACTTCGTGTCCGCGGCGAGGATCGACGCTTCGAGGGCTTCGTCGAGCTTGCCTTGGCTGCGGATCGACTCCAGCACGGCCGTGCGCCGCTCGTTGAGCTCACGCAGGTAGCGCAGGCGCTCCTCCAGCGTGCGCAGCTGCGTGTCGTCGAGCATCCCGGTGACTTCCTTGCGGTACCGGGCGATGAACGGCACGGTGGAGCCGCTGTCGAGCAGGTCGACGGCGGCCTTGACCTGCCCTTCGCGCACATTCAGTTCTTCGGCGATCTTCTGCTCGACCGACTGCAAGCCCACTGTCCACGATCCCTTCGGTTAAGTCAGGCCTCACATTGTGCCGCTGACGGCCCTGCGACTTTCGTATGACCCTCTCGAAGCCACCTCTTGACACCTTGATTGGTCTAGTCCATTTTTAAGTGGTCCATATCACCAGTTCAGGTGGAGGTACCGTGGCGATCAAACCCAAACACGCGCTCGCGGCGCTGTTTTCCGCTTTGGGGGTGTGCGCCGGCCTGCTGCTGGTCGTCTCCGGCAACGCGACCGCCGCCAACATCCTGAGCAATCCCGGTTTCGAGGACGGGAACCTCAGCGGCTGGACGTGTACCGGCGGCGGCGTCGTGAGCACTCCGACGCACTCCGGCACCAAGGCGCTTTCCGGCACACCCGCAGGTCAGGACAACGCGAGGTGCTCGCAGAACGTCGCGGTCAAGCCGAACACCGCGTACAAACTGACCGCCTGGGTGCAGGGCAGCTACGTCTACCTCGGCGCGGCCGGCACGGGCACCACCGAGGTCAGCACCTGGACGCCCGGGGCTTCTTCCTGGACGCAGCTGACGGTCAACTTCACCACCGGCGCGGCCAGCACGAGCGTCGGCATCTACGTGCACGGCTGGTACGGCCAGCCGACGTACTTCGCCGATGACGTCAGCCTCGACGGCCCGGGCGGCACCCCGCCGACCACGACGACCAAGCCCCCGACGTCGACGACGACCACTCTGCCGCCGTCGACCACGACGACCCCGCCGACCACGACCACGAGCAAGCCGCCGACCGACACCGCGCTGCCGAAGCACCTGCTCACCGGCTACTGGCAGAACTTCTTCAACGGCGCGAAGGCGTTGAAGCTGGCGGACGTCCCGACCCGCTACAACATCATCGCGGTCTCGTTCGCCGACGCCGACACGAGCAAGCCAGGCGCGGTCAGCTTCACGCTCGACTCGGGTCTGTCGAGTCAGCTCGGCGGCTACACCGACGCGCAGTTCAAGGCCGACATCAAGACCGTGCAGAGCCGCGGCCAGAAGGTCATCATCTCCGTCGGTGGCCAGAACGGCACGATCAGCGTCGGCGACCCGACGGCGTCCGCGAACTTCGCGAACAGCATCGGCACGCTGATCCAGAACTACGGCTTCGACGGCGTCGACATCGACCTCGAAAACGGCGTCAACGCCACGCACATGGGTTCCGCGCTGCGGAGCATCTACGCCAAGGGCGGCACGGTCATCACGATGGCGCCGCAGACGATCGACATGCAGTCGACGTCCGGTGGGTACTTCCAGCTGGCGCTCGGGATCAAGGACATCCTGACGATCGTCAACATGCAGTACTACAACTCCGGCTCGATGAACGGCTGCAACGGGCAGGTCTACTCGCAGGGCTCGGTCGACTTCCTCACCGCGCTGGCGTGCATCCAGCTGCAGGGCGGGCTGCGGGCGGACCAGGTCGGGATCGGCGTTCCGGCGTCGCCCCAGGGCGCGGGTAGCGGCTATGTGTCGCCGACCATCGTGAACAACGCGCTGGACTGCCTGGCGAAGGCCGTCAACTGTGGTGCCTACAAGCCCGCGACGCCGTACCCGGCGATCCGCGGGGCGATGACCTGGTCGATCAACTGGGACGCGTCGAACAACTACGCGTGGGCCAACGCCGTCGGCGGGCACCTCGCCACGCTGCCGTAGCTGGTCACCTCAAGTCGTATGAAGGGTCCGTTCCTCTCAGTTTTCGAGAGGAACGGACCCTTCATAGCGTTTTGCCCGTGATACCCCGCGTCCGCAACTACCGCCATCTGTCGACAGATGGCGGACACTTTTTTCTTTCTGCGGGGTGTCGAATGGCGTCGGGCCTGTTCGTAGCCAAGGTGAGAGTCCGGCAACGGGCTGGTTCGCCTGACACTTGCCTGGAGGTCGTCCGCCTGGCGAGGGCGCTC
>NZ_DASYMU010000038.1:0-10638 GCF_036008905.1 Amycolatopsis sp. | reverse complement strand
GTTTGCCGTTCGTGCGCGGGTATTCGTCGGGCTACAACCGGGCGATGCGGGTCAGTTCGCTGCGCGGCCTGCGAGAAGGGCTGCGCACGCAGAGCTGCGGCAAGGGGGTCACCGACATCCAGGCGAAGACCAGCGCGCTCGGTGAGGCGCTGGAACGGTACAGCACGGTGCACGACGGCGACGAGCCGCGCATCGTCAGCAGCCTGGCCGCGCTGGGCTCGGAAGGCATCCACCCCAACGCTTCCATGCTCTACAGCGAACGCCAGTTCGCCGAGCGGGACCGCTGGAACCGCACGGAAATCGCCTTCCAGTGCGTCGCCGAACCGATGCCGGCCGACGCGCGGCTCGAGTGGAGCCCGGTCTACTCGCTCACCGAACAGCGCCGGAAATACCTGCCGACTTCGTTGCTGTTCTTCTCCTATCCGTACCAGGGACCGTTCTACGCACTGGCCGACTCGAACGGCTGCGCGGCGGGCACCAGCCTGGAAGACGCGACGCTGCAAGGGTTCTACGAACTCGTGGAGCGCGACAGCGTCGCTTTGTGGTGGTACAACCGTGTCCGGCGGCCAGGGATCGACCTGGACTCCCTGAACGAACCGTGGGTCGCCGAAATGCGCGGCGAGTACGCGAAGCTGAACCGGGAGGTCTGGGCCCTCGACCTCACCGCCGATCTCGGCATCCCGGCGGTGGTGGCGCTGAGCCGCCGCGTCGACAAACCCGCCGAGGACATCATCCTGGCGTTCGGCGCGCATCACGACGCCCGGATCGCGGTGCTGCGGGCGTTGAGCGAGCTCAACCAGTTCCTGCCCGCGGTCGCGTTCGCCACGGCCGGCGGACAGGGCTACAACTTCCCCGACCCGGCGCAGCACGCGTGGTGGCAGAACGCGAAGGTCGCGGAACTTCCTTATCTGCTACCGGATCCGGCCGTGCCGAGCAGCCGCGTTTCCGACCTCTCCCTGCCGACGAGCCACGACCTCGCCGCCGACGTCCGCGCCTGCCAGGACCTCGTCGAAGCCAAGGGCATGGAGCTGCTCGCGCTGGACCTCACACGGCCGGACATCGGGTTGCCGGTGGTGAAGGTGATCGTGCCCGGCATGCGGCATTTCTGGAGCCGGTTCGCGCCGGGACGGCTCTACGACGTGCCCGTCGAACTCGGCTGGCGGGCGGCGCCGCCGGCCGAGGACGAGCTGAACCCGACGCCGATGTTCGTGTGAAGGGAGAGTCCATGTCCCACTCGGTTTCGCTCACGGGGCAGGGTTCTCCGGCGGCCATCGGGACGGCACGTCACCTGGTGTCGTTCCGCGAAGACGTGATGGTCGACCGCGAAGGCGGGGACCTGCTGATCTCCCACCGCTGGGGCAACCACATCGTGGCCGCGGTCTCGGACGGCGTGGCATCGGCGGTCGACCGGCTCACCTTCGGCCCCGTGCTCGCCGGGAACGTGATGGACCTGGTGATCACCGCCGCGGCAGACCCGATCGGCGAGATCACCAAGATGCACGTGCTCGTCGACGTCCTGCAATTCCTGCTGGTGCATTCGGTCGAGCTGGACGCCGTCACGGTGGCCGAGGTCGTGCCCATTTCGTCCAACGCGCGGTTCAAGGGCTTCACCGGGCCGCGGCGGGTCGAGGACGGCGACCAGCTGAGCGTCTCGCGGTTCGCCTACCTGCACCAGGTCGACGGCGTGTTCACCCTGGAGAATCCGCTGAGCCTGTACAAGGCGCGGCTGCACGACCCGTTGCTGGCCGCGCTGATCGCGAGCGCGTCCCGGCCGCGGACGGTGGCGGAGCTCGCCCGGATCGTGCCCTCGCTCGACCCTGATGCGACCAGGGCGGTGCTGGACCTGCTGGTGGCGGCGAAACTGCTCGACCAGGTCGACGAACCGGCACCGGAGGAGGAACAGGCCCGCCTGCGCCAGTGGGGGTTTCACGATCTGCTGTTCCACGCGCGCAGCAAGTCCGGCCGGCATGACGAGGAGTTCGGCGCGACCTTCCGGTTCACCGGCGAGATCGAACACGAGGCGCCCATCCGCGAGCTGCCCAAAGGGCCGGTCGTCGTGCTCCCGAGGCCCGCGCTGGACGACGTCCTCGCCGATGACGTCACCCTGACCGAGGTCCTCGAGACGAGACAGTCCGTGCGCACCCCGGGTCGGGAACCGCTGACGGTGTTCCAGCTCTCCGAACTGCTTTACCGCGCCGCCAGGGTGCGCGCGGTCTACGGGCCCGCGCCGGAGCGTCAGATGCCCTACCAAGGCGTCGACAAGCCTTACCCCGCCGACGGCGGCGCCGGGGAGCTCGACCTCTGGCTCACCGTCCGCCGCTGCGAGGGCCTCAAACCCGGCATGTACTACTACGACCCGGCCGGCCACCGGCTCGTGCTGGTGAACAACCACCGTCCCGACGTCGACGCGATGCTGGCCGCCGCTTCGGTGTCGGCGGGCAACGCGGAGCCCCCGGACGTCCTGCTGACGATCACCTCGCGGTTCCAGCGGCTCGGCTGGAAGTACAGCGGCATCCCGTATGCCACCACGCTCAAGCACGTCGGCGTGCTCTACCAGACGCTGTACCTGGTGGGCACCGCGATGGGCCTGGCGCCGTGCGGACTCGGCGTCGGGGTCGGCAACGGCGACCTGTCCGCGCGATGCTTCGGGCTCGACTGGGAACGCGAAAGCAGTGTCGGCCATTTCATGGTGAGCTCGGCGCCGGACGAATTCGACCGGCGCCACCATTTCACCGAAGCCATTCCCGGTCGGACGTCGTACAACTCCCAGGATTGGCGTACACGGTCAATCACTGACCGCGACCATTCCGGTAATTTCCCACCGAAAACCTGATCCGTGGGCAAAAGTGCCGACACCGTTTGCCGCGTCGGTTCCCGGACCGCCTCGTATAGAAGACTTCGTTCGGCACTCGGTTGACTACGCGCGGTCCACTAATTGCCAAATGGGCCGCCCCCTTGCGCTAAGACCCCCGGATCTCTTTGAACCGCAGGTAAAATCTAGTGACAAAACAAGGATTCCCCGCCGATCGGAGCAGTCTGAGACTCCCTCTCCGGTGTTAGCGTCTAGCCAGCCGGGGGCCAGTACACGGGAGGCATCCGGAGATGAGACCGCCCCGCGAAACGAACGGGGTCGCTCCGGAGACAGGGGAATGGGAACCTCGCGAAACCACGGCCGGAGAACGGCTCTGAACGGCGTGCGCCTGCGTCCTATGACGCGTCCCGAGACAGACACTGCGCCCCGCAAGGGCCTGAAGCGGACAGGGCTGGTGTGAGGGCATGGCAACGAATTCCAAGGCCAAGGCGAATCGAAGACGCTCGTGGCTGTACCGCCATTTGCGGCCGGGAGCGGGTGGTACCGGGCATGTCGTGGGCGTGCTCGCGCTGATCGGCCTCGCCGCGTACATGGCGCTCATTTCGACCTACCCGGTGCGCACGCTGTTCGAAGTGAACGGGGTCGAACGCGCGCTGCGGACCAGTGCTTTCGTGCTCTGGCTGGGCTCGTACATCTTCTGCGCGGTCAACGTCCTTCGTGGACGGCGCCGGAGCCGGCTCATCCAGGCCATCGCCGTCGGCGGGCTCGCCTGGTCGCTGCTGCTGTTCTGGTTGCTGGGCATGAACTGGGCCGCGCCGCCCGCGCTGAGCTTCTCGGTCATGCTGCTTTGCCTGTCCGGGAAGGCACGCGGGGCAGTCACACTGGGCTGCCTCGGCATCTACTTCGCGGTGATGTCCAATCTGTTCTCCGCCGGCGACACCATCCGCAGCCTCGAGGAATTCGCGCTGTCGACGCTGATCTTCTACGCGATCCCGCGGCTGGTGGTGTTCGCGAGGGAACTGGAAGACACGCGGACGGAACTGGCCGGGGTCGCGGTGAGCGAGCAGCGGCTGCGCTGGGCCCGCGACCTGCACGACACGCTGGGCCGGGGGCTGTCGGTGGTGGTGCTCAAACTGGAACTGGTGGAACGGCTCACCGACCGGGACGCCGAGCGCGCCGCGGCCGAGCTGTGCGAGGCACGGGCGCTGCTGCGGGACTCGATCACCGAGATGCAGACGGTGGTCGCCGGGATGCGGGACACGTCACTGGCCGGGGAAGTCGCCAGCGCGCGCACCATCCTCAACTCCGCCGGCGTACGCACCCAAGTGGAATTGGCGCCGCTCGAACTGAGTTCGGACACCTCGCAGACGCTGGCGTGGATCGTCCGTGAAGGCGCCACGAACGTGCTGCGGCACAGCGATTCCACCGTCTGCGAAGTACGGCTGCGCGCCGAAAGCGGGCACGCCGTCCTCGAGCTGACGAGCGACGGCGCTCCGATCAGGACCATGCAGCTGCCTTCGGGCGGACACGGTATCCGCGGGATGCGGGAACGGCTGGCCGATCTCGACGGCGAACTCGAAGCATCGGTCCAGACCAGTGGCGGATTCCTCCTGCGGGCGACCGTGCCGCTGACCGACCTGGACTCGTCCGGTGGCGCGGCCGACCGTCGCATCACGGCCGCCGGCTAGGCCTTGTCCTGTAGCCCGAAAGGCAGAACCCGATGATCGACACCAAGCAGGCGACCATCCGCGTGTTCCTCGCGGAGGACCAGGTGATGGTGCGCTCCGCACTGGTTTCCCTGATCGAGCTGGAGCCGGACCTGTCCGTGGTCGGCGTCGCCGGGCGCGGTGACCAGGCCGTGGACCGCATCACCGAGCTCCGCCCCGACGTGGCCGTGCTGGACATCGACATGCCGGGCCTCGACGGCCTGTCGGCCGCCGAGCTCATCCGGTCGCGAGTGCCGACCTGCGCGGCACTCATCCTGACCGCGTTGAGCAAACCCGGCATGTTGCAGCGCGCGCTGCAGGCGGGCGCGAAGGGTTACGTGGTCAAGCACGCGCCCGCGGACGAGCTGCTCGCCGCGATCCGCGGGATCGCCGCGGGTGAGCGCGTGTTCGACTCGGCGCTCGCCGTGGCGGCGCTCGAAGAGGACGTCCCGGTGACCCAGCGCGAGCTCGACGTCGTCCGGCTGGTCGCCGAGGGCGCGTCCGCGCGGGAAATCGCCGGGCGGCTGTTCCTCTCGGAAGGCACCGTGCGGAACTACACGTCGAACATGATCAACAAGTGCGGCGCGCGGAACCGGGTGGACCTGGTGCGGATCGCCTTCGACCGCGGATGGCTCTGACCGGCTTCCGGCTCGGGGCCGTACTGTGAGCCCCATGCGCCTGCGCAACCCCATCAGCTGGTTGGCCCACTGGGCCGACTGGTTCGAGACGCGTGGCGTCTACGTGCCCGGCGAGGAAAGCCGCTCGGTCGATCCGTGGCGTGACTTCGGCTGGCTCATCGTGGCCTGGGTCGTCGGACTGGCCATTTTCATCTTGTTCTTCGCAATCGCCGTTTGACGTCCGTTGTAAGTGGCATTTCAGTGAGAACTGTCACTACCAGTGCCCTTCCGGTCACAGATCGGCCACGGGTGTACACCAGCTCCGCGTCAACCCCCCGGCGATGCTCGTCGAAGGGGCCCGGGCGGTAGAGAGTGAGTCTCGTTCGGCGGAGGCGACAAAAGTACCTACGCCGAACGGACCAACTCCCCACCCGACTGGAGTAACCGCGATGGCGCCCGCGCGCACACCGAAGCTCATGCTGGCCGCCTGCGTGCTGTTCGCCGCGGTGGCCTGCGGGGTGCAGGTGCAGGCCGGCTCCGCCCCTGCCGCGCTCGGGCCGGTCCCCGAGGTCCAACCGGCCGTCAAAGCCACGGACACGCTGAAGTTCGGCGTCGGCCACACCTTCGCCGACGGCGTCGCGATCACCGTGTCGGCCCCGAAGTCCTTCCAGCCGAGCCCGACCGCGTATCCGGCCAGCGCCCGCGCGGCCGCGTTCGAAATCGAAGTCACCAACGCCGGCGCCGCGCCGTACCGGCTCTCCGGCTTCTCGGTGGCCGCGACCGTCGCCGGCACTCAAGCCATCCAAGTCGTCGACTCGACGCAGGGCTTCAACGGTGTCATCGACGCCGGCAAGGACGTCGCCCCCGGGCGCTCGGTCCGGATGAACCTCGCCTTCGCCGTCCCGCCACAGCCCGCCGAGCTGCGGATGGTGCTCCGGCCCGACACCGCCAGCCCGGTTTCGGCTACCTACTGCGGCTCGGCTTAGGCTCGGGGGCATGAGCGAGCAGCGGCTTTCCCCGGGCGACACCGCCCCTGATTTCACCCTCCCGGACGCCGACGGCAAGGACGTCTCCCTCGCCGACTTCCGCGGCCAGTCCGTCGTCGTCTACTTCTACCCCGCCGCGGGCACGCCGGGCTGCACCAAGCAGGCCTGCGACTTCCGCGACAACCTCGCCGAGCTGAACAACGCCGGCTACCAGATCCTCGGCATCTCCCCCGACAAGCCGGGAAAGCTGGCGAAGTTCGTCGACGCCGAGGCGCTGACCTTCCCGCTGCTTTCGGACCCGGAGAAGACCGTCCTCAAGCAGTGGGGCGCGTTCGGGGAGAAGAAGAACTACGGCAAGGTCGTGCAGGGCGTCATCCGCTCGACCTTCGTCGTCGACCCCGAGGGCAAGATCTCGACGGCGCAGTACAACGTCCGCGCCACCGGCCACGTCGCGAAGTTGATCAAAGACCTGAACCTGGTCTTCTAGTTCGCCCCGTTGGCGCCTTGTCCCGGCGCGTCGGCGAGCCATCTGACCCCAAAGCGGCGTCGGGGGCATTGAGTGCCCCCAACGCCGCTTTGGGGTAACGACACGGGGTGGATCCCCGCGAACGGACCGTTCGCGGGGATCCACCCCGTTTTTGTCGGTGGGGGTTCGCATGATCGAGGGCATGAAACGTGGAAGCTGGGCCCGCCATCCGATGATGGCGGGCCACAAGAACCGTCCCGAGGTCGTTCGCGCCAAGTTGCTCGAAAAAATGGGCATGGAGCGAAGAACGATCTACCGAAGATGTCTACCCGGCGGCCCGTGGCGGAGGTTGCTGCCGGGAGTCATTCTGCTCAACCCGACCGACCCGACCGAAGAGCAACGCATCCAGGCCGCGTTGCTCCGGGGTGGCGCGGGCGCCATGGTGACTGGCTTGTGGGCCGCTCGCAGACATGGGCTGCGCAGGATCCCTGTCCCGGACGACGTGCACATACTCATCCCTGGAGAGCGTGAGGTTTCGAGTGCGGGATTCGCGCTCGTCGAGCGGACGATCAGATTGCCTGACCCAGTGATGCGTCACGGAGTTCCGGTCGCGCCCGTCTTTCGTGCGGTACTGGATGCCACGCGGCGAATGCGGGATTTCGACGTGATCCAAACAATGCTCGCCGAGGCTGTTCAACGAAACCGTTGTACTCCTGAGGAACTCCACGACGAGTTGCGAGACGGCAGTCAGCGAGGCTCGGCGCTGCCACGCCGGGGCGCTGGCCGCGTTGCTGGAAGGCGCCGAGTCCGTCGCGGAAGGCGACGCGTGGCGACTGTGGAAGCGAGCCGGACTTCCGGAGTGTGAAAGGAATGTCCACATCTACGACGAGAAGGGCGTGTACGTCGCGAAGCCGGACGCTTGGTGCGACGACATCGCGTTCGCGTGGGAGATCGACTCCCGTGAGGTTCACTCCGAATGGGATGACTTCGCGGACACCTTGGCACGTAACGCCCGCTACGTCGCGGCCGGTGTCGTCGTGTTGCAGACCTTGCCCGCTCGCCTCCGAACCGAGCCCAGCACCGTGATCAAGGAACTCCGTGCCGCCTACCTAACCGCCCGCCGTCGCCCCCGCCCCGCCGTGAGCAGGCACTAGGGCCCCGAAAGTGCCCCCAAAGCGGCGTTGGGGGCACTGAGCGCCCCCAACGCGGCGTTGGGGGCATGTCCCGATCCGGTCACCTGGTCGCCAGTGCTCGCAGCTGGGGCAGGAGCGCGCGAAGTGCCCTGCCCCGGTGCGAGACGGCGTCCTTTTCGGACGGTTCCATCTCCGCCGAGCTCCGGCTCTCACCCTCCGGCACGAAGATCGGGTCGTAGCCGAAACCGTTGGCACCACGAGGTTCGCGGATCAGCGTGCCGCGCCAATCGCCGCGCACCACGGTTTCCTCGCCGCCCGGGACGACAAGTGCCGCCGCGCAAACGAAGCCCGCGCCCATGCGCTCGTCCGGGGTGTCGGAGGTCTGCGCCAGCACGAGGTTCAGGTTCGCCTTGTCGTCACCGTGCCGACCGGCCCAGCGTGCCGACAGCACGCCGGGCATACCGTTCAGCGCGTCGACGGTGATCCCCGAGTCGTCCGCGATGGACGGCAGGCCGGTGGCCACAGCCGCGTCACGGGCCTTCGCGAGCGCGTTGCCCTCGAAGTCCGGTGCGGTTTCCGGCGCCTCTTCGAACTCGTCGACGTCGGCGAGACCGAGGACCTCGACGCCCTCGATCCCTTCCGCGGCAAGGATTCGGCGCAGCTCGCCGAGCTTCTTGGCGTTACGGGTGGCCAGCAGCAGCCGGGTCACTTGGCGCTCTTCGACTTCTTGTCGGGCCGCGGCTCGGGCAGCTCGCCCGGGTACGGCAGCGCGAGTGCTTCGGTCTGCTTGCGCGTCAGCTCCGCGCAGCCGGCGAGCGCCATGTCGAGCATGGTGTCCAAAGTGGACCGGGCGAAGGTCGCGCCCTCGCCCGTGCCCTGCACCTCGATGAGCGTGCCGGCGCTGGTCGCGACGACGTTCATGTCGACCTCGGCGCGCGAGTCCTCTTCGTACGGAAGGTCCAGGCGGACCCGGCCGTCGACGACGCCGACGCTGATCGCCGCCACCGAGGACGACAGCGGCTGCGGGTCGTTGAGCCGGTTCGCGGCGCCGAGCCAGGTGATCGCGTCGGCGAGCGCGACATAGCCGCCGGTGACGGCCGCCGTGCGGGTGCCACCGTCGGCCTGGATGACGTCGCAGTCGATGACGATGGTGTTCTCGCCGAGCGCGGCGAGGTCGATGCACGCGCGCAGCGAACGGCCGATGAGCCGCGAGATCTCGTGCGTGCGGCCGCCGATGCGGCCCTTCACGGACTCACGGTCGCTACGGGTGTTGGTGGCCGAGGGGAGCATCGCGTATTCGGCGGTCACCCAGCCGAGACCGGAGCCCGCCCGCCACCGCGGCACGCCTTCGGTGACACTCGCCGCGCACAGCACGCGGGTGTTGCCGAACTCGATCAGCACGGATCCCGCTGGCCACTGCTGGAAACCCCGGGTGATCTTCACTTCGCGGAGCTGGTCGTCGGTCCTGCCATCTTTTCTCGCCACGCCGAGCACTCTAGGACGTCGCCCGATCACCGCTCTGCGCGGATGCGGCCTGTAATTCAACGCACGTTGACTTCTCTGATCACCGGTGGATAATTCAGTCCGAGGGAAAACAGGGGTGCGGGGATGACCGGGAAACGGGTCTTGAAGATCGCGGGCACGGTGGCCGTGTTCGCGATCGTGCTGGTGACCCTGCGGGACAAGCTGCCCGCACCCGCCCATGTCGCCGATGCGCTGGGCGGCGCCGACTTCCGCTGGCTGATGATCGCCGCGCTCGCCGAGTTCGTGTCGATGGCCATGTTCGGCCGCCAGCAACGACGGCTGCTGCTCGCTTTCGGCGTCTCGATGCCGCGTCACCGCGCGCTCGCCCTGTCCTACAGCCGGTCGGCGATCTCGATCAGCCTGCCGGCCGGTTCGGCGGTGTCTGCGGGCTACGCGTTCCGGCAGTTCCTGGCGGGCGGCGCCGACAAGGCCGCCGCGACGGCCGTCATGCTGCTTTCCGGTGTGCTCTCGTTCCTCGGGCTGGCGTTGCTCTACACCACCGGGACGCTCGTGCACCTGTCGTCGGCCTGGCAGACCCATCCTGTGCCGACGGCGGCGGCCACCATCGCCGTGCTCGCCGTCCTCGGCTGGGCCGCGTACTCGCTGGGACACGCCCGCGAACGCCATTGGACGCCGTCCGGCCGCTGGTCGTGGTTCGAACCGGTGGTCAACACCTGGCGGACGGCCCGCGCCGTCGCACCACGGCACTGGGCGCTCGCGCTCGGCTCGGCCGTCATCAACTGGACGACCGACCTGCTCTGCCTCTTGGCGGCGGCCCGCGCGTTCGACATCCAGGTCAGCATCACCGAACTGGCCGCGGTCTATCTCACCGTGCAGATCGTGCGGCAGATCCCGCTCACGCCCGGCGGTATCGGCGTGATCGAGGTCAGCCTGCTGGCCGGGCTCGTATCCGCGGGCGCCGACGAAACGGCGTCGGCGGCGGCCGTCCTGGCCTACCGCCTGCTTTCCTGCTGGCTGATCATCCCGTTCGGGCTGCTCGGCTGGCTGGTCCTGCGCCGCTCAAAGGTCGTAGACGGCGCCCTGCTCGACGGCGATGGTCTTCGGGAAGACATCGAGCGCCTCGCGCAGGACGGTGTCCCGATCGGTCCACGGCGCGATGTGGGTGAGCAGCAGCCGTCCGGCGCCTGCCCGAAGCGCCAGCTCCCCCGCCTGCTTGCCCGAAAGGTGCACGCCCGGCGGCCGGTCCGGCGAGTGCGTCCAGGACGCTTCCGAAAGCAGCACGTCGACGCCGGCGGCGAGCTCGTCGAGCGCCGCGCACGGCCCGGTGTCGCCCGTGTAGGCGATCGTGGTGCCGTCGTGGGTCAGCCGGATGCCGAACGCCGGGGTCGGGTGGTCGACCCGGATGGCGGAGAGTTGAAAGGGTCCGATCTGCA
>NZ_DASYMU010000037.1:0-7974 GCF_036008905.1 Amycolatopsis sp. | reverse complement strand
AGTTCCTCATCAGCCCCGAAGGCGAGATCCTCGGCCGGTTCCGCCCGGCCACCGAGCCCGAGTCAGAAGCCGTCGTGAAGGCGATCGAAGCCGCGCTTCCCGCCTGAGGAAGGGACCCTTCACGACGCGGCGCACTTTCTCGTGAATGTGCGCCGCCGGGATCACGCACCCCGGCGACGGCCATCGCGACCCGCTTCGATCACCGCGCGGTTCCTCTCCGACACCTTTTGCGGATCCATCTTCAGGACTCGGCGGTCGTAGGTGAAGAAGCCGTTGACCTCGTTCTCGACGTCGATGGTCTGGGTGTAGATCGCGCCGGACAAGCCCTTTTCGCGCACCACGCGTTCCAGCACCTCGCTGACTTCGACGTACCGCGCGGCGAGTTCCTCGGAGCTGCCGGTCATTTCGTACGCCTGCGGCGGTCCCGGCCAGAGATGGTCCTCGACGACGAGCCCGAGCCCGCCGTATTCGCCGGCGACGATCACACGGCCGTCGCGGACCTCCGGGGCGCCGGGGCCGACGTAGGTGTGGTCGTCGTAAATGTCACCCGCGCCCGAATCCGGGCGGGAGAAACAACAGTTGACCCCGCTGTCGGCGTTCACCATGCGGGTGGGGTCGAGCTCGGCGACCAGCGCGGCTATCCGCGCGGTGTCGTACTCGCCCCAGCCCTCGTTGAACGGGACCCAGCCGACGATCGAGGTCACACTGCGCAGCTGGTCGATCATCTCGCGCAGCTCGGCCTCGAAATGGGCCTTGGCCTCGGGAACCGGGTCGGGCGCCGGGCCGGCCGGGCCGTCGAACGAGAACACCGGCGACGGCATGTCCTGCCACACCAGCAAACCCAGCTTGTCGGTCCAGTAATACCAGCGCGCGGGCTCGACCTTCACGTGCTTGCGGACGAAGTTGAACCCGAGTTCTTTGGTCTTGTCGAGGTCGAACTTGAGCGCTTCGTCGGTGGGCGCGGTGTGCAGGCCGTCGGGCCAGAAACCCTGGTCCAGCGGGCCGTGCAGGAAGGTGATCTCGCCGTTCAGCGCGATCCGCGGCCGGCCCTGTTCGTCGGGCACCGTGCCGATCGTGCGCAGGCCCGCATAGCTGCGCACTTCGTCGACGAGCTGTCCGCCGGTACCGATCAGCCGGACGGTCAGGTCGTAGAGGTACGGGTCGCCGGGCGTCCACAAGCGGGGCTCGGGCACCGGCAGCCGGAGCGTTTCGTGGGCGTTCGCGGACTCCCTGGCGAGCTCGTTTCCTTGCGGTTGCGAGACAACAGCCTCGACCCGGCCGATGTGCTCGCCGGAAACCCTGGGCAGCAAGGAAAACCCGGTCAGGTCCGAGGTGATGTCCAGCTTCTCGACGTGCACCGACGGCACCGGCTCCAGCCACACCGTCTGCCAGATCCCGGACGACCCGGTGTACAGGATCCCGCCCGGGGTGTTGCGCTGCTTGCCCAGCGGGAACGGGTCGATGTCGCCCCGGTCTTCGGCGCCGACGACGATCTCCTGCGTGCCGGAGCGGCGGAGCGCCGCGGTGATGTCGAAGCTGAACGACGTGAAGCCGCCCTCGTGCGCGCCGACCCGCTGGTTGTTCACCCAGACCTCCGCGGTCTGGTCCACCGCGCCGAAATGCAGCAGGACGTGGTGGCCCCGCCAGTCGCCGGGGAGCTCGAACACGCGGCGGTACCACATCCGGTCGTCGTGCCTGCCGATCCCGGACAGCGCCGACTCCGGTGGGTACGGCACCAGGATCCGCTCGTCGTAGCCGGATTTCCCGGTGCCGTACTCCCAGATCCCGTTGAGGTTCGACCATCGGTCGCGGACGAGCTGCGGGCGCGGATACTCCGGCAGCGCGTTGTCGGGTCCTACCTCGGCGGTCCATGGCGTGGTCAGCGGCTGCTCAGTCGTCACAGCAGTCATGATCGCACCGGCCATGAGGCAAAACCCGGTCAGGGAAGCTGGGTCCAGTCGACGAAGCTGTCCACATCGGCCGTCGGCTGGTTGCGCGCCTCGAAGCCGATCGGGTCCCAGTTGTTGCTGTGCCACACGTTCTGCAGGAACGGCGCGGGCTTGGTCGGGATGCGCTGCGCCGGACCGCGGTAGTCCCAGAGCGTCACGCGCTGGCCGCCGCGGTTGACCAGGTAGTACGTCACGACGCTCGGCGTCCAGTTGAAGCCGTACTCGAAGAACTCGGTGCCCGAGTCGTACCCGGAGATCGCCGGGACCGACGTCGGCGCGTTCTCGGCCGCGCTGACCGGGACACATTCGCCGAAGTACGTGGAGAAGCAGGTCGAAAGGATGCGGCCGGCCCGCAGGTCGATGACCCGGGAGACTTTCCGCAGGCTGCCGGTGGCGTCCGAATAGTCGGTCCAGACCGTCAGGTAGATGACCTCGGGCTGCGCGCACAGCCATTCGATGTCGATCTCGCCGTTGTCGGGCACCCCGTTGCCGTTGGAATCGGAGTGATCGCCCGAGTAGGTGAAAGCCCCGGTGATCACGCCGACGCGGTCCTGGCCGGCGCAGTTCGCCGCCTTCATCCTGGTGCCGTACTCGCCGTACTGACGCGACGCGGTGGTGGCGATCTGGATCCCGGCGTCCGGGCCGACTCCTGGCCTCGCCTTCAATCGCAACCGGCCGGTGAAGCCGTCGTCGGAGCCGGAACTCGGCACGCGGGTGGTGAACTCGTTGGCACTGGGCACTTTCTGGAAGTACTGCGAGGTCGCGCCGGCCCAGTTCTCCCTGGGCCCGGCGGCCAAGGCCGGTGACGCGGTGGCGAGCAGCACAACCGAGCAGGCAACGGCCAACGGCGGGCCAATTCTCATCGTCGAACCCCTTGCACTGGGCGGTAGTGACGAGCGCACTCAGCGTGATCCCGCTCAGCGAAACGGGTCAAGGTCTAGACCAAATTCTGTCCGGCCCGGACCAAAGCGGACACTTCCGGCAGACGACCCTCGCGAGGCGTTCCCAACTCACGAGTAACCTCCTCCCATGCGCGTACTGATGCTGTCCTGGGAGTACCCGCCGGTCGTGGTCGGCGGCCTGTCCCGGCATGTGCACGCGCTGGCCACCAACCTGGCGAAACACGGCCACGACGTGGTGGTCCTTTGCCGCCACACGGCCGGTACCGACGCCGAAACGCACCCGCGGAGCGACCGCATGGTCGACGGCGTGCGGATCATCCGCGTCGCCGAAGACCCGATGCACCTGACCTTCGAGGTCGACCTCGTCGCCTGGACCCTGGCCATGGGCCACGCGATGATCCGCGCCGCCACGGACCTGCTCCGCACCTGGCAGCCCGACGTCGTGCACGCCCACGACTGGCTGGTCACGCATCCGTCCATCGCCATCGCCGAAGCCGCGCGCGTGCCGCTCGTCGGCACCGTCCACGCCACCGAAGCCGGACGCCACTCCGGCTGGCTCTCGCACCCGCTCAACCAGCAGGTGCACTCGGTCGAATGGTGGCTCGCGAACCGCGCCGACGCGCTGATCACCTGCTCACAGGCCATGCGCAAGGAAGTGGCGCACCTGTTCGAGGTCGAGACCGGCGACATCACCGTCATCCACAACGGCATCGAAGAACGCAGCTGGCAGGTCTCCTCCGACGAAGTCGCCCACGCCCGCTCGGTCTACAGCCCGTCAGGCGCGCCGCTGCTGCTGTTCTTCGGGCGGCTGGAGTGGGAGAAAGGCGTCCAAGACCTGCTGACCGCGCTCCCGCGGATCCGGCGGAGCAACCCCGGCACGCGGCTGGTGATCGCGGGCAAGGGACGGCACCTGGACGAGCTGATCAAACTGGCGCGGAAGCTTCGGATCCGGCGCGCGGTGGACTTCGCCGGGCATCTCACCGATCGCGAACTCCGGGCGGTGCTGGCCGCTGCGGATGCCGTGGTGCTGCCTAGCCGGTATGAGCCTTTTGGGATCGTGGCGCTGGAAGCCGCCGCGGCGAAGGCTCCGTTGGTCGCTTCGACCGCTGGTGGACTTGGCGAAGTCGTGATCGATGGGGAGACCGGGCTGGCGTTCGCACCTGGGGATGTGGACGCGCTGGGGAGCGCGGTCGAAGAAGTTCTCGATGACAAAGTCGCCGCTTCGCGCCGGGCTCGGGCCGCGCAGGCTCGGCTGGCGGCGGACTTCGATTGGGGCCGGATCGCTGAGGCGACGGCGGATGTCTATCGGCGGGCTCGGGTGGGTGAGCCGGTCGAGCTGGGACGGCCGAAGATCGCCACGGGGAACGCTTTCGAGCTCTGACGCCCATCCGCGGCGCCCGCCAAAAGAGTGGTATGAACGGACCTTTCATCTCAAAAACCGAGATGAAAGGTCCGTTCATGCCACTTCCGCGCCCGGCTCAGAACACCGGGAAAGTAACCCCGTATTCCGCCTCCGGCCGGGTCCCGAAGATCCGGCGGTCGCTTTCGTCGATCGGGTGGTCGTTGATGCTCGCCTCGCGACGCCGCATGAGGCCTTCATCGCTGAACTCCCAGAGTTCGTTGCCATAGCTGCGGAACCACTGCCCGTCGGCGTTGTGCGATTCGTACTGGAAGCGCACGGCGATCCGGTTGCCGCGGAAACCCCAGAGTTCCTTGCGCAGCGCGTAGTCCAGCTCGCGTTCCCATTTGGCCGTCAGGAATTCGACGATCTGCGCGCGGCCGACGACGTGCTTGTCGCGGTTTCGCCAGACGGAATCCTCGGTATAGGCCAGCGAGACGCGCTCGGGGTCGCGGGTGTTCCAGGCGTCTTCGGCGGCCTGCACCTTCTTCGCGGCGGTGATCTCGTCGAAGGGCGGGAAGGGCGGGCGTGGCGTCATCAGGCAGCTCCTCGAAGACGGGAGAACGTGCGTTCTCAGCTCTTGCCCTAGAGTAGAGAACGAACATTCTCTGCGCTAGAGGAAGGTGCTGTGCGACACGAAGAAGCGAAGATCCGGCTGCTCGAGACGGCGGAGGAACTCTTCTACGCCCGAGGCGTCCACGCTGTGGGTATGGACGCGATCCGGACGCATTCCGGCGTTTCGCTCAAGCGGCTCTACCAATGTTTCCCGTCCAAGGAAGCCCTGGTCGAGGCCTATCTGCTGCGGCGCGACGAGCGGTGGCGGGGCAGGCTCGCGGACTACGTGACCTCGCACGCCGAGACGTCCGAGGACGCGATCCCGGCGGTGTTCGACTGGCTGCACACCTGGTTCTGCGAGCCCGGCTTCCGCGGCTGCGCGTTCGTCAACTCGTTCGGGGAGCTCGGCCCGACGGCGCCGGGGGTCGCCGCGGCGGTCCGCCTTCACAAGGAACTGGTGCACGCTTACCTGCTCGGCCTTACCGGCGCGGTCGCCGTCAAGAACCCCGAAGAACTCGCGGATCAGCTGCTTTCCCTGGTCGACGGCGCCACGGTGATCGCGGCGATCAGCGGGGAACCGGCCGCGGCGCTGCCCAGCAAAGCGGCGGCAGTCACCTTGCTCACAGCACAGCTCCAGCCAGTTTGACCGATCGGTACAAAACCAATCTAATGGACCGTATGGTCAATAACGAATTTCCCAACCTGTCCGGAAAACGCGCCCTCGTCACCGGCGGCAGCCGCGGGATCGGCGCGGCCATCGTCCGCGACCTGCTCGACGCCGGTGCCACCGTCGTGACGTCGTCGCGCAACCCGGTCGCCGATCTCCCCGAGGGCGTCCACTACGTCCAGGCCGACGTCAGCACGGCCGAAGGCGCCGAAATCCTCGCCAGGGAGACGCTCGCGCATCTCGGCGGGCTCGACATCCTGGTCAACAACGCGGGCGGGGCGACGGCGTTCCCCGGCGGTATCGCGACGATCCCCGACGAACACTGGCAGGCCGCGCTCGACTCGAACTTCCTCAGCGTCGTCCGCCTGACCGCGCGCCTGCTGCCGGCGCTCGCCGAAAGCGGCTCCTCGTCCGTCGTGAACATCGCCTCTTCGGCCACGCTGAGCTCGATGCCCCCGCTCGCGCACTACGCGGCGGCCAAGACCGCGGTGGAGTACTACAGCCGGGCGCTGGCGGCGGAACTCGCGCCGAAGGGCGTGCGCGTCAACATCGTGACGCCCGGCATCGTCACCACACCCGGCGGCGACGTGGCCCGGCAGCACATCGCCGACTCCCTCGGCTTCCCCGTCGAGAACATGACCAAGGGAATCCCCTTGGGCCGCAACGGTATTCCGCGGGACATCGCCGAAGCCGTGCTCTTCTTCGCGTCCGACCGGTCGGTGTGGGTCACCGGCAGCCAGCTCGTCGTCGACGGCGGCGAGCAACTCGGCGCCTGAACGCCGACAGGCCCGGCAGGAGGGAACCTCTCCTACCGGGCCTGTTTTGCCGGTTCTCCTTTGTCAGGTAAACAGAACCGGAGTCTTTAGCGCGCCTCTGTCAGATAGCGCGCATACGCGCCCGTGGTGAGAAAGCTGGGCAGCTTCTCGCCGAGCGCGGTCTCCTCGAAGATCGCGCGGGCGTCGTCGAGCCGGCTGTCGCCGAGGTCGGCACGGACCAGCGCGATCTCCTCGTCGAGGAATCCGGTGACCAGCCCGCGGGTGACGGCGGTGCCGTCTTCGAGCTTCGTGCCGTTGCGGATCCATTGCCACACCTGGCATCGCGCGATTTCCGCGGTCGCCGCGTCCTCCATCAGGTTGGAGATCGCGGCCGCGCCGACCCCGCCGAGCCACGCGTCGACGTACCGCAGCGCCACGTTGATGTTGGCGCGCACCCCGGCTTCGGTCACCTGGCCGCCGGCGCTCGCCACGTCCAGCAGGTCGTCGGACGTCACGACGACGTCGTCGCGTAACTTGCCGATCTGGTTGGGCCAGCCACCGAGGACGTCGTCGAACACGCCGCGGCACACCGGAACCAGTCCTGGATGCGCGACCCACGAGCCGTCGAACCCGTCGTTCGCCTCGCGCTCCTTGTCCTGGCGGACCTTGTCGAGCGCGATCTTGTTGGTCTCCGGGTCCTTGCTCGGGATGAACGCCGCCATCCCGCCGATGGCGTGCGCGCCGCGCCGGTGGCAGGTACGCACGAGCAGTTCGGTGTAGGACCGCATGAACGGCACGGTCATCGTGACCTGCGAGCGGTCCGGCAACACGAAGTCGGCACCGTGCTCACCGAAGTTCTTGATGACACTGAAGATGTAGTCCCACCGGCCCGCGTTGAGCCCGGCGACGTGCTCGCGCAGCTCGTACAGGATCTCGTCCATTTCGAAGGCCGCGGTGATCGTCTCGATCAGCACGGTCGCCCGGACGGTGCCCTGCGGGATGCCGAGTTCCCGTTGCGCCAGCAGGAAAATGTCGTTCCACAACCGTGCTTCGCGGTGGCTTTCCAGCTTGGGCAGGTAGAAGTACGGGCCGCTGCCCCGCGCGAGCAACTGGCGGGCGTTGTGGAAGAAGTACAGCCCGAAGTCGACCAGGCTCGCCGAAACCGGGCGGCCGTCGATGCGGATGTGCTTCTCCACCAGGTGCCAGCCGCGCGGCCGGGCGATGATGGTCGCCGGGTTGTCCCCGATCGTGTACCGCTTTCCCGATTCTGAACGGAAGTCGATGTCGCGGCGGATCGCGTCGAAGAGGTTGAGCTGGCCGTCGATCACGTTGTGCCAGGTCGGCGAGGTGGCGTCCTCGAAGTCGGCCAGCCACACCTTCGCGCCGGAGTTCAGCGCGTTGACCGTCATCTTGCGGTCGGTGGGACCGGTGATCTCGACGCGGCGATCCTCCAGGCCCGCGCCCGGACCGGCCACGCCCCACTCGTCGTCCTCGCGGATGCGGCGCGTTTCCGGCAGGAAGCCGAGGGTCTCTTCGCCGGAGCGGATCTTGTCGCGGCGCAGCCTGCGGGCGTCCAGCACCTCACGGCGGCGACCGGCGAACTCGTTGTCCAGCCGCGCGATGAAGTCCAGCGCCGCCGGAGTGAGGATCTCGTCGAACCGCGGCTCCATGGAGCCCGCGACCTCGATGCGATGAGGAAACCTGGGACGCATAACGAAACCTTCCGTGCCTGGTCAACGGGGTCGTG
>NZ_DASYMU010000036.1:0-118353 GCF_036008905.1 Amycolatopsis sp. | reverse complement strand
CTAGGTCGTGTCTGGTGAATCTGTTCGATGGGCTTCGTGATCCAGGTGGTTCCTGGCGGTGCGGGGGATTTGCCCTCGTACCGGGTCGTACTCGGGTGAATCCCCCGTGCCGTCAGGGGCCGCCTGGGCGCGGAGACCGCGAACTTGATTCGCCAGACACGACCTAGCGCCCGAAGGCGCCGGATCAGATCTTGGCCGGTGCGTCGGAATCGAGATCCTGCGCCAGCAGCCCGGAGATTTCGGTCAAGGCGGCGTCGGCCCCTTCGCCTTCCGCGACGAGGACGACCTCTTCGCCACCTTTGACCCCGAGCGACATCACCGCGAGGATGCTGGCGGCACTGACCAGCGCGTCCTCCGAACGGCCGATCTTGACCGGGACGGGCTGCTTGCCGGCGGCCTCCACCAGCAGGCGCGCGGGCCTGGCGTGCAGGCCGACCGGGGAACCTATCTTGACTCGTACCGCGGGCATGATTTCCCGTCCTTCCGTTGCGCGGACTCAGAGTCCGCAGGCGATTTCCCTGGCGGTCACGGCGTCGTGAGCACCCAAAACCTGCTCCGCGAGCTTCTGGCACTCCACGAAGGTCTTCTCCTTAAGCGCCGCGCGCACCGCGGGCACGGCAGGCGAGGACATCGACAGACTCGTGATGCCGAGACCGGCGAAAACCGGGGCCAGCAACGCGTCACTGGCCGCCTCACCACAGATCCCGACCGGCTTGCCTGCCCGCTGCGCGGCTTTCGCCGTCAACGCCACCAGATCGAGCAGAGCGGGCTGCCAGGGGTCGAGCAGTTCGCTGAGCTCGCCGAGCATCCGGTCGGCCGCGAAGGTGTACTGCGAGAGGTCGTTGGTCCCGATGCTCACGAAGTCGACCTCGGCGAGGATCTCGTCCGCCCGGATCGCCGCCGCCGGCACCTCGATCATCACGCCGACCTTGCCGATTCCGTACGCCCTCGCGGTTTCCGCGAATTCGGCCGCCTCGGCCGGGGTCGCGATCATCGGCGCCATCACCAGCACCTCGGCGCCGCTGTCCCGCGCGGCGAGGCTGATGGCTTCGAGCTGGGTCTTGACCAGGCCCGGGTTCCGGCGGCCCAGGCGATAACCGCGGACACCGAGGGCCGGGTTCGGCTCGTCGTCGTCGTTCGCGAACGGCACCGGTTTGTCGGCACCGGCGTCGAGCGTCCTGATCACGACCGAACGACCGGCGAACACCGAGAAGACCTTCGCGTAGGCCTCCCGCTGCTCGTCGAGGCTCGGTGCCTCGGTGCGGTCGAGGAACAGGAACTCCGTCCGGAACAGGCCGACCCCTTCGGAGTCCGCGGCGCCCGCGTCGGCGATCCCCGCCGCGCCGCCGACGTTCAGCAGCAGCTTGACCGGGTGCCCGTCGCTCGTCGCGCCCGGACCGGAATGCTTGCCGAGGCGGGCGGCCAGCGCGGCCGTCTCCTCCGCGACACGGCTGACGAGTTCGTCGTCGGGGTCGACCGTGATCAGGCCGAGCGTCCCGTCGACCACGATCCGCTGGCCGTCGGTGAGTGAACCCGCGCCCGCGCAGCCGACCACGGCGGGAATCCCGAGTGCGCGCGCCACGATCGCGGTGTGACTGGTCGGGCCGCCCTTCTCGGTGACGATGGCGACCACCTTGGCCGGATCCAGCGTCACCGTGTCGGCGGGCGCCAGGTCGACGCCGACGAGCACGAACGGCTCGTCGGACTCGGGGATGCCCGGCGGGGCCAGGCCGAGGATGTGCGCGATCGCGCGGTCCCGGATGTCGGCGAGGTCGGTGACCCGCTCGGCGAGGTAGCCCCCGGCCGAGGCGAGCGCGGTGAGGAACTTGCCGAACGCGTCGCGCACGGCCCACGCGGCCGGACGCCCGTTGCCGACCGACTCGCGGATACCGTCGATCAGCGCGGCGTCACCGGCCATCATGATCTGCGTGTCCATGATGTCCTTGGCCTCACCGGTCATCCCGGTGGCGAGCCGTTCGAGCTCCGCGACGACGGCCGCGAGCGCGTCGGTCGCGGCCGAGATCTCGGTCTCGGCGCCGGCGGGCTCCGGCCAGTGCTCGGGCAGGCTGGGCGCCGGCGTGAGCCGCGCGACGACACCGACCGCGGTACCGGGACTCGCCGGGTTTCCACCCAGTGGGGCAGCCAACTTCTCGCCTCCGTGTTCGAAGTTCGGATCAGGGCATGGCGCGCACCCGGCCGGCGGGTGCGCACCACTGCGTCATGCGGTGGCAACCGCTCCGGGCTCGATGGTCACCTTGATGGCCTCACCACTGCTCACGATCTGGATGGCGTCGAGGACGCCGTCGAGCGGGAGCCGGTGGGTGATGAGGTCGTCGACCGGCACCGCGCCGGTGGCGATCAGGTCGAGTGCCCGCTTGTTGTGCGCCGGGCTGGACCCGTTGGCGCCCACGATGGTCAGCTCGCGGTAGTGCACCAGGTTCGAGTCGCAGGCGATGATCGGGTTGTCCTTCGGCAGGCCGCCGAAGAAGCTGATCCGGCCACCGCGTGCCGCCATCCGCAGGCCGTCTTCCTGCGCCTTGCCCGCCGCCGCGGCGGTGATGACGACGTCGACCCCGCGGCCGTCGGTCAGCTTGAGGACCTCTTCGACCGGGTCGACCTCGGAGCCACAGATCGCGGCGTCCGGCTTGACCAGGTTCGCCGCCATTTCCAGGCGGCTCCGGTTCAGCTCGACCAGGTACACCGCCTCGGCACCACGGGCGCGGGCGAGCCGCACGTGCAGGCAGCCGATCGGGCCGGCGCCGACGACCACGACGACGTCACCGGAGCCGACACCGGCGAGTTCCTGTCCATTGAGGACACAGGCGAACGGCTCGGCGACCGAGGCCTCGGCGTAGCTGAGGCCCTCGGGGATCCGGTTGAGCCCGTCGACCTTGAGCACGTTCGACGGCACGATCATGTATTCGGCGAAACCACCGTCGAAGTGGTAGCCCATGGAGAGCTGGTTGGGGCACACCGTCATTCGGCCGCGCTTGCACTCGGCGCACTCGCCACACGGGATCGCCGCGATGACCTGGACGCGGTCACCGGACTCCCAGCCCGAAACGCCTTCGCCGAGCTCGGCGATCTCGCCGGCGATCTCGTGGCCGATGACCCGCGGCGGGTCGATGTGGTGGTGGCCGTGGCGGAAGATCTTCAGGTCCGTGCCGCACGTGGACGTGTTGTGCACCCGGATCTTGATCTCACCGGCCTTCGGCGAGGGCTCAGGCGCCTCTTCGATGCGGATATCACCCGGTGCGTAAAAACGCGCGACCTTCACTGATCTGACTCCTCGTTCATCGATTGCAGTATTCGGATCACCGTCTCGGCGTCCGCCGCCTCACGCAGTCCGGCCGCGAGGTCGGGTTCCATCAGGACACGGGCGAGCGAGGACAGGACGGCGACCTGCTCGTTGCCGTTCGCGGCGATGCCGACGCACATCCGGACGTCGTTGCCGTTCCAGTCGACCCCGCGGGGGTACTGCAGGACGACCAGCGACGTGCGCTTGACGTACTTCCTGGCTTCGTCGGTGCCGTGCGGGATCGCGACGCCCTCGCCGATGAAGGTCGAGACCGACTTCTCCCGCTCGTGCATCGCCGAGACGTACGGCTCTTCGACCGCACCGATCTCGAGCAGGGTCCGGCCGACCTGTTCGATGGCGTCGTCGATGTCCAAAGCGGACAGTCCGAGCCGGATCCCGGAGACCCGCAGCAGCGCGCTGTCAGTCGGCAAGGGAACCACCGTCCCGGATCGCCGCCTCGACCTGGTCGAAGACCGGGTCGCCGAGGAAGCTCTTGAAACCGAGGATGACCGCGTCCGCCGAGCTCTTGCGCGCCCGGCCGACCAGGCCTTCCTGGCACAGCACCAGGTTCGCGTCGGCCGGGATCTCGTTGACCGGCGTGTGCTCGACCTTGATCTTGTACGGCTTGAGGCGCTTGCCCAGCTGGGAGGCGACCATCACGCTGCTGCCCATCCCGGCGTCGCAGGCGATGATGACCTTCTTGATGTCGGATCCCTGAATGCTGCTCATCGAACCGTTCCCTTCGCGTCCGCGGGCACTGCCCCGCCGTTGGCCAACTGTTGCTTCTGTTCTTCCTCTTTAGCACCGCGGCCGAACTTCAGCAGGACCGAAGCGACCACGAAGGACACCGCAGCCGCGACCAGAACCCCGGCGATGACACCGAAGAAGCCGCCCTTCGGGGTGACCGCGAGTACGGCGATGATGCTGCCGGGGGACGGCGTCGCGGTCAGACCGGCACCGGTGAGGCTGAAGACGAAGACACCCGCGGCGCCACCGGCGATCGCGGCGAGGATGAGCCGCGGTGCGGCGAGGATGTACGGGAAGTAGATCTCGTGGATCCCGCCGAAGAACTGGATGACGATCGCGCCGGGCGCGGTGGCCCGCATCGCCTTGGCGCCGAAGAAGGTGATCGCCAGCAGGATGCCGAGGCCGGGGCCGGGGTTCGGCTCGATCAGGAATTCGATCGCCTTGCCGGAGCTGGCGGACTGCGAGACACCCAGCGGGCTCAGCACACCGTGGTTGATCGCGTTGTTGAGGAACAGCACCTTGGCGGGCTCGACGATGATCGAGACCAGCGGCAGCAGGTGGATGTCGATCAGCGCCTGGACGCCGTTGCCGAGGCCCTTGGTGATGGCCTCCACGACCGGGCCGATGCCCAGCATGCCCAGTACCGCCATCAGGCCGCCGATGATCCCGGCGCTGAAGTTGTCGACCAGCATCTTGAACCCGGCGCCCGCGCGGCTGCCGACGTGCTCGTCGAACAGTTTGAGGAGGTAACCGGCGAGCGGGCCGATGACCATCGCGCCGAGGAACATCGGGATGTCGGCCCCGACGGCGATACCGATGGTGGCGACCGCGCCGACGACCGCGCCGCGCTGGCCGTGCACCAGGCGTCCACCGGTGTACCCGATGAGGACCGGCAGCAGGATCTTGATCATCGGATCGACGAGCTGGGCGATATGCGCGTTGGGGGCCCAGCCCGTGGGGATGAACAGGGCGGTGATGAGACCCCAGGCGATGAACGCGCCGATGTTCGGCATGACCATGCTGGCCAGCTGCCCACCGAACCGTTGCACCACGACCCGAGATCGCTCCGCCCTGGTGGGCTCGGCATCTGTCTTCGTCATCATTGACACTTCCCAGCAATCGATCCGGCTACCTGAGATACAACTTCTGCGGGTGCGGCCCGCTCAGGGCTCGTCCCGCAATTTCCGGTCCCAGTCCGGTTCCGCGTGTACGTGGACCGGATGGGACCGAACGTCTTCGGGGCCCGGCATCGTGCTGCCGGGCAGGGACACGGCCGCGGCACCCCAGGCGACACCGGCGCTGAGCGCGGCCACCCCGGCGCCGCCCGCCGCGATGAACCCGGCGAGCATGGCGTCACCGGCACCGACGGTGCTGCGCGCGACGACGGGCGCTTCGGCGTGCCACACGCCGTCGGCCGCCACGAGGACCGCGCCCTTGCTGCCGAGGCTGGCGAGCACGGATCCGGCACCGAGCGCGCGCAGTTCCCGCGCGGCCTCGACGACGTCCCCTAGCGTCCACAGTGGACGTTTGACCGCCTCTTCGAGTTCTTCGAGATTCGGTTTGATCAAGGTGGGCCTGGCTTTCACCGCCGCCAGCAGCGCCGGGCCGCTCGTGTCCACGACGACCTTCGCGCCGCCGGGCTCGAGACGGCGGATGAGGCCGGCGTAGAACTCGTCGCTCATCCCCGGCGGCAGACTGCCGGCGGCGACCACCCAGGAGGCGTCCGCGACATTGCCGAGAACGGCCTCGGAGAAGGCTTTCGTCTCTTCTTCGCTGAGTTCCGCGCCCGCCTCGTTCAGCTTGGTCACGGTGGCGTCGGGCTCGATCACGCTGATGTTGCTGCGCACGGGCCCGGTGGCGGGTACGCGGACCACATCGATGCTGTATTCACCGAGCAGCGTGATCAGCTGCTCGCCTTCGACTCCCCCGGCGGGCACGATGGCCCGCGCCTTGAGTCCGTTGCGCACCAACGCCCTCGCGACGTTGATCCCCTTGCCGCCGGGATGGATGTGCACGGCGGACGCACGATGCAGGCCACCCCGGACGAGTTCGGCGACCTCAACGGTCCGGTCGACACTCGGGTTCGCCGTCACGGTTACGAACACTGGGAACACCACCTCCGCCTCATCGGCCCAAAACTGGACGGCCACCAGGTGGTGCGACACTGACCAATATTGGATTTGGGTGATTTTGCCTGTGTTCTCGTTGTTTTGCAATACCTGCATGGGTTTGCTTCCGCACACGCCCGGCGTGCAGGTCCTTGACCTCCAACAGATTTGACCGAGTTCGGTGTTATCGGTTTGTTGCCAACCGGCAGAACGCCACATAACCTCACATCCCGTACCGCGACCTGCGGAAGGAACCACCCCTTGTACGCCGAAGAACGACAGCAGAGGATCGTCGACCGCTGCCGCGCGCGGCAGCGTGTCGAGGTCTCGGCCCTGGCCGAGGAACTCGCGGTCACCAGCGAAACCATCAGGAGGGATCTCAGGGTCCTGGAACGCCGTGGCGTGCTGCGCCGGGTGCACGGCGGCGCGGTCCCGGTGGAAGGGATCGGGTTCGAGCCCGTCCCCATGCCCACCGGTGGTGTCATGACGGCGGAAAAGGCGCGCATAGCGCGGGCGGCGCTCGCCGAACTGCCCGAAGAGGGCACGATCCTGCTCGACGCCGGCACCACGACCGCACGGCTGGCCGACGAGCTGCCGAGCGACCGGATCCTGACCGTGGTGACCCACTCGGTCCGCATCGCGCTCATGCTCACCACGCGGCCGAACCTGACGGTGATGCTCGTCGGCGGGCGCCTGCGCGGCCGCACACTGGCCACTGTGGACACTTGGGCGCTGCGCGCGCTCAAGGACACCTTCGTCGAGGTGGCTTTCCTTGCCACGAGCGGCGTTTCGCCGGCACGAGGGCTCACGACCCCGGATTCGGCGGAGGCGTCGATCAAACGCGCCGCGATCGGCAGCGCGCGGCGCTGCGTCCTGCTCGCGGATCACACGAAGGTCGGTGACGACCATTTCACGAAGTTCGCGGCACTCAACGAAATCGACACGGTGATCACCGACAGCGGCCTGGACGCCGGGTCCGCCGCCGAACTCGCGGCGGCGGGACCGAAAGTGATCACCGCCTGAAGCCGGCACGGGACCACGCCCGTCACTGGATATAGTCGGGCAGCACCTTCGGCGGCCAGCAGCCGACCCCGAACATGCCCATCGAATAGGCCTTGGACACCAGCGCCGGCCGGTTGGCCACCTTCAGCTTCCGCAGCAACGTGCTCACGTGGTACTCGACGCCACCTCTGCTGAGGTAGAGCATCGCGGCGAGTTGGACGGTGGAGATCCCGGCCGCCACCCCTTCCAGGATGCGCGCGTCCATCGCGGTGAGCGGCTTCTTCCGGCCGGTCAGCACCTGCGGGTCCCGTTCGAGTTCGGGCCGGACGAGTACCATGACGCTCTCGACCTGCCCGCTCTCGCCGAGCACCGCGATGCCGGTGAGCTCGGCGGTGAACGCCGACTCGCCAGGGCGCACCGCGACCATCCGCTCGGTGAACCGGACGCGGCGGCCTTCGGCCAGCCGGGCGAACTGGTGCTCCACCTTGTCGCGGACGCTCGGGTGGAGAAGCTCGAAGAAGCTGTTCCCGCACACGTCGGCCGAGTTCCTCCCGAACTGGCGGAAGAACTCGACGTTGGCCTTGACCACCCGGAGCTTCGGATCCAAGCTCGCCATGCACATGCCCGAGCGGTCGAAGAATGAGCGGAAGACGTCGTTGAATCCGTCGTCTGGTCGTCGTACCGAAATAGTGGCCTGTACCGGTTCGACCAGAGTGGCAGCGGTGCCTGTGCTCATTTTACGACCATTCCTCTCTTCATGAGATGAAGATCCACGCCCTGCGGGGGACGAAAATTCCCCATGTCCTTACCCTTTAGCACTATGGACGCCTGCAGAATCGGAAGTCAACGCCAGCGGAATAGTGACGCTTAAGACTGTGGTGCGAACACCGCTTGGTTCGGACCCGGGGTACCGGGGTTCGGTACGGTGCGGTTCGGTACCCCGCACCACTCGCCACACTGGCGACACAAACCGGTACGTACCAGGGAAACTCGCGGGCAACAGCACACGACGGACAGGGGAACCGGCGGCGCGGGGTAAACGTCTTCCCGCTCTTTTGAGCGGGATATATTCGACGCGGCAATCACGCGCGAACCAATAGACGCGCGGGCGCCGGGCAAGAATTCATCGCGAGGAAGAACGCTCGCGGAACAATCGGATCAGATTACTTGCCGCAAGAAAACAACCGGCAATTCACGTGGCGGCGGAGTATCGATCTCGCCGACAGGCCGGATCGTGCTCCACGCCCGCCGCCGGCACTCGGCCACCGTGGAATTCGGGCGTGGGCACGGCCGAGGACAGCCGTTGCCGAACGTGCTCCATGCTCCACTCCCTTCGGGTCGGCCGAGCCATGAGATCAGGAACCCAGGACCCGGATGTTAGCGGAGCCAATGTGGGCTTACAACCCATGTCCATGGTTTTGCCTTCGTTTACCTACAGACTTGCCCGTTTTACGTCCATCGAGCAACGCGTCCCCGAAGATCGACACCCGACATTGCCAAGCCAAGCGCAGGTAGACCCCTAAAGTGGCCCTGAACTGCGAAAAGTCTTCACCTTAGCCAGGGTCGTACGACCGCCCGCGATCATGCAAGACTGGCGGCGCAACCGCCATGGATAGCAGGCAAACGCAAGCGAAACCACGTGAAGTAGGTTGCAAACCAACATGCCCCCCGATAGAGTGAAAAACCACCTGTACGGTCGTTCAGCGCGCTGATCCGTTCCCCGACAATTTCGAGATGGGAGGGCGATCCTTGTCCGAACGACAGCTTTCCGATCGCTGCCCGCCCGGATGGCACGAGGACAGGCCCGGGGACGAACTGGTCGGGCGTGACGGGGAAGTCGCGCTGCTCGCCGACCGGATCGCCGGCCTCCGCGCCGGGCGGTCCGCGGTGGCGACCGTGACCGGGCGGCCCGGTACCGGGCGAAGCGCTCTGCTGCGGAAAGCCTTGCTGCTGGCCAAAAACGCCGGGGTGCGGACGGTTGCGCTCCGGTGTTCCCGTGCCGACGCCGACGTCCCGTACGGCCTGGTTTCCCGGCTCGCCGCGACGCTCGACTTCCCCCGGCCTGCCGGACCCGCCCAGTGCGGGGAATTCCTCGCCGTCACCCGGGACCGGCCGACGGTCGTCGCCGTCGACGACCTCCAGTGGGCGGACCCGCTCTCCCAGCGGTGGCTGCGAACCGTCGCCCGGCGGCTGCACACGACGTCGCTCTTCCTCGTGTGCGCGGTCCGTGGCCGCCAGTCCGAAGTGGACATCAACGGTCCCTGGGTCTCGGGGTCGGTACTCGAACTGGGCCCGCTGGGCACCGACGAGGTCCGGGAAATCATCGCCGCCGGCTACAGCGGCGCGGTCGAAGACGAGTTCGCGGCCTGCGCGACGACCGCGACCGGCGGTATCCCCGCCGTCCTGAAGGCCGCGCTCGGCCGCTTCGCGCTGACCGGCCTGCCTCCCGCCGCCGCGCAGCTGCCCGCGTTTTCCTTGCGCGCGAACGAAACCGTGAACCACTACCTCGACGACATCATGCTGGACGTGCCGCCGGGCGCGCTGGATCTGCTGCGCGCGATGGCGGTCGCCGACGGCAGTCTCGACTTCGAACTCGTCCGCACGCTGGCCGGTTCCCCCGGCACGCCGACGCCGGAGTTGCTTGGACCGCTGGTGAGCGCCGGCCTCGTGGAGCCGTCCGGCTCACGTCCGGCGGCTCCGGAAGTCACCGGGAAGGTCTTGGCAGGCATGGCCGCCAAGACCCGCCATGCCCTATATTCCCGTGCCGCGGAGCTCGGGCACCTGGCCGCGATCTCCGATCCACCACTGGGCACGCTGCTGCTGGGCGCACCGGCGGTCGGGAAATCCTGGGCGGTCGACACGCTGCACCGGGCGGCCACCCGCCACCGGGTCGAAGGCCGGGCTTCGCAGGCGATGGCCCTGCTCCGGCGGGCGCTGCTCGAACCCGTGGACGAACCGCGGCGCCGGCGGCTGCTGATGGACCTCGCGGCCGCCGAGGTCCGCGAATCGCCCGACGGCAGTGACCGGCGGCTCCGGCAGATCCTGCTCTCCCCGGAAACCCGCGGTGACGGGCCGGTGCTGGTGAAGGCGGCAGATCTCCTCGTCGCCCGGGGGTCCACTTCGGACACCAGGCGGGTCCTCACCACGGTGTGCACCCGCGAGGGCGTCGATCCGGCCGCACTCGAAACGCTGACCGCGCTCGGCTGGCTCGCCCACGGCGGGGAAACCGACGAACGCGAGTTCCCGGTCGCGTCGGCACCCATCCTGCCGCCGTTGCCGGATCTCCCCACCGATCCGACGCAGGCCGCCATCGTCGCCTGGCAGCTGGCCTGCCGCGGCCGGGGACGAAGCCGGGCGAAGACGCTCGCGCGAGCCGCGTTGAACCGGGGTGTGGACCAGAACCGGCCGCTGACGCCGAGAATCGTCGCCGGCATGGCGCTGGGGTACACCGGCGAGACGGCCGAGGCGATGGCCGGGCTCGACGGCGTGCTCGCCGACGCCCGCCGCCAGAACGCCAGGGCCGCCGCGGGGCAGGCTCTGCTGCACCGGGCCATCCTCGCCCAGCGTGACGGGCAGCTGGCCGAAGCCGCCGAGGACCTCGCCTCCGCGCGGGCTCAGCTGCCGCTCAACTGCTGGTCGCCGAGCGCGTTACCGGCCTTCCTCGCGCTGGACGTGCTGGTGAACCTGGAACGCGGCTCACTGGACCGTGCCCAGCGCGCGGCGGCGGTGGAACTGCCTCCTGACGCCGAAAACGGCATCGGCTGGGCGCGATTGCTCTGTGCCCGGGGCGTCGTGGAACTGACCACCGGCAGCCCGGAAGCCGCGCTCCACCGGTTCCAGGAGGCGGGCCGGGTGCTGGTGAGCAGACAGTGGATGAACCCCGCGCTGGTACCGTGGCGGGTACTCGCCGCGACCGCGAACCGCCGGTGCGGCAACGAAAACGCGGCTCGGCGCCTGGTCCGCGAAGAAGTCGAACTGGCCCGGGAATGGGGCTCGCCGACGGCGCTGGGCGTCGCGCATCTCGGTGCGGGGAACGCGCTCGGCGGGGCCGAGGGAACCGGCTACCTCGAAGAGGCCGTGTGGCTGCTCCGGAATTCTCCGGCCCGGCTGAGATACGCCACCGCGGTCATCGACCTCGCCGCGGTGAGACTGGACGCCGGCGAACTCGACGAAGCCACCGCCTTGCTGCGCGGGGCCGAGGATGTGGCACAACTGCACCTGGCGGACGGCCTGGTCCGCAGGCTCCGCGAGCTCTCCGAGCGGCTGGCCGCCAAACGCTCCGCCCCGGACCTCCGGACTCCTTTTTCCCGCCACAGCGTGCTTTCCGGCCAGGAGGAGCATCTCGCGGGGCTCGCCGCGGCCGGTCGCTCCAACACCGAGATCGCGGCTTCCCTCTCGGTGAGCACCCGGACCGTCGAGCTGCGGCTCGCCAAGATCTACCGCAAACTCGGCGTCACCGGCCGCACCGGGCTGCGTTCGGTGTACCTGCGCCAGCCGATGGAAAACTGAGTTTTCTGGCCTTTTCCACCAGGCCTGCCTCAATCGACACTGTGGTGCCGCCGCCCGCCCAATCCTTCGTCGTCGGCGGCATGCCACATCTGCGGGTCGTACGGGGTGTCGGGAACCAGGACGACCTCCTTACCGCGGGGCGATGGCACGACTCCGGAAAACAGTTCGTCCAGGTGAATGTCGATACTTTCCAGATCGTTGAGCAACCGGCGGACGGGGAAGACGTCGCCGAGGCGCGAACGCAGGCCGTCCGCGAGGTTCTGCAGGTCACCGACGATGCGGCGAGCGGTACGGATCTCGTCTTCTGGCATGTCGGTACCCTTCGACTCACTCGAACAAGAATGCCCCGGCGGATTTCCGCGACCGGGTGAACAATCGGCGCCGCGAACAAGGCAACAGTAGAAAGACCGGAGACAGGCCGTCAACCGGGAATCGATCATGAACCGGAAAACTAAGGAGAATCCGGTACGACTCGCTCGAACGCGCTGAAGACTAGTGATTTATGGGCCCGATCCGGGGTTGACTGGGACCCGAAGTTGCTACTGTTCGAGTCGGATCGGGCGGACGAGTGCCCCCGGAATTCCGTGAGGAGTTTGGATCACGTGCTGCTCGAGCGGGACTCCGAAGTGGATTCGGTGGCCGCTTGCCTGCGTGAAGCCGCGAACGGCCGTGGCGCACTGGTCGTGATCTCCGGCCCGCTGGGTTCCGGGAAGTCCCGCCTGCTGCACGCCCTGCCCGGGCAGGCCACCGGGGAAACGGTGGTCCTGCGGGCGAGCGGCGCGCTCGAGGAACAGGACTTCGCGTTCGGCGTGGTGCACCAGTTCCTCGACTCGGCCTTGCTCGTCGCACTGCCCGAAGCGCGTGATCAGTGGCTTTCCGTTACCCCGGAAGGCAAAGCGCTCGAGACCTTGTATGGGCTCATGATGCGGCTCAGTGCGCGGCGGCCCCTCCTCGTGCTGGTGGACGACGTCCAGTGGGCCGACGCGCCTTCGCTGGCCTGGCTCGAGAGGCTGACGAACGAGCTGGGCTCCCACCGGATCGTGGTCGTGGTGACCGTGTCCGAAGGGGAACCCGCGGCCGAAAACGCGGCGGTACTGGAGATCCTCGGCCGCGCGGACCGGAAACTGGCGCTGAACCCCCTCTCCCCGGACGCCACCGCGCAGGCGGTCGCGGCGGAATTCGACCGGCCCGGCGAAGAAGGTTTCGTGCGCGGCTGTCATGAGGCCTCCGGGGGCAGGCCGCTGTTCCTGATGTCCGTCCTGTCGGAGCTCCGGCTGCGGGGGTACCAGCCGATCGCCGAACACGCCGCCGTCGCGCGCGCGATCAGGCCGACGGCGTTGCGCGCGCACCTCGCGGCCTGCCTGCGGTCGCAGTCCGCCGCCACGCAAAGGTTCGCGCAGACGCTGGCGGCGCTCAACGAACCCGACAGCCGGGAACTGCTCTCGCCGATCTCCGGGCTCAGTCCCGACGAACTCGCCGGAGCGGCCGAAACGCTGGCAACACTGGGCCTGGTGGACCCCGGCCGGGTACTCCGGTTCTTCCACCACGCGGTCCGTGACGCCGTCGAGCAGTCGATCTCCCCCGGCGAGTTCGCCGAGCTGCATTTCCGGCTGGCGGAAGCACTCCACGAATGCGGCTCCCCCGTCGACGAGATCGCCGCGCATCTGCTGCGGGCCGAACCGCGGCCGGTGCCGTGGGCCGCCGACGTGCTCCGGGCGGCGGGCGGAGCCGCGTCCGGACGCGGTGATTCCGACGCCGCGGCCCGGTATCTGCGGCGCGCCCTGATGAACTGCCCGGACGAGGACCGGGGGCGAGCGCAGCTGCTCATCGATCTCGCCACCACCGAGCGCCGGTTCGACCCGTTGCTCTCGGCCCAGCATCTCGCCGAAGCGTTGCCGCTATTCGATTCCGCCATCGAACGCGGTCACGCCGCGGTACGGATCGAGCCGATGATGCTGGGCCTGCGACAGGGCGCCGCGCTCGACCTGATGGAGAAACTGCACGGGGAACTCGCCGATCCGGCCACCGCCACCGGGGAATCCCGCGAAATGGCGCTACGGCTGGAAGCCAGGCTGCGGTACGCGAAGATCAAGGATCCGCCGCACCTGGCGGACGCCGCCCAGCGGCTCGCCGGGCTGGGCGGCGAACCTCCGCTCGGCACGGTGGGCGAGCGGGAACTGGCCGGTGCGCTGCTGTTCGCTGCCACGTTGTCGGGCACCGATCTTTCCGGGGTCGCCACCCTCGGCGGGCGGATCCTGCGGAGCGAACCACCGAGCCTCGACCAGATGCACACTGCCACTCCCCTGATCGTCCGGTCGCTGATCACGGCCGACTCGCTGACCGACGCCTCGGCGTGGCTCGACCTCGCCGCCGCGGAAGAACGACGGTTCGGCGTGCCCTCGCTGCGGACGTTCATCGGGGTGCAGCGAGCGCTGATCGCGACCCGCCGGGGCAGGCTCGCCGAAGCCGCGGACCTGGCGTTCCACGCACTGGACCTGATCAGCCCGTCGGCACAGCCGTCGCTGGAACAAGGGGTGCACGCCCTGGTCCTCGTCGCGATGGACACCGGCGACGCGGCCTTGGCCGCGCGTGCGCTGGCCCGCTGCGCGGAGCACGAAACGGAGCTCCACAGCTCGTGGCTGCGGAAGCTGGTGCACGGCGTCGCGGCGGCCAAGGCCGGGAACGCGGAAGTCGCGCTGAAGTACTTCCACGCCTCCGGGCGGCAGCTGGACAGCACGGGCTGGCGCAATCCCGAGATCGTGCCGTGGCGCGGCTGGGCCGCGATGCTGCATTTCCGGCTGGGACAACAGGCCACGGCCAAGGAACTCGCCGACGAGGAGTACACGCGGGCGCGCACTTGGGGCACCCCGCAGGGGCAGGGACGATCACTGCGCGTCCGGGGCGCGATCACCACCGGGGCAGCCGGAATCGAGCTGCTGACCCGCTCGGCCGAAGTCCTCGCGGAGTCGGAAAACCCGTTGGAGCAGGCGCGAACGGCGTTGCTTCTCGGTCAGCGTCTGCGCGACACCGGTCATCCCGACGCCGGGTCACACCTGGCGCGGGCCCGGCAGCTGGCCGCCGAATGCGGCGCGTCCTGGCTCGTCCTCCCCGACGCCAAGCCGTCCGCCGTCCCGGCCTCGAGGACGTCGCTGACCGCGTCCGAACGCAAGGTCGCCGAGCTCGCCGTGAGCGGGATGACCAACCAGCTCATCGCGCGGAAACTCGAGATCACCGTGCGCACGGTGGAAAAGCACCTCACGAACTCCTACCGGAAACTCGGCGTCGACGGTCGCGCGGACCTCGCCCGTGCACTGGAGTCCTTCCCTCCCGTCGGCTCGTGAGTGGCAACAAGTGTGGGTGGCTCGTGAGTGGCTACGAGTGTTAGAACACTCGTAGCCACTCAAGACCCACCCACCCAGCAGAACCGCCCCAACGGACCCCGGGAACGCCGTGAAGGCCTTCCCATCAATAAGCAAACGAAGGCCGTTTCGGGAGCGGGAAGGGCTCCTGAAACGGCCTTCGCGGGTCGAGCACGGATTGCTTACTTGGCGGTGACCGGACCGCCGTCGGCGATTTCCTGCTCTCGGGCCTTTTCCTCGTCCTTCGCGCTCCGGCCGAATTTCAGCAGCGCGGAAGCGATGAAGAACGAGACGACCGCGGAGACCAATATCCCGGCGAGGACCCCGAAGAACCCGCCCTTGGGGGTGACCGCGAGGACGGCGATGATGCTGCCCGGCGACGGCGTCGCGGTGAGACCCGCGCCGGTCACGCTGAACACCAGCAGACCCGCCGCGCTGCCGCCGATGGCGGCGATGATGAGCCGCGGCGCGGCGAGGATGTACGGGAAGTAGATCTCGTGGATCCCGCCGAAGAACTGGATGACGATCGCGCCCGGCGCGGTGGCCCGCATCGCCTTGGCGCCGAAGAACGTGATCGCCAGCAGGATGCCGACACCGGGGCCGGGGTTCGGCTCGATCAGGAACTCGATCGCCTTGCCGCTGTCCACCGACTTGGCGATGCCCAGCGGGCTCAGCACACCGTGGTTGATGGCGTTGTTGAGGAACAGCACCTTCGCCGGCTCGACGATGACCGAAACCAGTGGCAGCAGATGGATGTCGACCAGTGCCTGCACGCCGTTGCCGAGTGCCTTGGTGATGCCCTGGACCACCGGGCCGATGCTCAGCATGCCGACCACGGCCATGATGCCGCCGATGATCCCGGCACTGAAGTTGTCCACCAGCATCTTGAACCCGGCACCCGCGCGGCTGCCGACGTGCTCGTCGAACTTCTTCAGCAGGTACGCCGTGAGCGGGCCGACGATCATGGCGCCGAGGAACATCGGGATGTCCGCGCCGACGGCGATACCGACCGTGGCGACCGCACCGACGACCGCACCGCGCTGGCCGTGCACCAGCCGGCCTCCGGTGTAGCCGATCAGGACCGGCAGCAGCAGTTTGATCATCGGATCGACGAGTTCGGCGATATGCGCGTTCGGCGTCCAGCCGGTGGGGATGAACAGGGCCGTGATGAGGCCCCAGGCGATGAACGCCCCGATGTTGGGCATCACCATGCTGGCCAGGTACCCGCCGAATCGCTGAACCACTACTCGGGCGGTATGCGCCTTTGAAGGCGTCTCTGTTGTCATCGTCGACACTTCCAGTTCGAAGGGGGAAGCCCTGCTACAGGGATCTCAGCGGGCTGAGTAGCGGATTTCCGCCGACTTCGCCATGTGACCCTGCTCGCACTTGCGCGATCGTTTGAGTGATTTTGCATGGCTTCACGTTGCTTTTCAAGGGATTCCAAAGATTGCTTTAGCAAAGCAACACTGCCGTTATCGGACCGGTGTATCCACTGGTCAAAGCCTGGTCAGTTCCTGCCGGACGCTGGGGTTTTCCCAGCAAGGTGGCGGAATACGCGGTAGGGTCGACCCTGGTGAGGCATTCCGGCAGGCGCCCGGAGGACTACCTTCGGGACAGCGGACGCGGCTTCGGAGCTCTAGGCACGGGGTTTTCGCGGTAGTTGATACCCACACGATCACATTGCGATCCGGAAAAAAGCAACATAAACTCACTTGTTTGTGGGATCCGACGGGGAAGGTGGCAGGGGATGTACGCCGAAGAGCGGCAGCAGATAGTCCTCGAACGGGCCCGGAAGAAGGGCCGCGTCGATGTGACGGCACTCGCGGAGGAATTCACCGTCACCACCGAAACCATCCGCCGCGACCTCACCGTCCTGGAACGCCACGGTGTCCTCCGGCGGGTCCACGGCGGCGCGATTCCCGTGGAGCGCCTGGGTTTCGAGCCCGCACTCGCCACCCGCGAAGGCGTGATGACCGCGGAGAAGGAACGCATCGCCAAGGCCGCGCTGGCCGAGCTCCCCGACGAGGGCACCATCCTGCTCGACGCGGGGACCACCACCGCCCGCCTGGCGGAGATCCTGCCCGCGGACCGGGAACTGACCGTGGTCACCCATTCCGTCAGCATCGCCCTGTCGCTGACCACCCGCCCCAACCTCACCGTCATGCTCGTCGGCGGCAGGCTGCGCAGCCGGACACTCGCTTCGGTGGACGCCTGGGCGTTGCAGGCGTTGAAGGACACTTTCGTCGAGGTCGCGTTCATCGCCTCCAACGGCGTTTCCGCCGAACGCGGACTGACCACACCGGACTCCGCCGAGGCGATGGTCAAGCGCGCCGCCATCGCCAGTGCGCGCCGTTCCGTGCTGCTCGCCGACCACACCAAGGTGGGCAACGATCACTTCGCCCGCTTCGCCGACCTCAGCGACATCGACACGTTCATCACCGACAACGGCATCGACTCCGCCGTCGCCGCCGAGATCGCCGCCGAGGGCCCGAAGATCGTCACCGCTTGACCTCGGACTGCCGGGTCGCCAAGGCCTCGGCGAGTCCGGCCCTGCCGTCGACACCGAGCTTCCGGTACGAGTTCGTGAGGTGCTTCTCCACCGCCCGGCGGGAAACGCCGAGCTTCTCGGCGATCTCCTGGTTCGTCAAGTTCCGGACCACCCAGCCGGCGACCCGGTTCTCCGTGCGGGTCAACGCGGTCCGCGCGCCGAGCCCCAGCTCCGCCCCCGCCGGCTCCGGGCCCGGTTCGGTGGCCAGCCAGCTCGCCCCGCAGGCCGTCGCCAGTTCCTGGCCCTGCCAAAGGAACTTGGGTCCGTCCGGGCCGTCTTCCGCGATCAGCCGCCGTCCCAGCACGATGGACGTCCTGGCCATACCGAGACGGTCTCCGGACCCGCTGAACACGTCGGCCGACTCGCGCAGCAGCTCGATCCCCGCTTTCCCGGCGGTGACCGAGCCCCGTATCCGCAACGCGCGGCCCAGCGCGGCCGGCGCGCCCCACCGCGCGGCCAGCTCATGGTCCTCTTCGGACACCTCCGTCGCCGCGCCGACCTTCCCGAGCCGGTGCTGCACCGTGGCCGCCCAGGCACGCCACCGATGCGCCGCCGGGTTGTGCCAGCCCGCCTGCTCCAGCTGACGCCCGCAGCCCAGGAAGTGTTCCAAGGCGTCGACGAGGTCACCGCGGGCGGACGCGACCACACCGCGCAGCATCCGCAGGACCGCGCTCACGGCCAAGTCGGTCTCGTCGGGTTTCGCGTCGAAGACCATGGTGGCCAAGTCCGGGTCGCCGGTCTCGATCGCCACCAGCGCCAGCGCGATCGTGGCTTGGGAGGCCGTCTCCGGCCAGCCCGCGTCGGCGAGTTCGCACGCCCGCAGCGCGCTCGCCCTCGCCTGCGGCATCTGCCCCGAGGCCAGATACACGTGTGTCCGCTCGGCGTGGATCAGCGCTTCGGCCGCGACAGCGTGCTGCCGCCGCGCCTGGGCGAGCCCGCTGTCCAGCCAACCGGCGACGTCCTCGGCGGAGTCGGCCGCGACCTGGACGGTCACCAGCAGCGGCAACGCGGTGTGCACGTGGACGAACGAAGCCGGTTCACGGTCCAGTATCCGGTGTCCCAGCCACGCGATTTCGTGCGCGGGCACATCCCCGGTCAGCATCGCCGCGTGCAGCCGCATCACGGCCAGTTCGCGTTCGCCCGCGGTGGCCAGCGGCAGATCCCGGCCGAACCCCCGCAGGACCGAGACCGACGCCACCAGCGCCCGCGGGTCCTCCACCCCGAGATATGTTCGCCGCGCGGCGAGCCGGAGCGCGAATTCCCGTTGCGGCCCTGGGGTTTCCTCGGCGTCACCGAGCGCGTCGGCGATCTCCCGGACCACCTTCGCCACCGGCGGGCGGGACCGGATCGCCGCGGGCGAGATCATCACCGCGGCCGCCGCGCGATCGGTGACCGTCTCCAGCAACGGGATGGCCTGGCACAGATGGCGCGCCGAGGAAGCCGGGTCGAAGCCCCGCTCGCTGACCCCCAGATCGACGAGCAGTCTCGCCCGGAGCGCGGGATCGCCGGAAGCGTCCTGCAGCGCGCGGCGCAGATAGCGCGTCGCGATGTCGGCCGCTCCCCGGCGCAGGCACGCGGCCGCGCCTTCCCGCAGCACGTCCAGCGCCCACCGGTCGAGCACCGAGGACACCATGACCAGCTGGTCGGCCACGAGTTCGGCGGGATGGCCGTCGCTGTGCAGCACCCACGCGGCCTCCCAGCGCAGTTTGTCGTGCTCGCGCACCGGAATCGACGCCTCGACGGCCCGCTCGACCGTCACGTCGATCAGCTGTCCGTCCGCCACCAGACCGAGCCCGTCAAGGGCCACCAGCGCGTCCGTGCGACCGGCTTCGTCGAGCCCGGCCAGCTGCCCGACCAGCGCGGGTTCGGCTTGAGCGCCGAGCACGACCATCGCCCACGCGAAGTACCGCACCGCTTCGTCTTCTTCGCCCAGCCACGCCATGCGGGTGCCCAGCAGCAACGCGGGCCCCAGCTCCCCGACCCGCCCGGCGTCCCGCGCGACCGGTCGGAGCCCGGAGGCAGTCAGACCGGCGAGCAATGTCGTGAGCAGGGCCGGGTTTCCGCCGGTGAGGTCGTGGCAGGCCGCCACGAACCGCTCGTCGCAGTCCGCCTCGGTCTGTCCGAAGTGGACACCCACCAGCGCGGTGGTGCCCGGCAGGGTGAGGCTCGCCGGCCGCAGCCGGTAGCACGGCGTGCTGACGCCGCGCTCCCGTACCTGGTCGGCCTGATAGCCGTCCGTCCCGGCCGTTCCCGCGACCACCAGCCGCAGGCCGTCGAGCCGCCTCGTCACCTCCGCCAGCACCTGGATCGACTCGACGTCGATCCAGCACAGCTCGTCCACGAGAATGACCATGGCACGCTCGGCGCACAGCTTTTCCAGCAGGGAAACGAGTTCGGGGATGTCGGACGGAACCGTGGCCAGCACCGGTTCGAGGAGCTGGTGCACGATCCCGAAGGGGAACACCGACTCGAGCTCGGCCCCGCGCGCACGCAGCACCCGGGCGCCGAGCGCGTGGGCCACCCGGGAGAGCTCCCCGAGCAGGGCGGTCTTCCCGGAGCCACGCGAACCGCTGATCACCAGCACCGACCCGTTGCCGGACAAGGCATCCCGCACCGATTTGTCCATTATGGACAGCTCGGCCTCCCGGTCCACCACCATGGCTCAGCCCTCTGTCCCGGCCGCGTCGAACACCGTCGACAGGTCTCCCCGGCTGGCGACACCGAGCTTGCGGTACACGCTCGTGAGATGCACCTCGACCGTGCGCAAGGTGACCGACAGCGTCTCGGCGATGTCGGTGTTGCTGAGCCCGCGCGCCGCGATCGCGGCCACTTTCCGTTCCCTGGCCGTCAGCACGCCGACGCGATCGCCGCTCACCTGCTGCATCCGGCCCCCGGCGGCCACCAGCATGTTCCGCGCCGTCGTCGCCGCGGCCCAGCCGCCGTGGCGCACCGAAAGGTCGACCGCGCGCCGGAGGTGCTCGCGCGCTCCGCCTGGGTGGTCGTCGCGCAGCAGCGCCATGCCGAGCAGTGTCTCGGCCTTGGCGTGATCGGCCCCGGCCTGAGTGCCCGCCAGCACCTCCACGGCCTCGGTCAACGCGGTGATGCCACGGTGGCCGGGGGTCGTGATCCCCTTGGCCGTCAGAGCCAGGCCGGTGGCGCGCGCCGTCCCCCAGCGTTCTGCCAGGTCCTCGCCGCGCTCGGCCAGCCCGGCCGCGTGCGCCGGGCGGCCCAGCGCCATGAGCAGCTCCGCCGCGTGCAGCCACCACGGCGCGAACACGGGATTGCGGATACCGCCGGCTTCGAGCAGGGCGCCGCAGCGCTCGGCGTAGGCCAGTGAGGCTTCGAAATCATGCTCGAAGCGGCTGATCTTCGCCTTGGTGATCAGGTAGTAATAGCCGTCGAACGGGCCGGCCGAAGACTTCTCCCACGGGTCGATCGTGTCGAGCAGCGCCGTCGATCCCTCGACGTCACCCTGGTTGAACAGCACCAGCGCGTGCATGACCCTGGTCATGACCGCGCTGGTGTCCCACGGTTGCGTCGCGGCTATCGCCATCGCGGCGCTCGTGCAGGTCGCGGCCTCGGTGATCTTCCCGGCGCTGACGAGGATCCAGGCTTTCGTGCTCAACGCGAGCGCGTGTGGCCAGACCGCGCCCCGCTCCTCGCTCTCGGCGATCGCGGCTTCGATCCCCCGCCGCGCCTCGTCGAATTCGTCGGCCAGGAACAGCACGACCGACGCCGTCGTGGCCGTCCAGCCGCTTTTCGCCTGCTCGTCACGCAAAGCGCCCCGGGCGAACTCGGTGGCCTCCGCCGCCGACGTTCCCCCCAGCGTGGTGAGGAGGGCGCGGACGGCGAGCGCCTGACGCTCGCCCGGAGTGTCCCCGTGTTCCGGCTCGCGGGTGCGCGCGGATCCGCTCCGCGGCGAGAACAACAGCAGCGATTCGAGCTGGATCCGCAGATCCGTGTCGGCCGCCGTCCGCGGTTCCTCCGGCCCGCGTGCGTCCAGCGAGGCCAAGGCGTCACGCAGCAGCCGGATCGGCATGCGGGCGCCCGGCATGATCAGCTCGATCGCGCCCAGCCGCGCCACGATCGCGGCCCGCTCCCGGACATCGGTCACGCGGGGCAGCGCTTCGGAGAGCAGGCCGGAAATCTCCAGCGGGTTGATCTCGGCCAGCGCCTTGGCCAAGGCCATGCGCGCGCCGACGTCGTCGGGATCGGTCGCCACCAGCCGCCGCAGATACCGTGCCGCGCTACCGGCTTCGGGCGCCCTCATCGCGGCCTCGTGCAACGTCTCGCGCATCCACGGCTCGTCCAGCCGCGCGAGCAGCAGCAACTGGTCCGCGACGAGCCCGGCCGGGCGGCCCGAGTCGTTCAGCAGCCGCGCGGCACGCAGCCGCAACTCCGCGCGCTCGGCGCCGGGAAGCTCGTCCAGCATCCCGGCGAGGACCACCTGGCCGAAACCAGGGGCCCGCTCCAGGCTTTCGAGCACCTCGGCGACCGCGCCGGCGGGCACCCTGGCGAGCATGGCCACGAGTTCGACGTCTTCGGGTCCGATCACGGCGACCGCTCGGATCACCTCCCGGACATGGCTGGGTTCGCACTCCAGGCGAGCACGCACCCAGAGCCGGCCCATCGCCAAGCTCACCGCGCCGGCCCGCGCGATCCCGTCTTCGTCCGGGGTGGCGCCCTCCGCGCGCAGAGTGGCGAACAGCCAGGTCGCGAATTCGGGGTTGCCGGAGGAGAACTCGGTGCAGGCACGGACGAACGCGGGCTCCGGACGCCGCCCGAACTCGCGTTCGGCCAGGCGGGCGACGTCCGCGGCGCCGAGGCTCGCCGGTTCGATGAGCCGGAACCGCGCGGAGGGGACCAGCGCGGCCAGCCGTCTGTCCAAGGGGGACACTTCGTCGGCGCGCAGCGCGAACACCACCAGGAGCCGCGACTCGTCGGCGCGACGCAGCAGGAATTCGAACCAGCGCAACGACATTTCGTCGCACCACTGCACGTTGTCCACCAAGAGCACGAGTGGCGCTTCGGTCAGCAGGGCGAGCACCCGGCGGCGGGCGGCGGGCAGGAACGTGGCCGCGTGCCGGTCCACGAGGTCGTCGTCTTCGAGCAGGCTCCGGACGACACCGAAGGCGACCTCCTGGCCTGCTTCGCCCGGGGACGCACGCCGGACGGCGGCTTCCCGGTCGCCGAGGTGACGGAGCAGCGCCGTCTTGCCGCTTCCCCGCGTTCCCCGCAGCACGACGACCTGAGCGGAGCCGGCCTTGGCGGCCGCGGCGCGGGCGGCCAACCGGGTCAGCTCGGCCGAGCGTCCCAGCAGTAGCTCCGGCACGCTGATCCTCCTGACCCGACGACGGTGAATCGTTTTCCCGGCCTCGCCCCCGGATATTACCCATCGCGGCGGCACACGCAATGCGATGATAGAATATCCCGGGCATAATGAAAAAACGCGGGGAAATCCGGAACTCGCGGGTATGGAGCGGAGTGGCGTTACAGCCGACCATATTCGGAGCGTAGAACCCGAACTACAATCAGTTATCACATTGCGGTTCACGCATCCGACACCGGGCCGCCGCGACTCCGATCCCCTTCCTTGCGCCACAACGAACCGGGCGACCGTTCGCGCCAGGCGCACCTGCCCGCATCGGTCAGATCACTCTAGTCAGCCCGATGTGGTTTCGCAACCAACCTTCGTCGTTTTACCTGCGTTTGGTTGTGCATGAGTGGCCGTACGAGAACACGAAAGCCCAGGGAATCGGCCCTCTCCGCCCGCGTTCCACCATTTACCCGGACCGGGAAATATATTATTTCTCCAGCCTCAAAAAACCGGCGTCACATAGTTCGGCGGCCCAGGAATTCATCACGCAGCGTACGTCCACCGGATCCAGCCGCCATATTCCGGCGAGCATTTCCGAAGCCTCGCCGATTCGCCCGTCGTGCTGCCGCAAAGCGATCCACATCGCACTGCCGACGCCGTCGCACCGCCAACTCCGCCGCCTCGACGGCAGCCGGAGCTCCACACATCCACTTGGCGAAACACTCACGATCACCGCGGCGACCGGGCGGAGTATCGCCGCGACGCCGCCGATATTCTCCTCGGCGCCCACAAGATCATTTTGACACGGCGCTTTCCAGGAAAACCCCAGTGTCACCTGGGTCAGATCTCTTTGCCCACCCGAAAATGACATCGGGTTCGGCTATTTCCGGCGGCGGGCTCCCTGGCTTTCCCGGGAGCCCGCGTCCGTCATTCGACCGTGACGCTCTTCGCGAGGTTGCGCGGCTTGTCGATGTCGCGGCCGAGGTGCACCGCGATGCGGTGGGCGAAGATCTGGAGCGGGATGTTGAACAGGATCGGCTCCAGCTCCGGCTCCGTGCGCGGAACGCGGATCACGACGTCGGCGAGGCCTTCGGGGAGCTCCGCGTTGGTGATCGCGATGACCGGGCCGCCGCGGGCCTTGATCTGCTCCATGGTGCCGATGTTCTTCGCGAGCACCTCGTCGTCGGGCACGATGACCACCGACGGCATGCTCGGGTCGATCAGGGCGAGCGGGCCGTGCTTCAGCTCGGCGGCCTGGTAGGCCTCCGCGTGGATGTAGGAGATTTCCTTGAGCTTCTGCGCGCCTTCGCGAGCGACGGGCCAGCCGCGGACCCGGCCGACGAAGAACATGTGCTCGGCGTTGGCGTAACGCTCGGCGGCGGCGGTGATCTCGTCCTGGGCCGCCAGCACCTCTTCGAGCAGGCCCGGCAGCGCGTCGAGCGCCGCCACGATCCGCTTGCCGTGCGCCATCGAGAGGTCACGCACGCGGCCGAGCAGCAGCGCGAGCATGGCGAACGCGACGCACATGTTGGTCACGGCCTTGGTCGAGGCCACCGAGGTCTCGGGGCCCGCGTGCAGGAAGACGCCACGGCCGCACTCCCGCGCCACCGCGCTGCCGGCGACGTTGACCACGCCGATCACCCGGCCGCCCTTGCGCTTGATCTCCTGCACCGCGGCCAGGGTGTCGAGGGTTTCCCCGGACTGGCTGACCGCGACATACAGCGTGTCCGGGTCGACGACCGGGTTCCGGTAGCGGAACTCCGAGGCAGGCTCGGCGTCCGCCGGGAGCCGCGCCCACTCCTCCACCAGGTTGGCGCCGAGCTGGCCGGCGTAGTACGCCGAGCCGCAGCCGAGGAACTTCACGCGCCGGAACGACCGCAGCACATGGGGTTCCAGCTCGAGCCCGCCGAGATGCGCGGTGGAGAACCGCTCGTCAAGGCGCCCGAGCAGGGCACGCCGCACGGCGTCGGGCTGCTCGGCCATCTCCTTGCTCATGTAGTCCGCGTACCCGTCGAGCTGGTAGTCCTCGTCGGCGACGTCGATGGTCGTCGGGGTCTTCGCGGTGCGGTGCGCCTGCAGGGTACTGGTGCGGAAGTCGTCGGCGCGGACGGTCGCGAGCTCACCGTCGTCCAGGTAGACCACGCGCTGGGTGTGCCGGACGAGCGCGGCGACGTCGGAGGCGACGAACATCTCGCCGTCACCGATGCCGAGCACGATCGGGCTGCCGTTGCGCGCGACGACGAGCTCGTCGGGGTTGCGGACGTCGAACACGACGATGCCGTAGGCGCCCTCGACCTCGCGCAGCGTGAGGCGGACGGCCTCTTCGAGTGAGGAGGCACCGGCGTCGAGCGCGCGGGCGATGAGGTGCGCGAGCGATTCGGTGTCGGTCTCGGAGGTGAAGACGACGCCGTCGGCGGTCAGTTTCCCGCGCAGCTGCTCGGCGTTCTCGATGATGCCGTTGTGCACCACCGCGACATGGCCGCTGGTGTCGACCTGGGGGTGGGCGTTCGCGTCGGTCGGCTCACCGTGGGTGGCCCAGCGGGTGTGCGCGAGGCCGACCTGCGACGGGTAGCCCTTGCCGACGAGTTCGCGGAGCTCGTCGACCCGCACGGCGGCCTTCGTCACCTTCAGCTTGCCGCGATGCGCCACCGCGATCCCGGCGGAGTCGTAACCCCGGTATTCGAGGCGGTGCAACCCTTCCAGCAGGATGGGAGTGGCCTCACGACGGCCGATGTAGCCCACGATTCCGCACATAAACGAAGTAACCTTCCAGGAGTGTGAGAACGGACAGCTCGGGCTAGCCGTAGACGATCCGCCGGAGCTGGCGCTCGCTGAGTTCTCCCGCGCCGACCGGGCGACCGGCGAGTTCCCCCGCGATCGCCACCCAGATCCGCGCGTTCTTGTGCCCGCGCCGCTGCAGCTCGCCGTGGCGCCGCCGGACGAACTGTTCGGTCGTCTCCCCGAAGAAGGCGATCACGTCGGCGACGACCCTGGTGGCCGTCGGCACGGGCAGACCTGTCGACGCCGCGATGTGGAACGCCAGTTCGGCGTGCGGCGACGGGTCCATGGCAGGACTCTGGCACCCGAATCGCGGCCTGCGCAACTTCCCTGCCCGAAATCGGGCAGAAATGTGGCGCTTACCGCTCCCGCCACAAGGGGCTGAAGGGGACTTTCGCTCCCTTGTGGGCAGGCAAAGTCCCCTTCAGCTCAGTTTGAGTAGGCCGGGTCCGGGCCGGGGATGGCCTGGTCCGGCTGGCCCGCGAGGAGCTGCGACATGGAGTGGAAGTACGGCGGCGCGGCGACCGTGCCACCGAAGGCGCCGTGGCCGCAGTTGCCGAGATGCACCGGCGTACCGGGGCAGATCTCCTGCGGATGCGGGCCGTCGGCGAAGACCATCGACGACACCGCGTAGTCGTTCACCCCGCCGACGAACGCGACCGACTCGCTGTTCTGCGTGGTCCCGGTCTTGCCGATATCGGGCCGCGTCCACCCGGCGGACCTCGCCGCGGCGGCCGACGTGCCGATGGTGGTGTCCCGGCTCAGCCCGGCCATCAGCGTGTTCGCCACCCCGGACGGGATGACCTGCTCACAGGCCCGCTGCTGGACGGGCACGGCCTGGCCGTTGCGATCGGTCACCGACAGGATGGGGTTCGGCGGGCACCAGGTCCCGCCGCTCATCAGGGTCGCCGACACGTTGGCCATCTCGAGCGGGCTCACCGGGCTGTCGCCGAGGGTGAACGACAGCTTGTCCTGGAAGTACTGCGACTGCGGCTGGTCGTACTGCGTGTTCTTCGACCGCGCGTCCGCCGGGTCGGTGATCGGCGCGCTCCCGTCGTCGTTCGTGGCCAACGTGTTCCGCAGGCCCAGGTTGTGTGCCATCTGCAGCACCGCGGGCATGCCGACCTGCGACTCCAGCCCGACGAAGGCGACGTTCGGTGACGTCGCGAGCCCATCGGCGACGGTGATCGGGTCAGGATAATTCGTGCCGTCGTTGCTCACCGGGTAACACGAGGTGTACTTGTTCGCGTTCGGTGGGGTGAAACAGCTGCTGGGCGGGTTCGGCAGCGGGGTGTTCAGCCCGGCCTTGCCGGTGACCATGGCCGCGGCTGAGGTGAAGATCTTGAACGACGAACCGGCGCCGAACTTGTTGCTGGCGTCGGCGACGATGTTCGTCGACGTCTGGCCCTTCGCCGGGTCGTTGCCGAAGTTCCGGTTGGCGACCATCGCGAGCACCTGGTGCGAGTCCTGGCCCGGCTGGATCACCGCGAAGGTGTTCGCGACGCCGTCCGCCGTCGTCGGCACGTTCGCGTCGACGGCGTCCTTGGTCGTCTGGCTGACCTTCGGGTCCAAGGTGGTCTTGATGGTGTAGCCGCCGGTGTCGAGCTGGTCGGCGGTGAACCCGGCCTGCTGGAGGTAGGTTTCCGCGTACTGGCAGAAGAAACCGGCGTCCGCGCTCGCCCCCATGCAGGTGCTGGCCGGGGTCAGCGGCCCGCCGGGCAGGACGCCGATCGGCGCGGCCTTCGCGTCGGCGCCGGCCGCGGCGGGCAGGCTGCCGCCGCTGACCATGTCGTCGATCACCAGGTTCCGGCGCTGCACCGCGGCGCCCGGGTGGGTATACGGGTTGTAGATGTTGGGGTTGTTGACCATCCCGGCCAGCAACGCCGCCTGCGGTACGGTCAGTTTGTCCGCTGTCGTCCCGAAATACGCGTGGGACGCGGCGCCGACGCCGTAGATGTTCCCGGCGTACTCGACGACGTCGAGGTATCCGGCCAAAATGTTGTCTTTGGACATCGTCTGTCCCAATTGGACGGCCATCTTCGCTTCGCGCAGTTTGCGCCCGATCGAGTCTTCCTTGTCGGCCAGCTGCGCGGCCTTGTTCCCACGGTCGGCGACGTTGATCAGGTAGTTCTTGACGTACTGCTGGGTGATCGTCGACGCACCCTGCAGTCCCCCGCCGGCGCTGTCGTGCACGGCGGCCCGCGCCATGCCCTTCACGTCGACGCCGCTTTCGTCGTAGAAGCGGCGATCCTCGACGGCCACGATCGCGGCCTTCATCGCGGGCGCGATCTGCGCCGCTGTCTCGGGCAGGCGGTACTGGTCGTACAGCGTCGCGATGGGGGTGCCGTCGCGATCGGTCACCGTGGTCACCAGCGGCGGGTTGTCCGTGACGAGGTCCGCAGCGATCGTGCCGACGGAATTGCTCACCTGGTTGGACAACGCGCCCGCGCCGAGCACCACCGGGGACACCGCACCGGCGAGCAGCACGCCTCCCAGCACACACAAACCGAACAGGCGCACGGCACTTTGCCGGGTATTCACACAGAACTCCCTTTACTTATCGCTTAACGGATCCGCACTTATCGGGCCAATCGGCCGAGCAGTGCCGAAGCGACGGTAATGGCGATGGCCGTCGCACCTATAAGGACGCCGAAGTCCAGTCCGAGGTTGGCCGGAGTGCCGATCAACAATCCGCGCAACGCGTCGACCTGATAGCTGAGCGGGTTGACGTGACTGAGTACTTTCAGCCAGCCGGGCATCAGATCCACCGGGTACAGCGCGTTCGAGGCGAAGAACAGCGGCATCGTGATGGCCTGCCCGATTCCCATCAGCCGTTCCCTCGACAGGACGAGCCCGGCGATCACAATGGACAAACAGCAGAAAAAGGCCGCGCCCAGCACCACAATCACGGCCATCGCGAGCAGGCGCAGCGGGTTCGCGGTCAGCCCGACACCGAGGATCGCGGACAGCACCAGCACCATCAGCGCCTGGACGAGCGCGCGAACTCCGGCAGCGAAGGCCTTACCCGCGACCAAAGCCGCCCGCGGTGTCGGCGTCACGAGCAGTTTGGAGAGCACACCGGCATCGCGTTCCCAGATAATCTGGATACCGTAGAAGATCGCGATGAACAACGCGGACTGGGCCAGGATGCCGGGCGCGAGGTAATCCAGATAGGGAATCGAGCCGGTGGGGATCGTGCGCAGCCTGGTGAACGTCTCACCGAAGATCAGCAGCCACAACGCGGGCTGGATCGCCCTGGTGAGCAGTTCCGAGCGGTCCCGGCGCAGTTTCTGGAGCTCGATCAGGCACATGGCCCCGACCCGCGAGGCCAGAATGGCCAGCTGGCGTGGGAACGCCGGATCAGCCGAGGCGGCGGGCGGTGCGACGAGTGGCACGGACATTGCGGATCCCTCCTTGGTCGCTCTCGAGCTGGTTGCCGGTGACCGAACGGAACACGTCGTCCAAAGTGGACTCCGGGCCGAGTTCGGCTTCGAGCTCGGCCGGGGTGCCGAGCGCGCGGATGCGGCCCTGGTGCATGAGGGCGACCCGGTCGCAGAACTGCTCGGCTTCGTCCATGTAGTGCGTGGTGACGAGCACGGTCATGCCGGTTTCCTCGCGGATCTGGGTGATGCGCTCCCAGACGGTCGAGCGCGCGACAGGGTCGAGCCCGATGGTCGGCTCGTCGAGGATCAGCAGCCTGGGCGCGCTGACCAGCGCCTGGGCGAGTTCGAGCCGCCGGATCATGCCGCCGGAGTACCCGCCGACGGGCCGGTCGGCGTCGTCGAGCAGGCCGACGATCTCGAGCACGGTGGTGACCTGTTCGCGCCGCCGCGCTCTCGGCACGTCGAAGAGCCGCGCGAACAGCGACACGTTTTCGCGGCCGGTGAGCGTGCCGTCGGCGGAAAGCTGCTGGGGCACGTACCCGATCAACCGGCGGACGGCCATCTTCTTGCGGGCGACGTCCAGCCCGAACACGGTGATCGCTTCGGGCGGGGTCGGCAGCAGGGTGGTGATCATCCGGATCGTGGTGGTCTTCCCGGCGCCGTTCGGCCCGAGCAGGCCGAAGACCTCGCCGGGCACGATCTCCAGATCGACGCCGTCGACGGTCTTCTTGTCACCGAAGGAATGTTTCAGGTCCACACAGCGGATCGCGGCCGTCATGGCTGCTCCTTCAAGATCGCCATCAGCTTTTCGAGAGCGGGCAAGGCATCGGTGATCGCGCGGGTGTCCTCTTCGGACAAGGCGTCGAGCGCACCGGAGACGACACCGGTCCGGGCGCGGCGCCAGGTGTCCAGCCGCTGCCGGGCTTCCTCGGTGAGCTCCAGCCGCGCCGCGCGCCGGTCCAGCGGGTCGACCTCACGCCGCAGCATGTGCGCGTCGATGAGCTGGTTCACCAGTGTGCTGACGGAGTTGCCTGCCAGATGCAGTTCGCGCGCGGCCGCGGCGACGCCGATTCCGGGCTGCTCCTCGACGACACGCAGCAGCTCGGCCTGCGCACCGCGCAGCGGCGGCCCTGACATTTCGGTCCGCACGCGGCGGCGGACCACGCGGCGCAAGCCCAGCACGGTCCTCATGAGCTGCTCCGCCAGAGTGAGGTCTCCGATACGGGTCATACTCCCAAGTTAGCTCTTAATCAGAGTAGTTAGCAACGCTCACCTTTCGCCCAAACCGGCGGGAACCGGCACTTTCCGACGAGTCAGCCGCGGAGGACCTGGGCCAACGACCTCCGCCATCTGTCGACAGATGGCGGTAGTTGCGGACGCGGGGTATCACGCCATGTCGACATCTCGTGGCTGGTTAACGAGGTGACCCGCCCGCGTCCGGCGGGCGAACAGGTACGCCACGAGCACGACCGGGAAGTACATCAGGATGCCGTACACCGCCGCCGGGATAGCCATCGTTTCGTTGCCCAGTACCGAGATCGCGACCGTGATCGCCAGCACCGCGTTGTGGATCCCGATCTCCATGGCCGACGCGATCGCCTGCTCCGGGCTCACGTGGAAGGCCCGCGGCGCGAAGTAGCCGATGGTCAGGCCGCACCCGCAGAACAGCAGCGTGATGACGGCCAGCGCGCCGGCGTTGTCCAGCAGCACCTGGTACTTCTGCGACACCGCGCCCACGATGACCACCGCCAGCACCACGATCGAGGCGATCTTGACCGTGCCGCGCATGCGTTCGGCCCAGGCGGTGAACCGGTGGCGCACCCACATGCCGAGCACGACCGGGAGCACCACGGTCGCGAAGATCTGGATCAGCTTGTCCGGCTGCAGCCCGATCGACTGACCCTCGCCCAGGAAATGCGCCATCGAGAGCTGGGCGACGATCGGGAAGGTGACCAGCGCGATGATCGAGTTGATCGCGGTCACCGAGATGTTCAGCGCCACGTCCCCGCCCGCCAGGTGGCTGAACAGGCTCGCCGAACTACCTCCCGGCGACGCCGCCAGCAGCATCATCCCGACAGCGAGCTCCGGCGCGAGATCGAACAGCAACACCAGGCCGAAGGCGATCGCGGGCAGCACGAGCAGCTGGCAGACCAGCGCGATGACCGCGGCCTTGGGCGCCTTGAACACCCGCACGAGATCCGACACGGTCAGCGTCAGCCCGAGGCCGAACATCACGATGCCGAGCGCCGCGGGAAGGAGGATCGAGATGAGCGTCAGCGACACCGGCGTCTCCTGAACTGGTCGGGAGTACGGAGATTAGCGCCCAAAGTACCCGGAAGGGGACTTTCCCGGCCAAGTGGACTTGTCACGTTTCGGCACCCGCCCGTGCGACACAGCTGCGCAGCGGGGAAAGCCGACTACCGGAACGGGAAACACGCGCGGGGGCGGCATAAGGGAAGGGTTAATTTGTGGGGACTGGAGAGTGGGGGCGGCGCTACGGTGACGGGACCCGAGGAAAGGTGCCGGAGAATGAGCCAGGAACCGGAGGAAACCCTCGAAGTGCTGCGCGCGGTCTGGGCCGCCCAGGGACAGACCGGCACGGACCTCGACGACGCCCACGGGCACAAGAAGTCCTGCAAGAACATGGCGCATGTCGGGTTCGACGCGCTGGCAGGCGAGGACGGCGACCTGCGCGCTGCCTGGCGCGCGCAACTGGAACGCGAGGGCAAACTGAACCCGGAGGCGACCGGCATCCTGGGCCCGGCCGAGCCGCACCGCCACTAGGCATGGACTACCCGGAGACCGTCGGCGAGCTGAGCGAAACCCTGCGGGACGGCGGGTATCTGGCCGACCGCGGACTGTCCACGGCGTTGCTCGTCGCGTTGTCCCTGCACCGGCCGCTCCTGCTGGAGGGCGAGGTCGGCGTCGGCAAGACCGAGCTGGCCAAGACGGTCGCCTCGGTGTTCGGGCGCGAGCTCATCCGGCTGCAGTGCTACGAAGGCATCGACACGAGCCAGGCGCTCTACGAATGGGACTACGCCCGCCAGCTGCTGCACATCCGCGCCCTGTCGGAGCACCAGGTGGCCGACGAGGACGCCGTCGACAAGCTGTTCGGCCCGAAGTTCCTCCTGGAGCGCCCGCTGCTGGCCGCGGTGCGCGCCGGGGACCGGGCCGTCCTGCTGATCGACGAGATCGACCGCGCCGACGACGAGTTCGAAGCGTTCCTGCTCGAACTGCTCTCCGACTTCCAGCTCAGCATTCCCGAGGTCGGCACGATCGTCGCACCGAGCCCACCGCTGGTGATACTCACCTCCAACCGCACGCGCGAGCTGCACGACGCGTTGAAGCGCCGCTGCCTGTACCACTGGATCGGCTATCCACCCGCCGCGCGCGAGGTGGAGATCGTGCTCGTCCGGGAACCCGGCGTCTCGGAAACGCTGGCGCACAAGGTGGTCGACGCCGTGCACCGGCTGCGGCGGCTGGATCTCGCGAAGCCGCCCGGGGTCGCCGAGACGATCGACTGGGCCCGCATGCTCGACTTCCTCGGCGAGACCGACCTCACCCCGGCGACCGCCGAAGACACCCTCGGCGCGGTGGTCAAGGATCGCGACGATCTCGAGCTGGTCCGGGAAAACCTCCAGGAAATCACCTCCGGTGGCTGACCGTCCGCCGTTCGTCGCGGTGCTGGTGGACTTCGCCCGCGCGTTGCGCGCGGCGGGACTCGCTGTCGGCTCCGGCGACGTCCTGACCTTCTGCGCGGCGATGGCCCCGCTGGACCCCACCGATCTGGTGGACCTCTATTGGGCCGGACGGACGACGCTGGTCATCCGGCACGAGGACATCGCGACCTACGACCGGGTGTTCCGCGGCTTCTTCCTCGGCGCGAGTGACCCGGTACGGGAACTCCTGATGCTCAAGTCGCGCTCCGACGCGGAAACCCAGGCGGTGCTGAACCTCCCGGCCACCGAACCGCCCGGGGACGACCAGGAGGAACCGGCGATGCTCGGCCTGATGGCGTCCGATGTGGAGGCTCTCAAACATCGGTCGTTCTCGGCGTGCACCGCCGAGGAGCTCGCCGCGCTGCGCCGGATCATGGCCCGCATCCGGTTGACCCCGCCGAAACGGCGTACGCGGCGAACCCGTCCCGCCCGGTCCGGCCGCTCCCCCGACCTGCGCCGCACGGTCCGCGAATCGCTCCGCATGTTCGGCGAGCCCGCCGAACTGTATTGGCGCCAACGGAAAGTCCGGTTGCGGCCGCTGATCCTGATCCTCGACGTCTCCGGATCGATGGCGGACTACTCGCGCAACCTCCTGCAGTTCGCCCATTCCGCGAAACGCGCGGCGGCGAAGGTCGAGGTGTTCTGCTTCGGCACCCGGCTCACCTCGGTCACCACGGCGTTGAAAACCCGGAGCCCGGACATCGCGCTGGAGCAGGCCGCGAAAGTGGTGTTCGACTGGGAAGGCGGGACCAGGATCGGCGACTCGCTCGACGTCTTCGTCCGGCAGTGGGGCCGCCGTGGCCTGTGCCGCGGCGGGATCGTGGTGATCTGCTCGGACGGTCTCGACCGCGGTGATCCGGACGTACTGGCGACGTCGATGGAGCGGCTTTCCCGGCTGTGCCACCGGATCGTGTGGCTGAACCCGCACAAGGGCGACGACCGGGACTTCCACCCGAGCACGCTCGGGATGATGGTGGCCGCGCCGCACGTCGACCTCATGCTGTCCGGGCACGACCTGAGCAGCCTCGAAGAACTCGCGAAACTGTTGCCGACACTGGGATAGGAGACGCCGATGCGGTGGAGTGTGGGGATCGAGACCGAGGGCGACAGGGTCCTGAAGCGCGAGGAGGTCGTCGAGCTGGCTGACGCCGTCGCGCCGAGCGGCGGGATCGCGACCGGCATCGGCTCGAACCGGTACGGCGCCCAGCTCATCGTGCTCGCGGGAACACGCGAGGAAGCGATCGAGACAGCGACAAGCGAGTTCGAGAAAGCCGTCGCGAAGGCCGGGCTCCCGGTGTTCCCGATCGTGCGAGTCGAAGCGATCAACGAGGAAGAGGACGAATGATCCGGCTCGGCTCGCTGGCCGGCTACCCGTTCGAGGGCCCGCGACTGCTGGGTGGCTGGACGCCGCCAAGCGTCCCCGCGGTCTACGCGATCCTCTACAAGCCTTCCCCGGACAAGAAACCCGAGCGGTACGCGGTGATCTACGTCGACCACTCCGACGATCTGTCCACCGCGCGGCTCCCCTTCCGGCATCCGCGCGCGCACTGCTGGATCGAGCGCGCCGGATCCCGCTGGAAGATCTACATCTGCACCTACCAGGTCGCCGGTGGCCTACGTTCGCATCGGGAGATGATCGCCAACGAACTCGCGTCGGTGTATCACCCGCGCTGTAACTCCCGGCAGTACGACCAATCCTGGAAGGACCAGTGGATCGGCGAGTACTCGGCGCCGTCGACCACCGGCCCGCTCACCCCGCGCGGGCCCGAGAAGGAGAGCTGAAGGGGACTCGCCCGACAGTCGGGGTGGGATCGGGAAAGTCCCCTCCAGCAAGCGTCCGCCGGTTCAGCGAGGGGCGAAGCCGACCGCGTCATGGAGGCGGGAGCGGCGGCGGCCCGACGCGGGGAGCGCCGGCGGACGGTTCTCGGTGGGCGCCTCGGGCTTCGGCGTGACGCCGACGACAATCCCCTCGGCCATCCCGTACAGCAGGGGCAACGCCCCGGCCACCACGCCGCCCGTGCGGTTGATGTGGGTGACCCCCGGTCCGATCAGCTCCGCGTGCCCGACGATCTTCCGCACGGTTTCCGCGCAGTCCTCGAGGTTCCCGGCGACCCGGGCGAGCAGGCTGCCGACCCAGAACAGGTAGAACGCGAGCCCGGCGATCAGCAGGACGATGTCGACGACGGTGAGCACTACCAACGTGGTGGTCATGACCGCACCTTCCCCAAGACCCGCCCAAGGAACAGGTGGTGCTGCAACCCTTCGGCGAGCACCGCGTCGACCCGGTCCGCGGTCGGGGCGATCAGCGCGGTGTTCTCGGTGTTGGCCGCGGCGGCGTGCAGGGTCTCCCGCACCTCGACGACCCGATGGTCGATGATCTTCACCAGGTAGATCAACACGGTCAGCAGCGCGGCGACGGCGAGCACCACCACGAAACCCGCGATGACCGCGATCCACCAAGCGGTTTCCTCTTCCGAAGTCAGTGCGAGGGTCATGGCTAACCTCCCAGCCTGGTACGTCCGCGGTTGAGCCCGGCCACGATGACCTCCGCGTGGTCGATCGTGGTCCGCAGCTCCGCCAGCGCGGCGGTGTTCGCGACCGCCTTGCCCAGCGCGTTGTCGATCAGGGGCGCGGCTTTGCCGATCGAGCGGGCCAGCAGCAGGATCGGCACCACCAGCGCGACGACCACCAGCACGATCACGATGCCGATCGCGAAGCCCACGTACCAGCCGGTCATGGGATCACCTTCCGTCCACAGTGGAGCTCGGGCATGGCAGGTCCTTTCACACCGATTCGCAGAAGTCCCGTACCGGCTTGAGATTCGCGTTGACCGAGGTCAACGCCGAAGGCACCGTGCTCGTCCGGGCCGCGACGAGCTCTACGCCGCCGACGACCGAGCCGAGCGTTTCGCGGATCCGCTTCAGGTGCAGGATGACCCGCAGCAGGCCCACCGCGGTGACCGCGATGATCAGCGCGGCGATGACCAGCGTCGTCCAGGCGACCGCAGGCATGGCTCTTTCCCTTCAGCCGAGGAGTTTCGCGACACTGCCCGCGTACCGGACCGCGCCGACGGAAACTTCCTTGATGGTTTTGTCGGTCGTCGCCAGCGCTTGCGGGACGCCGTCGAGCTGCCCGGCGAGGGCGACGCCACCGGCCAGGATCTCGTCACTGGCACCGCGAATCCGCTCGAGCGCGGCCAGCACGCGGTTGAGCAACGCGATGACCACCGGCAGCACGACGAACAGCAGGACCGCGTTCCCGATCCACCACAGGACCATGTCGACTCCTCAACTCGGCGTGCTCGGGTAGGGCGCGAAGAACCGGCGGAACACCCGTTTCAGCGCCATCAGCGTGGCCTGCAGGCCGATGGTGAAGCCTTTCGCCGGCGCCGCGTGCTGCGCCACCGGATTCTCACCACGTTCGGCGCGGGTAATACTGTCCTGGAGATTGGCGGCGAAGTTCCGCATCAGCACGGAAGTGACGTCGGAGATCATGCCGCGGCCGTACTGCGCGGCGGCGCCGGACACCTGGAGGTCTTGCACGACACCGACTTTCGTGCCCGCGCCCGCCTGCACGAGGGTGGCGGTGACGACCATGCTGGCCTGTCCCTTGCCCTTCTCCTCCGCACCCGCCGCGGTCACCACGATGCGTTTCGCGGTGTCGTCGCGTTCGGTGATGTCCGCGGTCCCGGCGAACCGCAGCGAAACCGGGCCCATCCGGACGCTGACCCGCCCCTTGTACTGTTCGTTGCCGAGGTCGTCGGTCAGCTCGGCGCCGGGCAGGCAGGCCGCCACCCGCGGGATGTCGTCGAAGAAGCGCCAGACCTTGTCGACCGGCTGCGCGACCTCGAAATCGTTCTTGATCAGCATCGGGTCTCCTTCTTGACGTACACGGCCGGGTCCCGCTCGAACGCGGCACGGCAGCCGGGGCAGCAGAAGTAGTACGCGGCACCGGCGTACTCCACCGGATCCTTCGCGGGAACGGTCATGCCGCACACCGGGTCGACGGCCTCGGCCGGGGTCGTCACGCTCACGTCCTCGTCCAATGCGCCAGAAGCCCGCAGCCGCACCAGATCCGCCAGGATCGCGACGGCGATCTCCCGGTGCGACACCTTGCCGAGATCCAGTCCCGCCGGGACGTGCACCCGGCTCAGCTGCTCGGTGGGCAGGCCACGATCGGCGAGGTAGCCGAGCACCGATTCGCCACGGCGTTTCGAGCCGACCAAGCCCAGGTACGCGGGCTGGGCGGCGACGGCCTGTTCGAGCGCTTCCTCGTCGAAATGGCCCTGGGTCGCGACGACGACCAGCGACCGCTCATCGACGTCCGCGGCGGTGAACACCGAGCCGTCGACAAGGTCCGCCCGCCACTCCAGTGCCTCGGCCAGTGTGACGAGCAACTGCGCCATGGGCGACCGCCCGACCACCACGAGATGCGGCACCGGCCGCACCGGCTCGATGTACACCTCCAGCGCTCCTTCGCTCTGACACGAGACTGGGACGACGGTCATGCCGTCCTGCACGGCCGAGCCGAACTGATCCGGCGTGCCGAGCAGCAGCAACCGGGGCACGCCGTCGGTCATGGCCTCGCGGGCCTGCCGGACGACCACGGGTTCCGCGCAGGCGCCACCGATCCAGCCGCGCAGCTCACCGGACCGCGTGATGATCGCCCGGTTGCCCTGTTTGCCCGACGACGGGCCCTGCCGCCACACCACGGTCGCCAGCGCGAACGCTTCACCGCGTCGCGCCAGTTCCCCGGCCTCTTCCAGCACATCCCATCCGTCCACGGCGAGTCCTCAGTCGTCCGTGCGGACCGGCGGCGCACCGGAGATGTCGCGGCGGTACTTGATCGCCTCCCACACCCGGTCCGGCAGCAGCGGCATGTCGATGTTGCGGACGCCGGTGTCACCAATGGCGTCCATGACGGCGTTGACGAACGCGGCCGGCCCGCCCACCGCCGCACATTCCCCGACGCCCTTCGCGCCGATGGGGTGATGCGGCGACGGCGTGACGACCTCGCTGTGCAGCTCGAATCCCGGTGTCTCCCAAGCGGTCGGCAGCAGGTAGTCCATGTAGTTCGAGCCGACGCAGTTGCCTTCCGCGTCGAAGGTGATGAACTGCATGTTGGCCATCGCGTACGCCTCGGTGAGCCCGCCCATGATCTGCCCCTCGACGACCATGGGGTTGATCCGCACACCACAGTCGTCGACTGCCACCATGTTCAACACGTCCCAGACCCCGGTTTCGGGATCCACCTCCACGGTGACGATGTACACCGCGAACGGCCAGGTGAGGTTCGGCGGGTCGTAGTAGGCGTTGTTCTCCAGCCCCGGTTCCATCCCGTCGGGCATGTTGGAGTACGCCGCCATCGCACATTCCTGAATGGACACTCCGCGATCCGGGGCGCTGCGGACGTAGAACCGGCCCAGTTCCCACTCGATGTCCTCTTCGGACACTTCGAGCAGATGCGCGGCCAATTTCCGTGCCTTGGCACGGATCTTGCGGGACACCATGGACACCGCCGCGCCCGCGACCGGCGTACTGCGCGAGGCGTAGGTCCCCATGCCGAAAGGCGCGGTGTCGGTGTCACCCTCCTCGACCGTCACGTCGTCGGCGGGGATGCCGAGTTCGTGGCTGACGATCTGGGCCCACGTCGTCTCGTGGCCCTGCCCCTGACTTTTCGCGCCGGTGCGGAGGATGGCCTTGCCGCTCATGTGGACGCGCAGCTCGGCGGAGTCGAACATCTTGATGCCGAGGATGTCGTATTCCCGGCTGTTCCCGGCGCCAAGCGGTTCGGTCATGGTCGAGATCCCGATGCCCAACAGCCTGCCACGGCTCTTGGCTTCTTCCTTCTGTCGCAGGAAGTCCTCGTAGCCGACGGCCTTGAGGCCGACCTCGAGACACTTCTGCGGCTGGCCGGAGTCCACCAGGAAACCGAACGCCGTGCGGTACGGGAACTGGTCGTCCCGGACGAAGTTCTTCCGCCGGAATTCGGCCGCGTCCATCCCGAGGTCGTTCGCCGCCGCGTGGACCATCCGCTCCTGGAAGAACATCGCCTCGGTCACCCGGAACGAACAGCGGTAGGCGACCCCGCCGGGTGCCTTGTTGCTGTAGGTGCCGCGGGCGGTGAGATGCCCGGCCGGGATGTCGTAACAGGCGAACGCCGAGTGCAGCAGGCCGATCTTGAACTTGCTCGGCTGCGCGTCGGAGAAGAACGCGCCGTGGTCGGCGTCGGCGTGGATGCGGACACCGAGGATCTTGCCGTCGGCGCGCAGGGCCATTTCGCTGTCGAGGTACATGTCCCTGGCGAACCCGGTGGAGATCAGGTTCCCGGTCTTGTCCTCGATCCACTTGACCGGGGTCTCCAGCAGGATCGAGCACAGGATGGAACAGACGTATCCGGGATATACCGGCACTTTGTTGCCGAACCCGCCGCCGATGTCCGGCGAGACGATCCGGATCATGTGCTCGGGCAGTTCGGCCACCATCGCCACGGCGGCGCGGATGATATGCGGCGCTTGGGAAGTCATGTAGACGGTGAGTTTCCCGGTGGCGCGGTCGAAGTCCGCGATGGACCCGCAGCACTCGATCGGCGACGGATGCGAACGCGGATAATGCAGCCGCAGCTTGGAGATCGTGTCGGCCTCGGCGAACGCGCGGTCGGTACCGGCCTTGTCACCGACTTCCCAGTTGTAGATGACGTTGTCCGGCTGGTTTTCCTTGTCGTCACGGATGATCGGCGCACCCTCGGCGACCGCCTGGCGCGGGTTGACGATCACCGGCAGCGGCTCGTACTCGACGTCGATCAGATCGCACGCGTCCTTGGCGATGTACGGGTCGTCGGCGACGACACAGGCGACCTCCTGCCCCTGGAACCGCACCTTGTCCGTGGCGAGCACGGCCTGGGTGTCGTAGGACAGCGTCGGCATCCAGGCGAGGTTGCGCGTCGCGGCCATTTCGCCGGTGAGCACCAGCCGTACGCCGGGGACCTGCCAGGCCCGGCTGGTGTCGATCGACTTGATCCGGGCGTGGGCCATCGGGCTGCGCAGGATCTCCATGTGGAGCATGCCGGGTAGCACGATGTCGTCGACGTAGTTCCCCCGGCCACGGATGAACCGGTTGTCCTCGACGCGCTTGCGGCTCGCGCCCAGCCCGCCGATCTTGTTCTCGTCCAATGCCTGCGACACGTTCTGCCTCCTACTCGGACCGGAGCTTTTTCGCGGCCCACAGCACCGATTTCACGATGTTCTGGTAGCCGGTGCAGCGGCAGAGATTGCCGGACAACGCCCAGCGCACTTCTTCCTCGGTGGGGTCGGGGTTCTCGTCGAGCAGCGCCTTGGCGGCCATCATCATCCCGGAGGTGCAGAACCCGCACTGCAGTCCGTGTTCCTCCTTGAAACCCTCCTGCAGTGGGTGCAGCTCACTGGCCGTGGCGAGCCCTTCGACCGTGGTGACCTCGCGGCCGTCGGCCTGGACGGCGAGCATGGTGCAGGACTTCGCCGGGCGGCCGTCGACGAGCACGGTGCACGCGCCGCAGTTCGTGGTGTCGCAGCCCATGTGGGTGCCGGTCAGCCGCAGTCCCTGGCGCAGCAGGTGGGACAGGAGGAGCCGCGGTTCGCACTCGACGACGGAGCGTTTTCCGTTGACCGTCACGGTGATCCGGTTCTCGGGGATCCCGGCGCCGGTGTCGGTGCGTTCTTCGTGGACGATGGTCATTTCAGGCCGCCCTCTCGCCGGTTTGGGCCAGTGCGCGCACGACGAAGGTGTGCACCATGTGCCGCTTGAACTCCGCGCTGCCCCGGTGGTCGGTCTTGGGCCTGGCCGCCTCCGCCGCCAGTCCGGCCGCGCGGTCGACGACCTCCTCGGTCAGCTGTTTCCCGACCAGTTCCGCTTCGGCGGCGGAGGCTTGGATGGTGGCTCCTCCCACGCCGGTCAGTCCGATTCCGGCCCTGGTAACGGTTTCCCCGGACAGCTCGACGGCCACGGCGACCCCGACCGTCGCGAAGTCGCCGACCCGGCGTTCGAGTTTGAGGTAGCCGCCGACCTGCGTACCGCGAGCGGCCGGGATGACGGCTTCGACGGCGATTTCGTCCGGCGCCAGCGCATTCTCGAAAGGACCGACGACGAAGTCCGCGGCCGCGATCGTCCGCCTGCCCGAAGGCCCGGCCGCGACGATCGAACCACCGAGCGCCAGCACCACCGAAGCCCAGTCGCCCTGCGGGTCCGCGTGGCACAGGGAACCGACGAGGGTGCCCCGGCTGCGGACGATCGGGTCGGCGATCAGGGGCGCGGCGGCGGCCATCGTCGGCTGCTTGGCCTTGAGCAGCGCCGAACGTTCGAGGTCGGCGTGCCGGCACAACGCGCCGACGTGGAGGTTCCCGTCGGCGTCGAGGCTGTGGTAGTCGAGACCGGGGACGGTGTTGATGTCGACGAGCAGGTCCGGCGAGGCGAACCGCAGCTTCATCAGCGGGACCAGGCTTTGGCCACCGGCGAGGACTTTCACCTCGTCGCCGTTCGACCGGAGCAACCCGATGGCTTCTTCGAGGGAGTGTGCGGCCTGATAGCGGAATCGGGACGGATACATGCCACCCTCCCCTCAGGCCCGGTCGTCGGGCTCGGCCACCGCGACGGGCAGCGAGTCCTCTTCGGGGTCGGGCCGGGGTTCCTGGTGCGGCGGCCACGGGCCCGGCACGGGCTGACCGGCGACCTTGAGGTAGTCCATCAACTGGGGCCAGGCCCAGACCGTCGGGCTCTTCCCCGTTCTCGGGGCGTGTTCCACCAATTCGTACAGCCGCGGATTACCCCGGCTGTGCCCGCTGGACTCGATCGGCATGGGACGCCACCCGCTTCCTACCGGACGGCCCCTGGGCGCCGTCGCTCGTGGTGGAAGGGATGCTCCCCCCGCGGACGGCGGCGGGCAACCGACGAATAACGCTTTGCTTAACCTCCGCCATCTCCTCGACAGATGGCGGTCTCTCAGAAACTAAGAGATCACGTTATGCCGACATCTCGCGGGGAAAAAGCGGTGAGTTCACGAAAACGCTTGATATCTCGGGCCAGCAGGTCAGGCGGATTCGGCAGCCCATCCAGAATGGCCCCGACCTGCCCGGTGAACGTCGGATGCGCGGTCCAGAAGTCACCGCCAACCCGCACGACCGAAGCCAGTAGGTCTCCTTCGTACATGTGCCCTTCGGCGAGAGGATCCAGCCGCAGCTTCTCGATCGCCAACGGAACGAGGACGGGTAGCCCGATCAGTTGGCCGATGAGCAGGCGCAGGTCTTCCACGGTCAGTTCGCCGACCGACTTCCGCCTGAGTTTGTGGACTTCGGAGATGAGATAAGTCGTCTCGCCGGAAGGAGCCGCCCAGCGATCTCCCTCGACGTCCTCGAGCGACCGGTCGCGGCGGATCTCAGGCTCCATGTGTCGCACTCTAGCGAGAAGAGATCACGTTATGCCGACATCTCGCGCGGAAAACCGCGAGGATGGGCAGATGCGCACCCCGACCGCGACCGCGAAGATCGACTGGCCGGTGATCCGCCGCTGGCGCGTGGCCGCACACCACCTGAACCGCCGTGGCGCGGCCGGTGACCTGCGGGGGATCGTGACCGGTCTTTGTGGACTGCACGCGCGGCTGCAGACGTCCCCCGAACTCGCGTTGTGGGCGAGAATGCGCGGCGTCACCAGGGAGACGGTGCCGGACGCGCTCTGGAAACGCCGCGATCTCGTCAAGACGTGGGCCACCCGTGGCGTCCCGCACCTCTTGCCGTCCGACGAGTACGCGCTCTGGCAGGCCGCGCTGAGCACCTACCATCCGCAGCTCACCGGCGGCGGGACCGTACGGAACGAACGGCTGACCGAGACGGTCGGCGCGGTACTGATGGGAACCACGCTCACCGGGGACGGGCTGCTCGACGAGGTCGCCGCCCGCCTCGGGCGGGACGAAGCGGAACGGCTGCGGCAGGACTGGGAAACGCTGCTGAGATCCGCGTCCGTCCTCGGTGAACTGTGTTTCGCCTCGGACGACGGCTTCACCAACCCACGTACCTGGCTCCCCCGGGCCGCCGAACATCGACCGGCCCGCGCGGTGGCGGAGCTCGCCCGCCGGTACCTGACGCTCAACGGCCCGGCCACCAAATCCGATCTCGGCCGCTGGTGGGGCGTCGGACCGGCCGAGGCGGGCCGGATCTTCGAGCGGATGGGCGACGAACTCGCGGTCGTCGACGTCAACGGCACGAACGCGTGGTTCCCCGCCGCGCTGCTCGCGGAACTACGGGACGCGCCGCCCGTGCGCTCGGTCCGGCTGCTGCCGGCGTTCGACCCGTACGTCGTGTCCGCCGAGTCCCACGCCCGCCGCCTGACGACCGGCGACTTCACCGCGCGGATCTACCGCCCGTGGGAGCGCCTTTCCCCGGTGCTGCTCGTCAACGGCGGGATGGCGGGAACCTGGACGCACGAGGTCACCGACAAGCGGGTCAACGTGACGATCACGCCGTTCCGCCCGGTGGCGAAGAACGTGCGCGTGGCGATTGAGAAGGAAGCCGCCGGCCTGGCCGAGTTCTTCGGCGGCGAACTCGACCTCCGGCAAACCTGACTCCCGCGCTTCGCCATCTGTCGACAGATGGCGATCCGCTTCGCGACAGGCACGCCCAACGCCCCGACCCACCATCCCCAGCGCTTTGCTCGCTATGAAACGGCGTCCACGGATAGCGCAGAAGAACCACTGATGGCGATGGTTTCTTGGGGCCTACCCTGCCGCCGAGGCGTTGTAGCCGTCGACGACGATCTGGAAGTCGCCGGTCTGGGGCGCGCCCGCTCCGGTCGTCACGGTGACCGTGCGGCTTTCCCCTGGCAGCAGCCAGAAGTAGTTCTCGTCGTAGAGCACCGGCAGGACCCGCTCACCGGACCGCTTGTCCCGCAACGAAAGCCGGAGCATCGCCGCGACCGTGCGACCGTCGTTACGCACTGTCGTGGTGAACTTGCCGCGCCCCGCCGAGCTCGTCTTGACCGTGAGCCGCGTCCTGGCGAGCTGGTTCAGCGCCTGCATGTCCGTGGCCTTGCGGTAGCGCCAGTAGAAGTTCTCGGACAGCAGCTCACCCTTGGTGCCGGTGAGCTTCAGGCGCAGCAGGTGGAACGCGGGCAGCGCGTCGCCGAACTCGACGGTGAACGCCTTCGCGATCGACGACGGGCCCGCGGACACGGTCTGCTTCTGCTGCGCGCCAAGCGACTTGCCGTTCAGGTCGAACAGTTCGGCGGTCACCGTCGCCCCGGCGAGCGCGGCGGCGGAGTGGTTGGACACCACGACCTTCCAGTCCGACTGGTTCGCCTGGACGTGGATCGGCTCGCAGCCCTTGCGGATCCCGTAGTAGCTGCCGTTGATGTCCAGGTCGTAGTCGTAGGTTTGCCACACCGTGCTGTGCCAGGCCGGGTGCGACATCCAGAGCAGCAGCGCGCTCGCGTCGTCCCACAGGTTCGCCGTCCACGCCTCGAACATGGCCCGCATGCTCTCGTAGTTGACGAACTGCGCCTTGCGGCAGAACTCCTCGAGCCCGCTCGACGCGCCGAGCCGGTCGTCGATCGCGGCGAGGTAGGTCTCCGGGTGCTGGTTTCCGTGGGTCGACCAGTCGTGGTGATACCACGGCAGGCCGATGGGCCAGCCAGGGGCGTCCTTGCCGACCAGGTTCCGCATGCTTTCGACCACCGGGATGGTCGGGATGCCGATCTCGGTGTGGAAACCGAAGTTCCCGGTGTCATAGGTACTGGCGTCGAAGTACTTCACCGGCTCGACCCAGTAGTACGGGCCGTGGCCGGAGACGAAACCGGCGGCGGAGTCCTGGAGGTACAGGATCTCGTCGTCCTCTTCGGCCACCGCGGCGGTGACCCCGGCATCGATGTTCGCCGGCGGGTGCTCCTCGTTGGCACCGCACCAGATCACGATGCAGGGGTGCGTGCGGTAGCGGACGATGGTGTCACGGGCGATCTCGACGTAGCCGGGCAGATCGTCGGTGAACTCGCCGGCTTCCCAGAAGTCGTTCCACACCAGGATGCCGTTCGCGTCGCACTGCGCGTAGAACTCCTCGCGGGTGCTCGACCCGATCCAGTTGCGGATCATGGTGAAGTTCATGTCCTTGTGCATCGCGATCGTGGCGTTCATCCGGTCCGGGATCATCCGCCGCAGCAGCTCGTCCCAGCCCCAGTTCCCGCCGCGGCAGAACACTTGCACACCGTTGACGCTGATCTTCAGCGGCACCGGCTTGTTGCTGACGGCCTTGACGTCGGTCCACGCCTTGCCGTCGGCGGAGACCTGGATGACGTAGTCCATCGCGTAGGCCTGTTCCCAGACCAGGACAGCCTTGTCGAAGGCGACGGCCGAGCCGAAGTCGACCTGGATCCACTCACCGTCGTTGTAGGCGGAAGACCATCGGCTGCCGGGATTTCCGTCGACGGCGTTGGACGCCGGATTGCCGTCATTGTCCACAGAGGACGAAGTGGCGGTCTTGTTCAGCGCGAGGTCGGTTCCTGGGTCGGCACTGTCGAAGAAGGACAGTGTCCACAGTGAATCGCCCCAGCTGGTCGCGCGGCGTCCACAGTGGATCCGGACGTGCTGGGCCGTCTGCTTCGGGAAGTCGACGGTCTGCGTCGCGCGGTCGGTCTTCGGGTCGACCTTGATCGGCAGGTCGAAGCTGTAGCCGAACTGCCGGATGCCGAACTTCACCGAGCGCTTGTCGCTGACGGCCGGGCCGAGCGACGCCGTCAGCGCCAGCTCGTGCAGGTCGGCCGCGCCGTAACCGTTGGGCCACCACAGTTTCGGGTTCGTCAGGCGCAGCTGCGGGTACTGAGCCGGGGCGAACTCGACCTCCGCGCGCTGGCCCGCCTTCACCGTCACCGTCGAGCTGACCGAGACGTTGTCGAACGCGGCGCGCACGGTGATCGCGCGGTCCACGGTGTCCACATTGCGCACCGGCACCGTGAGGACGACGTCCACGGTACCGGTGTCGGGCAGCTTCGGCAGGGTGGTGACCACCCGCGGGTCGCCGAGCACGGCCGCGCCGGTGGAGCGCAGCCGGACGTGGTTCCAGATCCCGGCGGCGCGGTCACGCACCGCGGGCATCCAGTCCCAGCCGGACGCCGAAAGCAGCGTCGGCGAATCGAGGTACAGCTTCCCTGACTGCACGAACGCCTGCCCGTCGGCGCCCTTGTCCCCCGCGCTGCCCGGATGCGGCATCGGCGTGATCTTCACCGCGAGCGCGTGCTGGTCGCGACCAGCCCGCAGCGCGCTGGTGACGTCGAACGACGCCCGCGCGAACGGGTGCTTGAGCGAGCCCACCGAGACACCGTTGAGCCAGACGTCGGCCTGATGGTTGATCCCGTCGAACTCGAGCCAGACATGCCGGCCGGCGCCAGTGTCGAGCTGCTTCGGGAGCGCGAACCCGCGGCGGTACCACCACGCGTGGCGGGACAGCGCCTCCGGGATCTCGAGGTTGTTCATCCCCTCGACCGGGTCCGGCAGGTGCCCCTGCTCGACGAGCGAGGCGAGCACGGTGCCGGGGACGGTCGCGGGCAGCCAACCCGAGGTGTCGGTGGCCGGGGCGGAAAGCGTGGCGCCGTCGGCGGTGCCTGCCCAGTCATCGAGAGTGAGATCCCAGCCGGATTCCAGCGGCACAGTGCCGTCGGCGGCCACGCTCAGTGCGGGCGGGTTCACGTGGTGGGTGCCCCACGCGGTCCAGCCGGTGGCGGCCGGACGTTCCCGGTCACAGGTACCGAAGACCTGGAAGCCGTTGAGGCCCAGCGGGTTCGCGTTCGACTGGCCGGTCGCGGTGAGCCGGACCCAGCGCGCGTTGACCGGGCTGGGCAGCGTGATCGCGACGACCCCGCCCGTACCGGAACTCGTCTGGTGCACGGTCGGCCACGACGACCCGTCGGCGGAGGTGTCGATCCGGAAGTCGACCGGTGAACTGGAGAGGATCTCCTGGCCGGTGGTCTGGCCCCACGGGTTCCCGTCGGAACGGACAAACGGCGGATCCGACGCCAGTGCGTCGAAAACCAGCGTCACGCCTTCGATCCGGCAGGACGCCTGGAGGTCGACCACGATCCACTGCGGATCCGTTCCGGCCGCTCGCCAGCCCGAGCCGCGTACGCCGGGGACGGCGAGCCTGTCGACGGCGAACTTGGCCGGTGCGGCGGCGTAGTCTGTCGACGACACCGTCACCGGCCGGTACAACGCGAGGTCGGTCCGCGCGCGGGCGTCGGCGGTCTCGCCCACCGCCAGCGCCTGTCCGGGCAGCGCGGCGGCCAGGCCGAAACCGGCGAGCACCCCGCCCGTGGTCGAGATGAACCTGCGGCGGGACACCGGATCCAGGCCGTGCTCGATCGTCACTCGTTCCTCCCCACAAACCCGCAAACGCCGTGAAGGCCACGTTGAGGGACTCTGAGTCCCTCAACGTGGCCTTCACGGACCGCTGCGCGAGAGCTCAGGCGCGGAGGGCCTCCGGGATGACGGACTCGTAGGCGGGGGCCTTTTTGACCAGCCCGCTGTCCAGGTGGAACTTCAGCGCGGTGTTGTACGCCTCCCGTCCGACGGCGGGCGACGTCGGGACCTCCTTGGTCAGGATCGGCATCAGCGCGTCGAGCGCCTTCGGGTCTGTGTCCTTCAGGTACTGCCCGAGCAGCACCCGTGCTTCCTTCGGATCGGCGTGGATGTCGTCCAGCGCCAGCTGCATGGCCCGCTGGAATCCGGCGACCTCGTTCTGCTTGCGGTCCAGCAGTTTCCGCGTGCTGAACACGACACCGTGCAACGCGCCGCGCAGGCTGGGGACGTCCCCGCGGGCCGGGGAAATGTATGTCCGGCCCACGTTCGCGGCTTCGGCCTGCTGGACGATCGGCTGGAAGAACGCCAAAGCCTCGACCCGGCGGGATTTCAGCGCGCCGATGGCCGCTGTCGTCGCGCTGCCGAGGTTGACCAGTGTCGAGTCGACGGCCGCGTTTTTCCCGATGCTGCCGAACAAGTACGTCACCAGCGCTTCGGTCCCGCTGCCCGGCCCGGTGATGCCGATCGTCTTCCCGACCAGCGCGGCGACCTTCTCCTCGATCGGCGCGTCGTCGGCCGGCCCCTGGAACGACGGCGACACCACGATGTCGACGTAGTACTCGGTCACCAGGCTGGTCACGATCCGCGTGCCGTCCTCGATCTTGGCGAGGTTGAACGCGTCGGTGATCACCCCGGCGCCGAGGTCGACGCTGCCGGATTTCAACGCCGCGGCCACTTTCGCGCCGGTGCCGAGCCGCGGGCGTTCGCCGAGTTTGATGTTCTCCGCGGTGAAGTAGCCCTTCTTCTCGGCGATGAACAGCGGCAGGAACGCGACGGAGTTGCTGATCTGCCCGATGTTCAGCACGCCCTCCGGTGTGGTCGACTCGCGCTGCGCACAGCCCGCGAGCATCACCACCGGCGCCGCGGCCAGTCCTTTGAGGACGCTCCTGCGCCCGATCCGGTCAGTCATCGATCGGCTTCCAGCGATTGACCCGCTTGCTGATCAGGCTCACGAAGACGTTCAGCACTCCGGCGATGATGCTCAGCACCACCAGTGTCGCGAATACCCCGGCCGTGTCGAACTGCGCGGCGGCGTCGTTGATCAGGTAACCGAGACCGCGGTTCGACGCCACGAGCTCCCCGATCACCGCACCGATCAACGCGTACGGGATGGCGACCTTGAGCCCGGTGAGCACCCCGGTCATCGACGACGGCAGCACCACCTTGCGCGCGATGTGCCAGCGGTTGCCGCCCATCAGCCGCACGGCGTCGATGAGCCCGCGATCGACCTCACGCACACCGGCCGCGGTGTTGAGGAACACCAGGAAGAACACCGTCGCGGCGGCCAGCAGCACCTTCATGTGCATGCCGATGCCGAACCACACGATGAACAGCGGTGCCAGCGCCACCTTCGGGATCGAGTACAGCGCCATCATGAACGGGTCGAGCACGCGGTACACGAAGTTCAACGACGCCAGCACGAAACCGGCGATCGCGCCCGCCGCGGCACCCAGCAGGAAGCCGTAGACGATCTCCTGGATGGTGATCCAGCTGTTCAACCAGAGGGTGCCGTCGCCGATCCACTCGCCGAGCCGTTCGATGATGTCGCTGGGCTTGCTGATAAAGGTAATGTCGATCCACCGGTCCGCGGCGATCTCCCACAGCGTCAGGAAAGCCGCCACCAGCAGCACGCGCACCAGCCACACCGTGGTGGTCACGCCGTGGCGCTGCCACCAGGTGCGGTCCAGGTTGACGCGGACCGGGCCGGTGGCCAGTTCGTCGGCCGGGGCGACGAGTTCGTCCGTGCGGCTCATCGGGAGCCCTCCTTCAGCGCCGCGGCGAGTTCACCGTGCAGCGAAACGAATTCCGGGTCGACCCGCAGCTCGTCGACCGTCCGGGGACGTGCCAGGCCGATCGGCCGGTCCAGCACGATCCGGCCGAGGCCGCCCAGCACGACGACGCGGTCACCGAGCAGCAAGGCTTCTTCGATGTCGTGGGTCACGAACACCACCGTCTGACCGGTGCCTTGCCACAGCCGCAGCAGTTCTTCCTGCAGTTCTGTGCGCAGCTGAGCGTCCAGCGCGCCGAACGGCTCGTCCATCAGCAGCGTCTCGGGGGCGCCGGCGAGCATTCGCGCCAGGCTCGCCCGGCGTCGCATCCCACCGGAAAGCTCACGGGGGTAATGCTTTTCGAACCCGTTGAGCCCGACGCGGGCGACCAGTTCGGTCGCGACGCGCCGGCGTTCCTTGGCCGGGACGCCGCGGACTTCGAGCGGCATCTCGACGTTACGGAGCACGTCACGCCACGGCATGAGAGTGTCGGACTGGGTGAGGTAGCCGATTTCGATGTCCGGGCCGGAGAGTTTCCGGTCCCGGTACAGGACTTCGCCCTTGGTCGGCTGCGTCAGCCCGGCCAGCAGGTTCAGCATGGTCGACTTGCCGCAGCCGCTCCGGCCGAGCACCGAGACGAAACTGCCTTCCTCGATGGTCAGCGAAAAGTTCCGCAACGCCACGATGGCGACGTCGTCCTTGGCGAACTGCTTGCTCAGGCCTTCGGCGTGCAGGAGGGCGGTCATGGCGTCGCCTTCTCGTCCTCGGCGCGCATCCCGTAGGCGTCGTAGCTGAGTTCGCCCGCGGCCCAGCGCCGACGCAGTCCATCCTCTTTGGACAGACGCTGGCGGACAGCGTCGAGGGTACTCTCGACATCGGCTTTGGCGACTGCGGTGGCGCCATCGTCGTCCAACACGATCACGTCACCGGGCTCGATCGTCGTCCCGCCGATGGTCACCGGCACGTTGACGCTGCCCCGGACGTTCTTGGTGGCGCCCTTGGAGCGGCGCCAGCGAGCCCACACCGGGGTGTCGAACTTCGCCAGGTCCGCGCTGTCGCGGACACTGGCGTTGACGAGGATCCCGGCCGCACCAAGCGTTTGCGCCTGAGTCGCCAGCAGGTCGCCGACGAGCGCGACCGGCCTGGCTTCGGGCATGGTCAGCACGAGGATCTCGCCCGGCTGGAGATGGGCCATCACCTCGTGCACCGCACGGTTGTCGTCCTGCCCGCACAACGCGATCCGCGCCGGACCGGCGACCCGGCGGCCGGCGATGATCGGTGTCCACTCGACGTCGAGCAGACCGCGACGCCCGTAGGCCTCGTACACCGTCGCCACCCCGGCATCGGCGAACTCTTTACAGACATCGGCCCGGTAGACATCGGTCATAGCGCACCGACCACGTTGGGCAGCAGCCGCTGGAAAGCTTCGGCCTGACGGATCGCGGCGTTGCCGGTCACCTTGCGGGCGTGGTTGCCGCGGTGTTCGGCGCGCTGCGCGTAGTACTCCTGCAGGTATTTCTGAGCGGCCATATGCTTCATCGCCTCGACCTTCTGCTCGAAAACCGCCGTGATGTCGACGTACACGGTCGGCAGGAAACCGCACAGTTCCGGCTGGTGCGGCTCGAAAACCAGGAACTCCGAGGGCGGCGCGGTCTTGAACCCGCTGGCAACCCCGGCGCCCGAAGTCAGCAGCCGGGCCCGGGAAACCACCTGGTGGGCAACAGGGTGGTCGGGGTTGAACGGGTCCTTGTCCGGATGTGTGAGCACCACGTTCGGCGCGTAGTCGCGCATGACCTCGACCAGCCGGTCCTGGCCCGCCTGGCCGACCTCCAGCGGGTAGTCGCCGAGGTCGAAGCCCTGGAATTCCGCGCCGAGCACGGCCGCGGCCTTGGAGGCCTCCTCGTGCCGGATCCGCTTGACGTTCTCCTCGGTCTGCCCCTCGGCCTTCCACAACTCGCCGGACTCGCCGCGTTCGCCGTAGGACAGCGCGACGACGAGCGCCTCACCGCCCGCGGCGGTGTGGGTCGCGACCGCGCCGGCCGACCGCCACACGAAGTCCGCGCTGTGCGCCCCGACCACCAGCAACCGTCGCTTGCTCATGCGCGTATACCTGCCTTCTCGGTGCGGCGGGCGGGGGCGTCGGGCAGCGCGTCGGCGCCGACCAGCCACCGGCTGTTGTGCACGGCCATCGTGCGGATTTCGCCGTCGGTGAACCCGGCTTCGAGCAGCTTGTCCGCGCAGAGCGCCAAGCCGTCTTCGACCGGGGGGTTGAACGGCTGACCGAGATCGCTCGACAGCACGGAGTTCTCCGGGCCCGCTTCGCGGATGTTGGTGAACCACAGGTCCCAGGCCACTTTGCCGGTGTACGGCGTGGTGAAGCAGCGCTCCAGCAAAGCGCCTTTCGCGGCCAGATCGCGCTGCCGGTCGAGGCCGATGCGCTGCGAGGTGAACTCGGGATGGGTGACGACGATCCGCCGCACCCCCTCCTCGACGGCGGCGTCGATGACCCGCGCCGACTCGTCCGAGTGCAGATGCCCCGTGGCCAGTGCCATGTCGTGCTTCCCGATCAGCCGCAGCACCTGCCGGGTCACTTCGTTCACCGAACCGTCGGCGTCGAGCACGTCGACGGGGTCAGCGGCCATTCCGGCGTCTCGCAGGTCCGCCTGCAGCTGGGCCCACATCGGCGGTGTCGCGCCTTTGGGCTCGGTGGCCTGGCACTGCCGCTGGTTCGCACTGTCCACAGTGGGCAGCCAGACCACCTTCGCGCCACCGCGCCCGGCGATCTCGACCGCGATCGGGTTGAGGCCGCCGACCGAGGCGTTGAGGGTGATCGCGCCGACCGCGTCGATCCCGGGCCGGGCCCGGCGGACGACCTCGGCGCGTTCGGCGGTGGGGACGTAATGGGACTTCAGGACGAACCCGGCCATCCCGACGGCGGCGAACCGGTCGGCGAGGGTCACGTCGTCGATGAGCCGGCGCATCACGTCCGGCGCGACGTGGATGTGCACGTCATAGGCACCTTGGACCAACGCGCGAGCGTGGTCGGACGGTTGCGGGTGCTGAGTCGAGGACCCTGTCATGTCGCTCCTTTGCGGCCATAATCTTCACCTAGATTGTTAACAATCTTGGCGGCAAGAGTCAAGCACGGCGCGGGACCAACCTCAGGAACGCGGGAAAACGACGCCGTCGAACAGCTTTCGCGCGGTGCGGACGACACCGCTGCGCCGCACCGCGCCCGTCTCGTCCACCTCGACTTCGACGTCGAGGTGACCCGTGGGATGTTCCATCCGAAAACGCGCGCCTTCCGGCGGAATCGCCACCTCGTGCGCCGGACTTCCGGGCAGGGCACAGGCCGTCGCGACGGTGACCGCGCCGAGAACGCCGATCGAGGCGTGACAGCGGTGCGGAATGAACGTGCGGGTCGCGACCGTGCCGCCGTCGCGGGCAGCGGCCACGAGCGACATCTTCGGCACGCTCGTATCCGAAACGTCGCCCAAACCCATTATTTCGCCCGCGCGGAGCCGGATTTTCTCGAGTCGTTCCCGGAATTCCGAGTTCGCTTCCAGCTCGGCGGGCGTCTCGTAGCCCGTGACGCCGAGCGCGGCGGCCGGGAGGACGACCACCGGCATCCCGTTGTCGATACAGGTCACCGGGACGTCGTCGATCACGTCCACCACCGAGCCCGTCGGCAGCAGCGCACCGCACGCGGAACCGGCTGTGTCCTCGAAGTCGAGCACCACGGGCCCGGCGGTGTTCGGCACGCCCGAAATGGCGACATCGCCGTCGTAGTCGACGATTCCGCCGGGCGTGGGCACCAGGGCCGTGGCGGCGCTTTCCGAGTTGACCATCCGGATCCGCACCGGCGTGCGGCCGTCCTGCGCGGGCACGAGCCCGCGTTCGATCGCGAACCCGCCCACCCCGGCCAGGAGGTTCCCGCAGTTCTGCCGATCCGACACCGCAGGCTGATCCACTGCTATCTGCAGGAACAGGTAATCGACGTCCACATCGGACTTTTCGGAGCGCGAGACCACGGCGACCTTGCTGGTCAGCGGATGCGCGCCGCCGATGCCGTCGATCTGGCGTTCGTCCGGCGAGCCCATCACCCGCAGCAGCAGGTCGTCACGCTCACCCGGGTCCACGGGCAGGTCTTCGGCGAGGAAGTACGCCCCCTTGGACGTACCGCCGCGCATGAGCATGCACCGCAGGCCGCCAGGCCTAGTCATCGAACGCTCCTCACCGCCGACTGGTCCACTTCCCGCAACGCGCCGATGACACTGCGAAGGTGTGCGCGCGCCGCGCTTTCGGCGGCCTCGGCGTCGTGCGCGCAGATCGCGTCGATGATCGCCAGGTGCTCGGGCAGCGACACCGTGGGCCGGCCGGGGTGCATCGCCAGCTTGAACTGGTGGCGCACGCTCTGCGCGCGCAGCCGTTCCAGCACGTTCGTGGCCGTGGCCTGGCCGCTGATCTCCCGGACGCGCCGGTGCAACTCCTGGTTGAACTGCGAGTAGCCGAGCACGTCACCGCTGGACACGGCCTTGCGCATGCCCTTGCCGATCGCCTTGAGCTCACGGATCTCGGCGGCCGTGATGTGTTCGGCCGCCTTCGCCGCACACAGTCCTTCCAGGACCATCCGCACCTCGGAGATTTCGACGGCCTCGTCGAGGGACACCGCGCGGACGCGGGCACCCCTGTTCTGGACGCGCTCGACGAGCCCTTCGTTGGTGAGTTCCAGCAGCGCGGAGCGTACGCTGGCCCGGCTGGCCGCGAACTGCTCGGAGAGGTCCGCCTCGACCAGGCGCTGGTTGGGTACGAAGTCCCCTCGCACGATCGCCTCGCGAATCGCGGCCACCACCGACTGCTCGCCGTCGGGCCTGGGCTCTCCCCCGCTTACCGTCACCGTCACGCTCCCGCCGAATCCTCACCGATATTGTCGCCAATTTTGGCGTTAGCCTAGTGTAGCGTCTCGACGGGAAAGGATGGGCGAAGATGTCCGACGAACAGGCAAACCCTGTCACCGTAGCGGTTCTGGGGCTGGGTGAGGCCGGCGGAACGATCGCCCGGGACCTGGTCGAGGCCGGCGCCGTGGTCCGTGGCTACGACCCCGCGGTCACCGCGGGCGACGGGATCATCGACACCGCAAGCGAAGCCGAGGCCGCCACGGGCGCCGATCTGGTGCTCAGCGTCAACAGCTCCAAGGCGTCCATCGGCGCATTACGAGCCGGAGCCGGCGCGGTGGGCGACGGTATCTGGGCCGACCTCAACACCGCCTCCCCCGGTACCAAGAAGCAACTCGCCGGGATCGCGCGTGAACACGGCGTGCCGTTCGCGGACATCGCCATCATGGCGCCGGTTCCCGGCCGCGGCCTGCGCACGCCGTTGCTGATCAGTGGAGTCGCGGCCGACGACGTCGCGCGGATCCTCGGCGCACTGGGCGCGTCCGTCACGGTGATGGACGGCGAAGCCGGGCTGGCGGCGGAACGCAAACTGCTGCGCAGCGTGTTCTTCAAGGGACTCGCGGCCGCGGTCGTCGAAGCGCTCGAAGCCGGACGTGCGGCGGGGTGTGAAGACTGGCTGCGCGACAACATCGCCGAGGAACTGACCCGTGCCGATGCCTCCACTGTGGACAGACTGGTCCGCGGTACACACCAGCACGCCGTCCGCCGGGCCGACGAAATGACCGCGGCCACCGAAATGCTCGTCGAACTCGCTGTCGAGCCGACGATGGCCGCGGCCACCCGGGATTTCCTTATCCGGCTGACGAAGAGCTGACTCCGTAGTAGTCGGCGAGGACACCGAACGCGACTTTGGGCTCCCAGCCCACGCGGTCTTCGGCGACCTTGACCACGCCGTAACTGGCCATGTCCAGGTCTTCGCGTGACCCTTCGCGATGCGGCAGGTGGTAGCACGCGAAGGTGCAGAGGAACACGCTGTCGACGTCTTCGGCGGTGTAGATGTCCAGCAGCTCACGGATACAGGTGGCCTGCTCGTCCTCGTCGCGGACGTAGTCGCCGTCCAGCCGCAGCGGGTTGGCCTTGCCATCCCATTCGACGATCATCCCGCCGCGGGCGCCTTCGCCCGCCGCGCCCCGGTGCGTGGCGCAGCCGAACTCGGTGATCGCGAGCGGTTTCCCCTGCGCCACAAGCGAACGAATCGCGCCGGGGTACATCTCCGCGATCTCCGTCGTGCGGTAGGAGTCGACGCCGACGAAGTCGAACGGCGTCCAGTCCACGCCCTCGAACGGGATCGAGGCGTAGGTGACCTTCCCGCCGAACCGCTCGCGGACGACGGCCACGGCCTTGGCCAGGAAGTCGTTGATCAGCGGGGGAACCGCGGCCATCACCTCACGAAGTCGCGGGAAGGTGGGCGAGAGGATGCCGATCCGGTCGCCGAGGGTGTCACCGGGCAGGAACCCGATGGTGCACAGGCTCAGCTCGGCGCCCGCCACGAGCACGACGCCGGCGCCGGTCAGGCGCAGCCGTTCGGCCCGCTCGGCACAGTCGGTGAGGCAGGTGAGCAGCTCGTCGGTGGTCAGGTCGCAGGTGAACGGCGAGAACCAGACCCCCAGGCCGAGGTCGGCCGCGTGCTTGGCCGCGATCTCGAGCCGGTCGACATCGCCGCCGGTGACCCGCACGGCGGTGCAGTGCAGGTCGTCGCGGATGACCCGTAGGTCGCGCCGCACGAGCTCCGAGTCGAACCGCTCGTGGGTGCTCGTCCCCTGGTTGATGAACCCGGTGTCGTAGGTGATGCCCTTGGCCGCCGCTGGCCGAACCGGGCCGCGCTCGGTGTCGCCGCGTACCGGCTCCTGGTCGTGGCCAACACGCGGATTCCCGACACCGGCAAGCTGCGCGACGACGTGCTGGAACTCCTGCACACCACGAACCGCGACCTGTCCTCCCCCAAGGGCGACATCCTGCGCGGCCTGCTCTCGAGCGTCGGCGACGAGCCGCACCTGCTGGCGCAACTGCGGGACCAGGCTGTCGACAGCGCGACCGGCGTCTGGCTGACGATCCTCGGGCGCGCGGTCGCCCGCGGCGAGGCGTCCCCCGAGACCCTGCATCCGAGGGTCGCCACCGTGGCCCTCACGTTGCTGCGCAACGAGTACGTCACTCGCGGCTTGGCCACCCTGCCGGACAGCGTCGTCGTCGAGATCGTCGACGAGGTCTACCTGCCCCTCATCCGCGGCCGTACCCCCTGACCCGCGCCCGGGGAAAGTGTCGACATATTCCCGCGGGTGACAGATCCGACTGGACGTTGCCGGGGGCGCTTCGCCGGTCATAGCGTGAACTGGACGTTCAGTTCAGTTTCGGAGGACACCATGGTTTCCCCAACAAGCGTGGCCGCGGCCTCGGGTTCGTTCACCCTCGGCGGCGACCTCACCGTCAACCGCCTGGGCTACGGCACGATGCAGCTCCCCGGACCCGGTGTCTGGGGCGAATCGCGGAACCCCGAAGAAGCCGTGCGCGTGCTGAGGCGAGCCGTCGAGCTCGGCGTGAACTTCATCGACACCGCGGACGCCTACGGCCCGTTCACCGCGGACCTGCTGGTCAAGGAGGCACTGCACCCCTACGCCGACGACCTCGTCATCGCGACGAAGGCCGGGTTCGCCAAGACCGGCCCCGGCGCCTGGGTGCCGATCGGGCGGCCGGAGTACCTGCGCCAGCAGGTGGAACTGAGTCTGCGCCATCTCGGCCTGGAGCGCATCGACCTGCTGCAGCTGCACCGGATCGACCCGAAAGTCCCGGTGGCCGATCAGGTCGGCGAGCTGGCGAGCCTTCAGCAAGAGGGCAAGATCCGGCACATCGGCCTCAGCGAGGTCTCGATCGACGACGTCAAGGAAGCCGGGAAAACGGCCACCATCGTCTCGGTCCAGAACCTGTTCAACCTGTCGCAGCGCAACGCCGAGCCACTCCTGAAGTACGCCGAGAGCAACGGCCCCGGGTTCATCCCGTGGTTCCCGCTCGCGACCGGCAAGCTCGCCAAGGAGGGCGGCCCGCTCGACAAGATCGCCCAGGAGCACGGCGCGTCGCCGTCCCAGCTGGCGCTGGCGTGGCTGCTCAAGCGTTCGCCCGCGCTGCTGCCGATCCCCGGCACGTCCACGGTTTCCCACGTCGAGGACAACATCGCCGCGGCACAGCTCGAACTCACCGACGAGGAGTTCACCGCGCTGAGCAACGCGGTCTGACAACGAGATGGACGGGGCCGGCCCGGTTTCGGCGGGCCCCGTCCACGATTTCCTCCGCCACTGGCAAACCGTTGCCGGTTGTTGGTGAATTCTTCCCCCGGTAAGGCCCGGCTGGTGCGATCATCCTCGTGCTCCGCAACTGGGGGGAAGAAATGAGGATCCAGCCATGTTCCGACTGAAATCCGGCGCCGTATTCGCTGCGGCGCTGGTCACGGCCGCGCTGCTGACCGGCGGTACGGCGGCGGCCGACGTCCCGTTCGCGTCGGCGGTCTTCCGGGCCACCCACAACAGCTACTCGGGGAACGTCGACGGCGCCAAGGGCTCGTTGACCTATCAGCTCGACCACGGGGTCCGGTTCCTCGAGTTCGATATCCACGACAACGGCTACGGCACGTCCCGTGACTACGGCGTCGGGCACGGCAGTCCCGGCGACCTCGTCGACCATGCGGGCAACCCGGCGTCGAACGCGTTGCGCGACTGGCTGGGCTCGGTCAACGCCTGGTCCGACGCCCATCCCACGCACGCACCGCTGGTCGTCATGCTCGACATCAAGGACGACCTGACCGACAACCCGTCTTTCGCGGCGGGCAACCTGAGCGCGCTCAACCAGGAACTCACCGGCGCCTTCGGGGCGAATCTGGTGCTGGCCAAGGATTATCCCGCCGGACTGCCCTCGGTCGACACGCTGCGCGGCAAAGTATTGACGCTGCTTTCCGGTGACGGCAAGAGCCGCGCCGAGTACCGCCGCGACGTCGGGTACAGCCCGGCGGTGGCCCTCAACGGCCGGGGCCAGATCGTCGAGGTGCACGACTCCGGCTCCGGCACACTTTGGTACTGGACCGGCACTTACGGCACGGACGGCCGGGTGAAATGGGTCCGCCACGGGCAGTACGACACCGGTAAGACACCGGCGGTCGCGCTCAACGACAACGGCTGGCTCGTCGAGGTTCACCAGTCGCAGAACGAGAACACGCTCTGGTCGCGTACCGGACGCCTGGGTGCCGACGGGGAGATCACCTGGTCCGCCAGCAAGAAGTACGGCAACGGCGTGCTCCCGACGGTGGCCTTCACCGACCCGGCCGGCACCGCACTGCGACAGATCAACCGCAGTGAGGGCAACACCCAGAACTGGGAGTGGCGCGGCGCGCTCAACACGGCCACGTCGGCGGTGACGTGGAGCGGCAACGCGAAGACCGCCGATGCCGGCTACGACAAGGCCGTCTCCGTGCGAGGTGCCTCGCGGGTATCGGTTTCGACCGGCGCGGACGGCGCCACCCCGGCCCAGACGCTGCGGTATTCGACCGACCGGGTCTCGGGTGACCGCGTCCGCTACCAGGCGACCGCGTTCGACGAGTACCAGGAAGGCGACAACGCCGAACTGAAGCAGGGTGCGTTGTTCTACGCCGCACCCGCCTCCAGCAAGTCGTTCATCACCTCGGCCCGCCAGGCCGGGCGGATCGTCCGTGGCTGGGACTTCGATTCCGCTGGGAACGCGACGAACCCGCTCGCCAGTTATCCGGCGACCAACCATCCGTACGACGCCTGGTATCAGTCACTGCTGACCCAAGCGGTCCAGTAGTTCAGGCGCCGACTTCGGAAAGCTCCTGACGCGGTGGCGTGCGAGCGCGCCACCGCGTCATGCCGACTCCGGCGAGTACCACGGCCATCCCCGCGACGACCCGCGGGCCGATGTCCTCCCCGAGCACGACCGCGCCCAGCGCCACCGAAACCACCGGCAGCAGATACCCGACGGTGGCGGCGCTGGCCGCGCCTTCGTCCGCGATCAGCCGGTAGTTCAGGGCGAAAGTGAAGCCGGTGCCGAAGATCCCCAGCACCGCCACCGCGAGCAGCGCACCGGTGTTGACCTCGGTCCACTCCAGGCCGCCCGCGGGCAGGGCCAGCGTGCTCAGTCCCGACGCGGTGATGAGCTGCGCCGCGGAGAGTGCCAGCGGCGCGGTGCCGGTCCCGACGAGTTTCCTTCCCATGTAAGCGAAAGCGATGGCGTAGCTCACCGCGGCCCCCAGCAGGGCCAGCGCACCCCAGCTCGCGAGCCCGGCCTGGTTCCACGGCGCGAAGATCAGGACCGTGCCCGCGAACCCGAGCAGCAGCCCACCAAGCCGGATCGGCGAAAGTCCCCGTTCGGTGCCCAGCGCGAGGCCGATCAGCATGGACCACAACGGGGTCGTCGCGTTCAGCACCCCGGCCACCCCGGAGTCGACGGTCTGCTCGCCGATGCTGAACAGTGCGAACGGCAAGGCGTTGCAGAAGAAGGCGGCCACGACGAGACGCCTCCAGGTGGCGCGGTCACGGGGAAGCCGCTGCCGCGCGAAATGGCACATTCCCCAGAGGACGGCCGCCCCAAGCACGCAGCGGATGAGCGTGACCTGGACCGGGGCCAGCCCGTTCAACGCCAGTTTGATCCACAGGAAACTCGAGCCCCACAACAGGGCGAGCACCCCCATGCGCACCACTGTGCCGTGTTTGCCGTTCATCATTCTTCTCACGCTGCCGCAAGTCATTCGACAGGACAAGTGAAAAGAGTTGGAAGAATCGTTAAGCATCCCTACAGCTTCAAGCCGCGGGACCTTCGCCATCTGTCGACAGATGGCGGTCGTTGCGGACGCGGGGTATCACGTGATGCCGACGTCAGCCGGTGGCCAGGGCCTGTACTCGGGTCATCGGACCGTTGTAGTAATTCTGGTCCCCCGGCAGGCCACCCTTGTCGGCGAACTGCCAGATGCTCTGCTTTTCCCATCCCGCGGGGAGTTCGCCGATTTCCGGCGCATAGCGGGCGAGCCACAGTGGATTGGTGTTCCCGAAGCCCGAGTTGTTGCCGGTGCACAGTTTCCACCAGCTCGTGCTGGTGTAGATCAGCGCACTGCGGCCCATCTTCGCGAGATAGGTCCGGGTGAAATCGGTGATCCAGGCGGTCATCGCGGCGGCGTCCTTGCCGTAACAAGCATCCCCGTACGGGTTGTATTCGACGTCGAGCGCACCGGGCAGGGTCCTGCCGTCGCCTCGCCAGGCACCACCGTTGGCGATGAAGTACTCCGCCTGCTCGGCGCCGCCGGAGATGTCCGGGCGCGCGAAATGGTAGGCACCGCGGATGAGACCGTTGTCGTGCGCGCCGTCGTATTGCTGGCGGTACTGGGGATTGACGAAGCCGGTGCCCTCGGTCGCCTTGACGTAGGCGAACTTCGCGCCCGCGTTCGCCGCGAACAGCCAGTCCACCGGACCCTGATGCCCGCTGACATCGTGCCCCAGCGTTTGCTCCACTTCGGACTCGGCGCGCGCGTCCAGCGGGCTGCCGTGGACCCCCTCCCGCAGCGCGATCTGCGAGCCCGCGTAGTTCTCTTCGGCCAGCGAGTAGTCGGCCTGTTCGGTGCCCGCCGCGGTGCCGGGCGCCGAAACCAGGATCAGCGGAAGCGCCAGCGCGGCGACGGCCACAAGAGCGGATGCGCGGCGGTGATCGGTTCCCATGCGCACACACGATGCCCTCGAAGATCAAATCACGCGACCGATACTCACTCGAACGAGTGGCGATCAGTGGTCGTCGGGCACCGAGACGACGTTCGGTTCACCCGCCCGACAGGTGACCGTTACCGCGTACTCCTCATGGTCGCGCTTGAACTTGAGCGACGCGGCCGGTCCCGGGCCGCGCTCGATGTCGTCGTCGGTGCGGAACCCCTGGGCCGGGCTCCAGGACTGCAGGGTGACCACGTCGCCGTCGCAGATCGCGACGAGCGAACCGCCCGTCGTCGACAGCCCGCGGGGAGCGGGGCCACTTTGGCTAGACGAAGGCGGTGTGGACGATGCGCTCGGGGGCGACGGGCGCGCACTCGCGCCGGCGAGGTCCCTGGCCACCTCGGCCTGGCTCAGCGGCCGGTTGGCCGGCCCGAGGATGCCCGCCCCGACGATGTCGAGCGCGGCCGTGCCGACAGCGGCAGTGACCACCGCGGCCACCGCCCACCCCGCGACCATCCATATTCCGCGCCTGCTCATGACCGCCATTATCGCGCCCCGGAAGGTTAACGAGACGCTAAGGCGCGGTTAGTGCATGTCTGATGGCCGCCACACGCCCGAAGCCGGTATAGCCTGCCGAGAATGGCCACGGTGTTGATCGTCGAGGACGACATGACCATCAGGACAGCGGTGATCCGCTCGCTGACCGAACGCGGGCACGTGGTGACCTCGGCGCCCACCGCGATGACCGGGCTGCAGCTGGCCGTGTCGGAGAAGCCCGACGTCGTGCTGCTCGACCTGGGCCTGCCCGATCTCGACGGCCGGGAGGTGCTGCGGATGCTGCGCGCGGTGAACCAGGTGCCGATCATCGTGATCACCGCCCGCAACATGGAGTCCGAGATGGTCCGGCTGCTCGACGCCGGCGCCGACGACTACCTGGTCAAACCGTTCGGCGGTGCCCAGCTCGACGCGCGGATCAGGGCGGTGCTGCGGCGGACCGAAGGCGAGGCCGAGGAGGCCGCGGTGGTCGTCGGCGGCCTGTCGGTGAACGCGAGGACCCGGCAAGCGTTCCTCGACGACGCGTTGCTGGAGCTCACCCCGCGCGAATTCGACCTGCTGCATTACCTCGCGTCGCGGGCGGGCACCGTGGTGAGCAAACGGAACCTGCTCACCGACGTCTGGAACCTGCCGTACGCGGGCGCGGACAAGACCGTCGACGTGCATCTGTCGTGGTTGCGCCGCAAGCTCGGCGAGACCGCGCAGGAGCCCCGCTATCTGCACACCGTGCGCCGCGTCGGCGTCAAGCTCGCCGCCCCGGTACCGGGACCCTCGCAATGAGACGCCGGCTGACGCTGCTGGTCGCGGCGGCGATGAGCCTGGTGCTGATCGCCTTCCTCGTCCCGCTCGCCTTGCTGCTGCGGGAAGTCGCCGCCGATCGGGCGACCACGGCCGCCACCTCGCGGGTCCAGTCGCTCACCTCGCTGGTGGCCACTTCGGACAGTCGCACGCTGCGGCCCGCCGTGGACCAGCTCAACACCGCCGACGGCCCGCCGGTGACGGTGTACCTGCCGGACGGCACGATCCTGGGTGAGTCCGCGTCGCGCAGTCCGGGCGTCCAGCTGGCCGCGATACAAGGGAGCATCACCGTCGATGAGGACGGCGGCCGGGAGATCCTCGTTGCGGTACAAGGACTTCCCCAGGGCACGGCGGTGGTACGCACCTTCGTCGAGCAGGCGGATCTGAGCCGTGGCCTGCAATCCGCGTGGCTGGTGCTGGGCCTGCTCGGCATCGTGCTGCTCATCCTCGGTGTCGTGGTCGCCGACAGGCTGGCCCGGACGATCGTGCGTCCGGTGGACGAGCTCGCCGCCGTGTCACACCAGCTCGCGTCGGGTGACCTCGAGGCGCGTGCCCGTCCCGGCGGACCGGCCGAGGTGCGCGCGGTGGCTTCGGCGCTCAACCAGCTGGCGGCCAGGATCCGGGAACTCGTGTTGCAGGAACGGGAATCGGTCGCCGACGTCTCACACCGGCTGCGCACCCCGCTGACCGCATTGCGTCTCGACGCGGAATCCTTACGTGACCCCGAAGACGCGAGCCGGATCGGCGGGCACGTCGAGACGCTGGAACGCGAAGTCACCGCGCTGATCGAAGAGGCGCGCAACCGCAACGCCGGTCCCGCGGCCTGTGACGCCGCCCAGGTCGTCGCCGAGCGGACGGCGTTCTGGTCGGTTCTCGCGCAGGACCAGGAGCGGCCCATGATCATCGACGTCGATCCCGGGCCACTCCCGGTCGCGGCCTCGAAACCCGATCTGGCCGCGTGTCTGGATGCCTTGCTGGGCAACGTCTTCGCGCACACCCCGGAGGGCACGCCGTACGCGGTGCGGCTCTCCGCGCATCATGGCGGCGGCGCGCTGCTGGTCGTCGAGGATCAGGGACCGGGCTTCCGTGAGGCCGCGGTGGGCGCGCGAGGCGCGAGCGGTGCCGGATCGACCGGACTCGGACTCGACATCGCGCGCCGGACCGCGGAGTCCTCGGGCGGCAGTTTCACCGTGACCCCGGCCGGACAGCGCGGGGCGCGGATCCTCCTCGAACTCGGCCCGCCCGGCTTAGCCGCTCGTTAACCTTCACACAGCGCGCGCATATACCGCCGCGCGACAGGCTTCTCCCTGTAACCGCAACGGAAAAAGGAGAAGCCATCATGCGCAAGACCTTGGTGATCAGCGCGGTGGGCGCCGCACTCGTACTGGGCGGCACGGCCGCCGCCGTCGCGTCCACCGACCGGACGGGGCCCGCACCGGCTCCCTCGGCGAGCACCTCGGCCGGGGTGGCACCGAACACGAGCGAAGCCGACGCGCGGAAGATCGCCACCGACAGCGTGCCCGGCAGCCGGGTGACCGAGACCGACCTGGAGACCGAAAACGGCCACCCGGCCTGGAAATTCCATCTCAGCACGGCGGATGCCCGGTACGAGGTGTACGTCGACTCGGCCGACGGCCGGATCCTCAAGACCGAGCGTGACGACGATTCGCGACAGTCCGCCCCCGCGGCGAGCACGACCGTGCCCACGACTCCCCGCGCGGTAGTGCCGGACGACCATGGCCGTGACGACGTTTCGCGTGGCGGTTCCGACGACGGGCCGGGTCACGACCTGTATGACGACCACGGCGGCGACCGCCACGACTCGGACGACGACCACGGCCGTCGCTGACGCTGACCTGACCCGATAGAAGAGGACGGGCTGGACCGGCGGATCACCGCCGGTCCGGCGGTCCTTACTTGCTGCCGGGGAGGTTGTCGGTGATCGAACCCGTCACATCGGTGACAGCGCCGCTCGCGTCGCCGATCACGCCGGTGGCCGAATCGACGACGCCCTGACCTGCTTCGGTGACACCGCCGACGGCGTCCGCGGGGGATTCGAACCCGGTCATCTCGGTGACCTTGTCGGTGGCACCGCCCAGCAGTTCGCTCGCCTTTTCCTTCAACATGTCGAACAAGCTCATGACAATCCTCCGGCTCGGTGGTGCGGCGGTCGCGGCTGGTGCGCCACGGAGACCAACAGACAAAATGTCCGTTACGAGAAGAATTGTACGGCAAACCGGACAACCGCCGCGCACACGGGCGTTACGCCTGGTGACCGTGGGTGATCACAGCACCAGGTCCGTCAGTGCGCACCGGCGACGGTGACCGACCCGAGATGGGTGAACTCGGCGACGATCTGCCGCCCTGGTTCGGCGGCCACGGCGTCGGTCAGCCCGCCGGTGAGCACGAACCAGCCGGGCTCCAGGGCGATCCCGCGTCCGGCGAGGGAGTTCGCGGCCAGCGCCAGCGCTTCCGCCGGATGTCCTTGCACCGCGGCGCCGGTGGCCGAATCGACGACTTCGCCACCGACCTGCAGCAGGCAGGCTTCCAGCACGAGGTCGAGGTCCGCGGGGGCGAACTCCTTGCCACCCAAAACAAATCTCGACGCCGACGCGTTGTCCGCGACGACATCCGGCAACGTGAACTCGAAGTCGAGGTAACGGCTGTCGATGACTTCGATCCCGGCGTAGACCGATTTCACCGCGGACATCGCCTTCGCCGCGGTCACCCCGGGACCGCTGAGCCGCTCCCCGAGGACGAAGACGATCTCGGGTTCGACCCGCGGATGGATCAGCTCCCCCAAGGGGATCGGCTTCCCGGCTTCGAGAACCATGGCGTCGGTCAGCCAGGCTGTCAGCGGGGAGCCGATGCCCATCCGCTCCTGCTTGGCGCGGGAGGTGAGCCCCAGTTTGATGCCGACGAGCTGTTCTCCGGCCGCGATCTTCTTGGCCAGCAAGGCGTCCTGCACCTCGTAGGCGGTGGCGAGGTCGAGTTCGGGCCAGTCGTCGGTCAGCGGCCCGCGCGCGGCCCGGGACGCCTCCGCGTCGAAGAGGGTTCGCGCCGCGGACTCGACGTTCCAGGTGCTCATGCGGGGATCCCCGCCTTGTCCGCCGCGAGCTTGAGCGCGACGTCGATGATCATGTCTTCCTGTCCGCCGACGTACCCGGCCTCGCCGACCCGCTTGAGGATCTGGTGTGCGGGCACGCCGTAGCGCAGCGCGGCACGTTCGGCGTGCAGCAGGAACGAGTTGTAGACGCCGTAGCGCCCCTGGATGATCGAATTGCGGTCCGCCACCGGCAACCTCGGGATGAACGGCTTGACGACTTCTTCCGCGACGTTGAGCACCCCGTCGGGGTCGACCCCGGTCGGCACGCCCAGCCGTTCGAAGGCGACGGCCAGGATCTCCGTCGGCGAGTTCCCGGCGCCGGCGCCGAGCGCGCACAGCGTCCCGTCGACCTGCCGGGCCCCGGCTTGGTACCCCGCAAGGGAATTCGCGACCCCGAGCGACAGGTTCTGGTGCGCGTGCACCCCGACCTGCGCGTCCTCGCCGAGTTCGGCGACCAACGCGGCGACCCGTTCCGCGACGCCACCGGGCAGCAGTGCCCCGGCCGAATCCACGACGTACACGCATTGGCAACCGGCGTCGGCCATGATGCGGGCCTGCCCGGCGAGCGTCTCCGGGGTGGTGCGATGGGACAGCATAAGGAATCCGACGGTCTCCATGCCGAGATCGCGGGCGGCGCCGAAGTGCTGGATCGACACGTCGGCCTCGGTGCAGTGCGTGGCGATCCTGGCGACGGACGCGCCGACGCCCTGGGCGCGCTTGAGATCCTCGACCGTGCCCAGCCCGGGCAGCAGCAGGACGGCGATCTTCGCCTGCTTCGCTGTTTCGGCTGCGACCTTGATCAGCTCGATCTCGTCGGTATGACTGTGGCCGTAGTTGAAGGTCGACCCGGCGAGCCCGTCGCCGTGGGTCACCTCGATCACCGGCATGCCCGCGGCGTCGAGGCCCGCGACGACGTCGTGCACCTGCGCGCGGGTGAACTGGTGCGCGACGGCGTGGCTCCCGTCGCGCAGGGTGGTGTCGGTCAACCGGACCGGGGGCAGGGTGCTCATCGGGTCGTCACCTTCCTGGCCTCGCTCAGCAACTGGCCGGCGCGCACCGCGGCGGCGGTCATGATGTCGAGGTTGCCGGCCCATTCGGGCAGATAGTCGCCGTTGCCGCGGACTTCGAGCAGGATCGCGACCCTGGCCTGGCCGTTCCAGCCCGGCGCCGGGTCGTCGAACTGGGGGTCCGCGATGAGGGTGTAGCCGGGCACGTACCGCTGGACGTCGGAGATCATGCGGTGCACCGAATCGGTGATCGCGTCCCGGTCGGCGTCGGGCGGGATCGCGCAGAAGACGGTGTCCCGCATGATCATCGGCGGGTCCACCGGGTTCAGGATGATGATCGCCTTGCCGCGTTTGGCGCCACCGACCGATTCCAGCGCCTGGGAGGTGGTCACGGTGAACTCGTCGATGTTCGCGCGGGTACCGGGACCGGCGGACCGCGACGAGATGGACGCGACGATCTCGGCGTAGGAGACCTCGGTGACCCGCGAAACCGCGTAGACGATGGGAATCGTGGCCTGGCCGCCGCAGGTGATCATGTTGACGTTCTCCGCGGCCGCGTGCGCGCCGGGATTGACCACCGGGCAGAGGAACGGGCCGATCGCGGCGGGCGTCAGATCGATGGCGGTGATCCCCGCTTCGGCGTAGCGCGGCGCGTTGCCGAGATGCGCTGTCGCGGACGTCGCCTCGAACACGAAGTCGGGCAGCTCGGACCGGGAGAGCAGCCAGTCGACTCCCCCGGCGCTGGCTTCCACCCCGAGGTCGCGGGCCCGGCGCAGGCCGTCGGACTCGGGGTCGACGCCGATCATGTAGCGCACGTCGAAGTCGCCGGTGCGCTGGAGCTTGACGAGGAGGTCGGTGCCGATGTTGCCGGGCCCGACGATGGCTGCGGTGGTCATAGTGAGTCCTTTGTGGATTCGGCGAACCTGGCCGTGACACTGCCGAGCCCCGCGAACGTCGCCGTCACCGAATCCCCCGGTACGACCGGGATCGCGCGGGTGATCGAGCCGGGCAGGATCACCGAGCCCGCTTCGAGGGTGACGCCCAGCGGGCCGAGGGTGTTGGCCAGCCAGACCAGCGCGTTCAGCGGCGAGCCGAGCGCGGCGCCGCCCGCGCCGGTGGCGATGACCTGACCCGCCTGGTGGACCACACAACCGACGAGCCGCAGGTCCACTGAGGACAGTGGGGTGGGCGTGGAACCGAGCACCACCCCGGCGGACGACGCGTTGTCGGCGATCGTGTCCGGCAGGGTGATCTTCCAGTCGCGGATCCGGGAGTCGATGATCTCCAGCGACGGCAGCACGTACTCCACCGCGGAGATCGCGTCGGCGACGTTCACCCCCGGCCCGGTGAGCGGCGACTTGAGCACGAAGGCGATCTCGGGTTCGACCCGGGGACTGATCAGCCGGTCCACCGCGATCGGCAGCGATTCGAGGTGGAACATGTCGTCGGTCAGATGCCCGTAGTCGGGTTGGTCGACGCCGAACTGGCGCTGCATCACCGCCGAGGTGAGGCCGACCTTGTGCCCGCGGATCCGGCGGCCTTCGCCGGTCCAGACCCGGACCTGCCGCAGCTGGATCGCATACGCGTCCGCCACGGTCAGGCCGGGATAGGTCTCGGACAGCGGGGCGATACCCGCGCGTTCGTCATACGCGGCCAGCAGCGATTTCGCGGCCGCGTCGACGTCGATGTCAGATGTCACGCCCAGAACAGTGCGCTCCGGGCGAGCTCGGGGGCAAGCCGGACGTTCCGCCAGGCGGAACGAAGACTCACGGACATCGTCCCGGCCCTCGTGGCCGCCACACAGCCGCTCTCGAGCACTCGCCGACCTAGTCCGCGTAGCCACCCTCTTCTGAGACTCCCACGGACCGGACGTCAGATGACGCCTGTCCGCATGGCGTAAGCCACCGCGTGCGTCCGGTTGCGCAGGTTCAACCGGCTCGTCAGCGAGTGGAGCACGCTTTTCACCGTCCGCTCGGAATACCGCAGCTCGGCGGCGACTTCGTTGGTGTCGCGGCCCTGGGCGAGCAGCCGCAGGATCTGGATCTCACGATCGTTGAGCCCCGACGGGCTCAGCCCGCGCGGCGCGAGGACGTCACGTTGCAGGCCGCGCACACTTTTCAGCAGGCTCCCCACGAGATCCGGGGCCATGACACCGTCACCGGCCTCCGCCGCGAGAATACTTCTCACGAGCCGTTCGCCGGTGACCGCGCCGCGCGGGATCACCGCCACCACGTGGTGGTTGATCGCGGTCAGCAGCGCGTCCTCGTTGATCTCCCTGGTCACCAGAACCGTTGGCACGCCTACGGTCCACGCGGTACGCCGCAGTCCGGCCAGTTCGTCCGACGACATCCGGTCGACCACGTAGACCACGACCTCGGCGGTCGCGAACGCCTGCTCCGGGATGACCGTGATCTCCTGGCGTGACTCCAGAATGCTGATCACGCCAGTGAGCGTCATCGGATCCGTCGCACGGACCGCGACATGTATCTTCTTCATCGATTCCCCTCGAATTTCTCACCCTCGTCGCCCTTCACACGCGGCGCGGGCCGATTCGGTTCAATCGAATTTCGCGGCTCGCCGGACCGCCCTCGGGGGAAGCGGATTCACACAGGCCGGCGGTTACTCGAGGCCGTCGCGGTCGGCCCACTCCAGCAGCGTGTCCAGTGAATACACCGCGTCGTCGATGCCCGCGTGCAGGTCGCCGAGCTTGGCGAACCGCGCGGGCACAGTCGCGATAGTGCATTCGCGGGGTTCGACGTCGTCGATCTCGTCCCAGGTGATCGGCGTCGACACCACGGCCTCGGGCACGCCGCGCACCGAGTACGCGCTGGCGATGGTGTGGTCCCGCGCGTTCTGGTTGTAGTCGACGAACAGCGTCGACGGGTCGCGGTCCTTGCGCCACCACGTCGTCGTCACCACGTCCGGCGCCCGGCGCTCCACCTCACGGGCGAAGGCGAGCGCGGCCCGCCTCACCTCCGAGAACTCCCACCGCGGCTCGATCCGGACGTAGATGTGCATCCCGGCGCCGCCGGAGGTCTTCGGCCAGCCGACCGCGCCGAGTTCGTCGAGCACCTCGTGCGCGACGTGGGCGACCCGGCGGACCGTGTCGAACCCGCACTCCGGCATGGGATCGAGGTCGATCCGCCACTCGTCGGGGCGCTCGGTGTCGGCGCGGCGCGAGTTCCACGGGTGGAATTCCACAGTGGACATCTGCACCGCCCAGATCACGCTCGCCAGTTCGGTGACGCAGAGTTCGTAGGCGTGGCGGCCGGACGGGAAGTCGACCCGGACCGTCTCCAGCCACGGCGGCGCGCCGTTCGGGACGCGCTTCTGGTGCACCTTCTCCCCCGCCAGCCCTTTGGGGAAGCGGTGCATCATGCACGGGCGGTCCCGCAGCGCCCGCACGATCCCGTCGCCGACCGACAGGTAGTAGTTGACGAGATCAAGCTTCGTCTCGCCGCGGGCCGGGAAGTAGACCCGGTCCGGATTGGACACCCGCACCGTCCGGTGCCCCACCTCAAGCTCCACCGCGGACTCTTTAGCCATGAAGACAAACTCACCGCTCCCGCTCCTCTCGGCCCGGGGAAAGTGTCGGCATATTCCCCGGGGGGACGGTTTTCCCTTGCCTTGGTAGGGACGGATCCGGAAAGCTGTTCACGGGCACGCTGCCGCCGCTTCGGGGGAACATCGGAGTTGCCGCGGTTGAGCACCGTACTGTGGTGGGATGATGATCGGGGAGCTCGCGCGCCGCAGCGGCGTGCCGACTCGGCTGCTGCGCTACTACGAGGAGCAAGGCATCCTCAGTTCCTCGCGGGACGCCAACGGTTACCGGGCGTACGGCGAGTCCTCGGTCGACCGCGTCCTGCAGATCCGCGAGTTCCTCGAAACCGGGATGACCACGCAGATCATCCGGGACATGCTGCCCTGTTCGGAAGGCTGGCCCGAGCCCGCCACACAAAACCTGACCACCGTCGAGCGGCGCACCGAAACACTGGCGCGCAACCGTGACGCCATCAGCAGCTACCTGACCACCGTCGAAACCGGCCGGACACGGCCTAGTGGCTGGTGAGCTCACCGGTGAGCTTGCCGTGCATGGTGGCGCTGGGTTCGTTCAAGCCGATGATCCGCACGGTCTTGCCGCGCGAGGCGTACTTCGTGGTGACGGCGTCGAGCGCGGCGACCGATGAGGCGTCCCAGACATGGGCCGCGGTCAGGTCGATGACGACCTCGTCCGGATCGTCCACGTAGTCGAACTGCGACACGAGATCGTTGCTGGAGGCGAAGAACAACGCGCCGGTGACGACGTAGACGACCTGCGTGCCGTCCGGGTCGCGAACTGGGCTGACCTCGACGAGATGCGCGACGCGGCGGGCGAAGATGACCATCGCGGTGATGGTGCCCACGATGACCCCGATGGCGAGATTGCCGGTCGCCACCACGACCGCGACGGTGATGACCATGACGCTGATCTCGCCGACCGGCATCCGCTTGAGCGTGGCCGGCGCGATGCTGTGCCAGTCGAAGGTGCCGAAGGCGACCAGCACCATCACCGCGATCAGCGCGGCCATCGGGATGTCGGAGACGAGCGGGCCGAACACGATGCACAGGATCATCAGGAACACCCCGGCGAGGAACGTCGAAAGCCTGGTCCTGGCGCCCGCGGCCTTGACGTTGATCATGGTCTGGCCGATCATCGCGCAGCCGCCCATGCCGCCGAAGAACCCGGTGACGACGTTCGCGACGCCCTGCCCGATGGATTCGCGGGTCTTGTTGGAATGCGTGTCGGTGATGTCGTCGACGAGCTTCGCCGTCATCAGCGACTCCATCAGCCCGACCAACGCGAACGCCAGCGCGTAAGGCGCGATCAACGCCAGTGTGTCCAAAGTGAACGGAACGTCCGGGAGCCCCGGCACCGGCAAGGACGACGGCAAGGCACCCTTGTCGCCGACCGTCGGCACCGCGATCCCCGCGCCGATGGTGAGCGCGGTCAGGGCGACGATCGCCACCAGCGGCCCTGGAACGGCTTTGGTGAGCTTGGGGAAGAACACCATCACCACGAGCCCGCCCGCGAACAGCGGGTAGACCGCCCACGGGACGTCGATGAGCTCGGGAACCTGCGCCAGGAAAATGAGAATCGCCAGCGCGTTGACGAACCCGACCATGACACTGCGCGGCACGAACCGCATCAGCCGCGCGACCCCCAGCGACCCGAGCACGATCTGGAACACCCCGCCCAGGATCACCGTCGCGACCAGGTACCCGAACCCGTGCTCACGGGCCAGCGGCGCGACGACCAGCGCGATCGCACCGGTGGCCGCCGAGATCATCGCCGGGCGTCCGCCGACGAACGAGATCACCACCGCCATCGTGAAGGACGCGAACAGCCCGACACTCGGGTCTACCCCGGCGATGATGGAGAACGAGATCGCCTCGGGAATCAGCGCCAGCGCGACAACGAGTCCGGCGAGGATCTCGGTGCGCGCGACCTTCGGCGACAACCACGGCGGACGGAACGAACGGACGGACGCAAGCTGGGGCAACGGTCAACCTGTCGAATCGGGGCGTGGTGACTACCGGAACGAAACCTACCCTTACGTTAGGGTAGAGATCATTCGGCTGTGGCCGAGGACTCCGCGAACGGACAGGAGGACCGGATGCACATCGGCGAAGTGGCGTCCCGCACCGAACTGTCGTTGCGCACGATCCGGCACTACGACGAAGCCGGTCTCGTCGTGCCCTCCGCCCGCACCCCCGGCGGATTCCGCGTCTACACCGACGCCGACATCGCCCGGCTCATGCTGGTGCGCCGCATGAAACCCCTCGGCTTCACCCTCGAACAGATGCGTGAACTGCTCGAGGCCTCCGACCGCCTGGACGCGACGTCCACCGGCGAGGGCCGCGAGCAAGACCTCGAAAAGCTCCGGGCTTTCGAACGCGACGCCCAGCAACGCTGCGCCGACCTCCGGGTGCAGCTCGAACGAGCGGAAGACTTCGCCGCCACCCTGCGTCGGCGACTCGACGACGCCTGAAACGTGCTGCCCCTCGGGAAAGTGTCGACATATTCCCCCGGGGTCAGCGCAGGGCTTGCTCGATTTGCTCGGGGGTAAGGCGTTCCGGGCTGACGTAGTACAGCACGGCGCCCGCGGGCAGTTCGGTCTGCCAGGCCGGGTTCACCATCAGTTCCCCGTCGACACGGACAGCCAGCACGTTCACGCCGTGCCGGCGAGCCAACGCGGTCTGGCAGCGTTCGACGAGGACCGGGCCGAGCGAATCCGGCAGTGGCACCGAGTAGGTGTTGGCGCCGCCGTGGGTCATCAGCACCGAGTACATCTCGGCGATCCCCGGCGAGGTCAGTTCCTCGGTGATCATCCGCGAGGTGTGCCACTGTACACAGCGGACATTCCTGTCCACATAGGTCAGCAGTGAGACTTTTTCCATGTCCCGTAAGGTGACCACGAGATGTGTGGCGTTGGTGACGTGGTCGGCGGTCACCGCGACGGCGAGCGTTTCGTTGTCGTCACGGACATCGACGAGCACGTTCTGCGCGCGGTCGATGCCCGCCCGGCGCAGGACGTCCTCATCGGTCAGGTCGCCACGGACGAAGTCGAGGTCGTCCTCGGGCATCGGGTGGGTGGACACGTCGTCCCACGCGCACAGCACGAGGTTGCGCATGCCGTCGGCCCGCAGCTGGCGGACGACGCGTTCGGTCCGTCCCGGCGTGTAGCCGAGCAGCACGGTGTGGCCGGACGCGTCCACGGTGTTCGTCCCTTGCATGCGCCGTCCTTTCGCTCGTTCGATCACCGAAGCCAGTTTCGCGAACACGCTGGTCAGGGTGGCGATACCGCCGACGATCACGTACGCGCCGACGAGGTGGCCGAAGCCGGTTTCCGGGGAGAAGTCGCCGTAGCCGACTGTCGACGCCGTGACCACGAAGTACCACCAGAAGTTGCCCGGCTCGACGAGCTCGCTGCCCGCCGGTTCCGCGAGCGCCATGAGCGGCCAGCTGGTGAAGAACACGACCACGACCACCGCGATCGGCGTCGACCAGCTGCGCAGCAGCTTCAGCCGGGCTAGCAGGCGCGACAGCACGAATGGCACGGTTCTCCCTGGTCAGGATTTCGGCCACTGTAACCCGGCGAAGCGGACAACCGCCGGTCACAACTCGGAAACACGCCTACGCAAGCGGGGAACACCCCTACGGGAACGGGAAACACGGCTGCACAGACGGGCTTCCCGCCGGTGCAGCCGTGTTTCCCAGTCACGTAGTCGTGTGTCCCGTCTGCGTAGTCGTGTGTCCCGGTTAGTTGATGGTGACTATCGTGCCGACGGCGTGGGGGTACTCGACGTAGCCCACGTAGCGCGTCCCGGCGTTGGCGCCGGCCCACGAAGCCGTGACGTCCAGCGGCTTGCCGGGCGTGGCCTTCGGGTTCGTCGGGGAGACCGTGAAGGTGCCGAGCTTGTCCTTCGCGGTGATCGCGGTGTGCTGGAAGTGGTACGGCGTCGACGTCGTACCGGCCGCGTCCCCGAGGGTGATGACCGCCACGAGGTAGTTACCCGGTGCCGGTTGCGACATGCTGAGCCGCGCGTCCGCGGTGAGCAGGTCGGAGATCCCGACGATCTCCTGGCGCCCGTCCGCGGCGACCCGGACGATCACCATGCCGAGCGTGGCCGCCGGGTTGTCCGTCTTCGCCGAGAACTGCAGCGCCTTGGTGCCCGGAGCCACCGAGAACGTGTAGTCGTGCTCCTGGTCGGCCGGGTTCCCGGTCGACGCCGACACGGTGCCCGCCTGCAGCGGTCCGGACGCGAGCCCGTACGCCGCGATCGGGAACTTCGCGAAGCCCGGCGTCACCGGGAAGGTGACCTTGCCCGACGTACCGGTGCCGGTGGCGTCCACCGGAGCCAGCGCGCTCTGCGGGGTCAGCGCGATCTGGCTGCGCACGGTCGTGCCCGCTCCGGCCCAGTTCAGCGCGCCGGTGACGGTGGTACCGGAGTTCGCGGTGTCCTGGGTGAAGGTGACCTTGAACTGCTTGGTCTGCCCCGCCGCGGTGAAGTCCAGGATCGACGGCGTGACCGTGGCCTTGACGCCGGGCACGGTGACCGTCGCCCGGTAGAGCCCCGGTGTGACGGCGGTGACCGTCCGGGTCACCGTCTGCGAGCCCAGCAGCTGGCCGATCGCGATGGACGGCGCGTTGTAGTCACTGGGATCGATCGCCGGGACACCGGTTCCCGTGGCGACCCCGATGCCTTCGAGATAGCCGAGCCAGTCCACATCGGACGAGTCGTAAACCAGGCCGGGGTTGAACATCTTCGCCGGGGTCACCTCGCCCGCCCCCTGCGCGAACGGGTCCGTGGACGCCGCGCCGGTCGCGGTTTTGGTGTCCACCGCGGTCGTCATCATCGCCGACTTGACCTGCATCGGCGACATGGTCGGGAACTTGCCGAGGTACAGCGCGGCCAGGCCCGAGATATGCGGCGTCGCCATCGAGGTACCGGACAGGAAGTCGAAGTTCCGGCCGCTGTTCGTCGGCGGGGCGACCGCGGCGAGGATCGAGACGCCCGGCGCGGCGATGTCCGGCTTGAGCAGGTCGCCCTTGCTGGCGAGCGACGGGCCGCGCGAGGAGAAGGCCGCCACCTGTGGGTACGGCGCCGCCGTACCGCCCTTGACCAGCGTCACCTGAGCACCGGCCGTGGCCGCGTAAGCCTTGAACGCCACGGAATCCGGCGTGTTGATGTGCACGGTCGGGACACTGTGGAAGTCGGCGTCCAGGCTGGAGTCGGAGAGGTTGACCAGCACCATGCCGACCCCGCCGGCCCGCTTGACCTCGGCGGACTTCTCCACCCGCGCGTTGACCCCGCGGTCGCACGTCACGATCTTGCCCGCCACCAGAGCCGGGTCGAGCGAGTTCGGCATGCACAGCGCCGCGTCCGACGCCGAAGCCGCGGCCGTCTTGACCGCGGTCGACAGGACGACCGGCTTCGGCCCGACGGTCGAGGTCACCGATGTGCTGATGCCGGTGTATTTCGTGCCGTTGCCGAGCACGACCGTGCCGGTGAACGGCGCGACCGTACTGGCCGCGACGGTCATCTCCCACGGCGATGTGTTGTCCAATGTGGACGCCTCCGGCCCGGAGTTGCCGCCCGCAGTGGACACGAAGATGCCCGCCGAAGCCGCCGAAAGGAACGCCAGCTGGATCGGGTTGTCCGCCGAGGACTCGAAGATGCTGCCGACGGAGTAGTTGATCACGTCGACGCCGTCCGCGACGGCCTGGTCGATGGCCGCGACGATGTCGCCGGTGTAGCCGCCGGTCGACGCCGCGTCCTTGCCCTCCCACAGTGCTTTGTAGACGGAGACGACCGCGCCCGGCGCGACCCCGGAGATATCGCCGAAGTCGACGTTGTCGATGGACGCGGCGACCTTGGCGTTACCGGCGGCGGTCGACGCCGTGTGCGTGCCGTGGCCCTGGCCGTCGCGCGCCGAGAGGTAGTCGGCGCGCTTCTCCGGCGGGACGACCGAGGTCCAGCTGTCGCCGAAGTACCGGGCGCCGACGAGCTTGCGGTTGCACAGCGAGGCGTCGAACTGCTCGCCGATCTGGCAGGTGCCGGTGAAGGTGTTGCCGTCGGCCTTCTGCATCACCGTGGTCGTGCCCTGCAGGTACGGCCGGTACGGCTCGTCGGCCGCCGGCGGCTTCGTGCCCAGTGCCGGCGCGGCGAACGAGCGGCTCTCCGGCCAGATCCCGGTGTCGATGTCGCCGATCACCACGCCCTTGCCCGCGTTGGCCGTGCCGCCCAAAGCGGACCACAGGCCCTTGTTACCGGACAGCCCGAGGAAGTCGGTCGAGTTGTGGTCGTCGGCCGGTTTGTGCAGTTCGTCCTTGGTCACCGACATGACGCCGGGCGTGTGCATCAGTTTCAACGCCTGCGCGCCCGACAGCGTCGCCGTGAAACCGTTGGTCGCCACCGAATAGTGCGTCACCGGCTTCACGCCGACCGACGCCGCGACCTTGGTCTGCGTGTCGTTCAGGAAGCCGCGGTAGCGCTGGGCGTCGGCGCCCGCGACATCCACTTTGGCGCCCTTGGCGGGCTTCGTGGGCGCGAGGCCGGATACCCCGCCCTGGTAGGTGGCGAGGGGTTTCTGGGCCAGCGTGACGACATACCGTCCCGAAAGCAGGCTCGCCGCCGCGGGCACGGCGGCGGACGCCGTGCCCGGGACGGTCGCCAAGATCAACCCGGCGGCGACGGTGATCGTCACCGAACCGCGGGCAGCACGAGTTCTTCGTGACTTCGAGGCCACGTTTCTCCTTAGGCATGAGGGGGACCAGGAATGGTGCGCAAGGCAGGTTGCAGATGTCGGAAAGTCCATTGCACGCCGATGACAGAAAATGACACAAGACTTCATTGACTCGTATTGTCAGCGACACAGTCGGGCTCGAAGGAAACCGTTGTTTCTCCCTGACACACCATGCCGACGAGCTCCGGCCCACGTCAATACTCCGATCGTCGCAAGGACTCTGAATCGGTAACGCCCTGTTTGCGCAATTCCCTTGCCGGGGAATAGAGGAACAAACAATGGCGCCAAGCCCCTCCCTTGAGACCATTCCGTGACCTGCCAACCGCTGTCGAAGATGCGACGTGTCCTGATTTGGACGCGCCTGCCCTAGTGACGAAAGGCGGCCACACCGTAAGCCTGGTGTGATGCATTGGAGATCACGTGTTCTGGTCCTCGCCTGCGTCAGCACCCTGGCCGCGGGCACCGCCGGAGCCGCGAACGCGGCCCCCGGCCCGACAGCGGCCACCTCACCTGCGGGAACCGAACGTCATTCGGTCACCCTGCTCACCGGTGACGTCGTCCAGGTGGAACGTCAGCCCGGCGGCAAACAGGCCGCGACCATCCAGCCCGCACCCGGTCGGGAGAAGATCCGGTTCCACCAGCAGGAGATCGACGGCCACCTCAGCGTCTTCCCCGAGGACGTCGCCCCCCGGCTGGGCTCGAAGCAGGTCGATCGGAACCTGTTCGACGTCACCGAGCTGATCGCCGAGGGCTACGCCGACGAGCAGTCGAAGACACTCCCGCTGATCCTCACCTACCGCAAGGGCGCCGACCTCCGCACCGCCGAGGCGGCCCCGGCCGCAGCCGAGCTCGGCGCGACGCTGACCAGCGTCAACGGCCGCTCCGCACGGGCCAGCAAGGCCAACGCCACCGCGTTCTGGACCTCGTCCGGCGGTGCCGCGATCGAGCGGATCTCCCTGGACCGCAAGGTCCGTGCCTCCCTCGACCGGAGCGTCCCGCAGATCGGCGCCCCGCAGGCGTGGGCCGCGGGTTACGACGGCACCGGTACCACGGTCGCCGTGCTCGACACCGGGTACGACCCCACGCATCCCGACCTGGCCGGTCGCGTGAGCGAGGCGGTCAACTTCACGACCAGCCCCGACACCACCGACCGGTTCGGCCACGGAACGCATGTCGCCTCGACGATCGCGGGCTCCGGCGCCGCTTCGGGCGGCAGGCTCAAAGGCGCGGCCCCCGGCGCGAAACTGCTCGTCGGCAAGGTGCTCGACGACGACGGCTTCGGCTACGAGTCCTGGGTCCTCGCCGGGATGGAGTGGGCGGCGAACTCCGGCGCCAAGGCGGTCAACATGAGCCTCGGCGGCGGCCCGACCGACGGCACCGACGCGCTCAGCCTCGGCCTCGAAGCGCTCAGCGAGCAGACCGGCACGCTCTTCGTGGTGGCCGGCGGCAACGACGGCCAGCTAGGTGCCTACACCATCGGCTCGCCCGGCACCGCCGAAGCCGCGCTGACCGTCGGCGCCGTCGGCCGTGACGAGAGCCTGGCCTCGTTCTCCAGCCGCGGCCCGCGCCTCGGCGACAACGCCGTCAAGCCCGACATCACCGCGCCCGGCGTCGACATCGTCGCCGCCCGCGCCGCGGGCACCGCCATGGGCGACGTCGTCGACCAGTACTACACCGCCGCTTCCGGCACTTCCATGGCCACGCCGCACGTCGCGGGCGCGGTGGCAATCCTCGCCCAGCAGCACCCCGGCTGGAAGGGCGGCCAGCTCAAGGACGCGCTGTCCAGCACCTCCTTGACCGCCAACGGGTTGTCGGTGTTCGAGCAGGGTGGCGGCCGGGTCGACGTGGCCCGCGCGGTGAACCAGAAGGTCTTCTCCACCGGCACGCTCAACCTCGGCGCGGTCGAGGACGGCAAAGCGCCGGTGTCCAAAGAGGTCACCTACACCAACGTCGGCACCACACCGGTTTCGCTGAAGCTCACGCTCGACGCCAAGTCCCTCGCCGGGATCCCCGCCGCCGACGGGATCCGGATCGACAAATCCACTGTGGATGTTCCGGCCAGCGGCAAGACGACGGTCACGATCACCGGTGACCCGGCGAAGCTGGCCTCGGGCACCTACAGCGGACGGCTCACCGCGACCGCGGACGGCGTGGCCGTGCACACCTCGCTCGGCGCGGACAAGACCGCGCCGAAGCACAAGGTCACCATCTCCGCGCTCGACCTGCAGGGCAACCCGGCCGTCGCGCCGTGGCTGGTGATGTACGGCGAGGACTACCGCTTCGACGTGAGCACCTGGCTGGCGGGCGACGGTCTGACGGTCGAACTCGGCGCGGGCGTGTACTACCTCACCGCGCAGATCAACGGCGTCCAGAGCAGTGATTTCGTGTACCAGGTCGTTCAGCCGGAGATCCGGATCACCGGCGACACGAACATCGTGCTGGACGCCCGCAAGGCGGTGAAGGTGGAGGTCGAAACCCCGAAACCGTCGGAACAGGCCGGGATCTTCAGCTACTACACCTACCGGGAACTCGGCTCGCGCAGGATCGCGAACTACGCCATGCAGTTCGACTACACCCGCGAACTCTGGGTCACCCCGACGCCGAAGGTGACGACGGGTGCCTTCGAATTCGGCTCCCGCTGGTCGAGGATCGCGCCACCGTTGACGGCGAACGTCCTGGGCAGCCGTGATCCGCTCACGACACGCTACCTGCCCGGATCGCCCAAAATGGACGGATGGCGGCTGCTTCAAGCCGTCTCCGCGGGTGCGGGCAAGCCGGCGGACTTCAAGAAGGCGAACGTGCGCGGGAAGGCCGCGGTCGTCGACCCGAATCCGGAGGACTACAACCGCGACGACGTCTCCCGCGCCGCCGCGGACGCCGGGGCAACGATGGTCTTCATCGTCGTGCCGGACGGGTGGGGCACCGCCGCGGCGCCGTCGATCAGCGCGGCGCCGTTCCTGCCGCTCCCGACCGTCCAGCTCTACCGGAACGACGGCGTGGCGCTGCTCGCCAAGATCAAGCGCTTCCCGACTTTCCTGAGCCTGCAGGCGATCGCGGTCAGTCCGTACCTCTACGACGTGGTGCAGACCGAGCAGGGCCGGATCCCGGAGAAGGTCGTCCACAAGGTCACCGCGGCGAACACCGCGACCATCACCACCAGCTACCGCCAGGCCGGCAACGGTGGTGAGGCCAAGGAACAGCGCTTCGCCTGGAAGCCGTGGCAGGAGTTCGCCGTCAACGAGTACCAGCGGTTCGTGGCCACGCCGTCGACCCGGGAGGAGTACGTGAGCTCCGGGGACATCCAGTGGCAGCACCGGGTCAAGCACGGCCTGGTGTGGAACAACGACTCGCCGCTCGACGGCGGTATGACCTCGGCGCCGCGAACCTATACGGGCAAGGAGAACCTGACCGAGGACTGGTTCGCGCCGGTCGTGCGGCCCGCCATCCCGCGGGGCGTGCCGGGTCTGGATTCGACGCGTGACGGCGACAACCTGCGGATCCAGATCCCGGAGTTCGTCGACAGCCAAGCCGGTCACTACGGCTTCAACGAAGGCGACGACCAGGCCGCCCCGGCCACCACGTCGGCGAAGTTGTTCCGTGACGGCAAACTCGTGTCGGAACAGCCCTACGCGTTCGGCACCTTCCCCGCCGGCGCGGACCCGGCGACCTACCGGCTCGACCTGTCGGTGCGGCGCGATTCGCCGGAGTGGCTGTTCGGCACCGCCACCCAGACGTCGTGGACGTTCCGCTCGGCACGGTCGGCGTCACCGGCGCTGCTTCCGTTGCTGCAGCTGGATTACGCGGTGGACGCCGACTCCGGCAACCGTCTCCCGGCCGGGCGCAAGGCCAAGATCGGCCTGACCGCGCGGTTCCAGGACGGGATGGCCGCGCCGGACGTGCGGTCGATGAAGGCCTGGGCGTCCTACGACGACGGCAAGACCTGGCGTGCCGTCGACGTCAAGCGCACCGGGAAGTCCTATGAGGCCACGATCGACCATCCATCGCTCGGGGCCACGAACAAGTACGTCGCGTTGCGGGTGCAGGCCACCGACAGCGCGGGCGACATCGTCGACCAGACGGTGACGCGGGCGTACGGACTCAGCGCTGGATAGCGTCGCTCAAGGGCTCCGGGTGCCTTCCGCCGTTTTCCGGCAGGAGGCGCCCGGGGCTCGGTTCGTCCAGCCAGCCGAGTTTGCTGACCTGCCAAGCGAGCTGCATCCGGGTGTGGGCGTTGACCCGGCGCATCAGGTCCTGCAGGCGCCGCTGGACGGTCCGGTAGCTGACGTCGAGCTGCGTCGCGATGGACTTGTCGCTGACGCCGCCGATGAGCAGGGACAACAGTCTTCGCTCGTCGGGGTCGAGATGGCTCGTGGGCGCGGTGTCGCCGATCCGCAGCGGTGACGCGCGTTCCCAGTAGATCTCGAACAACGCGATCAACGCGGACAGCAGGCTGCTTTCGCGGACGAGCGCGGCGGTGGGCTCCCCCGTGCTGTCGTGGCTGACCAGCGGGCACAGAGCCACCGAGCGGTCGGCGATGGCGAGGCGCACCGGCAGTTTCGAGGTCGAGCGGGCGATCTCGCCACCCTCGATCCCTTCCAGGACGTTGACGATCCTGCCGGGTTCTTCGAGCAGGCCGGTCTCGTAGATCACGCGGTAGCTCACGCCACGCGCCAGCGCCAGCGCCTCCTCGACGTTCTCCGACGCCGCCATCGCGACGTTGCCCTCCAGGCAGAACCACAGCGACTCTTCACGGGCGCCGCGCTGGATGCTGAGTGCCTGCCGCCGGATCGCGTCCACCCCGGTGATGACCTCGACGAGCTGCGCGGAGTCACGCCGCCGCGCGCTGCCGCGGTACTCCTCGGCGAGCTGGGACACCGCGGCCCTGGCGGCCTCCAGTTTCTCCTGGCCGTGTACCAGCAGCGGACCGAGCGAGACGTCCGGCGGCGCGGACATGTAGTGCTCGTCGGCCTTGCTGACGAGACCCTTCGCCAGCAAGTTCTCCAGGATCGGGTCCACCTCGCCGCGGCCGACGCCCGCCTTGCCCACGATCTCGTCGGGGGCGGTCCGGTAGCCGCCGACGATCACGCGGTAGACCCGTTCTTCGTCGGGAGTCATGCCCAGTGCTTCCAGCACAATGCCTCCTAGCGTCGCGGCCACAGGGTTTCCCATCGGCGCTGACGGCTTGGCCACAACGTAGACAACGCGAGGTTCAGACCAGCGAAGGGGTCAGGTTGCCTCGGGTTCTCCGCGTTCGTCTTGCTCTTGGCGTTCTTTTGCCTTGCCGATGAGGATCGCGAACACGCGCGCGACACCGCGTCCGGTGCCGAAGACCTGGCCTGCCATCACCCCGGCGAGCGCGGCCAGCCCGGCGACACCGAGGACCGGGCCGTCGAACCACACGCCGAGCAGCTTGCTCTTGAAGATGCTGAACGCCAGGTATGCCAGCAGGATGACCCCGCCGACGGCGTCGAGCTTCCCGACGACCTTGCCGGAAACGTGATCCCAGCTCAGCGAGAACATGCGGCTCGCGATGATCCCGACGACCACGCCACCCACCAGGCTCGCGAGGACCGGAAGCACGCTGTCACCGCCGATGCGGATGCTGTCCACGAGGACGATCACGGCCATCACCAGGAAGATCAGGAAGTAGATCCGGACGCGCAGCCGGATCGGTTTGGCTATGTGCAGCGCGGCGAGCGCACGTCGTTCCTTGGACGGCATCGAACCCCTCATGATCGTTTGCCCGAAGTCTGTCACGCCCCATTGACAAAATAGATTTTTATGTTCAAACTCTTTTGACCATGAGGGAAGTTCAGTACTTGGACCGGCTAGAGCAGGCAGAGGCCCTGCTCAAGCCCCAGCGCATCGAGGTCCTGCGGCTGCTCGCGGAACCCCGGTCGTGCACCGAGGTCGCGCTGCTCCTCGACCAGACCCCGCAGCGCGTCTACTACCACGTCAAGCGGCTGGTGGACGCCGATCTCGTCACGCTGGTGTTGGAGCGCAAGGTGCGGGGCATCCACGAAGGGGTGTACCGGGCGAGCGCGCATTCCTACTGGCTTTCGCCGCGTCTCGTGGGCCGCGTCGGCCTGCGGGCGTCCCGGGACAAGCTGAGCCTGGGGCATCTGCTGGACCTGATGGAAGAGGTCCAGGCCGACGTCGCCGCGCTCGACGAGACCGTGCTCGACAACACAGCGGACGGCGACGAGCCGCCGCACCTGCCGTCGCTCGGTGTCTCAGGCGAGATCCGGGTTCGGCCCGAGCAACGCCAAGAATTCCTGGACGACCTCAAGAACACGTTGCAAGACCTTTTCACCCGCTACGGCGGCGCCGAAGGAGACGCCTTCAAACTGGCCGTCGCCTGCTATCCCAAGGAGAAGAACCATGAGTGAGCCGACCAAGATCAGTATCCGGGTCAAAGCGGCGGTCAAAGAAGCGCACCACGCGCTGACCGACGCCGGTGAGTTGCGGGTCTGGCTGGCTGAGCACGCCGAAGTCGAGCTGCCGCATCGCTATGAGTTCTGGGGCCGCCACACCCCCGCCGGGGACGCGCCGCATCAGCGCCCGCTCCACGCCGACGACCACACTCTGCGATTTTCGTGGGAACTCGAAGGGCAGGAGACGACAGCCGAGTTCGTCCTCCAGGAGGAGGCGCCGGATTCGACCATCGTGACGCTGACGCTGACCGGGCTGCCCGGTTTCCACGAGATGCTGGCGCAGAACAACGTGCTGGGCCTGCTGTACACCTTCTGGACGGCCTCGCTCGCGAACCTCGTCGACCATCTCGAAGGCCGTGAACTCACGCCGAAATGCGATTTCACCTCCGAAGAGCTGCGGGCGCAACTGCTCATCGACGCCGCCCCGCACGCCGTCTACGACGCACTCACCGATCCGGCGAAGGTGACCGCGTGGTTCGGCGCGAATATCGAAGCCGAGATGCACGTCGGCGGCCGCTGGTGCATGGGTCCGCTGGAGGCGAACGCCGAGGCCGCGAAAATCGTCGAGCTGGCGGCCGATCACAAGCTGTCCCTCCGGTGGCCTGATGGCCTGGTGGAGAGCTGGGAGCTGGAGGGATCCGGTGGCAAAACCCAGCTCACCTTCGTGCAAAGCGGTTTCGACGAAGGACACGCTCCGTACGCCGCGTGGATGGGCTCGCTCGGTGGCACCTCGCAGCTGCGTCGCTACCTCGAGGTGGACAACTGGCGACCGATCTGGACCCAGATCCAGCTCGACGGCGTTCCCGACGGCCTCCTGACGAACCAATGACCGGCGTCGAGGTCTGGTCGTCGCCGGAGTGGCGGACGCTCGCGGTGTCCTGGCTCGACGAACAACTCGCCGCGGCCGGGATCGAACGGACCGGCGACGTCACGCAGCCGCACCTGGAGCGGTGGGGCACCGCACTCCGGGCGCCGACCAGCCGCGGTCCGATGTGGCTGAAGGCGCCCGGACCGGCGACAGCGTTCGAGGTGGGGTTGTACCCGCTATTGGCCCGCGTCACGCCGGAGTGGGTCCTGCCTCCCCTCGCCGCCGACGTCGGCCGCGGCTGGATCCTGTTGCCCGACGGCGGGATCACGCTCGGGGACCGGCTGGGCGAGCTCGACCTCGTCGAGACGCTGGTGAAGGTTCTCCCGCAGTACGGCCAATTCCAGCGCGACCTCACCCCGCACGTCGGCAGCCTGCTGTCGTTCGGCATCGCCGACATGCGCCCCGAAGTCATGCCGCGCCGGTTCGACGAAGCCGTGGCCACCGTGCGTGCCACGGAGACCGCCCGCCGGGTGGCCGCGATGCGGGACACCTTCGTGTCGTGGTGCGAAGAGCTGGAAACTGCGGCTGCCGCGCCGAGCCTGGACCACAACGACCTGCATCCGTGGAACATCTTCCACGCCGCGACCGAGCCCGTCCGGTTCTACGACTGGGGTGACAGCGTCGTCGCACATCCGTTCGCCAGCATGCTCGTCGCCCTCGGTTTCGTTCGCGAGCAACTCGGCGACGACGCGATCCTGCGGCCGAGAGACGCCTACCTGGAGGTGTTCAGCGACCTCGCCCCGCACGGCGAACTGGTCGCCGAGATGGAACTGGCGTGCCGGGTCGCGAAGATCGCCCGGGTGCTGACCTGGGCCAGGGCCGTCGGCGGGCGGGCCGACGAGCCGCTGAGGTCGCTCGAAGCGCTGCTGGCCGACTCCAGCCTCGCACTGAGTCTTGAGCCCGTTGTCGCAAAGTGAGACGCGGGCCGGGCGATTAGTGCGGTCTGCTGGGAGTTCAGTCTTCCCGCGGCAGACAGGAGCATCCCAGGATGTCCCAGCAGACCCAAGGTGCGGCGCCGCCCTCGAGCGCGCGTGAACTCCGGAGCCCGGCGGCGCTCGCGCTCGCCGACCTCGCGGCGATCTTCGACGACCTGCAGTTCGTGCTCCGCTGCTGCGAACGCCTGATCACCGAACTGGAACGCGACTCAGCGTCCTCGGAGCAAGACGACCTTGTCATCGAGTCCCTCTGGGTGGCGGCGCTGACGTCGTACGCGCGCTGCTTCCGCCCCGGCGAACGCGGCATGGGCCTGGCCGTCACCGATCTGAGCGCCACCGGCCTCAAAGGCGACGTGGTGGAATGGCACTCACTGCTCGGCAAACTCCGGAACTTCTACGTCGACAGCAACGCGAACCCCCGGGAGTTGTTCTCCGTAGGCGTTTCTCAGTCGGACTCCGGCACCGCGGACGGCATCGTCATCACCTCGATCGTCCAACCCCAGGTCGACGAAACCACCGTCCGCCAAACCGGCCGCCTGGCCTTCGAGCTGAGCCGCCTGGTCGACGACCGCATCAAAACCCAGCAGAAAACCGTCTTCACCGCGGCCCAGGCCCTGTCCCCGGACAACCTGAACGAACTGCCCCCCATCGCGGTCAGCACCTAATCCCCGCCATCTGTCGACAGATGGCGATCTCTTACGAACTGAGAGATCACGTTCTGTCGACAGATGGCGTAAATCAGGCCGGGATTGCCAGGTCTACTAGAGCGGCGGCCACCGAACGGGCCGCGCTCTCGGCGCCGGGATCGTGGTCCATCCAGGCTCCGATCCCGGCTCCGTCGTAAAGCAGTACGAGTTGCTTCGCCAGCCCCTTCGGATCCTTCGCCCCGGCCTCGGTGGCGAGGTTGAAGAACAACGAATGCACCCACTCGCGATAGTCGTTCGACTCCTGTTCGATCGCCCCGCCGGGTGGCGGCGCGTCCGCGTTGGCGCCGATGAACGCGCATCCCCGGAAACCGGGGTCACTGAACGACAGCCCCTGGACCTCGAAAACCCCCACCAGCCGCTCACGGGCGGTCGAATACCGGGCGGCCAACTCCTGGCTCATGCGTTCCATCGTCGCGTCATGCCGTAGCCGCAGATACGCGCGAACCAGCTCTTCCTTGCTCCCGAACGCGCTGTACAGCGTCGCCTTGGCGACGCCGGCGTGCTGGATGACCCGGTCGATGCCGACGGCCTGCACGCCCTCCCGATAGAAGAGCTCGTCGGCCGCGGCGAGCAACCGCGCGCGGGCGGCGACCTTGCGTTCCTGGGGTGACGGGGCTTTTTCGGCCATGTCTTGACAATACCAGACCGGTCTGTCTACGTTTGGTGTTACACAGACAGACCGACCTGTCTGGCAATGACTCAGGAGACACTCCATGTCCGAACAGAAGACCGCTCTGGTCACCGGCGCGACCTCCGGAATCGGCCGCGCCATCGCCACCCACCTCGGCAAAGCGGGCCTCGACGTCGTCGTCCACGGGCGCGACTCAGTCCGCGGCGCGGAAACGGTCGACGCGATCACCGCGGCGGGCGGCAAGGCCCGGTTCGTCGCCGCCGATCTCACCGACACCGCCGACGTCCAGCGCATGGCCCGCGAGATGGGCGACGTCGACGTGTTGGTCAACAACGGCGGGTTCTCCGCGTTCAGCCCGAGCGCCGATCTCGACGTCGAAACGTTCGACTCGCTGTTCGCGGCCAACGTCCGCGCGCCGTTCCTGCTCGTCGCCGCGTTCGCCCCCGGCATGGCGGCCAAGGGCCAGGGCAGCATCATCAACATCGGCAGCATGGCCGGGGAACTCGGCCTCCCCGGTGGCGCTGCCTACGGCGGCACGAAAGGCGCGCTGTCCTCGATGACCCGCGCCTGGGCGGCGGAGTTCAGCCCCCAGAACGTCCGCGTGAACCTCGTCGCGCCCGGACCGGTCTACACCGACGGCACCGACGCCGACTTCATCAAGCAGCTCGGCACCACGACCGCGCTCGACCGCGGCGCCGACCCCGAAGAGATCGCCGAAGTCGTCGGTTTCCTCGCCTCCCCCAAGGCAAGTTACGTCACCGGCGCCATCCTGGCCGCCGACGGCGGCCGCACCGCCATCTGAGAAAGGACTTCCCCGCAATGAGCACCCCACAGGTGATCGGGCTGAGCATCGACACCGGAGACGCCGCCGCGTTGGCCGGATTCTGGGCCAAAGCGCTCGGGCGCACCGTCAACCCCGGCGCGAGCACCGAATTCGCCGCTATCGACGCCACCGATTCGGGGCCACGACTGGTGTTCCACCAAGTTCCCGAAGCGAAGACCGCGAAGAACCGGCTGCACCTCGACCTGCTGAGCACCGAATTCGCCGCCGAATCCGAGCGGCTGCTCGCCCTCGGCGCCACCCGCGTCCACGACGTCGAACAGGGCGGCGCCCGGTGGACGACGTTCGCCGACCCCGAAGGCAACGAGTTCGACCTCGTCGCGGGCTGAACCACCCGCTCGCAGAAAGGAATCCTTGTGTCCACCCAAATCGAGGGCGAATACCAGCCCAGCCCGGCGGCCGCCGTCCGCGACCAGGTCGCCAGCTACGAAGCCACCGACGGGCGTGAAGGCGGGACGCTCGAAGGCAAGCCTGTAGTCATCCTCACCAGCACCGGCGCCAAGACCGGCAAACTCCGCAAGACCCCGGTCATGCGCATCGAGCGGGACGGGATTTACGTCGTCGTCGCCTCGGCGGGCGGCGCGCCGAAACACCCGCAGTGGTACCACAATCTCGTCGCCCAGCCGCTCGTGCGACTCCAGGACCACGCGGACGTCCACACGTTGCGCGCACGGGAAGTGACCGGCGACGAGAAGACGCGCTGGTGGGAAGTGGCGGAATCCGAGTGGCCGCACTACCCCGAGTACCGTGCCACCGCCGGGCGTGAGATCCCCGTCCTGGTACTCGAACCGGTCGACTGATCAAGCCGCGTAACATCGAGGGCAAGCGGAGTGCACTCCGATAGACCCGGCGAGGAGAAGACACGTGGTGGCACCGGCCGATCGCCCGTTGCGCGCGGACGCGCGGCGGAACCGTGATCTGCTCCTCGCCTCCGCGGTGCGCGCGTTCTCCGAGAACGGGCTCGACGCGACGGTCGACGCGATCGCGAAGGACGCCGGGGTGGGGATAGGCACGCTCTACCGCCACTTCCCCACCCGCGAAGCCCTCATCGAAGCCGCCTACCGCAACGAACTCACGACAGTCTGCGACGCCGTCCCCGAACTGCTCGCCGCCCTCTCGCCGGAAGAGGCCACGCGAGCGTGGATGGACCGGTTCATCGACTACATGACCACGAAACGCGGCATGTCCGACGCGCTGCGGGCGGTGATCACCTCGGGCGGCAATCCGTACGCCCACAGCCGCGACCTGCTCGGCACCGCGCTCAAGAAGCTGCTCGACGCCGCCGGAGCCGTCCGCGCCTTCCGGACCGACATCGACGCCGACGACGTCCTGATCAGCCTCAGCGGTGTGGCGCTCGCGGCGGGCGAGCCCACTCAGCGTGAGCAGGCGGGCCGCCTCCTCGACCTCCTCACCGACGGCCTGCGCTACCGCCGCTCGTGAGTGTTGCTGATGGGGTGGGGAGCCGAACTCAAGCGCTTTGGCGAGAAAGTGCGGCCGGACAGCTCCACTGAAGGCGCCCGTGAGTTGAGCAGGTCCACGATCGCCGCCGTGGTTCCGGCATGTCACACGGCCGAAGACCTTTACACGTGATCCGTCACAGAGGCCGACCGGCGAATCACCTTCGCGTCGTTGATCCGGGCGTGCAAGTGCATGTCATGCCAGCCGTCGGCGTGCAGCCCCTGAAGTCGTTGTGTCCCTTCGTAGGCATAGCCCGCCTTCACCGCGACCCGACAGGAAGTCTCGTTCCTCGCCGAATGTCCGAGCGTCATGCGATGGAAACCGGCCTGACCGAACATCCACGCCGTCACCCCCCACAACGCCCGGGCGGCGATCTTGCGGCCACGAGCGGCGGGCACGACCCAGTAGGCCGCTTCACCGGAGCCCTCGGCGAGGCTCAACGCGCGGAAGCCGACGCGCCCCACAAGGAGGCCGTCCCGCGTGACGGCCCAGCTCGCATCGGTCTCGGCCGCCCAGCGGTCCGACCAGGATCGCACCCAGCTCAGCGCTTCGTCACCGGCCATGGTCCGGACATGCCATCGCTGGATGTCGGGGTCGCGATAGGCCTCGTGCACCGACGGCGCGTCCGAAGGTTCCCACGGCCGCACGAGCAGCTCGTCGACGGTGAACCCGGGCTGAGTGTGGCGGCACAGCCCGCCGGGCGGGATGGCCGGAGGCATCAATGCGGGCATTCCAGCATGATGTCAGTGGAGGATGTTGCCGAACACCACGGCGAAGAAGTCGTCCATCGGCTCGGTGGTCTTGACGACCTTTCCCCGCAGCAGCGCGCCTTCCCAGGCGTTCAGGATGAACCGGCTCGTCACGTCCGGATCGAGATCGGCCGGCGCTTCGCCGATGGCCTGGGCGTCCCGGATCGAATCGGCGATGCTCGCCGACCAGCCTTCGAGGCTTTCGCCGACCTGGGACCGGATCACCGCGCTGTGGTCGGCGACTTCCGCGCCCATGTTGCCGATCAGGCAGCCGCGCGTGAACTCGTAGCCGACCTGGGCGTCCCGCATCGCGGTGAACCGCGCACGCAACTGTTTCAGCGGCGACAAACCCGGCGTCTCCGCCCGCCAGCCGGAGCCGGTGGTGTAGCGATCGACCACCTCGGCGCCGAGGTCTTCCTTGCTCTTGAAATGATTGTAGAAAGACCCCTTGGGCACCCCGGCGGCCTTGGTGATGTCCTCCACCGAACACGCGTTGAAGCCGCGCCGGTGGAACTCCACCAACGCGGCTTCGACGATGTTTTCACGCACACTGGGCCTAGGCATCCTATCAATATGACCAGTCGTCTTGTTCTTGTCAAGCCCTGGCCAGGCCAGGATTCGTCATCCGGGACATGTTGACGAAGATCTCCAGCCTGCCGTGCTCGCGTGCCGGCGGCCGTGGCTTCGAGAGACCAGAATCGGTTCCACGATCACGCCTCGAACTTTATGTCGGTGAGGTCGATCGAGACGAGCACCGGTTCCGGGATCACCGTCCCGTCTTCGCCGAGGCCGTAGACGCGGCGCTTGGTCGGGACCATGATGCCGTCGAACTCCCGGTATTCCGAGGCATAGTGCGCCGCGGAACCCGCGTTGATGACCTCGGCGGTGTAGTCGTGCCGCCGGAGCAATCCGTCGGGGCCGTAGTAGAAGATCTGTTCGGCGTTGTGGGTCGCGATGTGCTCGGGGAACTCGACCTTCAACCGGCGCCAGGTCTCACCTTTTTCCTGCCACGGCGACAGTTCCTCGGTCCGGAAGCCCGGTGTCGAGAACGAAAACGGGGCGGTCAAATAGGTCCACATCGCGTAGCCGCCGAAATAGGCGAGATGCAGCCGGTCCCATGGGGTCTCGAGGGAGTGCCCGGCGAAGGCGTCCCGTGGACTCTTCCGCTCCTCGATCACTTCTCCCCCATCGGTTTCCACGGCCACCCGATCGCCGGTGAAGGCCGTGCGCGTCCCCGGTTCCGGGAACGGGAAGTGGCTGGTGAACTGCCGATGCAGCTCGACGCGCACGTTGACGTCGGCGAAGCCTTCTTGTCCCTTCACCGGCCAGATCACGCCGCCGGTGTCGAGATGCGCGGTGACGCTGCCGAGCTCGTTCCACCGCTCGAGGCCACCATGGGCGGCGATCACGAAGTCTTTGAGGTCGGTCATTTCACACCATTTCCAGTACGACGCGGAACCGGGCCTGCCCGGAGAGCATGTGCGTGTAAGCCTTGGGAGCGTCAGCCATCGGCAGGACCTCGTTCATCGGGTGAACGCCGCCGGCGAGACTGAACTCGAGGTTGTCCTCGTTGTCGATCGAGCTGCCGGTCAGGCTTCCGCTGACCGTGCGGGTGCCGAAGATCAGGTCCGTGGTCTGCACCGAGATCGGGTCCGGCGCGGCACCCACGACGACCATGCGGCCGCGGGGCGCCAGGCCGGGGATCAGCGGCGTCATCGACGCGCCGCTCGCGGCGGTCGCGATGATCGCGGCGGCACCGCCGAGCTTCCGCAGCGCGGCACCCGGGTCGTCGACGGAGCTGTCGATGTAGTGCTGCGCACCGAGTTCCGCCGCCAGCGCGGCCTTGTCGGCGCCGCGCGCGATCGCGGCGACGCGGAAGCCGAGCTTGCTCGCGTACTGCAGGCCCAGATGGCCGAGACCGCCGATGCCCTGCACCGCGACCAGCGCGCCCGGGCGGGCGTTGATCTGGCGCAGTGCGGTGAACGTCGTCAGCCCCGCGCACAACAGCGGCGCCGCCTCGACCGAGGACATGCCCTCGGGGATGCGGACGAGGCCACTGGCCCTGGCGTACGCGACCTCGGCGTACCCACCGTCCACAGTGGTCCCGGTCTGCGGCTGGTCCAGGCAGTTGACGAAGTCGCCGCGGCGGCAGAACTGGCACTCGCCGCAATGTCCGCCCAGGAAACCGACGCCGACCCGCTCCCCCACCCGCCAGGCCTTGACCCCAGGGCCGACCGCGTCGATCACGCCGACGATCTCGTGTCCCGGGACCAGCGGCGAAGACGGGTCCTCGCGCAGACCCTCGACAGCGAGCACGTCGGAATGACAAACCCCGCAAGCCTCGACGCGGAGCCGGACTTGGCCAGGAAGGGGTGCGGTGAGCTCACGGTCGACCAGCTTGAAGTTCTGCGCTCCGGTCACTTCGAACGCGCGATAAGTAGCCATGCTTCTTCCTCACCAGTGCTGGGATTTTCGCGGCCGCCTGGCCGGTGTCCAGATCCAATATGACCGGTCATCTTAGACTTGTCAAGATGCGTTCGCGAATGACCGAGCAGGACTCAGCTGCACGCGCGGCTCGGGTGGGTGGCTCGTGAGTGGCAACAAGTGTTAGAACACTTGTTGCCACTCACGACCCCACCTGACCAGCGGAAACGGGCTGCCGCGGGCCTGTCACCGGAGCGCCCTGAAGGTCACCACCAGCGTTCGACGGTGCTGGTGTCCCGCCAGGCGTTGGTGACGCAGTGCACCTCGCCACCGCCGAAGTGGGCCCAGTAGAGGTCCTCCACCCAGTGCACCCGGACCCGGTTGCGGGCCAGCGCCTCCTCGGTGGCCACGCGGAACAGGTCCCGCCCGTCGACGCGCGGGCCGTGCGGGTCCGGCGCGGCGAAACTCTCGGCGGTCAGGGAGATCCCGTTCGGGATGCCCGGGGTGAGTGCGGCGAAACCCGGCCCCCGCTTGGATTCCTCGAACAACACCGGCACGCGGACCAGTTCACCCGGCGTCAGGCCGGTGGCGGCGAGCATGATCGACAGTTGCACGTCGATGTTCCGGGCCGCGGTTTCGTTGCCCGCCAGCATTTTCGCGTCGCCCAGCAGCTCGTCGACCGACGGTTTGCGCGTGGCGTTGGTGTCCTCGAACAATTTCGCCGTCCCGCCACCGGAATCCTTGGCCTGACGCAACAACCGCTCGGCCGATCGTGGGTCGGCGACCATCAGCGTCCACCCGCGGGCGTTGTCCGCGCGGACCACGTGCAGGGTCTCGTCGGCGTGCCCGACCAGCAGCCACGAGGTGTCGACCACCACCGGCGGCTGCAATCCTTGTCCCGCAAGCATTCCGACGAAGGCCGCGGCAGGCTTCCGATTACTGTCGGCGGGCGCGGAGCCGTACACGATCCGCCCGTGCGGGAAACCCGCGTACGGCGGCAGCGCCTCGATGTTGCCGGTCGCGCCGCGCTGGTCCACCCACAGGTCGACCGGGGCGGTGTCGCCCAATTCCTGTACCACGGCGACATCCGGCCCGCGAAGATCGCGGAACAGCAACCGGCCGAGCGGCCGCGGGGTCGGAACGCCGAGGTCCCACATGTTCGCCGAGCGGATTATCACCCGCATGGCCTGCACGCCGTGCCGGGCGGGCATGCTCGCGACGGCCGGTTCGAACACGTCCTGCCACCAGACGTCCTGCCAGCCCGGTTCGGTACCCGCGATGTACTGCGTCTCGATGCCTTCGGCCCGGGTGGCACGGTTGAGCGCCGCGCTGAACTTCCCCCATTCGCCGGGATGGCTTCCCGGCAACGGCGGGAGACCGGGCGCGGGTTTGCCCGCGAACACCTTGGTGGCCTTCATCAAGTCGTGCTGCAGCAACAACGGCGCGACGCGCAGTTCCTTGTCGAGCTGCCGGTCTCCCAGCACCACCGACAGCGTCACGCGGCCGTCCCAGCGCGCCGGGTCACGGATGATGTCGCGGCCCTCTACCGCGATTTCGGCGCCCGCGCGGACTTCCACCGCGGTGATCACCCCGTCGCCGGGCAGGATCGGCCGGAACCCGTTGCCGTGCCGGACAAAGATCCGGACGTACTGAGCCGGGGTCGCATTCACCCGTACGGTTTCACCCGTTGGTGCGCCGACTAGCTCGATCATGGTCAGATCGGCTTCGTCGTTGGCACCGTTCACTTCCTCGTCGGCGGCGTCGTTGCACGCGGCCAGCCGCGCGTCGACCTCGACTCCCGGCCGGTCCAGCTCGGCCGGGTCGACGCGGCAGCGCCGGGCGTCGTCGTCGAGGTTGGGCAGGAAGATCCCCTCGCCCCGCAGCTGCGGGGCCACCGGTACCACCGTCGCCGCCGCGGAAACCGCCACCGCGCCGGCCACCATCAGCATGGCGAGCACAAGCCCCCTGAGCCTCAAGTTCGCTGTCCTTTCGTTGTCTCCCTTCCGAGACTAGGAAGATCAACGACTCGCGGCGTCCTCCCTTGGAAGGACCGGCAGGCTGACATCGGATTCGCCTTCACCCTCGCCACAGACGGCGGGAGGACGATAATCGCCACGCACACCCCGCACAGGAGGTTCGCCTTGACCGAAGAGGACGAGTTGATCGCCGGGCGCTACCGGCTGCTGTCCCGGATCGGCCGCGGCGCGATGGGCGTGGTGTGGCGGGCGACCGACGAGCGGCTGGACCGGGTTGTTGCGGTCAAGCAACTTCTGCTCGACGACGCCGCCGACCCGGTGACGGCCGAGCAGGCGGGCCTGCGGGTGATGCGGGAGGCCCGCGTCGCCGCGCGGTTGCGGCATCCGCATGCGATCACCGTGCACGACGTGGTCGAGCACGCCGGAAAGCCTTATCTGATCATGGAATTCCTGCCATCGAAGCCGTTGCCCGAGCTCGGCGTGCCGGCGCCGGAGTACGCGGCGCGCGTCGGCAGCCAGGTCGCGTCCGCGCTCGCCGCGGCCCACGCGGAGGGCATCGTGCATCGCGATGTCACCCCGGGCAACGTGCTCGTCACTCCGGAAGGTGTCGCGAAGATCGCCGACTTCGGCATCTCGCGGGCCGCCGGGGAAGGCACGGTGACCGGCGGCGGGCTGATCGCCGGGACCCCGGCCTTCCTCGCCCCCGAGGTCGCCGACGGCGAAGAGGCGGGCTTCCCGTCGGACGTCTTCTCCCTCGGCGCGACGCTGTACTCCGCCGTCGAGGGCACTCCCCCGTTCGGCACCGACGACAACCCGATGGCACTGCTGCGCCGCGTCGCGCGCGGTGAGATCAATCCGCCCCGGCAGACCGGCCCGCTCGTGGACGTCCTGCTGGTGATGCTGCGCCGGGACCCGGCCGAGCGGCCGTCCATGGCCGAGGTCCACGAAGCACTCGAAGCGGTCGCCGACGGGAAACCGGTCCTGCTGCCCCCGCGCACGCCGACCCTGCTGCTCCCCCAGCGCCGCTCCCGGCGCCCGCTCGTCGCGGCAGGCGTCGCCGCGGTGACGCTGGTCGCGGCCGGGATCCTGATCGGCACGCTGTTCAACCGCGGGCAGCCGGGCGGCGAAGCGGCGGCGAGCACCCCGTCAACAACACCACCACCGGCTTGCGTGGCCGAATTCAAGGTGACCAACGCCTGGCCGGACGGCTACCAGGCGGAGGTGACCGTGCGCGGCGACGACCAGCCGTCGCTGGCCCGCTGGACCGTGCGCTGGGAACTCCCGGCCGGGCACTCCATCGACAACCTGTGGAACGGCGTCCTCTCGCGGGAGGGTTCGTCGGTGATGGTCACGAACGCGGGCTGGAACGGCACGGTCGCCGCCGGCGCGACGACGACCTTCGGGCTGGTCGCGAAGGCGCCGAAGGGCTCTGTCGCCCGGCCGGCACTGAGCTGCGAGGGCGTCTGAACTCAGACAGAACTCTGGGGTTATGAGCAGACTCACAAGGTTCCGGCCCGACCTGGGTTCCCACCCGTTCGGCCGAATCCGCTGGCCAGGCCCGTCTGAACCGGCATTTTGGCGGGTTCCTACAACTCAGCGCACCCGGCGCGCACCGGGTCAGACATATTCATAGTGCGAGGTAGACGAGAATATGTACAGGTCCGGGGCGACAGCGCGCCCGGTACGCCCGAAAAGCAGGAGGCTCACCCGGTGTTCAGTCGTGTCGCAATCGTCAACCGTGGAGAAGCCGCGATGCGGCTGATCCACGCCGTCCGGGAGCTCGCCACCGAGACCGGGACGCGGATCGAGACCGTCGCCCTCTACACCGACGCCGATCGGACGGCCACCTTCGTCCGCGAGGCCGACCTCGGCTACTACCTCGGCCCGGCGTCCGCCCGTCCCTATCTCGACCACGCCGTCCTCGAGCGCGCGCTGGTGGAAACCGGTGCCGACGCCGCCTGGGTCGGCTGGGGTTTCGTCGCCGAGGACCCGGCGTTCGCGGAGCTCTGCGAGAAGCTCGGCGTCGCTTTCGTCGGCCCGAGCGCCGACGCGATGCGCAAGCTCGGTGACAAGATCGGCTCGAAGCTGATCGCCGAAGAGGTCGGCGTCCCGGTGGCGCCGTGGAGCCGCGGCGCGGTCGAGAACCTCGACGCCGCGATCAAGGCGGCCGACGAGATCGGCTACCCGCTGATGCTGAAGGCGACCGCGGGCGGTGGCGGCCGCGGGATCCGGGTCATCACCTCCGCCGACGAGCTGACCGACGCCTACGAGCGCACCCGCATGGAGGCCGAGCGCGCCTTCGGCAGCGGTGTCGTCTTCCTCGAGCGGCTGGTCACCGGCGCCCGGCACGTCGAGGTCCAGGTGATCGCCGACGGCCAGGGCATCGCGTGGGCGCTCGGTGTCCGCGACTGCTCGATCCAGCGGCGCAACCAGAAGGTCATCGAAGAATCGGCGTCGCCGGTACTGAGCCCGGAGCAGGTCCAGGAGCTCAAGACCTCGGCCGAGCAGCTCGCATTGGCCGTGGACTACCGCGGCGCGGGCACCGTGGAGTTCCTGTACCACCCCGGTGAGAAGCTGTTCGCCTTCCTCGAGGTCAACACGCGACTGCAGGTCGAGCACCCGATCACCGAGATCACCACCGACGTCGACCTGGTGAAGGCGCAGCTGCACGTCGCCGCGGGCGGCAAGCTCGAAGGCACCGCGCCCGCCGAAGCCGGTCACGCCATCGAAGCGCGGCTCAACGCCGAAGACCCCGACCGCGACTTCGCGCCCTCCCCCGGCAAGATCGTCCGGCTCGTCCTCCCGAGCGGCCCCGGTATCCGGGTCGACACCGGCGTCAGCGAAGGCGACTCCATCCCGGCCGACTTCGACTCGATGATCGCCAAGATCATCGCCTTCGGCCGCGACCGCGAAGAGGCACTGAGCCGGCTTCGCCGCGCGATGACCGAAACCACGGTCATCATCGAGGGCGGCGCGACCAACAAGAGCTTCGTGCTCGACCTGCTCGACCAGCCCGAGGTGCTCGACGGTTCCGCCGACACCGGCTGGATCGACCGGGTCCGCGCCGAAGGCAGGCTCGTCACCCACCGGCACTCCGCGATCGCGCTGGCCGCGGCCGCCATCGAAGCCTACGAGGACGAAGAAGGCATTGCCCGGCAACGGCTTCTGACCACCGCGCACGGCGGCCGGCCGCAGGTCCAGCACGAAAGCGGCCGCACGCTGGAGCTCAAGCTCCGCGGCGCCGGCTACAAGGTGCAGGTCTCGCGTGTCGGGCCGCAGCAGTTCCGCGTCGGCGTCTCGGGCGCGGCCACCGAGCTCCAGACGGCCGACGTCGGCGTCGAGCGGTTCGATCGGCACACCGGGCAGATCACCGTCAACGGTCAGCGGTTCCGCCTGGTCACCGGCACGCACGGCCCGATCCACCTGGTCGAGGTCGACGGCGTCACGCACCGCGTCAGCCGCGACGAAGGCGGCGTCGTGCGCTCGCCCGCGCCCGCGCTGGTCGTCGCGACCCCGCTGCAGGTCGGTGACGAGGTCGAGGCCGGTGCGCCGCTGCTCGTGCTGGAAAGCATGAAGATGGAGACGGTGCTGCGTGCGCCGTTCCGCGCCATCCTGCGGGAATCCGCGGTCACCGTGGGCAGCCAGGTCGACACCGGCGCCCCGCTGCTACGGCTCGAGCCGCTCGGCGACATCGATGCCGAGGCGCCCGCCGCCGCGGAAACGGGGAAGGGTGGAAGCGCCAGCGAGCTGGCTCTGCCCCCCGAGCTCGTCGACGTCAAGCCTGGTGACAGGGCCGTCCACGGTCAGGAGAGCCTGCGCAGCCTGCTTCTCGGCTACGACCTGGACCCGCATGACGAGCGCCGCGTCCTGAAGCAGTACCTCGCCGCACGTGCCGAACTGGCCGAGGCCGGACAGCGTCCGCTCGACGGCGAGATCGAGCTGCTCCAGGTGTTCGCCGACCTGTCCGAGCTGAGCCGCAACCGGGCCAGCAGTGACGAGCCGATCGGCAACACCGCGGTCCACAGCCCGCGCGAGTACTTCCACACCTACCTGCACAGCCTCGACGTCAAGCGCGCCGGGCTGCCGGAACTGTTCCAGGAGCGCCTTTCCCGCGCGCTCGGGCACTACGGCGTTACCGACCTGGAGCGCACGCCCGAGCTGGAGGAAGCGGTCTTCCGGATCTTCCTCGCCCAGCAGCGCGCGGCGTCCGACGTCACCGTGGTGAACACCCTGCTGCGGCAATGGCTCGTCGAGGCACCGCCGAGCGGTGCGTCGCGCGAACCCGCCGGGCTGGCGCTGGAGCATCTCGTCGCCGCCACGCAGCTACGGTTCCCGGCGGTTTCCGACATCGCCCGCGGGGTCGTGTTCCGCTGGTTCGCGCAGCCGCTGCTGCGGCGCGGCCGCGCGGAGGACTACACCCGGGTGCGCACGCACGCCAGGTACCTCGCCGAACACCCCGACGCCGCTGACCGCCCCGAGCGGATCGCCGCGATGGTCGCCGTCGCCGAGCCGCTCGTCCGGCTGCTCGGACAGCAGATCGCCCGGCCCGGCGCCGACCCGGCGACGCTGCTGGAGGTGCTCACCCGCCGCTACTACGGCAACCGGTCGCTGGAGAACCTCCGCGTCGACAGGCTGACGAACTGCACGTTCGTCGTCGCCGACCACAAGGGCAGCGAAGGCCAGTCGCGCGTGGCGTCGACCGCGGTCGACTTCTCCTCGCTGGGTGAAGCCGTCCACGCCCTCGGCGGGCTCGCCGACGGTGGCGACCTGGTCGCCGACGTCTACCTCACCTGGACCGACCAGCCCGACGACCCCGACGCGCTGGCGGCGGCGTTGCGCGAAGTCCTCGCGACACAGCAGCTGCCGAGCCAGGTCCGCCGGATCACCACGACGGTCGCCGGCCGTCGCGGTGCGGTCATGCACCACCACTTCACCTTCCGGCCGTCGTCGACCGGCTTCGCCGAAGAGCGCCTGATCCGCGGGCTGCACCCGCTCATCGCGCAGCGGATGCAGCTGGAGCGGCTGCGCAACTTCGACCTCACGCGGCTGCGGTCGTCGGACGAAGAGGTGTACCTGTTCAAATGCGTCGCGCCGAAGAACCCGAGCGACGAACGGCTCGTCGCGCTGGCGCAGGTCCGCGACCTGACCCCGTTGCGGGACAACGACGGCAGGCTCGTGTCGCTGCCCGCGGTGGAGGACACCCTCGCCACCTGCCTCGACTCGATCCGCAGCGTGCAGGCACGGCGGCCGGCGCGCAAACGGTTCGACACCAACCGGATCCTGGTCTACATCTGGCCGCCGAGCGAGCTCACCATGGACGAGCTCAACGACGTCGCCCGGCGCGTGCTGCCGACGACGGCGGACGCGGGCCTCGAAGAGGTGCTTTTCCTTGGGCGCCAACGGGATCGTGAGACCGGCGAGCTGACCGACATCGCCGTGCGGATCGGCTACGACGCCGGTACCGGCGTGCGGCTCAGGGTCGAAGAGCCGTCGCTGGAGATCATCGAACCGCTCGACGACTATCGCCAGAAGGTCCTGACGTCGGCCCGTCGCGGCACGGTGTACCCGTACGAGCTGACGGGCATGCTGACCGGCTCGCGGGGTTCGTTCGTCGAGTACGACTTCGACGAAAGCGGTGCGCTGGCCGCGACGGATCGCCCGCGGGGCAAGAACTCCGCCGCCATCGTCGCCGGTGTCGTCAGCACGCCGACAGAGCGTTATCCGGAAGGCGTCCAGCGGGTGATCCTGCTGGGCGACCCGACGAAGTCGCTCGGCGCGCTGTCCGAGCCGGAGTGCGCGCGGGTCATCGCCGCGCTCGACCTGGCCGAGCAGATGAAGGTGCCGCTGGAGTGGTTCGCGCTGTCGGCGGGCGCCCGGATCTCGATGGAGTCGGGCACCGAGAACATGGACTGGGTGGCGGCCGCGCTCAAGCGGATCATCACCTTCACCCAGGACGGCGGCGAGATCAACATCGTCTCCGCGGGCATCAACGTCGGCGCGCAGCCGTACTGGAACGCTGAAGCCACGATGCTCATGCACACCAAGGGAATCCTCGTGATGACCCCGGATTCGGCGATGGTGCTGACCGGTAAGCAGTCGCTCGACTTCTCCGGCAGTGTGTCGGCCGAGGACAACTACGGCATCGGCGGCTACGACCGCATCATGGGCCCGAACGGCCAGGCACAGTACTGGGCGCCGAACCTCTTGGCCGCCCGCGACATCCTGATGGCGTACTACGACCACGCCTACATCGCGCCGGGCGAGGCGACGCCGCGCAAGGCCGTCACCACCGACCCGGTCGACCGGGACGTCTCGGACTACCCGCACGCCGGGGCGGGCAGCGACTTCACCACGGTCGGCGAGATCTTCTCGCCGCTCACCAACAAGGACCGCAAGAAGGCGTTCGACATCCGCTCGGTGATGAAGGCGGTGTCCGACCAGGACCACGAGATCTTGGAGCGCTGGGCCGGGATGGCCGACGCCGACACCGCCGTCGTGCAGGACGTGCACCTCGGCGGCTGGCCGGTGTGCCTGCTCGGGATCGAGTCGCGCGCGGTGCCGCGGCGGGGTTTCCCGCCCAACGACGGTCCCGACACCTACACCGCGGGCACGCTGTTCCCGCGCTCGGCGAAGAAGGCCGCGCGGGCGATCAACGCGGCCAGCGCGAACCGGCCGCTGGTGGTACTGGCGAACCTCTCGGGGTTCGACGGCTCGCCGGAGTCGATGCGGAAGCTGCAGCTGGAGTACGGCGCCGAGATCGGCCGGGCCATCGTCAACTTCGAGGGCCCGATCGTGTTCGTCGTGATCTCGCGGTACCACGGTGGCGCGTTCGTCGTGTTCTCCAAGGCGCTCAACCCGAACATGACGGTGCTCGCCGTCGAGGGCTCGTTCGCGTCGGTCCTCGGTGGCGCGCCGGCCGCGGCGGTGGTCTTCGTGGGCGAGGTCAACAAGCGCACGAAGAACGACCCCCGCGTCAGCGACCTCGAAGCCCGCGTCGCCGAGACGAGCGGTGCGGAACGCGCTCCCCTGGCCGCGCAACTCGCCGAAGTCCGCGGCGCGGTGCGGACGGAGAAGCTGGGTGAGGTGGCGGCGGAGTTCGACGCCGTGCACAACATCCAGCGGGCCGTCGAGGTCGGCTCGGTCGACGCCATCATCAGCGCCGCCGAAATCCGCCCGAAGATCATCGAGGCCATCGCCAACGGCCTGAAGTAGGCCCTGGCGACAGCCGATGCAGGCGCGGCTTGGATGGGTGGCTCGTGAGTGGCTACGAGTGTTCTAGCACTCGTAGCCACTCACGACGGCCTGCCCAGCGGCAACCATCAAGGCGCTGAAGATAGTCTTCGCTGTAGCCGCGCGGGAAGTCCCGCCACTCGGGCACCGCCACTGGTCCGGTCTGGCTCATGCGCGTGATGGTGCCAGCGCCGAACACAGTCGTAGGACGTCGGATTCCTGACGCGCATCGATGTAGTAAGACCCTCACGAAGCCTCCGGCTCCGCGATCCCGGCTCTTACCGAGCGCCTCCGCCGACGAGGATGTCGAGCTGGTTTCCCTGACAGGTCAAGCCGGCCTGTCGCAGCGCGATGATCCGCGTCCGCTGTTCCCCTTCCGGCAGGGCCCTGAACGTCGCCCATAGCCGTTCGGTCGACGCGGCATACTCCTTGTTGACCCAGCCGCTGAACTTCAACGGTTTCAGGTCGCCGAGGAACCAGGCTGCCGCGATCGTCCTGGCAGTGCGTTCGTCCAGAGACGGACCGCCTAGGTAGCCGAAGCACGACGGCGTGCCGGCACCGGCGAGCAAAGCCCGCTTCACGTCACCCGTCTCGGTGGACAAGCGCAGGGACCAGTCCCTGAGATCGGCGATCACGGCGTCGGCGGCGCGCGGCGGCACCTCGTCGAGCCCCAGCCGCCGGTCCAGCTCCACGACCTTGACCGGGGCGCCCGGCAACGTTCCCAAGAGCTGCAACGCTTCCTTCGCCGGCCCCGCGATCCGGGCGAGTTGGGCTTCATTCATCCGCGTGACACAGACCGGGCCATCGCACACCTGCTCGATCGCGACCGGATCGACGCTCTTGCTCTCGGCCGAGGTGGCGGGCAGGACGGGCAGCGCGACCGCGAGTGCCACCACCAGGGGAACGGCCGCGAGCGCCTTCGCCCGCCTGGATCCCGCCGCCAGCAACAGGAGTCCCGTGATGGCCAGCCCGGCCAGCCAGATCGACTGGCCGAGGTCGACCCGGCCCGCGGTGATGAGGAACGGGTCGTCGACGACATGGAAAGCGGGCGACAGCAGCCCGACTCGAAGCGGGACGGGCCCCTCGAACATGATTTCGGGAGCCGGCACGCTCGGGAACACGAGCACCGCGGCGAACACCGGCACAGCCAGCGCGGGCGCGGTCAGCGGATGGGGCAGCAGCCTGCCGACGCCGAGTCCGATCCAGGCGCCCGCGATCAGCGAGAGCACGCCGACCAGCACGATCGGCAGCCAGGCGAACGAGAAGAACCCGCCGTTCAGCATTGCCTGGACCGCGCCGACAGCGAAGACCACCAGGTAGCTCAGCGCCAGCAGGCCACCCAGCGCGACGGCGAGTTTCGTCGCCCGGTGCAGGCCCGGACGCGACATCGTCGTCAGGAGTTCGACCATGCCGGATCGGCTGTCGCGCATGCCCCCGATGACGCCGGCACCGATCGCGATCGGCCACAGGAACACCAGCAGGAACCGGGTCCAGTACGCGGCGAGCGTCCACTGTTCGTTCCATGCGAGCAGTTCCTTCGTCCACGGACCGGAGAAGGAATACAGGAAACCGAGCGCGACGACCAGGCTCACGAGCGCGGCCCATGGCGCGATGGTCCGGCGGAGTTCGATCCGCAGGATGCGCGCGTTCACCAGTTCCCCTTCCCCGAGTCGTGGCCCAGCAGCGCGGAGTAGCCGCGTTCGATCGGGCTGTCGCCGACGTGCTCCGGGCCGCCGGCCGCGGCCAATGCGTCCGGAGTTCCTTGGAACACAAGCCTTCCTTCGTCGAAGAGGATGACGTCGGTGCACGCGGTGGCGACGTCCTCGACGAGATGCGTCGAGATGACGATGCACGCGTCCCGGCCCAGCTCGGCCATGAGCTCGCGGAACCGCACGCGCTGCGCGGGATCCAGCCCGGCGGTGGGCTCGTCCAGCAGGAGGATGTCCGGATCGTTCACGATCGCCTGGGCGATCCCGACCCGCCGCAGCATCCCGCCGGACAGGGTCTTCAGCTGGTCACCCGCGCGATCGGCCAGGCCGACCCGTTCGATCGCGCGCTGGACCTCACCGGGGATGTCCTCTTTGGACACTTCCTTGAGCCACGCGATGTACTCGACGAACTCGCGGACCGTGAATCGCCTGTAGTACCCGAAAGTCTGTGGCAGGTAACCGATCCGGCGGCGCAGGCGGCGCTGGTCGACGCGCCCCCCGACAGGCTCACCGAGCAGCGCCAGCCCGCCTTCCGCCGGCCGGAGCACCGTCGCCAGCGCCCGGATCAGCGTGGTCTTCCCCGCCCCGTTCGGGCCGAGCAGCCCGTGGACCCCCGGCCCCAGTTCGAAGTCGACGCCGTTCACGGCCAGCTTTCGCCTGCCGACCCGGACCTTCAGCCCTTCCGCCTTGATCTTCCACGCATAGGTCGCCGGTGCGACCTCCGCGGCCTCGACAGCACGCATCGCCTTGTCCCCCTTCGCCGTGCGGCGGACGACCTGCGCTTCGTCCGGTTCCGCCACCTCAGGCAAGACGCCGCGATCGCGGGATGGGTTCTCGGCTTCCTGTGTCGCGCGTCACAGGCCCAAGATCTCATGGACGGGCCTAGCGGGCACGTCGGACCACGGGGGCGACGTGCGGGAATTGGCGGTCACTCGCATACTCGGGCCATCCTTTCGGGGATCACCTTGCCGGGATTGAAGATTCCGTGCGGATCGAGCGCCGCTTTGACCGCCTGGTGCAGGTCCAGCACGACCGGGCCCAGTTCCTGCCGCAGCCCGTCGCGTTTGAGCAGCCCGACGCCATGCTCGCCGGTCACCGTGCCGCCGAGGTCGAGCGCGTCGGCGATGATCTCGTCGAAGGCCAGCTGCGCGCGGGCCCGCGCGGCGTCGTCACCGGGCGGGGTGATCAGCAGCGGGTGCAGGTTCCCATCGCCGATATGGGCGATGTTCGCGATCACGACGTCGTGCCGCCGGGCCGTCCGGTCGATGCGCGCGAGCATCTCCGGGACCCGGAAAGCCGGCACGCAAACGTCTTCGGTCAGTACCGGGCCGAGCCGCTCCAGCGCCGGATACGCCAACCGCCGCGCCTCGAACAGCGCGTCCGCCTCCGCCTGGTCCGACGACTGCGCCGCCCAGGTCGCGCCCGCTTTTTCGAAGCAGGACAACATGGTCGCCGCTTCGACCTCGCCCGCCGCGCCCGGCGCGTCACTCCGGCCGAGCAGGACGACCTCGGCGTCGGCCGACAGGCCCATGTTCTTCCACGCGTCCACCGCCGCGAGGCAGTGTTTGTCGATCAGCTCGAGTGCGGACGGCACGATCCCGGCCGCCGCGATCTCCGCGGCCGCCACTCCGGCCGCGACTGTCGAAGAGAAGTAGCCCGCGACGGTCCGTTCCGGCGCGCGTTGTGCCCGCAGCCGCACGGTGATTTCGGTGATCACCCCCAGCGTGCCCTCGGAACCGACCATCAGCCCGGCGAGGTCGTAGCCCGCTACCCCCTTCGCGGTCCGGCGGCCGAGCCGCACCAGCTCGCCCGTCCCGGTGACGACCTGCATGCCCAGCACGTAATCGCGGGTGACGCCGTACTTCACGCAGCACAGCCCGCCGGCGTTGGTCGCGACGTTCCCGCCGAGCGTCGACCACGGTGAGCTGGCCGGATCCGGCGGATACCAGAGCCCCCGCTCGGCACAGGCCGCGCGCAGATCGTCGTTGACGACCCCGGGCTCGACGACCGCCAGCCGCTCGACCTCGCGTCCGGATCGCGAACGATCCTGTCCGCCGGGAGAACCCCGGCGAGCTCGTCGACCAGCATGCACGAACACTCCCGCCCCGGCGTCGTCACCGCAAACCCAGGCTAGTGCCGTGCGCCTTCGCCATCTGTCGACAGGTGGCGATCTCTTGGCCACTGAGAGATCGGGGCGGGGAAAAATAACCAGCCCCGATCGTCGGTTGACGAGCGGGAAACATACATCCTATGTTTGGGCGGTTCACGGCCGGTTGCCACTGTAGTCACCGAACGGACTCGCCCTTATGACGAACACCTCTTCCTCGCCCTCTCGCCGAAACTTCCTCAAGCTCGGTGGTGCTGTGGGGGCGGGTTTCGCCCTCAGCGGACTGCCCACGTTCACCGCCCACGCCGAAGTCATCAGACCTCTGGACGTCACGCTCGTCCCGGAAGGGCAGGCTTCGACGCTCTGGTACCCGACGCCCGCCGACGAGAACCGGATCATCGAGCAGGGCCTGCCCGTCGGGAACGGCAGGCTGGGCGCGCTCGTCGGCGGGAATGCCATGTCGGATTTCCTGTACGTCACCGACGCGTCGCTATGGACCGGGGATCGCAACACCGAGCTCGAAGGGGACGGCCAGTTCCCTTACGAGCGCGTGCATTTCGGCAGCTTCAACCTGCTCGCCAAGGTCCGGATCGCCGTTCCCGCGCACGCGGCGTCCGCGATCAGCGGCTACCGCCGCCAGCTCGACCTCAGCAATGGCGTGGTGTCGGCGAGCTACGACCACCGCGGTGTGCGGTACCAGCGTGAGGTCTACGCGAGCCACCCCGACGACGTGGTGGTCATCCGCCTGACCCAGCGCGGCGGCGGCTCGTACACCGGCACGGTGTCGCTGGAGGGCACGCACGACGAGAAGATCGCCGACAACGCCTTCTCCGCCGCGTTCGACAACGGCCTCAAGTACGCGGCGACGATCACCGCGTCGAGCAGCACCGGCACGGTGAAGGTCACCGGCACGCAGGTCAGTTTCTCCGGCTGTAAGGAGGTCGTGATCGTCGTCAGCGGCGGGACGAACTACTCCCCCGACGCCACGACCGGCTTCCGCGCCCCTGGCAGCGACCCGCTGGCCATCGCCAAGACGAAGGCCGGCACCGCGGCGGCCGTCGCCGGGAACACCCTGCTCGCCACGCACGTGGCCGACTACCACGCGCTCTACAACCGGATGACCATCGACCTCGGGCGCTCCAACCAGACCCAGCGGTCGCTGGACTCGTGGTCCCGGATCGCCGTGCGCTTCACCAACCCCACCCAGCCCGACCCCGAACTCGAGGCCAGCTACCTGCAGTTCGGCCGCTACCTGACCATCACCGGTTCGCGGAACAGCCTCCCGATGGGCCTGCAGGGCCTGTGGCTGAGCAACAACACGCCCGACTGGATGGGCGACTACCACACTGACATCAACATCCAGATGAACTACTGGCTGGCCGACCGCGCCGGGCTCGCCCAGTGCTTCGACGCGCTCGCCGACTACCTCGTGTCGCAGCTTTCGTCGTGGTCCGATATCACCCAGCGCCTGTTCAACGATTCGCGCAACCGTTTCCGCAACTCCACCGGGAAGATCGGCGGCTGGGCCGTCGCGTTCTCGACCAACATCCACGGCGGGCAGGGCTGGTGGTGGCACCCCGGCGGCAACGCCTGGCTGTGCAACTCCCTGTGGGAGCACTACGAATTCACTCAGGACAAGGCGTTCCTGGCGAAGATCTACCCGATCCTCAAGGGCGCCTGCGAGTTCTGGGAGTCGCGGCTGATCACCATCAGCCACAACGGCCGGGACGTGCTCGTCGACGACGGCGACTGGTCGCCCGAGCACGGCCCGCAGGACAGCAAGGGCAACACCTACTCGCAGGAAATCGTGTGGGACCTCTTCGAGCACTACCGCGCGGCGACGGCGTTGCTGGCCAAGGACAAGCCTTACGGCGACACGATCGCGGGCCTGCAGGCCAAGCTGCACCTGCCCGAGGTGAGCCCGAAAACGGGCTGGCTGCAGGAATGGATGTCGCCGGACAACCTCGGCGAGACCACCCACCGGCACCTCTCGCCGCTGGTCGGGTTCTTCCCCGGTGACCGCATCGCCACCGATACCGCCGCCCCGGCGCTCATCGAAGGCATCCGCCAGCTCCTGATCGCGCGCGGCATGGACAGCTTCGGCTGGGCGTGCGCGTGGCGGGCGCTGTGCTGGGCGCGGCTCAAGGACGGCGAACGCGCCTACGAACTGCTGAAGAACGTCCTGAAGCCCTCGGTCAGCAACGGAAACGGCACCTCGGCGAACTTCTTCGACATGTACAGCCAGGGCAGTTACACGATCTTCCAGATCGACGCCAACCTCGGCGCCCCGGCCGCGATGCTCGAAATGCTGCTGTACTCCCGCCCCGGGGTCATCGAGTTCCTCCCGGCGCTGCCGAAGGCGTGGGCGGACTCGGGACAGGTGACCGGAATCGGCGCACGCGGCGGGTTCGAAGTGGACCTGAGCTGGAAGTCGGGGAAGGTCACGCAGGCCGTCGTCCGCAGTGTCGGCGGGACAGACACCGAACTCCGCGCGGGTGGCTGGCGCAAGAAGATCAGCCTGCGCCCGGGCCAGTCGGTCACCGTCAAGCCGAACTGACCGAGACCTGATTCGTGCACTCGGCGTCCATTTTTTGTGTACGTGCCGGTGAGAACGTCGCACCGGCACGTACACGACGTGCCGAGCGATCACGGAAAAGGCGGATTCGCACGACGACCGATACCCTGCGCGAGGCCGGCTACCGGCTCGTCGGCTCGGCGACCTGATTCCGCTCAACGGGACGGCGGCGACTCACGCCTGGCACAACGCGCACCGATTCATGCCTCATTTGCCAGAGGCCGCTCGTTCGATGGCGAACCCGTCGGCGGCGGAAATAGAGTCGTGCGGGTCGGCGCCGTCCGGAGGAACCCGAATTCCCAGTAGGTTTCATGGCTTCTGAAGAGCTGTTCCGCCCCACCGTCACCGACGGCAATCGGCAGGCGTGGGCGGGATGACCCCGGTGGATGTGCGGCGCCGGGCGGCCGAGGTGGCGGAACTCGTCGCCGGTCGTCTCGCGGACCCGGCGCGAGTCCGCGAAACCGCCTGCACCTGGTCGGCCACCGGGCTGGGCGAAGGCCACCCCGGGGTCGCCGTGCTCTTCGCGAGCCTGCCGGACATGAGGCAACACGCCCACGCCCATCTCGCCGCGGCGACGCACGGGCGGACGAGCACAGGGTACAACGGGCTCTTCGGCGGGGACGTCGCCTTGGCCTTCGCCGCTCAGCTTGCCGCGACCTCCGATGGTGACTACCGCTCCTTGCGTGACACCGCCGCCGACACCGCCGTGCGCGCGGTCGACGCCCTCACCGAGAAAGCCTTGCGGCGCGAGAACTACCGGGCTTACGACACGGTCACCGGGCTCACCGGACTCGGCCGTTATCTGCTGGCCGCCGGACGCGAAGACGAGCTGCGCGCGGTACTCACCGCCTTGGTTTCGTTGGCACACCCGCATTCGGTTCAGGGAAGGGAGGTTCCGGGCTGGTGGGTCGCGAGTGGACCGTCCGGTGAACCGGAAGAAGCCTTCCCCCACGGGCATTTCGGCGTCGGGCTCGCGCACGGTGTCGCCGGGCCGCTGGCGTTGCTCTCGCTCGCCACCCATCGGGGCATCATCGTGGCGGACCAGCACCTGACCATCGAGGCGATGGCGTGGTGGCTGGCCGGACTCGGCCCGCGCTGGCCCCGGCACGTCGCCTTCGACGGGACGGCCTCGCCGGCGCTGGCGGGGTGGTGCGACGGCACGCCGGGGGTCGCGCGTGCCCTGCAGCTCGCCGGTTTCGCGCTGGCGGAGCGTGCTTGGACCGATCTCGCGGTGAACTCGATGCGGGCGCTGCTGGCGCGGCCGCGACACGAGCGCCGGTTCATCGACGCCTCCCTCTGCCACGGCGCCGCCGGGCTGCTCCACATCACCGGGCAGATGGCCGCCGACAGCGACGACCCCACGCTGCTGGCCCACCTGCCGATCCTCGCGGCGGACGTCTTGACGCACTTCGATGACGGCGCCCCGTTCGGTTTCCGCTACCACGGCCAGGATCGGGCCGGTCTTCTCGAAGGCGCCGCCGGGACCGCGCTGGCCTTGGCCCATTTCGCCGCGCCCGGCACCGTCCCGTGGGACGCCGCGCTCCTCCTCGCCTGATATAACAGCACTATTACATCAGGACGGCGAAGGGACCCGGCATGACCGAGCTGTATCCGCCGATCGAGCCGTACGACCACGGCCTGCTCGACGTCGGCACCGGAAACCATGTCTACTGGGAGGTTTCCGGCAACCCCGACGGCAAGCCCGCGCTGTTCGTCCACGGCGGTCCCGGCTGGGGAGCCCTGCCCGTCCGGCGCCGGTACTTCGACCCCGACCGCTACCGGCTCATCCTGTTCGACCAGCGCGGCTGCGGTCGCAGCACCCCGCACGCGAGCGACCCCGAGACCGACATGAGCCACAACACCACCGAACACCTGCTCGCCGACATGGAACGGCTACGCGAGCACCTCGGCGTTCCCCGATGGCTGCTCTACGGCGGATCCTGGGGCTCCACCCTGCTCCTCGCCTACGCCGAGCGGCACCCGCACCGGGTGTCGGAGATCGTCGTCGCCGGGGTCACGACCAGCCGCCGCACGGAAATCGGCTGGCTCTACGAGGGCGCGGGGCGCTTCCTCCCCGAGCAGTGGGCCCGGTTCCGCGACAGCGCCGGCGAGTCCGACGGCAACCTCCCCGCCGCCTACGCACGGCTCATGGAAGACCCCGATCCGGAGGTCCGGATCAGGGCTGCGAATGCCTGGTGCGCCTGGGAAGACGCGGTGATCGCGCAGGAACCGGGCGAGACGTCGAACGCCTTCGGCGGCCGCCCGCTCGCGGACCGGCTGGCGATCGTCCGCATCTGCACGCACTACTTCGCCCACGCGGCCTGGCTGGACGAGGGCGCGCTGCTGCGGGACGCGGGACGCCTGGCCGGGATCCCCGGGGTTCTGATCCACGGCGGGCTCGACCTCAGCTGCCCGCTCAATACCGCGTGGGAGCTGGCCAACGCGTGGCCGGACGCGGAACTGGCCGTCATCGACGACTCCGGGCACACCGGCAGCGCGGCCATGCTCGACCGGATCCGCGACTCGCTCGACAAGTTCGCCCGGGCGTGAGTGCTCGCTACGGCTGCGGGCGGGCGGGCGGGAACGGCTTACGCTGGGCGTCGCGAACCAGAAGACATCCGTTCGGTGAAGGGAATCCGGCTCATGACCAGCAAGTACACCGCTCAGGTGGTCGAGGTCCCCGGCGAGGGCGTGCGTCTTGAACCCACCGCCGGTTCGACCACCCCCGAGCTGCCCAACGAACTCAACCTCCTCGCCATGTCGGTCGCCTTGGCCCTCGGGCGCGCGTCCTACGAGCACCACCCGGAGCCGCGCGATCAGGAGGTCCAGACGATCGAGGCGTTGCTCGCGGGCAAGGCGACCATGCCCTGGCGCCGCAGCAAGTCCGACGCGGACACCCACTACGTCAGCTGCGAGGAATCCGCTTCCGGTGTCTGGAAATGCGAAGTGCGGACACAGCACTGACAGGCCCCTGCCGCACGTTTCCGCTGGTCAGGTGGAGTCGTGAGTGGCAACAAGTGTTCTATAGGCAAAGCAAACGTGGCATGTCGTGGGAGGTCCTGAACGACCTTTGCCATCTGTCGACAGATGGCGGTAGTTGCGGACGCGGGGTATCACGTCATGTCGACATCTCGTGGCTAGGAGGGCCCGCCGGTGCGCTCAAGAACGTTATGAGGGGGCGCAGTCGGTGGTGCCGCACGCCCCGAGCAGAGCGGCGCCGGCTGTCACGTTGCTACCCTTACGAACCGATGCGGAGCCCGTTCGCGTCGTAGGCGTAGAGCGGGACCCAGGGCGCGTCGCCGAAAAGGTCGGTGTGCCTGGTGGGAAACCAGAACACCGTGACATCCAAGCCGGGCAGCACGGCTGCCTGAGCGGTCACAGTCAGGTCGTGGACCTGCGCGGTGATCCGCCGAGCCGGGCCGGCGTAGTAGCCGTAGAGCGGCAGATCGCGTCCCGGCCTGCCGGCGGTGAGCGCGTGGAAACCCGGGGACGCCGCGCGCAGGCCCGTCGTAGTGTCCTCGGTAACCCGGCCTGATGCGTCCCGGTGCTCAAGGGACAGCCCGTAGGCGACGGTGCCGGACGAGGTCCCTTGCTGGAGCACCAGCACGATCTCGCCGCCGGGATCACTGGCACCGGTGGTCACGACGATCCCGGGAGGCGACGCCGGGGTGGTGATGACCGTTTCCGGCGAGGCGACGGCAAGGGACGGCGGCGGTCCCTCCCGCAGTTGGGCGACGCCGAAAACCGTGCCCGTCAAGGCGACGACGGCGGTCAGCGCGCCGCCGACGACGCCCATCCGCCGATGGGCGCGTTTCCGCGCGCCGAGTTCCATGATCCGGTCCACGTCGACCTTGCCGAACTGTCCTGCCGGAACCGCGGTGAGCGCGGAGCGCAGCGCTTCGAGATCGGTCATGATCGTGGTCCCACCGTGGACGTCTCCGGCTCGACGGCGACACGGATCTTGGCCGACGCCCGCGAGTTGGTGCTTTTCACCGTGCCGACCGAAACCTTGAGCTCGGCGGCGACGTCCACTTCGGACAGATCCCAGTAGTGCCGCAGCACCACGATCGCACGTTCCCGCGCGCTCAATCCGGCCAGCGCCCGCATCAGCCATTCGTGCGCGGCGACGCCGTCGACGAAATCGTCGCCCACCGCCCGTTCGGGCAGTTCGCCCGCATTCTCCCGGATCGGGCGGCGCCAGCGGTCGATGACGTGGTTGGCGAGCACCTTGCGGGTGTAGGCGAACGGGTCCTTGCGCTGGATCCCCGACCAGGACGCGTAGGTGCGCACCAGCGCGGTCTGCACGTCGTCCTCGGCCTGGTGCCGGTCGCCGGTGAGCAGATAGGCGGCGTGCAGCAGGCGGGCCGAGAACGCCTCGACGAACGCGACGAACTCGGCGTCACCCCTGGCCATACCGGGCCCAACCTGGATACATATCCCCTCAGACGAGCCAGGCGCGCAAAAGGTTGAGTACCCGGCCAGTCAACTTCCCGGCGCGTTCGCCCGTCTTTCCCGGCATGACCACCACCTCACTGTTCCGGTTCAGGTACGCGGCGGCCGCGATCGCGGTCCTGTCCCTCGCGGCCTGCGGCGGCCAACCGGAAACGACCTCACGGCGTCGCTGATCGCCTACGGGCTCGGCGTCGGCGGGCTGGTGCTGTACGCGGCACGGGGTTGCCGCGTCGAGCGGGGACGGCAAGGCGCATGAAACGACCTCCGCCATCTGTCGACAGATGGCGATCTCTCAGAAACTAAGAGATCACGTGATGTCGACATCTCGTGGACCAGCGACACGAACACCGCCTACCGCGCCTGCCGAGGCCTCTCACCGACGAAGAAGTCACCGAGCCCGACAACGCATAACAGGCGGGACACACCTGGTGTGATCCGTGGAATCGGTTAGGATTCCTGATCGGAACCGCATCTGCGGACCCTCGTGGGTGCGCCCTGCCTGTCTGAAGGAGTTCGATGAAGAAGATCCTGGTCGCCGTAGCCGCTGTCGCACTGGTGACGACGGCGTGTGGTTCGGACACGAACTCCGGTTCCGCGCCGAGCAGCTCGGCTGCGCCGGAGTCGAGGACGTTGACGGTGTTCGCGGCGGCGTCGCTGACGGAGTCGTTCGGGGCGTTGGAGAAGCAGTTCGAGGCGTCGCATCCCGGGGTGGACGTGAAGTACAACTTCGCGGGGTCCTCGGCGCTGGTGCAGCAGATCACGCAGGGCGCGAAGGCCGATGTGTTCGCGTCGGCGGATCAGGCGAACATGGACAAAGCCACCAAAGCCGGGCTGGTCGACGGTCAGCCGACGGTGTTCGCGAAGAACACGTTGACGATCGCGGTGCCCAAGGGCAACCCGAAGGGCATCAAGTCTTTCGCGGACCTGGCGAAGGACGGCGTGATCGTGGTGGTGTGCGCGCCGCAGGTGCCGTGTGGTGCCGCTGAGCAGAAGGTGGAGAAGAGCACCAGCGTCACGCTGAAGCCGGCGAGTCAGGAGCAGGACGTCAAGGCGGTGCTGGCGAAGGTGCAGTCCGGTGACGCCGACGCGGGGCTGGTGTATGTGACGGATGCGACGTCGGCGGCGGGCAAGGTCGACAAGGTGGACTTCCCGGAGGCGTCGGGGGCGGTCAACGACTACCCGATCGCGGTGGTGAAGGACGCTCCGCAGGCGGCGCTGGCGAAGGAGTTCACCGATTTCGTGCTTGGTGCGGCCGGGAAGCAGGAGCTGGGCAAGGTCGGGTTCGTCACGCCATAACACCGAAAGCGGCGAACGGAGGAGAGTCCATGCGCAGGTTTGCCCGAACAGCGGTCCTGACCGGCGCGCTGCTCCTCGCGTTGTCCGGCACGGCGACGGCGGCGGACACCGGCACGGTCTCGATCACCGGCGCCGTCGCCTCCCCCGCGAGCTACACCGCCGCCCAGCTCGCCGCGTTGCCCCAGACCGGTTATCCGATCACCAATCCCGGGCACGGCCCGCGCACGGTGACCGGAACCGACCTGGACGACCTCGTCACCGCGGCCACCCCGAACCTGCCGCCAGGCAAGAACACGGCGTTGCGGGTTTCCCTTACGGTGACCGGGAAACACCACCGGTCGGTGACCTTCGCGCTGGGTGAGCTCACTCCCGATTTCGGGAACCATCCGGCCGTCCTCACCACCGCCGGGCGCGAGATCGAGCTCGTCGTGCCGGGCGACCGCACCCGGACCCGGAGCATCAGCGGCCTGACAGCCATCCGCGTCGCCGTGTCCACGGCCGGTGCGGACGCCGTGGCACCGGGCTCGATCCGGGTGATCGGTCCGCATCGGACGGTCACGCTGTCCGCGGCCCTGCTGTCCCGTCTCCCCGCGCGCCGCGTGACATCGACGTTCCTGGCGGGCACGACCCCGCAGACCCACACGGAATCCGGACCGCCGCTGAGCCTGGTCCTGCTCGCCGCCGGGATCCTCCCACTGCCGGACACCACGGTCGTCGCGATCGGCGGGGACGGCTACGGCGCGGCCGTCACCCTCGCGGAAACCTATGTCGGCGGCCGGGAGCTGCTGGTGTCCACTGTGAAGGATGGCGTTCCGCTGACCCAGCCCCGGCTCGTGCCCAACGGCGACGTCAAAGGCGGGCGCTATGTCTCGGGGGTCGTCACCCTCGCGGTCGGCTGACCGGCGAGCGAGTCAGTCACGGGAGACGATCAACCGAAACCCGGCGTCCCATTCCGCGAGACCGAGCAACTCCTCATGCTCACGCTGCCACCGTCCACTGGCCAGATCCGTGCGCAAGCGCCGCATTCCCCGCTCGACCGCGGCGGCCGGGGCCTGGGCAAACGCCGAGCACGAACGACGGACCCGCTCGTCGAGGTAGGCGGCCGGACGCCGCCAGTGCGCCGGAAAGACCCATCCGCGAAGTCCCACGGCACCGGCAGCGAAAGAACCACCTGCGCACCGAATTCCTCGGCAATCTGTTCGGCGGACGGCCGTGACAACTCAAGCCGGGCGATCTCCGGGACGTACTCACGCACGAGCCAGAACTCCGCGTGGCGCCGGGTGTCGTAAGCAAGCACCACCCGCAACGGCGCGACTCGCCGCAGTTCGGCGAGCCCTCGGCGCCAATCGGCCCAATGGTGCACGGTGAGTACCGCCAGCACCGCCTCGACCGCGGAATCCCGCACCGGAAGCGCTTCCGCCACCGCCCGGACCACGGGCGCCGCACCACCCGGCCGTTGACGGATCATCTCCGACGACGGCTCCACCGCGTAAACCGCCCGATCCGCGGGCTCGTAGGATCCGGTACCGGCACCGACGTCGAGCACCGTGCGCGCACCGCCGAGCGCGGCGAGCACAGGTGTCAGCCATCGCTGGTCCGTGCGCCTCCCGAGCGCGTAACCGACGCCGATTTCGTCGTACAGCGCACCCTCCATGCCACCCCTTTCCTCAAGGCTCATCAAACACCGAGGCCGTGATCAGGGGTAACGACCTTCGCCATCTGTAGTGAAAATTGGCGTGGGCCGGAGTCGACTTCCAGGTCGCGGCGCCGCTGTCGTCGGTGGGGTGGGCTGGGAAGTACCCCAATGCGGCGTTGGGGTCACTCACTGCCCCCAACGCCGCTTTGGGGTCACGACGCGGCGCGCTTTCTCACCAAAGTGCCTCTCTCGCAGAGTCCGCGCGACCCGCCAGCTGGAGTGAAAACTTTCCGCCGCTCACGATGGCCCACCAGGGCCCCATAAAAGCTGTCGACAGATGGCGGTAGTTGCGGACGCGGGGTATCACGTGATGTCGACATCTCGTGATACCCAAGATCAACCGCAGGTACGGTGTGGCCATGGCTGGGGAGCTTCGGCAAGCGCGCGTGGGTGTCTCGGTGGTCTTCGCGGTGTGCGGAGCGGCGTTCGCGACGTGGGCCGCGCGGGTACCGGCCGTGCAGGAGCGGCTGGGGCTGAGCACCGGGCAGCTGGCGGTCGGGCTGTTCGGGCTGGCGGCGGGGTCGGTGGTCGCGTTGCTCGTGGCCGGGCCGCTGATCGCCAAGATCGGCAGCCGGTCGGGGGTGGTCATCGGCGCGGTCGTGATCTGCTCGGGGCTTCCGATGGTCGCGTTCGCGCCCGGGTTCGCGCCGTTCGTCGGCGCGCTGGTCGTGGTGGGGATCGGCAACAGCCTGCTCGACGTCTCGATGAACGCCCACGCGGCCAGGGTCGAGGACGAGTACGGCCGCCCGATCTTCGCGGGGTTCCACGCGTTCTGGAACATCGGCGGGCTCGCCGGGTCCGGGGTGGCGGCGCTGATGGCGACCTGGCACGTACCGCTGTCGGTGCACTTCTCCTGTGCGGGCGCGCTTTTGCTCCTGCTCGCGTTGTGGGCGACAGGCACCAGGTTCCTCACCGGCGCCGACCGCGGCCAGGGCGAAGCGGCGTTCGCGCTCCCCAGCCGTGCGCTGATCCCGCTGGGCATCATCGCGTTCTGCGGGTTCCTCGCCGAGGGCACCGTCAACAGCTGGAGCGCGGTGTACCTCAGCGACGTCACCGCCGCGCCGGCCGCGTTGGCTTCGCTGGGCTACTTCGCTTTCTCGATCACGATGATCGCGGTGCGGCTGGTCGCCGACCGGATCGTGCTGCGGATCGGCACCGTGCTGTTCATCCAGGTGGTGACCGCGGTCGCCGTGCTCGGTTTCGCGCTGGTGTTCGCCGCGCCCGTCCCGGTCGTGGCCATCATCGGTTTCGCCGTGGTCGGCCTCGGTGTCGCCGGGATCGTACCGATCGCGTGGAGCGTCGCCGGACGCAAACAGCCCGAATCGCCGGGACGCGCCATCGCCGCTGTCGCCGCGTGCGGCTATCTGGGCTTCCTCGTCGAGCCCGTGTTCGTCGGGGCGCTGACCAAGCTGGTCGGACTGCAGTGGGCCATCGCCGGAGCCGGCGTGCTCACGTTGGCGGTCTTCTTCCTGGCGCCCGCCTTGCGCGTCAAGGAAACCAGCCTCAAGGAGTGACTCAGCCGTCGATGGGTTTGCGAGCTGTCAGATACACCTGCGGTTCCGGGGCGGCGTCCGGTGTTTTCGGCTCGAAGTGGACGAGGTCCTCACGCATGATCCGCAGGCCGGCCTCCTCGAATCGCTGACGCAGAACGGGAATCGAATAGCTGTACACCTGAATCCAATGCCCCATCCACTCCGCCGTAACTCCGTCGATGTCACTGGGCACCGTCCCCAGCACGCAATAACCACCGGGCGCGAGCCACCCCGCCACCTTCGCGACCATCGCGTCCTGTTCCGGTCGCGGGAGCTGCAGCATGGAGAAGAACACCAGGACCGCGTCCCAGGTCCCCGGGGTGAAATCCAAGGTCCGCATGTCGGCACGGTCGAACCGGGCCGCCGGAACCCGCTCACGCGCGAGACGGACCATCGTCTCCGACACGTCGTAACCCATCACCTCATGACCGGCCGCGGCGACGGTCGCGGCGACCGGCCATCCCGTGCCCGATCCCAGGTCCAGCACCCTGGACCCGGGACGCAGCACCTCCACCAGATGGTCGAGAGCGGCTGACGACGGCTGATGCCCGAATGCTTCTTCGTAGGCCCCACCCAGGTCGTCATACACTTCGGCCGCCGACACGGGTACGCGAGATTCAGTCATGTGATCACCTTTACACCCGATGGAACCGATCAGCCATCTCCGGAGGGGTGACGGCCGGTCAAAGCCGGTCCACCGGGACGGCGTTCGCCATCGCCCGGTAGCCGGCGTCGTTGGGGTGCAGGTGATCCCCGCAGTCGAATTCCGGGGCGAGCTTCGCCGGATCGGTCTTGTCGCGGACAGCGGCGTCGAAATCGATGACGGCGTCGAACAGGCCACCGGTCCGGATGAAGTCGTTGACGGCGGTGCGGGTCGCTTCGAGCTGTTCGGAGGTGGCCGAACCCTTGAACGGGGTGAGCGTGCCGCCGAGGACGGCCAGTCCCGCCGCGCGAGCCCGTTCGGTGAGCCGGCGGTAGGCGTCGATGATCGGGGCGGGATCGGTCTGCCGCGGGGTCAGCAGAATGTCGTTGATGCCTTCGAGCACGATCACCGTGCGCGGTGCGGTGCTGGCGAGCACGTCGTCGTCGAACCGCGTGAGCGCGCTGCGGCCGGCGGAATCGGCCTGTCCCAGCAACAATCGGTTCGCGCTGACGCCGGCGTTGAGCACACCGCGACGGGAACCGCCGGGTGCTTCCTTGAGCCGGTCCGCCAACAAGTCGGGCCATCGGTGGGCGGCGCCGGATGTCGAGGAGTGGCCGTCGGTGATGGAGTCGCCGAACGCGATCACCGAACCGGTCGCGCCCGAACCCAGCACGGCGACTTCGCTTACGTAGTGCCAGGAATCCGTGCGCTCGTGGTAGGCGTCGCCCGCGGTGTCCATCGCGTGGTCGCCGTCGCGGGTGTAGAAGGAGGTCTCGGCCGCCATCGGGTGGTAGGTGACCGGCCCGGACGGCTCCGGGGTGTACGTCGTCACGAGCAGGTCGCCGTCCGCCGGCACCGCCGACGCCACCGCGTCGCTGCTCACTTTCCCACCGGCCGGGACACTCACCGAGGAACGCCCGCCGAAGGTCAGCTCCCGGACGGTGCCCGGCACCGCGTCGGCCGTCTCACCGCCCGCCGCGACGGCGATGGTGACATGGCCCATGAGCACCGGGACCCCGCCGAACGCGTTGGACAGCCGCACCCGCGCGGAGGTTCCCCCGACACTGGTGTGGACCACGTTGCGAATCGAGTAACCCGCGTAGCCGGTGCCGGTTCCGGCTTTGGCCCCGGCGGGTGACGCGCCCCAGGTGCCCACCCAGCTATCGGGAGTCGCCGGGGTCGGCCGGTCCTCAGGAGTCGGGGCCGGCCCGCACCCCATGGCAAAAGCCAAGACCAGGCATCCGGCAAGTGCCGCCGCCCGGATTCCGCCACTCACCATCGTCACCCGCATTCACGCGAAAGACTCGAATACGACAGCAAGACCCGATCAGAAGACCGAGACCGCTGTCAAGCGATGACGCCGGGCCGTGGAGGCGAACCCCCAAGGCCCGGGCGGATCAAGCGCAGGTGGCGGGGTTCCCGTTCACCCACGCGCTGTCCCGGCTGACTCCGGTGAAGGAGTACTGGGCGGACGGCGTGGCCACCCCGTTGCGGACGAGGTAAGAGGTACGGGTACCGCTGTAGGTCACCGGGCCACCCCAGTTGTCGTCCTGCAGCGCGGTGAAGGACACG
>NZ_DASYMU010000035.1:0-24426 GCF_036008905.1 Amycolatopsis sp. | reverse complement strand
CCAGAACCGCTCGAACCCGCCGGTCCACTCGTGAACCGGTCGCAGCCCGCGGGCGTCAAGGCCGTACAGGCGTTGCTTGCCTGCCTTGCGGTCCCGCACCAGTCCGACCTCCCGGAGCACCCGCAAGTGTTTGGACGCCCCCGGCTGGGTCATCCCCAGCTCCTGGGCCAACTCGGTCACCGGCCGCTCACCCGCCCGCAGTAGCACCAGGATCTTCCGGCGCTGCGGCTCGGCGATCGCGTTGAAGACGTCCGACGTCGTCGCTGCTCGTGCCATGGCGCAATCATATTCCGATATCGGCATGCGTCAAGCCGGGAATGGCAGGAAGACGTCGAAAGTCGTTCACTGGGTGGGGCCCGATGTCGTCCGCTATACCTGATACAAGTCGGAACTGCGAGGAGCGACACATGCGAACGCCGACCCTGACGATCCTGACAACCCTGACGATCGCCGTCGCGACATCGGCAGGATGCTCAGCCTCGGGCGACCAGCCAGTCACATCGCAACCAGTCCCCACGACGAGCTCCAGTGCCGCACCGGTCAGCAATCCGCCGGCTCCCGCCGTCTCATCATCAGGAGTCGCCCCACTGGCCGAATGGGCCGATCAAGTGTGCGATGTGCATCTCTACCTGACCCAGAAGTACATCCAACTCGCGGTAGCGGCAGGCCAGTCGATCACCGTCGACTTCACGCCGGTCATCGACAACCTCACGAAAGCGCGCGACGGCGCCGATCACCTTCCACGCACCGGCGTACCCGCCGCCGACACTCTCACGAACACACTGCGCGCCTCCGTCGACGCGATCGTGCCCCAGGCCCTCGGCAAACTGCACGGAACGCTCAGCAACGACCACGATCCGGTCAGCGACGCGGAGGCACTCCTGGCAGTCGTGCACCCCGACCGCGACGAACTCGTGGACCTCGTCCGCTCCAACCCGACCATCGGGTCGGCCTTCGCGGCGGTGCCTTGCCGAGTCCTGCTCCAGAACTAGGCGTGTTCGTCCCCGCACCCGCGGGGATGCGCCGGTCTGGCGGACCGAGTCGGTCCAAACGAAAGTCCTAAGTGGACGATTGTCCGGGTTGCTTCCGGGGCGTGACCACATTGGTCAAAACGGGGCCGTCCACGACTGAGGACTCGCCGATATCGGGGGAATTCCCGGTCCGGCGCCGAACGAGCCAGTTGTCCAGGGCGGTGACCCCAGTGGCGAGGCACAGGAACAGGACACCGACGATCACCGAGTTGACCAGAACGCGAAGGTAGCCATGGATGCGGACGTCGAGGAACGGATAGGGGTAGAAGTCCACGATCGGGCCGCGAATGAGGGTGAGGGCGATGTAGCACAGCGGAAAGATCAGGGCGAGGACGACAAGCCGGGATCCACCGCGCCGGCGCGGTCCGAACAATAGCCAGCCCAGCACGCACAGCACGGGCGAGGCGGTGTGCAACAGGACGTTGGCGACGGCGGCCGAACCGCTGAGCTCTTGCAGGTCGGCGAGGGCGACGTGAAAGACGACGAAGGTCACCGTGATCGCGACGATGCCGTCCAGCCGGAGCACCCGGAACAGGGTCGATGTCCGGCGCGGGTTCAGGGTGAGCAACAGGCTGGTCACCCCGACGATCACGTTGGACTCGATGGTGAAGAAGAACAACAGGTTCACCAGCCGGCCGCCGGCGGTCGGGAACACCTCGCCGGTGGTCGTGGCGGTCGCCACCGCCTGAACCACGAGGCCGACCACGACCACCAGCGCTGTCACGCCAAACCACACCCGGGCCACCATGAGCCTGAGCCTAGGACGGCGGCGACCGTCCGACTGATTGATCTCACTCGAACGAGGCCGAGTCGACTCGGTACGTGCTGGGCGATCTGGCCACGCCGCGAACGGATCGCTAACCGGCGTTGGTTGTACCTTCGCGGATGTAGTCGTCGGTGCGCCGTTCACAGGAGCACCAGTCCCCGTCACAGGGTTGACCGACCTCAGCGCCGTACGGCCCGAGCCCACGCATCAACGTCAGGATCTCGCCGACTTGCCCGCCGGCCAGGGCAGGGCGGCCGGCGGCACCGAGATCCCAGGCCGGCGCTCTGGTCCGAAGGTCCTCCACGTCGCCGACAACCACGCCGTCCACGAACAACGTGAAATGTGGATGGTCGGGAAAGCTGTTGAGCCGCAGCACCCACCATGCGTCATCGACCCGTGCCGCATGGACGAACACGCGCGCATCGGTGTGATGCCATACGACGGGCCGGGTCAGGAAGCGAATCAGGTCGGACACGGCTTCAGTGTAGGTCCGCTATCTTGATCGCATGGACGCTGCGCGGGCGATTTCGCTGGTGGTAGAGGAGATTCGGTCGGGCGGTCTGGACTATCCGAGAGCGGACCTGACGGCAGCTCAGTTCCTCGGTGGCTGGTGCGTGTACTCACCGGAGATCATCGCCGACGGTGACCAGGCAGCAGACCTGGACGAGGAGGTGACGCGGTCGGTGTTCCTGGTGGGCGAGTCGTCCGGGCGCGTAAGGCAGATCGAGTCATCGGAGCCCGCGGCGGACGCGCGCGACTGGTTCCAGGAGGCGTGCATCTGGTTCAGCGCGGAGGAACCCGGCATCACGGAAACACTGTCCACGTCCAGACTTCCCTCAACTCCTGATCTCAGGGCATCCTCTCAGCCTCGCCAACCTCGGCAGGCCACCGCCTACGACCGCCAGGCCCTGGACGCGCTGGCCAAGGCCCTGATCCACGAACCGGATTTCCCCGGCTGGGTGGCCGGCCGCCTTGGCGAGCTGGCCGATCTGCTCGGCGGCAGCAGCCGCCTGGTCGCCCGACGCCGGAGGAGCCAGGAAGCCACGCACGTCGCGCAGCTCGCCAGGCCGCAGGACGTCGACGATCCCGAGCACGAAGGCCCTACCGGGGTGTGGCGGACCTGGCCCGCGGTCGATCCGGAGAGCCTGCCCGATGCCGATACCACCGGGTGGCTGCTCATCCCGTGCGTGGCGGCGGGCGAATACGTGGAAGACCTTGAATCCGAGACGGACGCGGCGACGCGCGTGGCCGACATCATCGCCGACCGCGCGCGCGACGCACCCTCGTGGCGGGCCTGCGGCGTGGCCGAGTTGATGCCCCAGCTCGTCGCGCTGCGGCGCAACGACCAGCTCGACGCCGACCTGGACACGCTGCGCAGGCTACTGGCCGACTACCAGGCCGAAGGTGTCCTCGACAAGCTGCTGATCGCGCCGTCACCCGGCGACGCGGACGCCGAGGCCCTGCTACGTATCGCTGTCGACGCCGACCAGCACCACCGCGAGATCATCGACATCGACGCCGCGGCCACGGCCGCCTACCGCCGCGTCCTCGACCGGCTCGGACTGTTCTTCGAGAACTACGGGTTCGAGGCCATGTTCGAGTGACTGCGCGCTTCGAGCGGATAGGTCTGTCGCCAGTGGACGGTCGCGTCCGCGGCCGTAGTCGGCTGCCCCCACCGCTCCCGGTGGGAGCGATGCGGCGGTCATGACCACCGACGACGTGACCACGACGACAGGGAGATCGTCGCGTCCAGGGCGGGCAGCCGGGCGCACGAATCCGGCTGCCCGGCATGATGGCGAGGTGCCCTATCGAGTTTTGCTGGCCGACGACGATCGCGCGATCCGCGAATCGTTGGTGCGCGCTCTCGAACTCGAGAGCTATCAGGTCACGGAGATCGCCGACGGGGTGACCGCGTTGGCCACCGCACGCCGGGCCGAGTTCGACGTGCTGATCATCGACGTCATGATGCCGGGGGTCGACGGTCTCGGAGTGTGCCGGGTGCTGCGCGCGGACGGTGACGCCACGCCGATCCTGATGCTGACCGCCAGGGTGGAGACGGCCGACCGGGTGGCCGGGCTGGATGCCGGGGCCGACGACTACCTGCCGAAGCCGTTCGAATTGGACGAGCTGCTCGCGCGGCTGCGCGCACTGCTGCGCCGCACTTCCGCGGAGGCCGGCTCCACGGCACAGCGCATGCTTCGGCTCAGTGACCTCGCCGTCGACCCGGCCGCACGGCGGGTGTGGTGGCAGGGCACCGAGATCGACCTGTCGAAGACCGAATTCGACCTGCTGGAGCTGCTGGTCCGCAACGAGGGGATCGTGCTCGACCGAGCCACCATCTACCAGCGGATCTGGGGGTACGAGTTCGGGCCCGAATCGAAGAACCTCGCGGTCTACATAGGTTATCTGCGCCGGAAACTGGAGAAGGCAGGCGCGGCGGAGCTGATCCATACCGTGCGGGGAGTCGGCTATTCGGTGCGTTCGCCATGAACCTCCGCAGCAAGCTCGCGGTCGCCTTCGCCGGTGTCGGCGCGGCGGTGGCGATCCTGGTCGGGGTGTTCAGCTACCAGACGGCGTCGCAGCGGATCGGCAATGAGCTCGACCGCTCGCTGCTGACGATGTCGGCGCAGATCGCGGCCGGGGCGACGCAGGTGCTGGCGCCCAGCCCGGTCGCCACGGGCCCGGACGACAGCGATCACGACGAAGCCCAGCCGATGGCGGCGCAGGCGATCAGCCCGGACGGCGTCGTCCGGCCGATCGGCGGCCGGCCGATCCGGCTCGCCGACGACGCCGCCGACCGGGCTCTCGCCGCGACCGGGAACCTGGGCGACCGCCGCTACCAGGACCTGACGGTGAGCCCGGACGACTACCGGGTGATCACGGTGGCACTCGGCGGGGGGCGTGGCGCGATCCAACTGGGGATCGACGTCGACGAATCCCGGCACGTGCTGAGTTCGCTCGCAACGCGGATCACTGTGGTCAGCGCGATCGTGCTGGCCGCCGCCGCGCTTGCGGGTTGGCTGATCGCTCGCCAGATCACCCGGCGGCTGGTGCGGCTGACCCGGGTGACCGAGCAGGTCAGCGATGGCGGTCTGATGGACGTCGCGGTGCCGACCGGCGGCAGGGATGAGGTCGGCCGACTCGCGGCGTCGTTCGATCGCATGCTCGTCCGGCTGGCCGACGCCCGGGACGACCAGGAACGGCTGGTGCAGGACGCCGCCCACGAGCTGCGCACCCCGCTGACCAGTCTGCGCACCAACGCCAGCGTGCTGCGCCGCTTCGGTGAGCTGACGCCTGAGGCGCGGGGGCGGCTGCTCGACGACGTTGACGGCGAGACCCGTGAGCTCACCCACCTGGTCAACGAACTGGTCGACCTCGCCACCCGGCAGCACGACGGAGAGCAACCCGCGCCGGTCGAGTTGGCCGCGGTCGTGTGCCGGGCAGCCGACCGCGTGCACCGCAGGTCTGGACGGGTCATCGACGTCGACGCGGACGCCACGAGGCTCCAGGGCCGGGCCAAAGGCCTCGAGCGCGCGATGTCCAACCTTATCGAGAACGCGGTCAAGTTCGACCCCGGCTCGGGGGAGGCGGTATCGGTCCTCGTCCGCGACGGCCGGGTCGAGGTGCTCGACCGGGGTCCCGGCATCGCCGTCGAAGACGCCGACCGCGTTTTCGACCGCTTCTACCGGACCGACGCGGCGCGTGCCCTGCCCGGGTCCGGCCTGGGCCTGGCCATCGTGCGGGAGATCGCGCGGTCGCACGGCGGTGACGTCTTCGCGGGGCCACGCTCCGGCGGCGGCGCTGTGGTGGGTTTCACGGTAGGCGCGGATCTTCTCTTACCTGACTCACAACCGGGTCACGTCGCGGACTAACCGAGCTCGGCCAGGGTGGACCACAGCACACACCACTGGGAGTACTCGATGTCCATGACCACTCAGGCGTTCCGGCGGCCGGACCGCCGGCCGTCGCCCGGCAGGCCGTTGTCGGCCAGGGAGTGGTGGCGCGACGTCTCGGGGCTGGCCGTGTGGCTGAGCGTGCTGTTCGTGGTCGCGCTGTGGGTGGCGGGGCGGGGGTTGCAGCAGCTGGGCACGCTCGCCGGGTTGCTCACCTCGACCGGCAGGCTGACCGGCCTGCTGTCGGCAGACCTCCTGCTGCTGATGGTACTGATGATGGCGCGGATCCCCTGGGTCGAGCGCAGTTACGGGCAGGACGAGCTGGCCCGCCGGCACCGCCTGGTGGGCTTCTCCTCATTCACCTTGATGTGCGTGCACGTCGTCTTCATCAGCCTTGGTTACGCGGCGACTGATCGGACCGGGCTCGTGTCCGAGGTCTGGGATCTCGTGACCACATATCCGGGCATGTTGCTCGCCACCGCGGGGACGGCAGCACTCGTCATGGTGGCGGCCACCTCGATGAAGGCGGCGCGACGTCGCCTGCGGTACGAGTCGTGGCACCTGCTGCATCTGTACGCCTACGCGGGGGTGGGGCTAGCTCTCCCGCATCAGCTTTGGACCGGCGCCGATTTCACCAGTTCTCCCGTGGCGACCGTGTTCTGGTGGAGTGTGTACAGCGCCGCGGCCGGCGCCATCCTGCTGTTCCGATTCGGACTTCCGTTGTGGCGCAACGCCTACCACCGGCTCGTCGTCGACCATGTGGTGCCGGAAGGCGGCGGCGTCGTTTCGGTCCATCTCCGGGGCCGACACCTCGACCGGCTGCCAGTGGTCGCCGGTCAGTTCTTCGTCTGGCGGTTCCTGCATGGCCCCGGCTGGACCCGCGGTAACCCGTTCTCGCTGTCCGCCGCGCCCGACGGCAGGCGCCTGCGTATCACGGCCAAGGACCTCGGCGAGGGAAGCCGCCGCCTGGCCACACTGCCGGTCGGCGCCCGGGTCCTGTTCGAAGGTCCCTACGGCCGACTCACCGGCTCTGTCCGAAGTGGACGCAAGATCGCGTTGTTCGCCTCCGGGATCGGGATCACCCCGCTGCGCGCTCTGCTGGAGGAAATGGTGTACCGGCCTGGCGAAGCTGTCCTGCTGTACCGGGCGAGCACTCCGGCGCACCTGTTGTTCCGGCGCGAACTCGACGCCATCGCTGCCCATCGCGGCGTGCGGATCCTGTACCTGCCAGGACATCGGGACCGCAACCGGCCCTCGTGGCTCCCGGCGGGCTACGCCGGCGCGCCGGACGAAACGGTGCTTCGCCACGTGGTACCCGACCTCCCCGAGCACGACGTGTTCGTCTGTGGCCCGGATGCCTGGACCGGCACCGTGATCGCCTCCGTGCGCCGGGCCGGCGTGCCTGCCGGGCGGATCCATTCCGAACGATTCGGCTGGTAGGCCGGGGAAAAAGGTCGATCATGCGTAGAATCGCCATCACCGTCGCGGCCACCGTCTCGATCGTGGTGCTGCTGTTCAGCTACCACACCAGCACCAACCAGGACCAGGTCGCCGCCGTCGGCGACCTGCCGGTCGCGCCTCAGCCGGCGGCTCCCAGCGGACCCTCCGCGTCCGGGGCGCCGAGCGGCGGTGACAGTGGGACGTTCACGGGCACCGCCGCAGACACCCGGTATGGACCGGTGCAGGTGCAGATCACCGTGTCCGGTGGCAGGATCACGTCGGCCCGGACGCTACAGGTACCCCAGCAGAGCAGCCGGGACGTCCGGATCAACTCAGCCGCCGTACCGATCCTCAACAACGAGACTGTGCAGGCGCAGAGCGCGCAGATCGACACCGTCAGCGGGGCCACCTACACCTCGGAGGGCTACGCGCAGTCGCTGCAGTCCGCGATCGACGCGGTGCACCAGTGACCGGGTTCGAGGTCACGGCCGAGCGCCGATCCTGGGTGCAGCAGATCATGGGCATGCCGATCAGCGTGCACCTGCGCGGAGCCGGAGTCCGAAGCGATCCTTCGGTGCCGCAGGTGGTGGCCGAGGTGTTCGAGCAGTTGCGCGCGGTCGACCGGCTCTTCAGCACCTACCGCCCCGACAGCCAGGTGAGCAGGATCCGCCGTGGCGAACTGACTCCGAATCACTGGCACCCCTGGGTGCACGAGGTCTTCGGGCTGTGCGAACAGGCCCGCCGACGAACGGACGGCTATTTCGACGCATGGCTGCCCGCCGGCTTCGACCCCTCGGGCCTGGTGAAGGGCTGGGCCGTCGAACGTGCCGCGGCCCTGCTGGCCGAGCTCGACGGTTGCGACAGCTGCCTGAACGCCGGAGGCGACATCGTGACCAGCGTCTGCTCCCTGAACTCACCGGCTTGGCGTGTGGGTATCGAAGACCCTGGGGATCGCACGCGGATCCTTGCTGTACAGGAGATCAGGACCGGCGGGGTGGCCACATCAGGCAGCGCGGCCAGGGGCGCGCACATCATCGATCCGCATACCGGGGACCGCCCGCACGAGTTGCTCGCGGTGACCGTGACCGGACCGACCCTGCTCTGGGCGGACATCTACGCCACAGCCGGATTCGCCCATGGCGGGGACGTCGTGAGCTGGCTGCGCGCCCGCGCGCCCGAGTACCGGGCACTGGTCGTCGGGCCATAACGAGCGTGAACCGCCGAACTACCCCAAGATGTGCGCACTCGTCCAAATCGCCGAACCCTTGTGAAGGACTTCATGACCACGCTGAACGGCTTGCCCGCCCACATCCTGCTCGTGCACGCCATCGTCGTCCTACTGCCGCTCGCCGCGCTACTGCTGGTGCTGTGCGCGCTCTGGCCGGCGGCACGCCGCAAGCTGGCCGGCCCGAATGTCCTGCTGTCGCTGATCGTCGTCGTCCTGGTGCCGATCACGACCGATGCGGGGGAGTGGCTCGAGCAGCGTGTGGCTTCCACCCCACTCGTACGTGACCACGTCGCACTGGGTGACACGGCGCTGTTCGTCGCGATCCCGGTGGCGGTCCTCGCGCTGGTCGTCTGGTGGCGGCACCGCGAGGCATCCGTGGCACATCGGGCAATTACCCAAGGCTCCGGCGAACCCGACCAAGCCCAGGCGGACATTGCGCCCGCGGATTCTCCCCAGGGCAAAAGCCGCTTCGTCCCGCGCCGTACGTTCCTCGCCCCGGCGTCGGCCGTGGTCACCGTGGTCGTCACGGTGCTGTCGGTCCTCGCGGCGGGCGCCGCGATCTACGACATCTACCGGATCGGCGACTCCGGCGCCCAGGCGACGTGGCAGGGCCAAATCAGCTCGGCCCCGGTACCCGGCGAGCCTGGCCGCTGAGGCGGTCGCGACGATGAGGATCACCAGGACCGGCTTCGCATGCCCCCAGTCCGCATCACCCGACGCCGCGTCCACACGGGACGCGGTTCTCTTGCCGTGCGTTAGCCGTCGGCTGGTGATCCGCAAGCCTGCGATACCTAGCGTTGGTGAGGACTAGCCGTCACCAAGGAGACAGAATGACTTCAACCGCTTCGAATGTCACTTCGCCGCCGGTTGCCGTGCGTTGCTCCGATGCGGAACGTGAACGGACCAGTGCCGCGGTCCAAGCCGCGATCGGAGAGGGACGGTTGTCGATCGACGAGGTCGAGCAGCGATTGACCGAGATCTACGCCGCCCGATACCGCCACGAACTGGACGCCATCACATCCGACCTGCCTCCGGCTGATCAGGCCTCCAGTTGGGGAACCGTCTTCACGCTTGCCCGCCGCCAGCTCATCGACGACGCATCCGCTTTGCTCAGCCGCGGTGCGGACCTGAGCCACCGGCGAAAGCTGGCGCTCATCCTCATCGCGGTGACCGTCGTGCTGCTCGTCGCGACGACTCTGATGCTTGTGGCGCAGGGCATCGTGGCCGACGGGCCAGAAATCCACGAGTTCGGACGAGGCTGAGCGTCACCCTCTGACCTGCGATGCCCTGAACGACGCGTTCGTGTCACTCAATGACCGCAACGCGTCATTCAGGGCATTCTGCTGCGCCGGACGGTTCCCGTTCCTTGGCAGTTCAACTAGCTGCCCCGCCTGAGTCACTTGCGGTCCCTATGTTCTTAGTTGCAGTACCTAAGTTCATGTAGGTGCGGACGGAAAGGGATCCATGGACGCCCCCCTCGCGGTCCGGGCTCGCGGTACCACCAAGTGTTTCGGTGATGTCGTCGCGCTCGACTGCATCGATCTGGATGTGGCGCAGGGGCAGATCCACGGGCTGGTCGGCCCGAACGGCGCGGGGAAGACGACCTTGCTCGGCCTGCTGCTGGGCCTGGCCGTCGCCGACGAGGGCCGCCTGGAGATCTTGGGTACGCCGGTGGGGCGGGCGTTGGCCGCTCCTGACGGCGTCGCCGGGTTCGTGGACGGACCCGGCCTCTACCCCTCGCTCACCGCCAGGCAGAACCTCGCCGCGCTGGCCGGCCTCCGCAGCCGCGACGCGCGGACGGCAGGGATCGACGACGTACTCGACCAGGTCGGGCTCACCGATGTCGCCGACGACCGGGTCCGGGGCTTCTCCCTCGGCATGCGCCAGCGGCTCGGGCTCGCCGCGGCCCTGCTCACCAAGCCCCGGCTCCTGGTGCTCGACGAGCCTTCCAACGGTCTCGACCCAGTCGGCAAGAAGCACGTACACGGTGTCCTCAACCGGCTCGCGGCCGACGGAACCACCGTCGTGCTCTCCAGCCACCGGATGGACGACCTCGAGGCACTGTGCTCCGAGGTCACCATCATCGCGACCGGACGCGTCGTCTTCTCCGGCCCGCTGGGCAAACTGTCCACAGAGGACCGTGAACTCGACTACCGGCTGCGCACCTCTGACCCGCAGGCCGCCCGGCGGCTGGCCCTCGACACGCCCGGACTCCGCGTCGTCGACGGCTCCGACGTCGGAGCGTGGCAGGACACCGGCGTACTCGTGGTGCGCGCGCCGGTGCCCGCCCTCGACGACCTGGTAGTGCGGCTCGTGCGCGCGGGCGTCGCGGTGCGCGAGCTCGCACCTGTGGTGTCGCCGCTCGAAGCGGCGTTCCTCGCCCTCACCGAGCAGCAGGAGGTCAGCCGATGACCGCGGCCGTCGCCGAAGCCCCGGTCCCCGCTGCCCGCCCCGTTTCGGTGGCGCGCGGTTACCGCTTCGAGTTGGTCAAGCTGCTCTCCCAATGGCGGATTCGCTTGCTGGTACTGGCTTGCTGGATCGCGCCGGCGCTCTTCGTCGCCGCGGTGAGCCAGCAGAGCTCGCTGCCCGTCGACACCCTTTTCGGTCGCTGGATGAACGCCACGGGGTGGGCCGGACCGCTGGTGATGCTCGGTTTCGCGGGCACCTACGCGCTTCCGCTGCTGACCTCGGTGGTCGCCGGTGACGTGTTCGCCGTCGAGGACCGGCTCGGCACCTGGCGCCACCTGCTGGTGGCGGTCCGGTCGTACCGGCGGATCTTCGTGGCGAAGGCACTGGCCAGCCTCACCGTCATCCTGGTGCTCGTCGCCGGGATGGCTGTTTCCAGCGCGGCCGGCGGGGTCGTCGCCGTCGGCAACCGGCCCCTGATCGGCCTCGACGGCCACGTGCTGGCGCCAGGGGACGCCGCCGGGCAAGTCCTGCTGGCCTGGGTCTGCGTGCTCGCCCCGGCGCTGGCCCTCGCCGCGGTCGGGCTGCTGGGGTCCGTCGCATTGGGACGGTCGCCGATGGGCCTGCTGCTGCCCGCCGTCGTCGCCCTCGTGATGCAGCTCGCCCAGATGCTGCCGCTGCCCGTCGCCGTCCGCCTCGCCCTGCCCAGTTACGCCTTCATCGCGTGGAACGGCCTGTTCACCAGCCCCGCCCAGCTCGGCCCGCTCCTGATCGGTATCGGGGTCAGCCTGGTGTGGGCCGTCACCGCGACCGCGCTGGCCTACCGGCTCTTCCTGCGGCGCGACTTCACCAACCTCACCTACGACGGCTCGGGTCGCCGCGCGCTCACCGTCGGAGCCCTGCCGCTGGTCGGACTCATCGGCGTCGCCTTCGCGATCATCGCCGCATCGACCCCGGCGCTGGGGTCCGGGATCGACCAGGACAAGGTGCAGGGCTCGCTCGCCACGGCGTTCGGCCACCTCTACCGCCTGCAGACCGAGCAGCTCCACCGCCCCGACGTCACCGAGGAGCAGCTCGCGGTCACGGCGGCGTGCACCAAAGGCGGCGGCCTGATCGCCGCCGAGGGACCCGGCAACGACTGGCGTTGCGTCGTCTCCTGGCATCTCCCCGACGTCGAGGCCACCGGTTCGGCCATCTACCAGCTCGACGTCACCGCGGACGGGCGGTACGTCGCCGACGGCGACGGACCGAAGGAAGTGAACGGCTACTTCCAGGTGCGGACCCCCACCGGGGACCAACCCAACCCTCTCTGGCAGTTCGACGGCAACGTCGAGCTGCTCCCCACCCATCCGAAGGGATAGATCAATGCAGGTAACGCGCCGCAGACGGCGTATCGGGAAGGACCGCTCCGGCCTTCTCGGTCAACGCAGCGGCCGCCGGATACGCTTCGCAACGGCCGGCACCACCACGCTCGTCCTCGTCATCGCGGGCACGGGCGCCAGTTCCGCCTCGACGCAGCAGTTCGGCACCGACCATGTCGGTCAGCTCACCGACAAGGGCCAGGTCATCTCCAGCGACCAGTACATCGCCCCGATCGGTGATCGTCTCGTCATCAACAACGGCAAGATCATGGCCTCCACGGTCAGCCCGGACGGCGGCCATCTCGCCGCGCTGACCACCGACGGGGGGATCGCGCTCACCATCGTCGATCTCAAGAGCTGGAAGGTGCAGCAGCTCGTCGGCAACTCCGCGACGGCGAACCTGCGCATCCCCGGCAACGACGTCGGCCAGGAGGGACCGTCCTACTCGCCTGACGGCAAGACGCTGTGGATGGCCCAGACCGACGGCTACAGCCGGTTCCCGGTCAACACCGACGGCACCGTCGGCGCGCCGACCCGCGTCTCGATCCCGGCGGACGGGCCCCGCCACGCGTTGCCGGCACAGGCGGTGTTCTCGCCTGACGGCTCCACCGTGTACGCCGCCGTCAACGGCCAGAACCGTGTCGTCGCCATCAACGCGGGCACCGGGGACATCCAGCGGAGCTGGACCGTGGGCAACGCCCCGCGGGACATGGTCCGGATCGGCGACCGGATCTACGTCGGCAACGAGGGCGGGCGCCCGGCGAGGCCCGGCGAGACCACGATCAACTCCTACAACACCCAGGTGCCGGCCGACCCGGTCACCGGCGCCACCACCACCGGCACGGTCAGCGTCATCGACCTGGCGAAGCCGGCGGCCGCGGTACAGAGCATCGACGTCGGCCTGCACCCGACCGCGCTGTACACCAAGAACGGGACGCTGTTCGTCGCCAACACCGGCAGCAACAACGTCTCCGTCATCGACACCGGCAAGAACAAGGTCATCCAGACCATCGCCACCCAGCCGTGGCCGGAGGCGACGGTCGGGTACGAGCCCGATGGGATCACCCTCACCGACGACGGTCATCTGCTGGTGACCCTCGGCCGCGCCAACGCGCTCGCCGTCTACCGTTACGCCTCTCCCAAGGAGCCGGCCAGCTACATCGGCCTGCTGCCCACGGACTACTTCCCGACGGCGGTCACCACGGTCGGCCACGACGTGCTGATCTCCAACACCCGCGGCATCGACGCCCTCCGCCCCACGAGCAGCGCCGGGCACGGCACCCACGACACGACGGCGAGCCTCCAGCGGTTCACGCTGCCGGACGACCGGACTGTCAAAGCCACCACAGCCAAGGTGTTCCAGCAGAACGGCTGGACGGCCAACTCGGTCCAAGTGGCCAACGGCAAGGGCAACAAGAAGCCGGTGCCCGTCCCGGAGCGGATCGGTGACCCCTCGACGATCAAGCACGTCTTCATGATCGTCAAGGAGAACCGGACCTACGACCAGCTCTTCGGTGACGACCCGCGTGGCAACGGTGACCCGGCGCTGGCGCAGTTCGGTGCGAACGTGACACCGAACCAGCACGCGCTGACCCAGCAGTTCGGGCTTTACGACAACACCTACGACATCGGCACCAACTCCGCCGAGGGGCACAACTGGCTGATGCAGGCCGACAACCCGGAGTACACCGAATCTTCGGCCGGTGAGTACCTGCGCAGCTACGACACCGAGGACGACGCTCTCGGTCACCAGAGCTCCGGGTTCATCTGGAGTGGTGCCGAGGCCGCGGGGAACACGGTGCGGGACTTCGGTGAGTTCCAGCAGTTCTTGACCAAGCCGTCCGGCGCGTCCTGGCAGAACCTGTACTGCGACACCAAGAACATGACCGCGACCGGTCAGAACACGGCCTACCCCATGGTCTCGTCCTCACCGATCCCGTCACTCAACGACGTGTCGGTGCCCGGCTTCCCGAAGTTCGACACCTCGGTCCCGGACCTCTACCGGGCCCAGATCTGGAAGCAGGACTTCGAGAAGAACGGTCCGGCCAACCTGAACATGTTCTGGCTGTCCAGCGACCACACCGGTGGCCCGCCCAGCCCGGCCGCCCAGGTCGCCGACAACGACCTCGCGGTCGGCAAGATCGTCGACACCATCTCGCACAGCCAGTACTGGAAGGACTCGGCGATCTTCGTCGTCGAGGACGACTCCCAGGCCGGCCTCGACCACGTCGACGGCCACCGTGCCCCGATCCAGATCATCAGCCCCTGGGCCCAGCGCGGAACCGTCGACAGCCGGTACTACTCGCAGATCACGATGATCCGCACCATCGAGCAGATCCTCGGGATCCAGCCGATGAACCAGAAGGACAGCGCGGCCACCCCGATGACCGCGGCGTTCACCAAGAAGGCCGACAACACACCGTTCAACGCGGTGCCGAACCGCACCTCGCTGACCGCGGGTCTCGCGACCCAGCCGGCGTGCGGTCCCGATACCGTCGCGCCGCAGTTCGCCGCGAACGCACCGTCCACCGCGGTGCCGGCGGACAAGCAGCCGGTGGCGGCGGAGTGGCAGAAGTGGCAGGGGCAGCAGCGGCTGACCGGCCCGAACGCCACGGCCGACTACGCCAACCCCGCGCAGATGAACCACTTCACGTGGTACCAGACGCACGGGTGGACGCGGCCCTACCCGGGTGAGGACAAAATCTTCACACCGGATCAGGTGCCAGGCGCCTACATCCCCTCGGCGGAGTCCGACGGCTGACGTCGACTGACTGAACACACCTAAGAGGCCCCTGGCCGGCGTCACCGCCGACCAGGGGCCTCTGCCGTGTCAAGGCCGGGTGAGCACGTCGTTGCCGGAGCCGGGGGCTGGGTCGGTGTCACCCCCGGAACCGGGGCCGCGGAGGATGAGAATCTGATGAAGATTTCCCGGGTTTCGTTGAGAAATCGTTGGTATGACGTGATTACGACAGCGATGGCCGCAGGATTGGCCGACCGCTAACCTGTGATTTCCCAGTCGCCTACCCGGCCCGTTTTACCGTCGGACATGACCAGCAGAAGTGAATCGGAGACACAACAGGGACGATTTCCGCTGGGCCGCAAGGTCAAGCACGGCAAACACCGCAAACGCCGCAGAGCGCGATGGATCGCGCTGACGCTGCTGGCGCTGGTGATCTATCCCGCGATCACCTTTGTCCAGGCGTTGACCTATCCCGGAGCCGCGACCTTCGCCGCGCGGACCGCCGACTGGATGCGGGGGATGGGGGCGGGACAGGTGGTGAACATGGCCGAGAACTGGTGGTACACCCGCCATGCTCCGGCCAACACCCTGCCCGACACGGGCGGACTGCCGCAGGCGCGGCAGATCGCCAGTCCCGTCGCGACGGGACCGGCGAACCTCCAAGCGCTGGGGACGCCGCTGCCCGGTGAGGGGGTCTGGATTCCGGGCGCGAAAACCGCGGACAAACGGGTCGCCGACTACACGACCTATCTCCGCGCCGATCCGCAGCACGCCAGTGTGATCGCCGGGATCGCTATGCTGGACCAGGGCGTGGTGAGCACTCAGCTCTTCGCCGGCACCAAGGAACCCGGGGGAGCGGGGTGGCCGGGCGGTGCCGAGGTGCCGCAGCCGCTGCGGTCGAGCCTGCTCGCGACCTTCAACTCCGGGTTCAAGCTCGCCGACACCAGCGGCGGGTTCTACCTCGACGGGCGGGTGGCGAAGCCGTTGCAGGACGGGGTGGCGTCCCTCGTGATCGACCGCAGCGGAGCCGTGTCGGTGGCGCAGTGGGGCCGTGACGTGACGATGAACCCGAACATCGTCGCGGTCCGGCAGAACCTGGAACTGGTCGTGGACAACGGAAAGCCGGTACCGGGACTGTCGGGCAATCCGGCAGGGCAGTGGGGCAGCGCCAGCAGTCAGTTTCAGTACACCTGGCGCTCCGGCATCGGCACGGACTCCGCCGGGCACCTGGTCTACGTGGGCGGAGCGCAGATGACACTCACCACGCTCGCCGACGTGATGGCGCGAGCCGGGATCGTGCGGGGGATGGAACTCGACATCCACACCGGAATGGTCAGCTTCAACACCTACCGCCCCGATCAGCCGGGGTCGGCGCCGGCGAAACTGCTGCCGTCGATGCCAGGGCAGGCCGATCGCTATCTCACCCCGGATCAGCGGGACTTCTTCGCGGTCACCCTGCGCGCCAAACCGGCTTCGGGCCCGGTACGGCAGCAATGACCGGTCTCAGTCCGGCGACAGGGGAAGGAACAGGGTGAAGGTCGTCGGCGCGGGCGTGGCCAGCCGGAGGCGACCGCCTTCGGCTTCGGCCAGGCTGCGGGCGAGCGCCAGCCCGATGCCGTGACCGTTGCCGGAACTGTGTCCGCGGGCGAACAGGTCCTGGTCGACGTCCACGTCGGTGCCTTCGTCGATGACGTCGATCGCGAGGGCGTTACCGGCGACGCGGGTCGTCACGGTCACGGTGCCCCGGCCGTGGGTGGCGGCGTTGTCCAGGAGTACGCCCAGAATCTGCCGGACGGCCGGTTCGTACACCAGTGGGCGCGCCTCCGCTGCCGGCGTGATGCGCAGGGCGCGGCCATGGCTCGCGAGCAGGCCGTGCCAGTCCTGCCGGACTTCGGTGAGCAGCCTGCCGATGTCGGTCTCCGAGCGGGGTTCGCGGACCTGCTTGGCCAGCGCCAGCAGATCGTTGATGGTGACCTCCATCCTGTCGGCGGTCGCGATGGCCGCGGTGACGCCTTGTCTCAGCATGTCGTCAGGACTGTCCAGTGCGTGGTCGAGTTGGAGCCTGAGCCCGGCCAGCGGGGTTCGTAGCTGATGGGAGGCGTCGGCGGAGAAAGCGCGCTCCCGGTCGAGGGTCCGGCCGACCCGCTCGGCGGTCTTGTCGAGGGTTTTGGCGACCTGGTCGATCTCTGGGATCCCGGTACGGCCGACCCGAACGGTGAAATCACCGTCCCCCAGGCGTTCCGCCGCCGCCGACAATTGCTCGAGCGGTCGCGCGAGCCGGACCGCGAGCCGGCGTGCGACCAGCCACGTCACGCCCGTCGCGAGTGCCGCGCACCCGGCCATGGCCAGCCACGCCAACGCGGCGCGCACATAGGCGTCGTGGTGCGGGGTGGCCGCGCGGACGACACCGGTGAGCGTGGAGCCGTTGATGACCGGGACCGCCACGACCAGTTCGCTGCCGATGTCCCCACTCGACAGCGCGCCTGCCCGGGCGGCCAGCACCACAGAATCGGCGGTGGCCGGGCCGGTACCGGCGAGCAGCCGTCCCCCGGGGGAGTACACCCCGGCCTGATCCGCCACCGCGGGCGGGAGGCTGGGCGGGTGACTGGTGTCAGTGAGGTCGTTGACGACGGTGAGTGCCGCGGAATCGGCGATCCGTTCGAGCTCGGCTCGTTCGTCCTGAACGAAGTAGTGCGTCGCCGCGACGGCGAAGGGCAACCCGAACAACGCGATCGCCAGCATCCCGGCGATCACGGTCACCAGCACGATTCGTCGGCGCATAAACGGAGTCTGCCTGATTCCGAAAGGGGATGCCCGATATTTTGCCGTCCGTTTCCCTCCGCCGAACTGGATGGTTTCCTGGGCCCGTTTAGCGTGAGCTCATGAATCCAATGAGCGTGAGCTCGTGAATCGCCGAACCGTGATTCTCGCCTTGGGCGGCGCGGGGATCCTCGTCTCGACTGTCGCGTGTGGACAGAGCGCGCCGGAGGCCGCCGACGGCGTGGCACCACCCGGGAGCGCGCAGGGGCCGGAGGCCAACCCGGCCGGCGACATCCCGGACAACCAGGCCTTCGTACCCTTCACCGCGGCCGACGGAACATTTTCGGTGACCGTTCCCGAGGGATGGTCGCGTGCGGTGACCGGTTCCGCGACGGTGTTCACGGACAAATTCAACTCGGTCCGGATCGAAACCAAGGCCCAACCCGGTACTCCGACCGTAGCCGACGCGCAGGCTACCGAACTACCGGTCATCGCGCGGCAGGCGCAGGGATTCAAACCGGGCAAGGTGAGCGGCGAGCAGCGCAAGGCGGGACCGGTCGTCCTGCTGACCTACCAGGCCGAATCGCCCATCGATGCCGTGACGGGCAAGAGCGTGCCGCAACAGGTCGAGCGCTACGAGTTCTGGCGTCCCGCCACCGAGGTCATGATCACGTTGTCCTCGCCGGTGGGGGCCGACAACGTCGATCCCTGGCGAACCGTCACCGACTCCTTCCAGTGGCGCCCGTGAACCAGGGTGGCATCGAGGCCCGGGTGCTGTACCGCTTCTTCCGTACCGGTGACGAAGAAGTCCTCGCCCTGAAAGGAATTTCGTTGCGGGTCGACGCCGGCGAGTTCGTCGCGGTCGTCGGGCCTTCCGGAGCGGGCAAGTCCACGCTGCTGGCGTGCCTGTCGGGCAGCGAAGAACCCAGCGGCGGCCAGGTCACCATCGCGGGGGAACGCATCAGCCACCGCCCGGAAGCCGACCGCGCCCGCCTCCGGGCTCGCCTGATCGGCCTGCTGCACCAGCAAGGCAATCTCTTTCGCCACTTGAGCGTCGAGAACAACATCATCACCGCGCAGCGGCTGGCCGGATCGGGTCCCCACCCGTCCCCGCGGACGCTGCTGGAGTCGGTCGGGCTTGGCGACCACGCCCGCGCGCTGCCCGGTCAGCTCTCCGGTGGCGAGCTCGCCAGGGCGGGTCTCGCGGTCGCGCTGGCCAACGACCCCGCGGTGCTCCTGGCCGACGAACCGACCGGCGAACTCGACACGATCACCGAGAAGCGGGTCCTCGACCTCTTGGCCGACGCCGCGGCCCGCGGCACCGCCATCCTGGTGGCCAGTCACAGCCGCCAGGTCGCCGCCGTCGCAGACCGCGTCGTCCGGCTCGTCGACGGGAAGGTGATGGCGTGACCGACCTGATCCACTGCCGCCGGTTGGCGCGCACCTATGGCGAGAGCGTCACCGCGGTGGTTGCCGTGCACGGGGTGGACTGCACCGTCCGGTCCACCACCCGTGCGGCGCTGGTCGGGCCGTCCGGCTGCGGGAAGTCCACCCTGCTGCATCTGATGGCGGGGGTGGAAACGCCGACGGCCGGGACCGTCGAGTGGCCGGGGCTGGCCGCGCGGCCGCCCGCGGCGCAGGCCGTCGGCCTGGTCTTCCAGACCCCGAACCTGCTGCCAGATCTCGATGTCGTCGCGAACGTCGCCTTGCCGTTGCTGTTCGACGGGTTCACCGAGGTGGGCGCCCGGGCGCTCGCACTGTCCACATTGGAGGAAGTCGGCGTCGTGGAGCTGGCGGACCGGCTGCCTGGCGAGCTGTCCGGGGGACAGGCACAACGGGTCGCCATCGCCCGGGCGCTCGCCCCGCGGCCGCAGGTCATCCTGGCGGACGAACCCACCGGGCGACTCGACCACGAGACCGGTCAGCACGTGGTGTCGGTGCTGATCGACGCCGCGGAGACCGCGGGTGCGGGTCTGGTCGTCGCCACCCACGACCAGACCGTCGCCGATCGGCTCGAACACCGCTGGCTGATGCACGACGGCGCGTTCACCGACGTGTCCGTGACCCGAGGAGTGTCGTGAAGACAGTAACCGCGCTGTGGTTCCGCGGGCTGGTCCGCTTCCACCCTGGACGGTTGATCGCCACCTCGCTCGGCATCGCCGTCGCGGTGTCCTTGCTCGCCTCGCTCGGGCAGTTCCTGGCCGGTGCCCAGGCGACGATGACCCAGCGCGCGGCCGCCGGAGTCGCGGTCGACTGGCAGGTCGAGGTACAACCCGGTGCGGATTTGCGGCAGGTCGCGGACCTGGCCGCGTCGACCGCGGGTGTCCGCTCGGCGCTGCCCGTTTCCTTCGGCACCACCAGTGGCTTCACCGTGGCCGCCGGTGGATCGACGCAGGAGACCGGCCCGGGCAAGGTCTTGGGTCTGCCTCCTGACTATCGGCAGCGCTTCGGCGGGGAGATCCGCACTCTCGCCGGCGTCGACGCCGGGGTCCTGATCGCGCAGCAGACCGCGGCGAACCTGCACGTGCGGCCCGGCGACACCGTGTCGATCGGCCGCGCGGGGCTGCCGCCCGCCGAGGTGCGTATCGACGGGGTCGTCGATCTCCCGCAAGCCGATTCCCTGTTTCAGAAGGTCGGCGCGCCGACCGGTTCCCAGCCGGTCGCGCCGCCGGACAACGTCCTGCTGCTCGGGCAGACCCAGTGGGACACCGTGTTCGGCCCGCTCGCCGGGAGCAGGCCTGATCTCGTCACGACCCAGCTGCATCTCGCACTGGACCGCGCGCTGCCCACCAGCCCTGACAACGCTTTCACCTCCGTGCTCGGCGCCGCGCACAACTTCGAGGCCCGTGCGGCCGGAGCCGCGCTCGTCGGGGACAATCTCGGTGCGGCGCTCGACGCGGCCCGCGGCGATGCCGCCTACGCCCGCATCCTTTTCCTGTTCCTCGGTCTTCCGGCGGCCGTGCTCGCGGCCCTGCTCACCGCCGAGGTGACCGCCGCCGGGACTCAGCGTCGCCGCACCGATCAGGCCCTGCTGCGTTCGCGAGGTGCCTCCGGGGCCCAGGTGCTGCGGCTGGCCGCGGTGGAAGCGGCGGCGACCGGAGTCGTGGGCAGTGCGCTGGGCCTCGGGATCGCCGCCCTCATCGGCATTGTCGCCTTCGGATCGGCGCGGTTCGGCGCCTCCGGGGCGGAAACCGTGGCGTGGACCGGCGGCGCGGCCGCCGCCGGACTGGTGATCGCGGTGCTGACGGTCGTGGTCCCCGCGGCGCTCGATTGGCGGCACGCGACGATCGCCGCGTCCCGCGTCCACCGTGAGGCGCGGCGTGGTCCGCTCTGGCTGCGGTTCGGGCTGGACTTCGTCCTGCTGGGCGTGGCTGTGCTCCTGCTCCTGCTCGCCGGTGCGAACCAGTACCAGCTGGTGCTCGCGCCCGAGGGAGTCCCGAGTATTTCCGTGTCCTATTGGGCTTTCGCCGCGCCTGCCCTGTTGTGGACCGGCGGCGTGTTGTTCGCGTGGCGTCTCGCCTATGGCGTGCTCGGCCCGGGAAAACGGGCGGTGGCTTGGGGTTTGCGTCCCCTGGCCGGTGAACTCGCGTCCACGGTCGCGGCGTCGATGTCGCGGCGGCGGCGTCCGCTCGCCCGTTCGATCGTGCTGCTCGCGGTGGCGGTCGCGTTCGCGATCTCCACCGCGGTTTTCAATTCCACCTACGAGGCGCAGGCCGAGGTCGACGCGAAACTCACCAACGGGGCGGACGTGGCCGTCACCGAATCGCCGGGCACCGTCGTTCCCGCCGCGCAGGCGCAGCGCATCGGCGCGGTGGCCGGGGTCCGTTCGGTGGAACCCGTCCAGCACCGGTTCGCCTACGTCGGCGCCGACCTGCAGGACCTCTACGGGGTGCGGCCCGCCACCATCGCCGGGGTCACCGCGCTGCAGGACTCCTACTTCTCCGGCGGAACCGCGCGGGAACTGATGGACACGCTCGCGAAAGCGCCGGACTCGATTCTGGTCAGCGCGGAGACCGTGAAGGATTTCCAGTTGCACCCGGGTGACCAGATCACCTTGCGGCTCCCGGATTCCCGGACCGGGCAACAGGCCGCGGTGTCGTTCCACTATGCCGGGATCGTCTCGGAGTTCCCTACCGCGCCGAAGGACAGTTTCTTCGTCGCCAACGCCGATTACGTGGCTCAGCGAACCGGTTCCGACGCGGTCGGCGCTTTTCTGGTCGACAGCGGCGGCCAGGACACCGCCGGGGTGGCCCAGCGGGTGCGGGACCTCGTCGGGCCCACCGCGGCGGTCACCGATATCAGCACCACCCGCGCCAAAGTCGGGTCGAGCCTGACCGCCGTCGGCCTGTCCGGGCTGACCCGTGTCGAACTGAGCTTCGCACTGGTGCTCGCGGCGGGAGCGGGAGGGCTGGTCCTCGCGCTGGCACTCAACGAGCGACGCCGTTCGTTCGCCGTCGCGAGAGCACTGGGCGCGCGACGGCGGCACGTTCTCGCGTTCATCGGCGGGGAGGTGTCGGTGGTCGCCGTGGGTGGCGCGGTGGCGGGGGTGGCGCTTGGCTGGGTGCTGGCCGAGATGCTGGCCTCTGTGCTGACCGGTGTTTTCGACCCGCCACCGGTCGCGCTCAGCGTGCCGTGGATCTATCTCATGGGGATGGCCGTGGTGATCGTGGCCGCTCTCGCCGTCGCCTCGGCGCTCATCACCCGGCTGGCCGGACGTGACGCGGTCAGCGCGTTCCGGGAGATCTGATCGCGAGGCTTACGTCCGGGGGCATCGGGTCTGTCGGCTCGCCTCAGCGCCAGGAACTACTGTCGCGAGCATGGTCGAACCCGATGCCCTCAGCGCCACCCGCGACGCTTACGACGCTGCTGCCGCCACCTATGTGCAGCTGTTCCGCGACGAACTGCGTGACAGGCCTTTGGACCGCGCGATCTTGAGTGCCTTCGCCGAGGTCGTAAGTGCGAGTGGGAACGGTCAGGTCGCGGACCTGGGGTGTGGACCTGGCCATATCACCGCTTATTTGAACGAGCTGGGGCTGGCGGCGTTGGGCATTGACACCGCTCCCGCGATGATCAAGCTGGCTCGGCAGGCCTATCCGGGCCTGCGGTTCGACGTGGGCTCGATGACCGCGTTGACCATCGCTGACGGCGTGCTGGGCGGCGCGCTCTCACGTTGGTCCATCATCCACACTCCGCCGCAAGAACTCCCCGTCATCTTGGCGGAGTTCCACCGCGTCCTGGCACCTGGCGGCCATCTTCTGGTCGGCTTTTCGGCCAGCGATGATCCGTCTCACCCGACGCAGGTCTTCGATCACGCAGTCGCGCCGGCCTATCGGTGGTCGCCGGATCACCTCGCCGCGATGCTGCGCAAGGCCGGGTTGGCCGAGGTGGCCCGGATGGTTCGCGAGCCTCAGCCCACCGACCGGCGGCAGTTCCAGGAGATTTACCTGCTCGCCCGTAAAGCCCAGGCAGTGGCTGTCTGACCGAACGTCCAGCACGACACCGGACCGCGCGGGCCTGCCGCCCTCGACCTGCCGGCGGCGGGTTCAGCGGATCAAAAGATTCTGCCGGTACATGTCGAGACGCGTCGATCGGCTCCGACCTCACGGTGACGATCCAAACCAGACAACACAGGAGGACCACGTGGCTCAGCTACTGAGAGTCCAGAACTTCAACGTCTCGAGTGACGGAATCGGTGCCGGTGAGGACCAGACCCTCGAGAGGCCATTCGGTCATGTCGAGCCCGAGCGGCTGTTCGCCTGGGCCGGCGCCACGGCGAGCTGGCCCATGCGCACCGACCCCGGGGGCAGCCGCGGTCTCGACGACTACCTCACCCGCGACTACGACCGCAACATCGGCGCCGAGATCATGGGCCGCAACAAGTTCGGGCCCCAGCGCGGGCCGTGGCAGGACCACGAATGGCAAGGCTGGTGGGGCGACGAACCCCCGTTCCGCACCCCGGTCTTCGTGCTGACCCACCACAAGCGACCGTCGTTCATGCTGTCCGACACCACGTTCCACTTCGTCGACGGTGGCCCTGCCACCGTCCTCGAACGGGCCAGGGAGGCGGCGCAGGGCAAGGACGTCCGACTCGGCGGCGGGGCTACCACCATCCGGCGGTTTCTCGACGCCGACCTCGTCGACACCATGCACGTGGCGGTCTCGCCGATGAAGCTCGGGTCCGGAGTACGACTCTGGGAGTCCCCTGATGAGCTGCTCGACCGGTTCCACCTGGAGGTCGTTCCCAGCCCGAGCGGGGTGACGCACCACCTGTTCTGGCGGAAGTGACCGGCGCCTCGGGAGGTTAGCGCGGAGCGGACCTGGCGCTCGCCGCTCACGACCCGTGGTAGCCCAGGTTCAGCACCAGGGCGGCCACCGCGAAGGACAAGAACACGGCCCCTCCTACGAGCTGGCGGGAGCCCACCCGCAGGTGGGCAGCGAGTGCGCCGAGGAAGTACAGCACGAGGCCGGCGGCGGCGAGGGCGCCCAGGAGTGGCACGGCGAACCCGGCCAGTAGTCCCAAAGAACCCGTCGCCAGCGCCGCGCCCAACAGTGGTATCCACGACCGCGGAACGCCCTTCATTTCCGCCTGCGCTTTGGGGTAGTCGTGGCCGATCAGATAGAACGTGGCGGCGGTGGCGTTGAAGACCGAGGCGAGAATGGTGACGGTGAGGTAGGCGGCGAACATGGACTTCCTTTCCACGGGGCTGTTCGCCCAAGGACGAGGCAGCCCCGCGGAATGTGACAAATGGCCATCCGGGTCCCAGATCAAGGTGGGGGTCGTGAGTGGCAACGAGTGTTCTG
>NZ_DASYMU010000034.1:0-36694 GCF_036008905.1 Amycolatopsis sp. | reverse complement strand
GGGGTGGTGTTCTACGTATTCGTTCTGGGTGGTCTGCTGCCGTTCCGACCGGGCGATGGCGCCGACGCCGGATTGTTCTTCGCCGGGCTGGCGTTCCTGGCCGGGTTCAGCGAGCGGTGGGCTCAGGACACCCTGGTGCAGAGCACCCCGGGGTTGCCGAGTCCCGCCAAACGACACGACAACCGCGGCGGAGGCGGCCAAGGCCTCCCGCCGCGGTCAGTGCGCTAGCGGGCGTCGGCCAGCGGGAGGTCGAACTTCCCGAACACCCAGGTGCCGGGCGCTTCCGGGTTGTCGCCCGCCCAGAACTCGGTCCAGAGCTCGGTGAACTCGTCCTTGGAGAGGTGCCCGTCGCGGTCGAGGTCGAGCAGACCGAAAACGTCGCCGGTGTCGGCCGGGCGGCCGTTCCAGGCTTCGATGAGCTGGCGGTACTCGGCGGCGGAGATCTCGCCGTCGGCGTCTTCGTCGACGGCCTCGAACATCGCGGTGGCCGTCCCGGCGACGACGTCGGTCATGGTCCCCAGCTGGTCCACGACGAGCAGCACCTCGTCGAGGGTGACCTTGTTGTCGCGGTCGAGGTCGGACGCGGCGAGCAGGGCGCCCCACCAGCCCATCATGATCGAACCGAGCCTGGCGTGGCCGTCGGTGCCCGGCTCGAGGCCGCGCATGCCCGTCCACCTGGCTGTCAGTGCTTCGAAGTCCGCCGCCTCGAGGAACCCGTCCCCGTTGGCGTCCATGGCGGTGAAAACGCCCGAGATCTTGCGTCTTTGGAACTCGCTGGACATGGCTGGCCCTTCTGTCGTCCGATGTGGACAAATCAGCGTGGCTGCCACGCACCCTGCGCGACAATTGGCCATGCGGGTCAACCAACGACACGACCAGGTGAAACTGCTAGTCACATTCGGTGAGGTCAGAGCAGGTGCGCCTTGCGCCAGAGCCCTTCGCTCCGGCCGCCGATGAGGCCTTCCTCGCGGAGGAACGGCACGATCTTTTCCGCCATCCAGCGCCGGGTTTCGTGGAAATGCGGGTTCGCCAGCGCCGCCGCGCGCCCCTCGGCCGGCGTCAGCCCGACGCTCCGGTAGACGCGGGAATCCACCAGGCAGTCCACGACCGTGTAGGACACGATCGCGGTACGGACCCGGTGCCGGCGCAGGCTCGCCTTGCTCAGTTTCGGCGTCTCGCGGCTGACCTCTTCGCGCGCGAACCGCACGTGCCGCGCCTCTTCGACGACGTGGATGCGGTTCACCGCGCGGATCAGCGGCTGGATGCCGTCGTCGTCCATCATCGAGCGCTGCAGCCGGTCGGTGGTCTCCTCGGCGACCAGCACGCTGGCGAACATCGACGGCCCGCTCGCGGTGGCGGCGAAGATCTTCGCCAGCTTGTGCACCAGCGGCGGGACGCCGTAGCGCGGCACGCCGAGTGCCTCGGCGGTGCGGGCGAACATGATCGAGTGCCGCGTCTCGTCGCCGATCTCGGTCAGCGTGTACTGCGCGTGGGCGCTGCGCGCGTCGAGGTCGTAGGCGTAGCGGACCAGCATCTGCATGAGGATGATCTCGAACCACAGCCCGACGCTCATGATGCTGGCCATCTCGTGCTTGGACAGCTCGATCCGCTGCTCCGGGGTGAACCGCTCCCACAGCTCGGTGCCGTACAGCGAAACCCGCTCCGGCGGCATGAAGAACTTGTCCTCCACCAGCGGGGCGGCCCATTCGACGTCGAGATCCGGGTCGTAGGAGTTGCGTACGGACGAGTTGAGCAGCCGTGCGGCCGTGGTGTCCCGATCCCTGGTCTGCCCTGCCATCGCCGGCCTCCCTGACTTATGGGTACGCGCTGTACTCACTATCTGGAGGGTACATGCCGTACCCGCTAAGTGCGTAGACTCGGCTCATGTCCGACGAAACCCGCCCCGACGGCCGCGCGACCCGCTGGGCCGGGCAACACGAACGCCGCCGCACGGAATTCGTCGACGCCGCGCTCGCCGCCATCGCCGAACACGGGCCCGACGTGTCCACCGAGCAGATCGCCGAAAAAGCGGGTGTCGCGCGGACCCGGCTGTACAAGCACTTCGGGGACGCCGGAGACCTGCAGAACGCCATCTCGCGGCGGGTGAGCGAGCTGATCACCGAGGAGCTCGAACCGGTCTGGAACCCGCAGGGCACGCCGATGGAGATGATCACCACCGCGGTGGACACCCACCTGCGCTGGCTGACCGAGCACGCCCATCTCTACCGCTACCTGACGCGGAACTCCCTCGACGGCGACGCGCCCGACATCCGGACAGCGATCGGCGTGCACCTCACGCGGTTCTTCGGGGGCTACCTGACCGCGTTCCGGCTGGATCCGCTGCCCGCGGCGACGATGGCCTTCGGGATCGTCGGCTACGTCGAATCCGCCACGAACCACTGGCTCGACGGCGAGCGGGAGTTCACCCGCGACCAGCTCGTCGCCCAGCTCACCGGGACGATCTGGACGATCCTCGACCACACGCTGCGCGCGGGCGGCGTCGAACTGGACCCGCATCTGCGCCTGCCACCGGTCGCGGAACTGGCGCCGGTGACGGCCTAGCTACACAGGATGACGAGCGCGGTACTGAGGTCTTGGACCTGCGCTTGGTTGTCCTCGGTGGACTGCAGCGCGGCCGCGAGGACCTTGGCGGCGTCGCCGCACTTGGCCAGCCCGGCGTTCTTGTTCTCGGCCGCGGTCTTGCCGTCCTTGGCAGCGGCCAGCTGGTCGGTGGCTTCCTGCACCTGCTTGCCGGCCTCGGAGAGCTGCCGCTCCTTGTCCGCCGTCTGAGCCGTCGCCTTGTCGGTGTCGCTCTTCGCACCGGCGTAGAGCCCGCCGAACACGGCCGCGAGAACCAGGAACAGCACCGCGGCGGCGGCGAGCGGCACGACGAGGGCCGGCCTCTTCCCGAACTTCCGCGGTTTGGCCGGTTCCGGCTCCGGGGTGTGCTCGACCGGCGTCTGCCCGTAGGTGGGCGAAACCTCCGCGGGGGCAGAAAACGCGTCGAACTGCGGCTCCTGGCCGGGCTTGGTCACGTCAATCTCCAAACGAACAAAGGGAAACCCGGGGTCAGTATGAATGACGCCGGATCAAGCCCGTTGCCCAGGCCGAATGCCGGCCAGTTCGGCCAGACGGCGGTACGAGTCGAGCCGCTCGTCGAGGTCGAAGACACTGGTGGTCACCAGGATCTCGTCGGCGCCGCTGCGCCCGGCCAGTCCGCCGAGCGTTCGCTCGACCTCGTCCGCGGTGCCGAAGACCTGGCCCGACAGCGCCGAGTCGAACCGCGCGCGTTCGCGATCGGTCATCGGCAGGGCGAGCACGTCGGCCGGTGGGAGCAGCGGCGGGAATTCGCCGCGCGTGCGCGAATACGTCGTCGACCAGGCTTCGGAAACCAGCATCCGCCAAGCCTTTTCGGTGGTTTCGGCGACCGCGACGGCGCTCGACAAAACGACGTAAGGAGCGGGGGAAATCGCCGACGGTCGGAAATTGTCACGATAGGCGTTGATCGCGTCGATCATCGGCCGTTCGCCGCGGATGTTCGCGATCACCAGCGGCAGCCCGAGTTCCGCCGCGAGCGCGGCACCGGATCCGGTCGCCAGCAGGAAAGCCGGGACGCGCAGGCCCTCGGCCGGAATCGCGTGCACGCCGGAAAACTCCTGCTGGGTCCCGGAAAACCAGCCGAGCAGCTCCGTCACCTGCGCACCGAAATCGGCCGCGTCCTCCTTGCCGTGCCCCAGCGCGCGCCGGATCCCGTCGGTGAAGCCGACCGAACGGCCGAGTCCCATGTCGATCCGGCCGGGGAACAGCGATTCCAGCACACCGAACTGTTCCGCGACGACCATCGGCCGATGGTTGGGCAGCATCACGCCGCCGGTGCCGACCCGGATCCGCGAAGTCGCCGAAGCGACCGCGGCGGCGAGCACAGTGGGTGCCGAACCGGATACTCCCGGCACACTGTGGTGCTCGGAGACCCAGAATCGGTGGTAGCCCAGCGCTTCGACGTCGACGGCGAACCGGATCGTGTCCCGCAACGCCCGCGCACCGCTCCCGCCCTGACGGGTCGGCGAACGGTCCAGCACGGAAAGCCGCGGCGGTAAGGAAGTCACTTAGAGGTCAACGTGTCCGCACGCACGGCATTCCCCGGGGTTACGGCCGCCACCGCTCGCGGTAGCCGGGCTCCTCGCTGTACGGCATCGCCAGCAGCCGTAACGTCATGCACCAGTTCGAGGCCGGCTCGTCCGACGGGACATCGCAGGTCTCACACCAGTATTCGCTGCCGTGCAAGGGAAAACCCGGGACCTTTTCGGTCACCGTGGTCTGGTGCGCCTTGAGCAGGAGCCGGGAGGCTTCGATCTCCTGGATCATCTGGTTGACGACGTCGAGTTCGGTGTCGCCGAGGCCGCGGATGCGCATCTCGATGACGACCTTCGAGCCGCCCCTGTCCATCCGTTCGCCGAGTTTTCCCTGCTTGACGGCCTGCATGAGAAGCGCTTGCCGCTGGTTCACCTGCGCGTTCAGAAAAGCGATCAGGTCGTCCGCCATGCGCGTCCCTCCTTGCAGAGGCAGTCGTGAGCCCGTTGTCGACGATTAGTCGCCGCAAAGGGGTCCGACGTTACCCCCGGGTGAAGTCTCTCACCAGGGCTTAAGCGACATCAGGTATCCGAACGTGCCTTACTGGGCTGAACGCGCTTCGGCTCGCCCGGCATTTTGGGGTGGTCGGGTGGGTAGGGCATGTCCCCGAGACCGTGATCGCGCTCGTCCCGGGCGTACCACTCGAGGAGCGTTTCGAGCCCGAACGGTTTCTCGTCCATCGGCGCGTGCAGGTCGCCGTGCTCCCGGTACCAGTCCGGCGCCGTCAAGACGTCGAAGTCGTCGGGATGGACTTCGCCTAGCTGCTCCCACGTCACCGGCGTGGACACCGTCGCCTTCGGCGTCCCCCGCACCGACCACGTGGACGCCACCGTCCGGTCCCGGGCCGCCTGGTTGAAGTCGATGAACACGCGGCCGCCGCGTTCTTCCTTCCACCAAGCCACCGTCGCCCGCTCCGGCATCCGCCGCTCGACCTCGCGCCCCAGCGCGATCACCGCGTGCCGGACGCCGACGAAATCCCACTCCGGCCGAATCCGCACCAGCACATGAACCCCACGCCCACCGGACGTCTTGGGGTAACCCACCAACCCGGCGTCCTCAAGCACCTCGCGCACAGTCCCCGCGACAGCCACAGCGTCGTCGAACCCGGCCTGATCCGGCGGGTCCACATCGATCCGCAACTCGTCGGGATGATCGACCTTCGGCCGCCGAACCGGCCAAGGATGAAAGTCGAAGGTCCCCAAATTGGCCGCCCACGCGAACACCGCGGGCTCAGTCGGGCAGATTTCTTCGGCCTTACGCCCCGACGGAAAAGTGATCTCCACCTTTTGCACCCATTCGGGCGCTCCCTTGGGCACCCGTTTGGCGTAAAACCATTCCCCGGTAACCCCGTCCACATATCGCTTCAGGGTCGTCGGACGCTCCCCCACCGCCCGCAGCAACGGCTCGCCGACGGCGATGTAGTACTCCACCACCTGCCGCTTGGTGATCCCGCGCTCGGGAAAGTAGACCTTGTCGGGACTGGACACGCGGATCTTCCGCTCGCCCACCACGTACTCCACCGCTTCCCCATGCTTCGCCGCCATGCGCCCAACCTACCCAGCCACCCAGGCTTTTGCCGCAACCACGCGGGCCCTTAGTCCGTAAAGCCAGTCACCACGACTCACGTCCGCCCCACGGGCGGGAGTCTTCACCGCGCGCGCTCGCCGAAGGCCAGGTTTGCGGGAGCAGGGCGCCCCCGGCACGGTCGCAAGCGACCTGCCCATGCCACGCCCTGGTCACGCAAACCTGATGGCGCGCTGCCAATAAACACAGGCTTTTCTACCGCACGCGCAACAAAAAACCAGCCAGGCAGCTTTGAGCCGTACAGGCCAGAGCCCAACCACCAGCCTTGAGCCGTACCCTCCCGACCCAGCCCAACCAGTACCCCCCGGGGAAAGTGTCGACACTTTCCCCCAGCCCCTCACCGAGGGTCAGTACCCAGCACCGACATCAGCACCGAGTCGTACCGCTTCCCCTCCCACAAGATCGCGTCCCGCAGAACCCCCTCCACCACAAACCCGCACTTCTCGTAAACCCGCCGCGCCCGTGGGTTGTAATCCGCCACATCCAGCCCCACCCGGTGCACCCCCAGCCGCCCGAACGCGAAGTCCAGCACCACCCGCACAGCGTCAGTCCCAAACCCCCGCCCAAACACGGCAGCCGAAGCCAAAGCGATCCGAAACCCGATCGACTCGTTGACCACGTCGAGATCCATCAACACCACCTCCCCCACATACCGCCCCTCCACCAGGATCGCCCAGTCAGCCCGATCCTCCCGCCCAGGCCGGGTCCGCAAAAACTCCCGAACCTGCTCCGGCGTGAACTCCGCGTGCGTATGCGTGAACCTCCGCGACTCCTCGTCCCCCAGAGCCGCCCAAGCCTCGTCGAAGAACGTCTCGTCCAACTGCGTCAGCAAGACACGTTCCCCGTGGAGCACCGGCTGATCCCGCAAAAGATCGACGTTGAGCATGAGACGAGTCCAACACGACCACCGCCGGGGCGTCAGCCGAATTTCCCGCGCGCACTACCGTGATGGTCATGTCCGGCCGAACGAAACTGATCGTCGCGCTCACGCTACTCGCCGTCGCGGTGGTGGCGGCGCTGATGCTGCCGATCCCCGCTCCGGCCGAGCTGCGCACCTGGGCGACCGGCAACGGCACCACCACCGCGCTGCTCTTCCTGCTGGCGTATTCGGTGCTGGCGGTCGTCCCCATCCCCCGGACGGTCTTCAACCTCGCGGCCGGGCTGCTGCTCGGCAATCTCGTGGGCATCACGGTCGCCGTCGCCGCCACGGCGATCGCGGCGAGCTTGGCTTTCGGGTTGGCGCGGCTACTGGGGCGTGACTTGGTGTCACGACATCTCCACCGAACGTGGGTACGAACGGTCAACGAGCGGCTCTCCGGCGGGGGTGTGCTGGCTATCACGTCGCTGCGCCTGATCCCGATGGTGCCGTTCGCGCCGATGAACTACTGCTGCGGCATCTCGTCGGTCCGGTTCGGGCCGTATCTGCTGGGCACGGTGGTGGGCAGCCTGCCGGGAACGGTGGCCGTCGTGCTGCTCGGCGACGCATTGACGGGCAACACGCCCCCTGAATTGCTCGCTTGCTACGGCGTGTTCGCTATCCTCGGAGCGATCGGCCTGGTCAAGGTGTTCCGCAAGCGCAAGGCCGTCGACCCACAGCCCGAGTACGCCGTATAGCCCAAGCACGTCACATGGCCTGAGTACACAGCGTCAAGACCGTCTGGCTGACGTCGGACCCGAACCTGTGACCGCTACACTCGATCGGGTGCGCGGGGGCAGTGTTCGCGTTCAGTAAAGCCACCATCGCGGAGATCTCCGAGGAGCAGGCGTCATCGAGACCGGTCAACTGATCGCAGGGCACTATCGCCTTGTCGAGCACATAGGTAGCGGTGCCATGGGGGTCGTATGGCGCGCCATCGATGAGCGACTGGAACGCTCCGTCGCGGTCAAGCAGATCCTCGCCCAGCCAGGCCTTTCCGAAGCCGAGCGCGACAACATGCGCCAGCGCGCCATGCGCGAGGCCAAGAACGCCGCCCGGTTCCAGCATCCCAACGCCATCGTCGTGTTCGACATCGCCGAGCACGGCGGTGACCCATGCCTGGTGATGGAGTACCTGGAGGGCCGCAGCCTGTCGGCGTTGCTGGCCGAGCAGCCGACGCTGCCGCTGGCCCAGGTCGCCAGGATCGGCGAGCAGGTCGCGTCCGCGCTGGTCGCGGCGCACCGCGCCGGGATCGTGCACCGGGACGTCAAGCCCGGCAACATCCTCCTCGACGACCACGGCACCACGAAGATCACCGACTTCGGCATCTCGCGCGCCGCCGGTGACATGGCGCTGACCCAGACCGGCCTGATCGGCGGCACGCCCGCGTATCTGGCGCCGGAGCTGGCCCGCGGTTCCGACCCGGTGCCCAGTTCGGACGTCTTCGCCCTGGGCGCGACGCTCTACCAGGCCCTCGAGGGCACCACGCCGTACGGCGACACCAGCAACCAGCTCGCGCTGCTCTACGCGGCCGCGAACGGCCAGATCCAGCCGCCGAGACAGTCCGGCGCGGCGACGGCGTTGCTGATGAGCCTGCTGCGCAACGAGCCCGCCGACAGGCCCACCATGGCCGAGGCACGCGATCGGCTCGCCGCGCTCGCCAGGAACGAGCCGACCCCGCAGGGCGGCATGGTCTCGCCGCCGCTGTTCAACTCCGGCAACGCGGGCCGCAGACCGGCCACGACCGACACCCCGGGCCGTGGCCTGCCCGGTGGTGTGCGCCCGCCGTGGCAGCGCGTCGAACCGAAGAACCCGCAGCCCGCGGTGGCCCAGGCCGCCGTCCCGGCACAAGCACCGCCGATGACCAAGTCATTGGGCGCCCCGCCATCCACACCCGCGCCGACGGCGGCGTACATACCGCCTCGCCCGGCCCAGCAGCCTCCACCCCCCGCACCTCCGCGTCGCCCGGCACGACCCGCCGCCGGTGGTGGCGGGGGCATGGATCCCGACACCAAGCGCAAGACGGTCATGTTCGCCGGTGCGGGCGCGGCCGTCGTCGTGATCGCGGTGATCGTGTTCGTCGCGCTCAGTTCGGGCGGCGACGGCGGCAACCAGCAGGCGGGCGGGACGACACCGAGCACTTCCGCCCCGGCGGGCTCCGGCTCGCCGAAGCCGACCCCGTCCACGGCACCTTCGTCTTCCCAGGTCTCCAGCAACGGGAAAGTCGAGTGGGGCTCCGCGGGAAGCCTGATCGTCGAGTTCTACGACTTCCCTGGCAACATCGCCGGTGCGTGGGGCAAGCTGACGCCCGGCGCGCAGCAGGTGTACGGCACGCAGGAAGCGTTCCAGGCGTACTGGAGCCAGTACAAGAACGTCTTCGCCAAGACGGCGACCGCCTACAAGCACGCCAACAACGAAGACGGTTCGGTCGACATCCAGTTCAACCTGAACCACGACGGCCAGGCCGAGCAGAAGATCGTGCGAGTCATCAACTCGACCGGCGGTCTGCTCATCGACGGCGACACGAAGGTCGGCGGCGTCAACCCTTCCTGATGAGACACCCCACGTAATGGGTGTGCGGATCGGGGTCGATGCCTTACCGTGGGGGCATGGCCGATTTCGGACATCCCGGACCGGGCCCGAACCCTCGTTTCGGCGAGGATCTGGTCGGGCTCGACCCGTACGACCCCGAGGCGCGCGCCTTCGCCGAGCATCTGGACCGGATGGAACGCTGCGGTCCGACGTTCACCGTCGAGGCGTCGATCAGCGGTGTGGCCGACTTCGCGGAGTCGAGCAACCGCCTCGGCGGGCTGCGCTGGTGGGCTTCGGTCGCGCTGGTGAGCCTGATCATCATCGGGGTCATCGTCGCGGCCTGGGACATCATCGGCCGCGCCGCCCTGTGGCTGAGCAGCTGAGTTCTTACCGACCGCTGACGTCGTGCGCGGTCCCTGTCACATGCGCGGGATCCACCACTTTCGCGGAGTAACGTGAAACGGGTGAAAGGCATGAAACCCGTTGTCGGAGCCACCCCGCGAGTGGTCAAGTCCGAGCAGGAATGGCGCGAGCAGCTGGCGCCCGATGAGTACGCGGTGCTGCGCGAGGCAGGCACCGAGCCGGCGTACGTCGGCAAGTACACCGACACCGAGACCACCGGCGTCTACAGCTGCCGCGCCTGTGGCGCCGAGGTGTTCCGCAGCGACACCAAGTTCGCCAGTCACTGCGGCTGGCCGTCGTTCTACGACCCGGCGGATTCGGACGCGGTGCTGCTGCGCGAGGACCGCACGATGGGTATGAAGCGCATCGAGGTGCTGTGCGGCTCGTGCCACAGCCACCTGGGCCACGTGTTCGAGGGTGAGGGCTACGGCACCCCCACCGACCAGCGCTACTGCATCAACTCGATCTCGTTGACACTCGTGCCCAAGCCGTAACATCCGCGAGGCCACCTCCGTCCTCCCTCCGGCGTTAACGTCGACACGACGCACGTCGTGGGGGACGGAGGGGCGGTGTCATGAACGAGCCGTGGGGAATTTCGGGACCGGTGTTCGCCGGTCTGTACGCCGGATCGGTCGTCGCGCCGATGCTCGTGGGCGCGCTGCTGGTCGGCCTGCGCAAACGTCACTCGCCCGGCAGCGTCCTGGGGCGGCTACCGAGCATCTATCACTTCGCTTATCTCGCCGGTGGTCCCGACCGGGTCACCGACACCGTCGTCGCGTCCATGATGGAACGCGAGCAGCTGCGGGTCAGCAGCTCGGGCAAGCTGTACACGACGCCTCAGCAGCCGGTCGGCCCGCTGGAGGCCGAAGTCGCCCAGCGGTTCGGCAAACTGCCGTCGACGGCGTACACGCTCTATGAACCGATGCGCGGCTCCGCGGCCATGCTCGCTCTCGCCGCGGAACTCGCGGAGATGAAGCTCGTCTTCCCGGACCGTGCCCGGCGGCGGGTCTGGCACACAGTGCTGGGGGTCTACGCAGCGGTCGTCGTGCTCGGTGTCATCCGCGCGATCAACGGCGGGCGGCTGGGTTACCCGATCGGCTATCTCGTCGGGCTGATCGTCCTGGCGCTGGCCGGAATCGCCTGCTCAGTGTGGTTCGCGCGGCCACGTGCCGAAGACCAGAACACCAACGCGGGCTGGGACGCCTACTCACAGAACAAGGGCGACCGGTCGCTGGTCCACGGCGCCGCCGGGGTCGTGGCCAAGCGCGGCCTGATCCGCTACCCCGACTACGAGGTCGCCAAGGCGCTCACCAAGGAACACGCCCTGCACACCAAGATAGCGGCCCAGCGCAAGCGCGGGCGGAGCTCGGTCGGCTACGCGAGTGGCGGCGGTTTCGTGGGCGGGTACGCGTGCAGCTCGGGCAGCAGTTCCTGCGGTGGGGGCGGCAGTTCCTGCAGCGGAGGCAGTTCCGGCGGGGGCGGCGGTTGTGGCGGGGGCGGCGGCGGATAGCGCCAAAACTCCGCGAACGCCCGTACGGGCGGATTACGGTAAGCCGGCACAGCACAGGCAGAGGAGTAACGACGATGGAACCTTGGGGAATTTCGGGACCGGCCTTCGCCTGGTTGTTCGCCGTGTCGCTGGTCGTGCCGCTGATCGTGCGCGCCCTTCTGCTCGCGTCGATCAAGCGGACGAGCGCCCCGAGCCCGGCTTACGCGCGGCCACTGTCGCTCTACCACCTCGCGTATCTCGCCGGCGGTCCCAAGCGGACGGTCGAGACGGTGATCGCCGCACTGGTGGAGCGGGGCCAGCTCCGGGTCAACAGCAAGAAGAAGCTCAAGACGGCCGGCGCGCTGCCAGTCGACCCGCTCGAGCGCGCGGTCGCCGAAGCGGCCGACGACGCCGTCGGGTCGACGACCACCGGCGTGCTGAACTGGGTCCGCTCGTCCAGCCAGCTGAGGACACTCGCCGCCGAGCTGGAAGCCCAGGGCCTGCTCGTTCCGGCGGAAAAGCGGCGAACGGTCCGGCGGACGGTGTTCTTCCTGTACCTGGTGGTGTTCGCGATCGGCATCGCCCGCTGGGTCAACGGTGTCTCGCTCGACCGGCCGGTCGGGCTGCTCACGGCCGAGCTGGCCGGCGGGTTCATCCTGTGCTTGATCATCGCGCCGCTCTCGACAGCGCGGGGCGTCAAGGCCGGTCCCCAGTTGACGTCGGCGGGTGCCGACGTCCTCGCGCGGGCGCGTTCGGAGCGGTCTCCGAAAGCAGGTTCCCGGAACCAGGCAGTGGCTGACCCCCAGGGCTATTCGCCGCACTCGCAAGGTGTGCCGCAAAGCGCGTTGCTGGTCGGCGCGGCCGCGGCCGTCGCGTTCGGCGGACTCGCCATGTACCCCGACCCGGAGATCAGCGAAGCCCTGATGCGCCAGCCGATCGCCGGTGGCGGCGGGTCGTCCGGCGGCGGGGACTCGTCGTCGGGGAGCAGCTGCAGTTCGGGCAGTTCCTGCGGTGGCGGGGGCGGCTGTGGTGGTGGCGGGGGATGCGGTGGCTGAGGTGCCGGGCCCGCTGGGTGTGGGCATCGGCTGGCGTGAGGAGATCGACCTGTCGATAGCGCGCCTGCCCGGTGTCGACTGGGTCGAGGTGGTGGCCGAGAACCTGCACACCGAGCATCTGCCGGAGACGTTGCTGGCCCTGGCCGAACGCGGGATTCCCGTGCTGCCCCACGGGGTTTCGCTCTCGCTGGGCAGCGCGGAGCCGGTCGACACGCGGCGCGTCGAGCACCTCGCCGAGGTGACCGGCGCGCTCGGCGCCCCGATGGCCAGCGACCACGTCTGTTTCGTCCGCGCGGGCGGGCTCGACTCGGGGCATCTGCTCCCGCTCCCCCGCACCCGCGAAGCGCTGGACGTGCTGGTGGACAACGTGAAGCTCACGCAGTCCATCGTGGGCGTCCCGTTCGCGCTGGAGAACATCGCCGCGCTGCTGGAGTGGCCGGACGCGGAGCTGACCGAGGCCCAGTTCCTGCGAGAACTCACCGAGCGCACCGGCTGCCTGCTGATCGTGGACGTGGCGAACCTCTACGCCAATGCCCGCAACCTCGGCGTCGACCCGGCCGCCTTCCTCGACGAGATTCCCTTGGAGCGGCTGGCTTACGTCCATGTCGCGGGCGGGATCGAGCGGGACGGGCTCTACCACGACACGCACGCGCATCCTGTCCTGCCCGAAGTCCTCGAGCTCCTCGGCGAACTGCGCTCCCGCGTCGACCCGCCCGGAGTACTCCTCGAACGCGACGACGACTACCCGACCGACACCGAACTCGCCGGTGAGCTGGCCGCCATCCGCGCGGTGGTCACGCGATGACCGGCCGGGAGCGGCTCGCCGAGCAGCAGGCCGAACTGCTGAAGGCGTTGCTGGCGGGTGGCGAAATCCCGCCGGGCTTCGACGAAGATCGCATCCGGGCGGAGCGGATCGTGTTGCGCACCAAGCGAAGGTGGGTCACCGGTTTTCTCCGCCCGGACCTCCGCCGCGAACTCGGCGCCCGGTTCGCGGAGCTGTTCGACGCCTATGCCGTGACACATCCGCGCGCCGAAGGCGTCCGCGCCCACCAGGACGCCGACGCCTTCGGGCAGTGGCTGATCGACCGAGGCGAACTCAAAGCACCGAAGAAGGCTCGGTGGTCACCACTTGGGTGGATTGCTTCCCGGTAACGGGGACCCGATCGTCCACTGTGGATTCGCGCCGGGCAGCACCCCCGGGACGCGCACATGGGTCAGCGTCCCGAACGCGCTCGGCGTCTCCCGCAGCAGGCCCGTGACGTCGAGCTCGTCACCGTGGGGATCCTTGCGCCCCAAGGAGTCCAGCCACCTGCCGGTGCTCGCCAGCGACAGCTGTGTATGCCAGGTACCGCCTTCGAGCACCTGGCGTTTGACCGCGGTCATCACCGCGGCCGCGGTGAGCCAGCCGGTGGCGTGGTCGAGTGCCTGGACCGGAAGCGGCCGCGGCTCGTCCGAGCCGTCCTCGGCCGCGATCCCGGACGCCATCTGCACGAGGCTGTCGAAGCCGCGGCGGTTCGCCCACGGACCCAGCCGGCCGTACGCCGATAGGTCGGCGACGATGAGCCCCGGCCGCAGCTCGGCCAGCTCGTCGGCGCCGAACCCCAGCTTGGCCAAGGCGTTCGGCCGGAACGACTGGAGGAACACGTCCGCCCGGGCGATCAGTTTGCGCAGCCGGGCGCGGCCACCGTCGGTGCTCAGGTTCAGATACGTCGAGCGCTTGCCCATCCCGGTGTCGGCCACCAGCGGCCCGACCGTCGGCAGGTGCTCGGCGCCGACGTGCAGCACGGTGGCGCCGTGCGCGGCCAGCGTGCGGCCCGCGACCGGCCCGGCGATCACGTGCGTCAGGTCCAGTACGCGAAGACCGCCCAACGGGCGTTCGGAGTAGAACAGCGAGCGGGCCGGCGCGTCACCGATCCGCCGCAGCTCGACCGGTGGCAGCTCGCCGACGGCTTTTCCTTGCGGGTGCTCGAGCCAAGCCGCGCGATCGCGCATCGCGGCCGCCGCGCCCCCTGCCCAGATGACCGATTCCTCGACGTCCTTCGCCGTCCGGCCCGCCACCGCGGCGGTGACCGCGGCCCGGGTCGCCGGGACGCCGAGCGCCCAGCACACCGACGCGGCGTGCTGCGGATAGTTGCAGTGCAGCCGGACCCAGCCGTCGCTCGCGCGGTAGTCGCCGGTCAGGTCGGCCCGGACCCCGCCGGGCGACTCGCCGTCCACCCGGAGGTACCGCTCGCTCTGGAACGCCGCGGCCGCGTGCCGGGTGTCCACCGACACCACGCCGGGCTCGATCCCGCGCAAGCGCAGGAGCTCCCCGGCGGCCAGCGTCGCCGCGGCGATGCTCGCCGAGGCCGCCGCCGCGACCCGGAACGGACCGGGCAGCACGGACTCCGCACCGGTGATCTCGACAGCCCCTTCGGCGACCGGTTCCCCGGTCAGGGTCGTCCACAGCTCGCCAAACTCGGGATTCATCCCACCACCTCGACCTTGCAGGGCAGACCCGGCGCGCGGCTCAGCTTGACGTCCGCGGTCAGCAGCGGGACTTCGAGCCGGGCGGCGAGCGCCACGTACAGCGCGTCGTAAAACGTGATCGTGTCGCGTAGCTCCCACACGGCGCGGGTAAGCCAGCCGAAATGCGGATAGCGCTCGTCCACCAGGCCCGGCAGAACCGCGAGGCCGACAGCGGCCACGTCTGCGGTGATCTTCCCGGCCAGCAGCAGCCGCCTCAAGACGTTGCCCACTTCGGCGTCCAGCAGATGTGGCGCGTGGATCTCCGCGCCGGAGAGCCTTTCCAGCACCTCCGAAGAACCGGTCAAGGCGAACACCGCTGTCGAGGCGTCGAGGACGTACAGGGGACTACTCACCCCGCATCGCACGGACCTCGGTGACGATCTCGTCCCTGCTCAGTCCTCCACCCGGAGTCCGCTCCCAGACCTCTTGGACCGCTTCGACGGCCGCGCGCTTCTTGGCCCGGCGAGCCATCACCGAGGCCTGCTCCTGCATGTAGGACTGCAGGGATTTGCCCTCGGCCTTGGCCGCGGTACGCAGGGCCTCGTAGTCGTCCTCCGGGATGTTGCGGATCTGGATGGTCGCCATAGCGCTATTCTAGCGCTATGGCGCCAGAATAGCGCTACCGCTTATGGCAGGTTGGTGATCAGGTCCGCCGGCGCGATCATCGGCCCGGTGTAGAACGGGACCTCTTCCCGCACGTGGCGACGCGCTTCGGTGGCGCGCAGGTGACGCATCAGGTCGACGATGCGGTGCAGTTCGTCGGCCTCGAAGGCGAGGATCCACTCGTAGTCGCCGAGCGCGAACGCCGGGACGGTGTTGGCGCGGACGTCCGGGAAGCCGCGGGCGGCCTTGCCGTGATCGGCAAGCATCGTGCGGCGCTCTTCGTCCGGCAGCAGATACCACTCGTAGGACCGGACGAACGGGTACACGCAGACGTACTTCCGGGCCTCTTCACCGGCGACGAACGCGGGCACGTGGCTCTTGTTGAACTCCGCCGGGCGGTGCACCGCGACCTGGCTCCAGACCGGGGTCGACGCCTTGCCGAGCGGGGTGTGCCGGAAACCGGTGTACGCGGCCTGGACCTGCTCGACCTCCTCGGCGTGCCACCAGATCAGGTAGTCCGCGTCCGCGCGCAGCCCGGCGAGGTCGTAGACGCCGCGGACGACGACACCCTTGCTCTCGAGCGCGTCGAGGTACGCGGTGGTCTCCTGCACGGCGGGGCCGCGGTCCTCGGGGAGCTTGCCCTGCTCCGCCTTGAACACCGACCAGGCGGTGTAGCGGATGGTGTCGTTGAGCTCGTTGTAGTTCAGCCTCGCCATGGCTCCATCTTGGCACCCTGCCCGTCCCACCGGCCACGAGGCACTGGTCACCCCGGCCTCACCAGGCTTGTGAACTCACTCGGCGGTTGTCACCCATGGTCGGTTACCGCTACTTTCCGCGTTCTGTCTGATCGCCTGGGGAGGAATTCATGCGTTTTCGATCGCCAAATTCTTGCGGCAGACTTCTGGTGGGCGGGATGGCCGCGGCTCTCGTAGCGGCTTGCGCGAATACCGCGAGCGCCGCCACGACCTCGTCGGCCGAACCGGCTCGGAGCAACGTCGCCGGGGAAACGAAAATGGTCACCTTGCTGACCGGAGACCGGGTCGCGGCCGGCGCCGGGTACGCCGTCCTGCCGGGCAAGGGCCGGGAGAAGATCGGCTTCTCCAGTTTCGAAACCCGCGGGCACAAGTACGTGATCCCGAACGACGCGGCACCGCTGGTCGCCAAGGGGACGCTGGACGTCCGGCTGTTCGACGTCAGCGGGCTGATCGCCGACGGCTACGACGACGCGAGCCGCACCACACTGCCGCTGATCATGACCTATCGCGACTCGGCCGCACCCCGTGCGCTGAGCCAGACCGCGGGCACCACGGTCACCCAGGCGCTGCCGAGCATCGGCGGCGCCGCCGTCAGTTCCGACAAGACATCGGCGCTGTGGAACAACCTGACCACCCCGGACAAGTCCGTCCGGGTACTGGACGCAGGCGTCGAAAAGGTTTGGCTGGACGGGAAACGCCAGGCCGACCTCGACCACAGCGTGCCGCAGATCGGCGCGCCGACGGCGTGGGAAGCCGGGTTCACCGGTGAGGGCACGAAGGTCGCGGTGCTCGACACCGGCGTCGACCAGACCCACCCGGACCTCGCGGACCGTGAGCTCACCGAAAAGAACTTCTCCGGGGCGGCCGACGGCGTCGACCACTTCGGCCACGGCACGCATGTCGCGTCGATCGTGGCGGGCACCGGCGCGAAGTCGGGCGGCAAGTACAAGGGCGTCGCGCCCGGCGCTCGGATCCTCGACGGCAAGGTGCTCGACGACTTCGGCTCCGGCCAGGAATCCTGGATCATCGCCGGTATGCAGTGGGCCGCGGAGCAGGGCGCGGACGTCGCCAACCTGAGCCTCGGCGGCGGCGACACCCCGGAGATCGACCCACTCGAAGAAGCGGTCAACACGCTTTCCGCGCAGTACCCCACGCTGTTCGTCATCGCGGCCGGGAATTCGGGGCCCGGCAAGGGTTCCGTCGGTTCGCCGGGTACCGCGGACGCGGCGCTCACCGTCGGCGCGGTGGACCGCGACGACAAGATCGCCCCCTTCTCCAGCCGCGGCCCGCGCGTGGGCGACGGCGGGATCAAGCCCGACATCACCGCACCCGGCGTCGGAATCGTCGCCGCGCTGCACTCGGACGGGAAGATCGGGCCGCCCGTGGTGGACGGCTACACCGCGCTTTCCGGCACGTCGATGGCCACCCCGCATGTCGCGGGCGCCGCGGCGCTGCTCGCCCAGCAGCACCCGGATCTCACCGGGCAGCAACTGAAAGCGCTGCTCACGGCGTCGGCCAAGCCGTCGGCCGGGCTGACCGTGTTCGACCAGGGCTCCGGGCGCGTCGATTCGGCCGCGGTGCTCGGGCAGAGCGTGGTGAGCACGCCGACGAGCCTCGCCTTCGGCGTCCAGCAGTGGCCGCACGACGACGACCAGGCCGTCACCAAGGAGATCGCCTACACCAACAGCGGTGACGCACCGGTCACCTTGGACCTACGCGTGGAAGCGGCCGGACCGGACGGAAAACCCGCTCCCGCTGGTGTTTTCACCGTCTCCCCCGCCCAGGTCACGGTGCCGCCGGGCGGCAAGGCGACCGCGACGGCGAGCGGTGACGCCCGCGCGGTCACCCAGGACGGCGTGTACAGCGGGACCGTGATCGCGACCGGCGGCAAGACGTCGGTGCGCACTCCGGTGGCGATCGACCGCGAGGTCGAAAGCTACGACCTGACCCTCAACGCCATCGGGCGTGACGGCGGCCCACCCGCGGACTACTACTCGACGCTGGTCAACGTCGACAGCGGCGAATTCCTCCGCCCGTACGACGCCGACGGCAGTGTGACCGTACGCGCGCCGAAGGGGCGGTACCTCCTGCAGACCACGGTGATGACGGCCACCACGACGGACATTCTCAGCTACCCCAACCTGACCGTCGGCGGGGATCTCACCGTCGACCTCGACGCCAGGCTGGCGAAGCCGGTCAAGGTCTCCGCGCCGGACAAGACGGCGGCGCTGGGACTCGCCGAAATCTCCTTCACCCGCACTGTGGGCGACCAGTCGTACGGCATCGGCACCATCTTCTTCGACAGTATCGAAGGCGCGGCCACCGCCCACCTCGGACCGGAACTGCCGCCCGCCGAACTGAGCGGGCTGGTCAATACGCAGTGGACCGCCGGAACCTCGGCGTACGGCCTCGCCTGGTACACCCACGGCCGGTTGGTGACCGGTTTCGTCAAGGACGTCAAGCAGTCCGATGTGGCGACTGTGAACGTCGAATTCGGCACACTGCCCACGGGGCTGAGGGCGCTCACCGGGGCGAACCCGTCCCCGCACCTGAGGACCGGCGGTAGCTGGGGCCTGCTCTCCGAGAGGCCGGTGCCGGGCACCCACGTCGAGTACTACAACGGCGACGACGTCGACTGGAGCCGCATCGCCCTCTTCGAGGACCCGGCAACGCGGCAGCTGCGGGGAATCGCCGCGACCCCGGCGAAGTACTACAGTCCACAAAGGACCTATCGGGAGTCCGTGCTGCGCGCGGTCTTCGGACCCGTGGTGCCGGTGTCCTACTACCCGGGAAGCGGGATCACCCGGCTGAAGGACACGATCACGGTCGACGCGGCGCTCTTCGGCGACTCGGGTGGCAACTCCGTGTCCTTCGACACCGACAAGGGGAACACCCGGTTGTACCGCGACGGGAAAGCCGTGGGGCAAACCGAATACGCGGGCTACGGCGTGTTCGACGTCGAGCCGGGTGACGCGGCGTACCGGGTCACTTCAGAAGCGACGCGTCCAGGTTTCGACCTGAGCAGCCGGGTTTCGGTGGCCTGGACGTTCCGGTCGAACACCACGACGGCCTCCCAGCGGCTCCCGATCTCGACGATCCGGTACTTCCCGGCCCTCGACAACGCCGAATCGGCGCCGTCCGGGGTCCCGTTCACCGTGCCGGTCGCGGTGCAGGAGCAGGGAACCGACGTCCTGAAGACGCCGTACCGGCTCACCGCGGAAGCCTCCTACGACGGCAGCCAGACATGGACGCCGGCGACGGTGCTCGGCAACGCGCAACTGGTCCTGCACCACCAGGCGGGCGCGGAAGCGGTGTCGCTGAGGGCGAAGGCGACCGACGGGAACGGGAACACGGTGGAGCAGACCATCGTCAACGCGTACCGGCTCCGGTAGCGGCTAAGCGCTGTGCGGCGGCGTCGGCGGTGCCGATGCAGGCGGGAATGCCGACGCCGTACAGCGCCGCTCCGGCGATTTCCAGCCCGGGCACCTCGGCCACCGATCGTTCGATGCCGGCGATCAGGTCGAGGTGTCCCACGGCGTATTGGGGCAGGCCGCCGCCCCAGCGCGTCACCAGGGTGTCGATCGGTTCGGCGGTGACGCCGGTGAGTTCGGCGAGGTCTTCGCGCACGACCCGCACCAGCTCGTCGTCGCCGGTGTGCAGCGCGCCGGGCTCGCCGAAGCGGCCGACGGACCCGCGGACCAGCAGCGGGCCGTCGGCGTAGTGCGCCCATTTCCGCGCGGAGAAGGTGAAAGCCTTGGAGGCGAACGGTTTTCCGTCCGGGCGGCGCTCTCCGGCGCCGATCAGGACCCCCGAACTGTCCGGCAGTTCGGTGCCCGGCGGCAGGGCCAGCGCGACCACCGCCATCGACGCCAGCTCGATCTCACCGAACGCCTTGGCCGCTTCGGGGGCGGCTTGGTCGAGCAGGCGCCGCGCGGCCGGGGCCGGTACGGCGAGCACGACGGCGTCGACGTCGACGGGTGTGTCCTCGGGGGCGTGAGCCGGTGCGGCCGCGCCGAGTTCGAGCCGCCAGCCCTCGCCGTGGCGGGTGAGGGACCGGACGGGCATGCCGAGCCGGACGTCGGCGCGCGCGAGTTCGGTGAGCCGCGTGACCAAACCACCCAGACCGCCGAGCAGCGTGCCGAAGACCGGCGCGGTACTCGGAGAGGCGGGCATGAGCGAAGCCGCGGCCGCCGTCAGCGTCGGAGCTCCCGCGGCGACGGCGTTGGCGAGGCCCGGCATCGTCGCGCGCAGGCCGAGCCCGTCGGCTCCCCCGGCGTAGACACCACCCAGCAACGGATCCACGAGCCTGTCGACGAGTTCGTCGCCGAAGCGTTCCCGCAGCAGCGCGCCGAGCGGCACGTCACCTTCGGGCAGGGACACCGGCGGCAGCGTGCCTTCGGCGGCGACGGCCCGCGCGCCCGCGTCGGACAGCACTCCCGCCACGGCGTCGGGTGAAGCGGGCACGCCCATGATCGTCCCCGGCGGGAGGCCGGTGACCGAGCCGCCCGCGTGGATCTTCGCGCGGGCTTTCGTCGGATGCGTGAGCGCTTCGCCGAGACCGATCTCTTCGACGAGCGCCTTGGCTTCCGGGCGCCGGGCGAGGAACGCCTCGGCGCCGACGTCGTAACGCCGGCCCGCCAGTTCGACCGTGCGCAGCTTGCCACCGAGGGTGTCCCCGGACTCGAACAGGAGGATCTCCGCGTCCGCGCCCAGCAGGACCCGCAGGCGGTACGCCGCCGTCAGCCCGGAGATACCGCCACCGACGACCGCGACCCTCTTCACGGCTGCAGCTCGTGCACCAGTTCGACGACGCGGGTCAGCACCTCGGGGTCGACACTGGGCAGCACGCCGTGGCCGAGGTTGAAGATGTGCCCACCGGCCGCGCGGCCTTCGGCGGCGATGCGGCGGACCTCGCCCTCCAGCACCGGCCAGGAGGCGAACAGCAGGGCGGGGTCGAGGTTGCCCTGGACCACCGGCAGCGGCGCGCCGGGCACCGCGAGGCGCCGGACGGCTTCGTCGAGCGGGACGCGCCAGTCGACGCCGACCACATCGGCGCCCGCGTCACGCATCGACGTCAGCAGCTCGCCGGTGCCGACGCCGAAGTGGATCCGGGGCACGCCGTACTCCGCGACACCCGCGAGGACCTTCGTCGAGTGCGGCAGCACGAATTCGCGGTAGTCGCGGACCGACAGCGCACCGGCCCACGAGTCGAACAGCTGCACCGCGTCGACCCCGGCGTCGAGCTGGGCCTTGAGGAAGGTGAGCGCGATGTCGGCCAGCTTGCCGGCCAGCGCGTGCCACACCTCGGGCTCCGAGTGCATCAGGGCCTTGGTGTGCTCGTGGTTGCGGCTCGGGCCGCCCTCGATGAGATAGGACGCGAGGGTGAACGGCGCGCCGGCGAAACCGATCAACGGCGTCTCGTCCAGCGAGTCGACCAGCAGGCGCACGCCGTCGGCCACGCGGGAGACCTGGTCCGGCGAAAGCTCAGGGAGCGCCTTGACGGCGTCGAGGTCCCGGATCGGCGAAGCGACGACCGGGCCCGTACCGGGCACGATGTCGATATCGACGCCCGCGGCCTTGAGCGGGACCACGATGTCGCTGAAGAGGATCGCGGCGTCCACCTTGTGCCTGCGCACCGGCTGGATCGTGATCTCCGCGAGCATCTCGGGATCGAAGAGCGCGTCGAGCATGTCGACACCCTCGCGGAGCGCGCGGTACTCGGGCAGGGAGCGACCGGCTTGGCGCATGAACCACACTGGCAGCCGGGCCGGGCGGCCACCGCGGGCAGCCACCAGGAAGGGCGCGTCGGACAAGGCGCGGCGAGCCGACTGAGGCCGCGCCTGAGCTGTAGGAGACATCCCCATCATCGTGCCATGAGGCCCGGCGAGGCGATCTCTCGGCGCGTCTGCGCGCTCAACCGAGGGTTTCCGCCTTACAGTCGAGTTCGTGACCGCCATGACGCAAGCGCCCGAGTTGTTCCGCGAAGCCGTCGCGGCGCTTCAATCCGTGCGGCCCCGGGCCGAGGTGGAGCTGGAAACCATCCGGCCACCCCGGCGGCTCGCCCCGTGGTCCTACGCGATCAGCTGCGAGGTGACCGGCCCCGCCGACGTGCTCGCGTCCGGCCGCCTGGTCCTGTTGCACGACCCGGAGGGACAGGAAGGCTGGGACGGCGTCCTGCGGCTCGTGCTCTACGTGCGCGCCGAACTGGACGCGGAGTTCGCGGCGGACCCGTTCCTGCCGACGGTCGGCTGGTCCTGGCTGACCGACGCGCTCGAGACCTCGAACGCCACCTACACCGCCCTAGGCGGCACGGTGACCGAGACGTCGTCCGCCCGCTTCGGTGAGCTCGCCGACCCCACGACGACCGACGACCTCGAGGTCCGGGCCTCCTGGACGCCGACCGACACCTACCTCCGGCCCCACGGCGAGGCGTTCTGCCAAGTGATGGCGAGCGTCGTCGGACTCCCCCCGGTGGGCGTCACCCTGTTCGGCCAGCGCCAAAGCTCCTGACCGCTCCCTCGCCCACGTGCGACACACCTACACAGGCGTGTCGCACAGTGACGCGAATCCCTGGTGTGGCACGGAAAAGCGGACCGTACTGTCAGTTGCGGTCAGGTTTCGTCAGTGACGGTTTCTGGTTGGTGGACAGGTACCGGAGTGGTACCGAAACGAGCTTCAGCGGCCGACACGCTCAGTAGATTCACCTATTTGTACGTACGTGAAAGCGCGTACCGTTCGGCGTCGGCCGAGCCGCTACCCGGACGTCGAGGGGCGTCAGAAAATTGGCGAATGGCGGCATCCTGACCGGTCAGGAGCCCGGAAGCGGCGCTCAAGGGTCCCCGCGGGGCCCAGTGCCGTTATATGACAGTCGAGATCACTATCGTGAAGCACCTGTCGTCACAGACCGCAACTTGATCTTCACTACGGGCATCGCCGCAGCCGGGCCCATGTGCCGTGAGCAGCGCCGAGTGACAGACGTCGCCCCGATGGAACCCCAAGCTCACCCCCGCTGGACAACCCACTGACCAAGACCACATTTCTTGATCTTGCGCTGGGGCTGCCACGGCCCTTTACGCGGTGGCGCAAGCGGCTGCACACCCCATCTGCACGGTCGGAATCCGACGAGCATTCATGTTTCATCGTGTTCAGTGGGCGATCCGTTAGCAACTGACTGTGCACTAGCCCGATCGTGTGATGATGACCGCGCTGAGTAACCAACCAATCAAGACAGATACCCGTTCGATCCTCCCGAAGAGCGCCGTAGCGAGCTACAGTGCCTTCGACGACACCACTTTCGGTCTAAAGCTGGCGCGGCTAAATGGCCGAAGGTCCCGGTGCCGGTCGGGGGGCACGACCGACTCCAGGGAGGTAGTGACGTGGCTACCGTCGGCTTATCTCAGGCCGTTCGATCCACGCCAGCCGGTGCTTTGCCGGCGAGCATGGTTCCGCATCCGCGGGAAGAGCTGTTTTCCGTGCTGGTGGTCGATGACCACCCGCTACTAAGGGAGGCAATAGCAGCACGACTCGCACAGATGGGTGCGGGCACAGTGCACGAGGCCGCCACGGTGGCCGAGGCGAGAGCGAGGGCACAGGCCACCGGGCCATGTGACCTGGCAATCCTCGATCTCGGTTTGCCCGACGGCAGCGGCATAGAACTGGTTACGGAACTTCGTAGTCAGGGCTGGCCTCGTGTTGTGGTACTCGCTTCATCCGACGACCCGTACGCGGTCAGGTCGGCGTTCCAGGCTGGCGCTCAGGCATACCTGCTCAAGTCAGCGTCTCCGGTGGTTGTCACCGACGGCGTGCGCAGGGTGCTCGAGGGCGGCGTGTACGCGGACCCGAGCGTGGCCCCGGTTCTGGCCACCGGCACCAGGGTTGCCGGCACCGACAACACCCCGCGGGAACTTTCCGCGCGGGAGGTCGAGGTGCTGCAGCTCGTCGCCGATGGGCAGTCCAACAAGGAGATCGGCGAGGAACTCAGCCTCTCCGCTCTTACGGTGAAATCACACTTGTCCCGCATCGGCCGGAAGCTCGGCACCGGGGACAGGGCACAGATGGTCGCGTTGGCGATGCGCGCAGGCGTAATCCGCTGACGGAGAGCAATAACCTTCTGGGACGGGCGGACCAGGCGCGGTACGCCCGTCCCGTAGGGTTGACCATCATGGAAACCGCAGATCACGGCCTCGACGACTCATCGGAGCCGGCTGCTTCGATCCTGCTGAAGGAGCCGGCTGACGGCACCCCCGACGTAGTGGCCGATGTGACCGCACTGGCTGACGCATGCGCGAAACTTGCCGCAGGCCAGGGTGCGATCGCGGTGGACACAGAGCGGGCCTCGGGTTATCGGTACTGGCCCAAGGCCTATTTGGTGCAGCTCCGGCGCGAAGGCTCCGGCACTGTGCTCATCGACCCCATCCCGCTCGAAGGCGAGCTCCAACCCCTCGCCGACGTGCTCAACGGCGCCGAGTGGGTCCTTCACGCGGCCTCGCAGGATTTGCCGTGCCTGGCCGAACTCGGCCTGCACCCGGCAAGCCTGTTCGACACCGAACTCGCCGGGCGACTGGCGGGCTACGACAGGGTCGCCCTCGGCACCCTGGTCGAGCGCCTGCTCGGGTACACGCTGGAAAAGGGCCACAGCGCGGCGGACTGGTCCAAGCGGCCGCTGCCGGTCGACTGGCTCAACTACGCCGCTCTCGACGTCGAACTCCTGGTCCAGCTGCGCGAGAAGCTCGAAACCGAGCTCGAACAGCAGGGCAAGCTCACCTGGGCGTTGCAGGAGTTCGAAGCCGTCCGCACCGCACCCCCGCCCGCCCCGCGCGCCGAACCCTGGCGCCGGACGTCGGGCGTCCACAAGATCCGCAGCGCCCGCAGCCTCGCCGCGGTGCGCGCCCTCTGGCAGGCCCGTGACGAACTGGCCCGCAAACGGGACAGGGCGCCCAGCCGGGTCCTGCCCGACAGCGCGATCATCAGCGCGGTCACGGCCGAGCCGAAGACCGTCGCCGAGCTCCAGGCCCTGCCGGTGTTCGGCGGCCGGATCCAGCGCAAGTACTCCGCGAGCTGGCTCCGGCACCTCGAAGCTGCCCGTGCGCTGCCCGCCAGCGAGCTCCCGAACCCCGGTCAGCAGAACGACGGGCCTCCCCCGCCGAACCGCTGGGCCGACAAGGATCCCGACGCCGCCGCACGGCTCGCCGCGGCCAGGGCGGCGCTGGCGAAGATCGCCGAGCACTGGCGTCTGCCGGTGGAGAACCTGCTGCTGCCCGACCTCGTCCGCCGCACCTGCTGGCGGCCGCCGTCGGACATCGGCGTCGAAGGCGTTGCGGAAGCCCTGAGCGCCGGGCACGCCCGGCCGTGGCAGGTCGACCTGACCGCCGCGGAACTCAGCGCCGCCCTGCACGCCACGGCCCCAAAGCCCGCTACCGACGAAACCTCGTGAGTGGCAACAAGTGTTCTAACACTCGTAAACACTCACGACGTCATCGCCCAGGCGGGCAGAGGCGCACCTGGCTCTTCTCCAGAGCGGCCTTCATCGTGGCGGGCGCGTTGGCGCCGTCCATGACGGCGACTCGGTCCGCCGTGGGGAACCTGGCGCGAATCTGGACGGCCCACTGTTCGAGATCGATCGGACCGGCCGGGACGAGGGAGACCGATGCGGACACGCTCTCCGGGCGAACTTGTCCGAGCAGGTCGGGGCGGTCTTTGAAGACCTCCTTGAACCGTTCGTAGGTCTCGTCCCTTGTCTCGACGAAGGTCGCCACCACCTGTGGATCATCGCGGAGCGCCTCGGCGGTCGAACTCGCTTCCTCGTCGGTCTTGACGCTCACCATGAGGTAGCCGGTACAGGCGGTCTGCGCTGGAACAGGCGCCGCGGGTGGCAGCGCCGGTGTCTCGGACCTGCCGGTCAGGAACACCACGGTCACCGCGACGGCCGCGGAAACCAGGACGAGTGCGCCGACCACGATTAGCAGAAGCACAAGGCCACGTCTCGAACCCGGCTCGGCCGGAACCTGTTCGTCCACCGCCTCATCCTGGCAGAAGGGTCACGACCTGGCTTGGCTGCCGACGCGGCGGCCGGCTTCCAGGGTCGCGATGGCGGCGATGTCCTGCTGCTCGAGTTCGAAGTCGAAGAGGTCGATGTTCTCGGCGATGCGCTCGGGGTTGACCGACTTCGGGATGACGACGTGGTCCATCTCGATGTGCCAGCGCAGGACGACCTGCGCGGGGGACTTGCCGTGCTTGCGCGCGATGTTGGGGATCGGGTCGGTGGCGAGCAGTTCGCCGCCCCTGGCCAGCGGGCTCCACGCCTCGGTCACGATCTCGTGGCTCCGGTGGAACTCACGGAGCTCCGGCCGCTGCAGCCACGGGTGCAGCTCGATCTGGTTGACGGCGGGCGGCACGTCGCCTTCGTCGAGCAGACGCCGCAACTGCGCCTCGTCGAAGTTCGAGACGCCGATCGCTCGCGTCTTCCCGTCGGAGAGGAGCTTTTCCAGTGCCCGCCAGGTTTCCACGTAGAGATCCTTCTCCGGCACCGGCCAGTGGATCAGGTAGAGATCGACGTAATCGAGCCCCAGCTCGCCGAGGCTCTTGTCGAACGCCCGCAGCGCCTGGTCGTAACCGTGGTCGGTGTTCCAGAGCTTGGTGGTGACGAAAACCTCTTCGCGCGGCAGCCCGCTTTGGCGCACGGCTTCCCCGACACCGCGCTCGTTTTCGTACAGGGTCGCGGTATCGACACTGCGGTAGCCCGCGTCGAACGCCGATCGCACCGCCTTGGCCACCTCGTCGTCGGGGATCTTGTAGACCCCGAACCCGATCCGCGGCAGCTGGACGTCGTTGGCGAGGGCGATCGAAGGAACCATGTCAGCACGGTAGCCCGGCGGGTATCACTACCGCAGCGCAGGCAGATGGACGGTCACGGACAGTCCCCCGCCCACCACCGGTTCGGCCGAAACCGTTCCGCCATGTGCCTGAACTGCGGCACGCACGATCGACAACCCCAGTCCCGCGCCGGATCGCGCCGTCCGCGCCACCCCGGCCCGGCGGAACGGCTCGAAGAGCTCCGGAACCATCGCCGGGTCGAGCAACCCGCCCGATGAGCGCACCCGCAGCACCGACCACCGCGGCCCGGCCACCGTCGCGGCTTCGAGCCAGCCGTTGTCGACGTTGTGGCGCACCGCGTTCTCCAGCAGGTTGCCCGCGATCCGTTCCAGTAGCGCGGAATCGCCGAACGCCGGCGCGGGCACGGTCGCGAAATCGGCGCGGATACCGCGTTTCTCGGCTTCCACGCGCAACGGGCCCCACGCACTGGCGACCACGGCGGCGAGATCCACCGGTTCGTGCATCATCAGCCCGGCACCGTCGGTCCGTGCCAGCAAAAGCAAGGAACTGACCAGCTGCTCGGCCCGTTCGGTGGCCGCGCGCACCACGCCTGCCATCCGGCGCAGCTCGGCCTCGTCGGCTTCCTCGTCGGACAACGTGACGTCGAGCTCGGTCCGGATCACCGCGAGCGGGGTCCGCAGTTCATGGCTGGCGTTGGCGACGAAATGGCGTTGGCCGTCGAACGCGGCCTGCAGCCTGTCGAGCATGTCGTCGAACGTCCCGGCCAGCTCCGCCAGCTCGTCCTTCGACCGGACGGCACCGATCCGCTCCCCCATCGACTCGACCGAGAGTCTCCTGGCGGTGCCGGTGATTTCCCGCAGCGGCCGCAACACCCGCGAGGTGAACGACCACGCGAGGATCCCGGCCGCGGCGACCACGAAGACGAACGCGACCGAGCCGAACAGCAGCACCTTCGTACGCGCCTGCAGGCGGAGATGCTCCGCGAGCACCGACGCGTCGACGTCTACGCCGTCCACGCGCACGACGCTGCCGGGCGGCATCTGTGGCACCACGGCGACGGCGTCACCGATCAACTTCCAGGCGAGCCAAAGCAAAACCAGGCTGACCCCGGCGGCGAGGCCGGTGGCGAGCAACGTGATGCGGACACGCAGGCTGCGTATCGGCGGGAGTCGGACGGTCCGGCTCACCCTTGCCGGGTGCCCGGATTCGGGACCCGGTAGCCGGAGCCGACGACGGTCTCGATGATGCCCGGCTCGCCCAGCTTCTTACGCAGTGTCATGACCGTCACGCGCACGGTGGTGGTGAACGGATCGGCGTTCTCGTCCCAGACCCGCTCGAGGAGTTCCTCACTGCTGACCACGGAACCGCCCGCGGACAGCAGGACCTCCAGCACACCGAACTCCTTGCGCGTCAGGTCGATCGGCCCGCTCGCCCGCCGCACGGTGCGCTTGGCCGGGTCGAGCTCGACGTCACCCGCCGTCAGCAGCGGCGGCGCGGCGGGCGTCGCACGACGGCCCAGTGCGCGCACCCGCGCGACGAGTTCGGGGAACGCGAAGGGCTTGGCGAGATAGTCGTCGGCGCCGAGGGACAGGCCGTCGACGCGGTCCGACACCGAACCGCTCGCCGTCAGCATCAGAACCCGGGTCAATTCCCCGGAAGACACGATCTCCTGGCACAGCTCGTCACCCGACATGCCCGGGAGATCCCTGTCCAGCAGCACCACGTCGTAACGAGTGATGGTCGCCTTTTCATGACCGTCGTCACCGTTCAACGCGATGTCGACAGCCATCCCCTCCCGACGCAGGCCGCGCGCTATCGCGTCGGCTAGGGGCTCTTCGTCTTCGACTACCAGAATCCGCACTTCACCACGTTCCCACAGTTTCCTGAGAGTGGCCTTTAAGGACACAGTTGACGTTGGTCCCCGCCCTGATCCCAGCGAAGTGCGAACCAGAGCTCCATCCGGGTTTCGGGATCGGCCAGGTCGACGCCGAGTGCCCGTTCCACCTGCTTGATGCGGTGGCGGACGCTGTTGCGGTGCAGGCCGAGTTCGGTCGCGGTGCGGTCCCAGCCGCCGTGGTTGGCGAGCCAGGCCCGCAACGTCGTGACGAGTTCACCGTCACGGTCCCGCAGTGGCGCCAGCGTTTTCCCGGCGAATCCGCGCGCGGCGGCCGGGTCCACGGCCGTGGCGAGGCCCAGCCCGGCGGCTTCGGCGATCACCGGCCGCCCCAGCACGCGAGCACGCTGCAGCAGGTTCTCGACTTCGGTGCCCGCGGCCGCCAGTTCCGAGGCGGGACCCGCGGTGCCGACGACGGTGAGCCAGCCGTCCCAGCGCAGTTCGTCGAGTTCGGCCGGTGACGGCGCCTTTCTCGCGATGGCCACGAACCTCGGGCCGGGCAGGACCTCGACGAGCGGGGTGTCGAGCCGCGCGCGCAGCCAGTCGTAGCGCAGGGCCACCTCGTTCGGGCCCTTCCGATGCGGGATTCCCGCCATCAGGTGACAGTCCGCGGCGCCGAACAGCTCGGTGAGCACGGGGTCGGGCGCCTGGCCCAGCAGCAACGACGTCGCCGCCGCGCCCAGCTCGGCGGCGTCGGAACCGGCCCGCCCGACGAGCCCGAGCAGCCCGGCGCCCACCGCGGCGATCGCGCGTTCGGTGCCGTCGAACCGCCGCCCGCGGCCGATGACGAGCAGGTGTGACGCCGTGGCCTGCGGAAACACCGGCTGCGCGACGACGAACGTGCCATCCGGCAGCTCGGTGGTCGCGGTGCGGATACCGAAGCCGGAGCGCAATGTGCCGAGCAGTTCCAGCGCCTCACCCGGGAAGGGGGCGGGGGCGTCGTGCACGGCCACCGGCTCGTCGTCGGCGCCGACCAGCGCGACCCAGGAACCGAGCCGCAAGGCCAACGTCGTCACGAGCTCGCCGAGCCCCCGGCTCGCGGCCCGGGTCAGCGCTTCGCGGGCCTCGGTGGTGCGCCGCTGTTCGCGCTGGCTCGCCTCGCTGAGGGCGACCGAAACCGCCCGGCTGATCGCCAGGAACGGCGTCCGCGCCTGCACGACGAGCAGCGGCAGGCCGTGGCGGATACAGGCGCGGCGCAGCGTGCCTGGCAGTTCGGGGTGCAGCGGCGGGGTGAGCCCGAAGCCGAGCGCGGTGACGCCGCTGGCATTGAGCCGGCGTACGTAGCCGTCGACCTCGCGTTGTTCCTCCGGCAGGTTCACCCCGGCGGTCAGGAGCAGTTCGGCACCGAGCAGATAAGGCACGGGGTCGAGGAGTTCGCTGACATGCGCCCAGCGCACGGGCAGGTCGAGGGCGCCGGGCCGCAGCGTCTCCGGGACGGCGTCGACGGCGAGCTCCGGGTTGCCGACGACCACCCGTAACGGGACCTTGATCTCGACGTCAAGCAGATCCGGTGTGGTAGTCATTTCGACCCAATGCTACGTCATTTGTGGATGGTTCGTCCTCTGTCGACCGGTGCGGGCGTGACCCTACGGTTGCCCGAACACCCGAGTAAAGGAGACAGACCGTGGCCGGTGACTACGCGGTGATCGCGCTCTACGTACTGGGCATGATCGGAATCGGCTGGTACGGGCTGAGGCTCGCCAGGACGAAGTCCGATTATCTCGTCGCCGGGCGCAGGCTCGGCTGGTTCATGTACTCCGGCACCATGTCGGCCGTCGTGCTCGGCGGCGCGTCGACGATCGGCGGGGTGGCGCTGGGCTACAAGCACGGCATCTCCGGCGCCTGGCTGGTGCTCGCCATCGGCCTCGGCATCCTGGGCCTGCACGCCGCGTTCGCCCGGCGGCTGGTGCGGCTGCGGGTCTACACCGTCGGCGAGATACTCGACCTGCGCTACGGCGGCTCGACCAGCGTGCTGTCCGGGATCGTCATGTGGGTCTACACCCTGATGCTGACCGTCACCTCGACGCTGGCGTTCTCGACCGTGGTGAAAGTGCTCTTCGACATCCCCGAGTGGGTCGGGATCGGCATCGGCGGCGCGATCGTGGTGCTGTACTCGGTGCTCGGCGGGATGTGGTCGATCACGCTCACCGACATCGCGCAGTTCGTCATCAAGACCATCGGCATCCTGTTCATCCTGCTGCCGGTCGCGATCGGCTCGGCGGGTGGTTTCGACGGGATGCGGGCCCGGCTCGACGCCAGTTACTTCGACTTCGCCGCGATCGGCGGCGGCGCGATCCTTACCTATGTCCTGACCTACGGCCTCGGCCTGCTCATCGGCCAGGACATCTGGCAACGGGTCTTCACCGCCCGGACGCCGAAGATCGCCACCGCCGGCGGCCTCATCTCCGGCACGTACTGCCTGGTCTACGGCATCGCCGGGGCACTGATCGGCACCGCGGCGAAGGCGCTCTACCCGGCTCTCGCGAGCAGCCAGGACGCGTTCCCGGTCATCGTCGAGGACCTGCTGCCGACCGGCGTCCGCGGGCTGGTGCTGGCGGCGGCGCTTTCGGCGCTCATGTCGACCTCGAGCGGTGCGCTGATCGCCTGCTCCACGGTGACGACGTCGGATCTGCTGGCGAAGTTCCGCGGCACGAGCCGGGCCGAGGACGCCGAAGCCGACGTGAGCCGCAACCGGCTGACCACCCTGCTGCTGGGCATCCTCGCGATCGGGATCGCGATGGCGGTGACCGACGTGCTCAACGCGTTGACCATCGCCTACAACGTCCTGGTCGGCGGCCTGGCGGTGGCGATCGTCGCGGCGCTGTTCTGGAAGCGCGGCACCCGGGAAGGCGCGCTCGCGTCGATGATCGCCGGAACCGTCGCGGTGATCGCGTGGATGGCCATCGACGGGATCGCCGCGAACAGCCCGATCTACTGGGGCCTCGGCACGAGCCTGGTCGTCTACGTCGTGGTCAGCCTGCTGACACCGCGGACGCCGGAGCCGGTCCTCGCGGTGTGGACGAGCCGGTTGAACGGCAGCGCGGCGGACGAAGAAGAAGCCGTAAACGCTTGATACACCAGAAGATTCAGGAGCGGACAGTGAGTGCACAGTGAGTACGCCGCCGCGGATCGGCCCCGTCGACTCGTCGAAGGTGCCCCGGTTCGCCGGTTTCGCCACCTTCGCGCGACTGCCGAGGATCGATCAGGTCGAACGGGCCGACATCGCCGTGGTCGGGGTGCCCTTCGACGCCGGGGTGTCGTACCGCCCGGGCGCGCGGTTCGGCCCGGCCGCGGTGCGTGAGGCGAGCCGTCTGCTGCGGCCGTACCACCCGGGGCTCGACGTCTCGCCGTTCGCGCAGGCGCAGGTCGTCGACGGCGGCGACATCGTGGTCAACCCGTACAACATCGGGGAAGCCGTCGAAACCCTGCAGCACGAAGCGGAAGCGCTCACCGCCGGCGGCACCAAACTGGTGACCGTCGGCGGGGACCACACGATCGCGCTGCCGCTGCTGCGGGCCGCGGCGAAACAGCACGGACCGGTGGCGCTGCTGCATTTCGACGCGCATCTGGACACCTGGGACACCTATTTCGGTGAGCCTTACACGCACGGGACGCCGTTCCGGCGCGCATCGGAAGAGGGAATTCTCGACACCAGCGCGCTGTCGCATATCGGCACGCGCGGACCGCTGTACGGCAAGCGCGATCTCGAAGAGGATCGCCGTCTCGGCTTCGGGATCATCACTTCCGGCGACGTGCTGCGCATGGGGGTCACCGAGGTCGTCGACGCCCTGCGCCAGCGGATCGGCGACCGGCCGCTGTATGTGTCGGTCGACATCGACGTGCTCGACCCCGCCCACGCGCCGGGCACCGGCACGCCCGAAGCAGGTGGCATGACCAGCCGTGAGCTGCTGGAAATCCTGCGCGGGCTGCGCGGGCTGAACCTGATCGGTGCGGATGTGGTCGAGCTGGCCCCGGCTTACGATCACGCTGAAATCACCGCGATCGCGGCCTCGCACGTGGCCTACGACCTGGTGAGCCTGCTGTCCTTGGGAGTGGCGAGATGACCGACCTCGAACGTATCGGCGGCGACGTGGTCGTAGAGACCCTGCGGTCGCTGGGCGCCGACACCGTGTTCGGCCTGCCGGGGCAGCACGCGCTGGGCCTGTTCGAGGCGCTGCGGCGCGCGCCCGACCTGCGGGTGATCAGCTCGCGGGTGGAGAACAACCTCGCGTTTTCGGCCGACGGCTTCGCCCGAGCCCGGCTCGGCGCGAACCCGGACGGCCCGGTGCCGGTCACGCCGATGATCGTGTCGACCGGGCCCGGCGCGCTGCTGACGCTGGCGTCGCTGCAGGAAGCCAAAGCGGCTTCGGTGCCGGTGCTCGGGATTTCCAGCCAGATCCCGGTGGCTGGTCTCGGTGGCGGCCGGCACGGTTACCTGCACGAATTGCCGGACCAGCAGGCGAGCTTCGCGGGCGTGGTCAAGTCCGTCCACAGTGTCCGGTCGGTGAGCCAGATCCCCACGGCACTAAGGGAAGCGTGGGAGTCCGCGGCCACCGTGCCGTACGGTCCGGTGTGGGTCGAGATCCCGCAGGACGTCCTGCTCGCGCCGACGACGTTGCCCGAGATCACCTCCGCGCAGGCGCACCCGGCGCCGCTCGTACCGCTCCCGGAGCTGATCACCGAAGCGGCGAATCTCCTTGGTGCGGCACGGAACCCGGTCATCCTCGCTGGTGGCGGCGCGTTGCGGTCCGGCGCGCACGCGGAGCTTTTGGCGCTGGCGGAGGCGTTGCGGGCGCCCGTGCTCTCGACGTTCGGCGGCAAGGGTGTCTTCTCCTGGGATCACCCGCTTTCCGGGCAGTCGTGGCTGGAGGACTGGCACAGCACGGAATTCCTCGCCGACGCCGACGTGCTGCTGGTGCTCGGTTCCGGACTGGGCGAGCTGTCCAGCAACTACCGCGAGTTCGCGCCGCGCGGCCGGGTGATCCAGGTCGAGGCGGACGCGGGCAAGCTGGAGTCGAACTACCCGGCGCTGGGCATCCACGCCGACGTCAAGCTGACGTTGGCGGAACTGCTGGAATGGGTGCCGATGCGGCAGTCCGACGGCCGCGCGGAGGCGGCCGTCACCGATCTGCTCGCCAAGGTGGCGGCCCGGCTCGACGTCCAGGATCTGGCGCTCGAGCGCAAACTCGCCGCGGAGCTGCGCACGGCGGTGCCCGAGGGAACGCCGACCTATTGGGACATGACGATCCTCGGCTACTGGGCCTGGTCGGCGTGGAACGCCGACGGCGCGCCCATTCACACCGCGCAAGGTGCCGGTGGCCTCGGGTACGGCCTGCCGGGCGCACTCGGCGGAGCCGCGGCCACGGGCGGTCCGGTGCTGGCGGTGTCCGGTGACGGCGGTGCGATGTACGGCATCGCCGAACTCGCGACGGCCGTGCAGCACCAGCTCGACGTCACCTGGCTGATCGTCGACGACGGCGGTTACGGGATCCTGCGCGAATACCTGACCGACGCCTTCGGGCAGTCGACGGCGACCGAGCTGACCCGGCCGGACTTCGTCGCGCTGGCCAAGTCCTTCGGCGTCCCGGCGAAACTGTCCACAGTGGACTCCGTCGGCGCCGACGTCGCCGAGGCGCTGGGCACCCCCGGCCCGGGTGTCGTGGTGCTGCCCGCCCTGCTGAGGATGTTCGCCCCCACTCATCTGGAGAAGTGAATGACGGTCCTGAACTTTGTCGACGGCGCCTTGGTGAACGCCTCCGGCGATCGCACTCTCGACTTGGTCGATCCGGGCACCGGTGAGGTTTTCGGCACGAGCGTCCTCTCCGAACAGTCCGATGTGGACGCGGCGCTTGAAGCCGCGGAGCGCGCCTTCAAGGTGTGGCGCAAGAGCACGCCCGCCCAGCGTCAGTTCGCGCTGCTGAAGATCGCCGACGCCGTCGAAGCACGGGCGGCGGAGTTCGCGGACGCGGAGGTCCGGGAGACCGGCAAGATCCGCCAGGTCGTGCTCGACGAGGAGATCACGGAGAGCGTGAGCGCGCTGCGGTTCTTCGCGGGCGCCGCGCGGCTGCTCGAAGGCACCGCGGCCGGGGAGTACACGCCGGGCCACACCTCGATGATCCGGCGTGAGCCGATCGGTGTCTGCGCGCAGATCGCGCCGTGGAACTACCCGTTGATGATGGGCGTGTGGAAGATCGCCCCGGCACTCGCCGCCGGTAACACGGTCGTACTGAAACCCGCCGAGACCACGCCGAGCACCGCCGTCCTGCTCGCTCAGGTGGCCGCCGAGTTCCTGCCGAGCGGCGCGTTCAACGTCCTTTGTGGAGACAGGGACACCGGCCGCGCGCTGGTGAAGCACCCGATCACCGAACTGGTCTCGATCACCGGGTCGACGCGGGCGGGCATCGACGTCGCCACCGTGGCCGCCGCGGATCTCAAAAGGACGCACCTGGAACTGGGCGGGAACGCGCCGCTGCTGGTGTTCGGCGACGTCGACATCACCGAAGCCGCGGCGGGCGTCATCGGCGCGGCGTTCTACAACGCCGGGCAGGACTGCACCGCCGGGAGCCGGGTGATCGTGCACGAGTCCGTCCACGACGAGTTCGTCGCGGAGCTCACCAAGGTCGCGGCCGGGCATGAGGCGGGCAAGGATTTCGGCCCGCTGAACAGCGCGGCTCAGTTCGACCGGGTGCGCGGGCTGATCGAGCGACTCCCCGCGCACGCGAAGATCCGTACCGGTGGCACACCGTCCGGCGACCGCGGATTCTTCTTCGCCCCGACGGTGATCTCCGGGCTGCGGCAGGACGACGAGATCGTCCAGGAGGAGATCTTCGGGCCGGTGATCACCGTGCAGCGGTTCGGCTCCGAGGCCGAAGGTGTCGAACTGGCCAACGGCGTCCCTTATGGACTCGCGTCCTCGGTGTGGACCAACGACCACTCGCGGGCTGTCCGCGTTTCGGGCGAATTGGACTTCGGCTGCGTCTGGGTCAACACCCACGGGCCGCTGGTCAGTGAAATGCCCCACGGTGGTTTCGGGCATTCGGGACACGGCAAGGACCTGTCGGCCTATGCCTTTTCCGAATACACCCGGGTGAAACACGTCATGACCCGATTCGAGTGAGAAAATGTCTCGATAGCCGGAACAGTTCCGGGAAATCAGGCAAATACGCCGGTAAATCAGGGCAAACGCGAAAGTGATTCCGGAATTGAGTTCACCAGGAGAATATCCGGAGCCATGCTAAATTTCGCGATATGGGCTCCCACCTCGCGAAATCACAGATCTCGGCAGACCTCGTCGACGCCATCGAAAACCTCAACGGAACTTTCCCGGGGTTCCGTCGCGCGCACGCACGAGGTCTTTGCTACGACGCGACTTTCACTCCGAACGGCGAAGCAAGCGCATTGACGACGGCCGAACACCTGCAGACCACGCCGGTGCCGGCCACCGTCCGCTTTTCGCACACTTCGACGAATCCGAACAAACCGGACGGTGAGCACGCCGTCCGCGGATTCGCCACGAAGTTCCACCTTTCGAATGACGAGAACACCGATCTCATCATGGTGAACGTGGAAAGGTTCGTCGCCGCCAGCCCGGAGGCGTTCGGCGACCTCATCGCCGCCGCGAAGCCGGACCCGGTCACCGGCGCGCCCGACCCGGCCAAGGTCCGCGAGTACGTCGGCGCGAACCCGACGGCAGGGCCCGCCTTGCAGACAGCCGTCACCGTCGGCATCCCGACGAGCTACGGCACCGCGAACTACTGGGCGATCCACGCGTTCACCTGGCTGGACGCGGCCGGCGAGCGGCGCTCGATCCGCTACCGCTGGGCGCCAGATGCCGGTGTCGAAGAAGTGTCCGCAGAGGAGGCCGCCGCCTGGCCGCAGCTGTACCTCGCCGACGAACTGGCCGCGCGCCTGGCCGCGGGCCCGGTCAAGTTCACCCTGCTCGTCCAGCTCGGTGAGCCCGGCGACCCGACCAACGACTCGACCGTGTCTTGG
>NZ_DASYMU010000033.1:0-27968 GCF_036008905.1 Amycolatopsis sp. | reverse complement strand
GCGTCGACGACGACGTAGGCGAAGTTGTCCGGTGCTCCTGCCTCCTCGACGAGTTCGGCGAACCGGTCCACGGCCTGCTGCGGAGTGCTCGTGGTGCCGAGGACCTCGCGCAACTGTTGTTCCGCGACCACCGCGTGCAGTCCGTCCGAGCACAACAGGTACCTGTCCCCGGACCGTGCTTCGCGCAGGTGAAGGTCGGGTTCCGTCTCGTCGTCCCGGTGCAGCGCGCGAAGCAGCGTGGTGCGTTTCGGATGCGACGCGGCTTCCTCCGGCGTCAGCTTTCCCTCGTCCACCAGCGATTGCACGAAGGTGTGGTCGTAGGTGATCTGCGTCAGTTCGCCATCCCGCAGGAGATACGCCCGCGAGTCACCGACGTGCGCCAGCGCGAATTGGGCGCCGGACCAGAGCATTGCCGTCAACGTCGTCCCGGTGTCCTGGTGTGCCGGGTCGGACGCGATGAACTCGTGCACAGCCTTGCGCGCCCCGCCCGCGGCCGCGCCGAGCGCCTTCAGCAGGTTTCCGGCGGGCACGTCGGCGTCCAACGGTTCCAGTGCGTCGACCGCGGCGTCACTCGCCGTCTTCTCCTTGCCCTGCGCGCCGAACCCGTCGGCGACCGCGAACAGGTGCCGCCCTCGATACGTCACGTCTTCATTGCTTTCCCGCACCAGCCCTCGATCATCCCGGGCGGCGGAGCGGAGTTCCCATTCGGTGCGTACGTCGGCCATGTCAGTGTCCTTTCTGGACAGATGGTCGACGAGGAAGGTGGCCAGTTCCTTACGGGCCGCGGTGTCGGCCTCGACCTGATGCCAGTACGACGTCACCTCTGCGGCCGCCGCCAGTGGCGGGAGATCGCAGACCACCCGGATCCGGGCCAACGGCATGCCGAGCCCGCGCAGCCACGCGACCAGCTGGGCTCGGCCCAGCTGACCCCGTTCGTAGGACCGGTAGCCCGACCGCGGATCGACGTCGGCAGGGGGCAGCAAGCCGAGTTCGTCGTAGAGCCGCAAGGCCTTGGGTGTCAGGCCCGACGCCTGCGCGAACTCACCGATGCTCAGCCTGGCCATATCTCCTCCTCGTCCCGGGCTCCCTGCCCGGTGCTCCGACCCTGTGCTCTGTCCCTGGGTGAAGGTCAAACTCCGATGTTCGTGGCCGCCCACTGGCTGAGGTCGTCGCGGCGCATCGCGGCGGCCATCAGCTCGGGGAACAGGTCCGGCGTGCAGGCGAAGGCGGGGACACCGAGCTCCGCCAGCGCGGCGGCGTTCTCGTGGTCGTACGACGGGGTGCCCGAGTCGGACAGCGCGAGCAACGCCACCATCTGCACCCCCGAACCGACTAGGCTGCGCGCGCGTCGCAGCAGCTCGTCCCGTACGCCTCCTTCATACAGGTCGCTGATCAGGACGAAGAGCGTGTCCGTCGGACGGGTGATCAGGCTCTGGCAGTACGCCACCGCGCGGTTGATGTCGGTGCCGCCGCCGAGCTGCGTGCCGAACAGCACGTCGACCGGGTCGTCCAGCTCCTCGGTGAGGTCCACGACGGCGGTGTCGAACGCGACGAGCTGCGTGCGCAGTGACCGCATCGACGCGAGCACGGCGCCGAAAACGCTGGAGTAGACCACGGATTCCGCCATCGAGCCGGACTGGTCGATGGCGAGGATGACGTCCCGCTGGACGCTGTGCTGCTTACGGCCGTAGCCGACCAGCCTGTCCGGGATGATCGTGCCCAGCTCCGGCGAGTAGTTCTTGAGGTTCGCGCGGATCGTGCGCTGCCAGTCGATGTCCGCGTGCCGTGGCCGGTGCGTACGAGCGGCCCTGTCGAGCGCGCCTTTGACCGCGGCGCGGGTCTTGTCGGCGAGCCTGCGCTCCAGGTCTTCGACCACCCGGCGGACGACCTGGCGGGCCGTTTCCTTGGTGCGTTCCGGCATCACGCCGTTGAGCGCGAGCAGCGTGCCGACCAGGTGCACGTCCGGCTCGACCGCTCCGAGTAGTTCAGGTTCCAGCAGCAGCCTGGTCAGCCCGAGCCGCTCGACGGCGTCGCGCTGCATGACCTGCACGACCGTGCTGGGGAAGTACTCGCGGATATCGCCGAGCCAGCGCGCCACGCGCGGCGCGGACGCGCCCAGGCCCGAGGTACGGCGGCCGGTACCCTCGGCCTCGCGTTTCCCGTCGTACAGCGACGAAAGCGCGACGTCGATCTCCTGATCTTGCCCGGCCAAGCCGTGACCGGTGCCGTCGTCCTCCCCGCCCAGTACCAGCCGCCATCGCCGCAGCCGCTCGGTTTCCGTGTCAGGCATGCCCCACCCCCAGGAGAGTCGCCAGCACCGGAAGCACGGCTTCCGCGCGGCGCTCGTCGAAGTCCTCAGCTATCTTCACGATCGGCGCCGTCCGGCCGGACAAGCTCGCCGCACGCTCGCCGATCGTCCGGCGTTCCGGCCCGGCGAACGCGCCGAAAGTGCGTCGCAGCAAAGGAAGTACCTCGACGAACAGCGACGACGGCACGCCCGCGAGCCAGGCGTCGAGCACTCGCAGCAGCCGATCGTCGTGCACCAGCAGCAGCGCGCCGCCCGCGAAGAACCCCTCGACGTACGCCGCGCCTTTGGCCGGTTCGATGCCTGGCGTGAGCACCCGGCCGAGCCGGATTTCCACCTCGGCGGAGTCGACACGCTCGGCGTCGTGCAGGATCCGCGTCAGCCGGCCGCCGAGCAGCGGCGCGACGGTTTCCCTTCGTGCCAACGCTTCCAGCGCGACGAGCCAGCGTTCCCTGATCTTGTCGTCGAGCAGGCTCGTGGCCTCGTGCACGCCGTCGACGAGCCCGCACAGCTTCACCGCGGCGTCCTCGTCGACACCGTGGGCCGCGGACGGGAGCCCCGCGCACACGCGCGCGACCATCCGCTCCCCCACTTCCCGCAGCGAACTCGTGTCGGTGTCGCGAACAGTGCCATAACGCGCGGCCCTGGCCAGCGCGGGCAACGCGGCCATCAGGTTGGCGACGTCGGAATCGTTGGCAGCGCGGGCATCCAGTGCCGAAAGCACGTCCGGCAACGCGGTGTCGAGCTCGGCGAGCAGGCAGTCCTCGACCGCACCGGTGATCTCCGCCAGCGTCGCCTCAGCCGAGACTCTGTCCCGGATGACCGAGACGGCAGCCGCGAGCACCGTCGTGCCGTGTACCCCGGCCGCCACGAGGTCGACTTCGTATTCGGGCTTCCAGCACAACGTCCACGTCTCCCGGAACGTCCCCTTGGACCGGCGCGCGGCCGTCGCGGGCTTGGCCCAGCCGACGCCCAGGATCCGCAACCGGTGCAGCAGCTGCGAACGCTCCGTGCCGGTCGGGTTCCGCAGGTCGATGTCCAGCTCACGTTCCAGCGGATCACGCTTGAGGCGCAACCGTTTCGCCGCCGCCGTGAGGTCCGCCGCCACTGGCGCTTGCGGAGTTTCCAGCGGGACCTCGCCGAGCCGTTCGCCGACGACCAGCCGCCGGGTGACCAGATCGAGCTGCACGTCGTCCCCGCCGCAGAGCACCGACCGAGTCGCCTCGGTGACTTCTTCCAGCCCGGCCAGCGGCCGGCTCCGCAACGCGGCCAGCGTGTCCGCGAGCCGCACCGCCTCGATCACGTGCGCGCTCGACACCGGCAGGTCCTCCGCACGCAGCACCCCGGCGACGTCGGTCAGCCAGCGCGTGGTCACATGGTCGGTCGCGGTGAACAGGTGGTGGTACCAGCCCGGCGACGTCACACCCGCGCCGTAACCACTCGCCGTCGCCAGCCTGCTGTGCGTCCACGGCACCCAGGTGCAGGCGACCTTCCGCTTCGGCAGTCCTTTGAGGACGATCTGATCCCGCGACGCCGGCGGCAGTGGCTCGGTGAGCGCCGGTACGTGCCAGGCCCCGCACACCACGGCGATCCGCCGGAAACCGTCCTTTTTGGCTTTGCGTAACGCAGTGCGCATATACGCCTCACGCTGCCGCTCACGCAGCGCGCCCGCTGTTTCCTGCGGCTCCTCGCCTTCCCGCAGCGCGATCATCGCCTCGGCGATCACCGGGAACGGCGCCGCGCCATCGCGGCGATGCTCGATGACGTCGTCCCACCAGCGCTCCGGATCTTCGTAGCCGCCCGCCGACGCCAGCTCGGCGAGCGGATCGGCGGACAGCCCGCCGCCGCTGACCGGCTCGGCGGCGAACTGGTGCGCGACCGGCAGGTCGCAGAACCGCACCGGCACGCCCGCGTCGAGCGCGTACCGGATCGCCTGCCACTCGGGGCTGAACACCGCGAACGGCCAGAACGCCGCCCGCGTGGCGTCGTCGACGGCGTACGCCAGCAACGCCACCGGCGGCACCATGTCCTTGCCCGCGGCCAACTCCACAAGGGAATCGGCCTCCGGTGGCCCCTCGATGAGCACGATGTCCGGCTCGAGCTCGGTGAGGGTGGCCGCGACGGCGCGGGCCGAGCCGGGTCCGTGGTGACGGATGCCCAGCAGATGCGTGGACACTTCGGTCATCCGGCGAACTCCCGGCACGCTCGGTAGAAGTCGGCCCAGCCGTCGCGCTCGCGGACCACCGTCTCGAGGTACTCGCTCCACACCGCGGCGTCGGCCGTCGGGTCCTTGACCACCGCGCCCATGATCCCGGCGGCGACGTCGTGCGGCCGCAGGACGCCGTCACCGAAATGCGCGGCCAGCGCGACGCCGCCGGTCAGCACGCTGATGGCTTCCGCGGTGGACAGCGTGCCGGACGGGGACTTCACCGCTGTCCGGCCGTCTTCGGTCCGACCCGACCGCAGCTCGCGGAACACCGTGACCACCCGGCGGATCTCCGCCAGCTCGACATCCTGTGCAGGCAGCGAAAGCGACGTCCCCAGCTGCTCGACGCGGCGCGTGACGATTTCCACCTCGGCCTCGGCGGAGTCGGGCAGCGGCAGGACGACGGTGTTGAACCGGCGGCGCAACGCGCTCGACAGCTCGTTGACGCCCTTGTCCCGGTTGTTCGCCGTGGCGATCACGGTGAACCCGCGGCGGGCCTGGACCTCGGTGCCCAGCTCGGGCACCGGCAGCGTCTTCTCGGACAGGATGGTGATCAGTGAATCCTGGACGTCGGCCGGGATCCGGGTCAGCTCCTCGATCCGCGCGACCTTCCCATCGCGCATCGCGCGCAGCACCGGGCTGGCGACCAGTGCCTTCTCACTCGGGCCTTCCGCGATCAGCCGCGCGTAGTTCCAGCCGTAGCGGATCGCCTCTTCGGCCGTCCCGGCCGTGCCCTGCACCAGCAGCGTCGAGTCGCCGCTGACCGCGGCGGCCAGGTGCTCGGACACCCACGTCTTCGCCGTGCCCGGCACGCCGAGCAGCAGCAACGCCCGGTCCGTGGCCAGGGTCGCGACGGCGACCTCGACCAGCCGCCGCGGCCCGACGTACTTGGGACTGATCACCGTGCCGTCGGGAAGCGTGCCACCCAGCAGATACGTCACGACGGACCACGGCGACAGCAACCAGGACGGCGGCTTCTCCCGCTCGTCCTGCGCCGCGAGTGCGGCCAGCTCGCCGGCGTAGGTCTGCTCGGCGTGCGGCCGCAGAATGGTCTCGGTGGTCATCGGAGCTCCTCATGCATCTCACGGCGAAAATTCAAGGTCTCGACCAGCTGACGGCGCCACGGCGACACGTCCTCGGGCAGCGGGCCGGTGGTCAGCGGATGGTTCAGGCAAACCGGCGGTACCGCACGGGCGATCACGCGGGCCGCCGCGGCGACGGCCCGCTCGTCCGGCCGGACGACCAGCCAATCGAGCAGCGCCGTGCCGAGCTCGGCGGGCCACGGCCGCGGCAGCGCCACCACTACCTCCGACAAATGCGCCGAGCTGGCCCGCGTCGCCAGCCTGCCGACGGCTTCGGCCCACTGCTCACGCGGGAGCGCCGCGACCAGCCCGGCCCGCTGCGGGCCGTCCGGATCGGCGTCCAGCAGGGCACGGGCCCAGCTCACCTCGCGTTGCCGGGCGGCCGCCACCGCCCAGCTCTCGCGCAACAAGGCTTCGTCGCAGCCCTCGACCCGCATCCGCAGCAAGGCCTCGGGATTCGGCGCGAACCCGGCCCACGCCGACATCGGCGCCGCCGCGACGATCTGCCGCAGCCACCACGCCCGCGGCCCGCCCTTCGGCGGAGTGGCGACCACCCCGTCCCGGCGCAGCTCCTCGTCACATTCCTCGGGCAGCGTCACGACCAGCACTTCCCGGCGCGGCCCCCGATGCTGCACCGACACCAGCGCCCGGACGCGATCCGCCATCCGCGTCGCCAGCCCGGAGGCGGGCAGCCCTTGCAGAAGCTCGGCGGCGAGCTTGCGGACCTGCTGCGCCCGATCGTCGAGCACGGTTTCCAGGAACAGATCGTCCTCCGGGGTGAGCGCGGAACCCAGTGCCGTCAGGAACTCGACCCGCACCTGCGCCGGTTCACTACGCCACGCCGACGCCAGCTCGGCGCGGGCCCGTTCGGGATCGGTGGCCAGCGCCGACGCCAGCCACCGCGTGCGCTGCGGTGTGGTGCCGTAGCGCCACACATCGTCCTCGCCGGTCGCCTTCGCGTGCGCCGCGAGGAACTCCCACTCGGGATTCACCTCGGCCAGCCACTCGCTCAACGGCCCCGCGACCGACGCCGTCAGCGAGCGCGAAGCCACCCTGTCGCGGGCCGCGGAAACCAAGGCGGGCAAGCGCTCCGGCGGCACACGAAGCCCGCGCCGCTCCACCAAAAGCAGCCACTCGTCGAGCAGATCCGGATCACGGGCGGTCAAAAGTCCGGCCAGCCGCTGCCGCGCGGCCGACGGAACCAGCGGCCGCTCGTCCACCGCCGCCACCGGCACCGGATCCGCGTCCCGCGCCGCCACCCGCCCGGCCCGGCGGTACCCCGTCATCAACGCGGCCGCCGTCAGCAACTCGCCAGTGGCGTCCCCACCTGGCAGCAACCCACGCACTTTCGGCGGCAATGCCGCCGTGTCCACCGGCCGCCGCTGAGTGCCCAGCAACGCCGTCGCGACCAGCTCGTCCCAGCCCTTCACAACAGCACCGGCCTCTCTCCGTCCCAACAGGACAGTGGCCGCAGTCCCGCGCCAGACCATTCCGCCGCCACCGTCAACGGCCGTCCCGCGGAGACAGCCAGCAACGGCAACGGGTCGAACCCGGAAACCAGCGGCAACGCGTCACCGTCCACATCGGACAGCAGCCAGGTCTCCGGAGTGCTCGCCGGCACCACGTCACTCAGTACGACCGGCCACCGCTCCACCCACGGATCCAACGCCAACGCCGCCGCGTAACTCCCCAGCGCGACAGCGACGGAATCCCCATACGGACGAGCCGCCACAACGGGTTCCTCTCGCTCGACCACCAACGCCCGCAACGGCAACGCCCCCGGATAGAAAGCGAGCGTGCCCGGCACCACCGAGCCGGGAAAGAGCGAGAAGTCCAACGGCCGCCCCAACGGCGCGAACGAAAGCACCAACGCCGCCCGCCCCGTTCCGAGCCCCCGCAACCACACCCGCCGCGTGATCAGCTGATCGCCCTCGTCGTCGACAAGTCCCGCCACCAGCCACCTATCCGTGACCCGCACACCCTTTTCACGCACATCAGCGGTGTCAGTGACAAATCCCAACCGAGCGCGCACCGTCTCCGCCAACGCCTCCGGCAGTTCCTTCAATCGTGGAAACGCCTCGACCAGCACATGCAGCAGCGAAAGTTCCTCGAGCAGCTTCCCCGGCCACTCCTTGCCCCGCCCCACCAGCTGCGCCGCCCGCCGCAACCCCGACGCCAGCCCCGGTGCCTGCGCGTCGACCATCCGGGCCGCCACCCCCGACAATTCGAGCCGTCCCCCACGCTCCAACCCGCCCAGCCCGCGTCCGACCTGATCCCCCAGCCACACGGACAGTTCGGCGACCCCGCCACTCACCCGATCCACCCGCTGCGCCGCCCGCTTGGACGCCGCCACCGGATCCGGCGCCTTGACAGACTCGGCCTTCAGCTCAGCACGCCTCGCTCGCGCACTCCGCTCCGCCAGCCACGCCCCCACCCACTCCGGCGCATCGGCGTCATCAACAACCCCACCAGCCCACAGCAACAACAACCCGACCGCGTGCTTACAAGGAAACTTGCGACTGGGACACGAACACCGGAACGCGGGCTCCGCCAACTCGACCACCGTCTGGTACGGCGCCTTCCCACTCCCCTGGCACGCCCCCCACACCGCGTCCGCCGACGCCCCCAGCACCGGCCACTTGGCCGCCGAAGCCAGCGCCCGCCCCGCCTTCACCGACGCCGCGTCCGGTGCGAGCTGGAGCACCCGCTCCACGCTCCAAGGCGCCATCTCCGACCTCCCTCTCGATCTTGGCCAGAGCATGCCAGCCACCCCTGACATTTTCCGCCACCCCCGCTCCGCACGCTCCGAAGGCCAGACCGGCGAGGCCCCACGGGGCTAAGCCAGGACCGCAATGAAGGGACTCTTCCTACCAAAAACCGCAAGGAAGGACCCCTTCACACCACAGCCAACCCAACCAGCCGCACCCACCAAAAGCCCACACACCACCCCCAAAACTGAAATGAATGGACCTTTCATCTCAAAAACCGAGATGAAAGGTCCATTCATGCCACGACATAAGCCGGGACCATTTCAGGCGGGCGACAAAGCCGTGCCGCCCCAAGCCAGGGACGAGCCGAGGCACCCACCCCTGCCCGAACTATCCCGCCGACCATTACCCCAAAGCGGCGTTGGGGGCACTCAACGCCCCCACCGCCGCTTTGGGGTACTTCCAGGGGCCGGGTGGCTCGCCATCTGTCGACAGGTGGCGATCTCTTAGCGACTAAGAGGTCGCGTGATGTCGACATCTCGTGGCTGGAACAACGCTATGAACGGACCTTTCCTGGCGGCAGACGCCAGGAAAGGTCCGTTCATAGCACCGAGGAGACGAACCCCGTCACCCGCCCAGAGCCAGCGCGATCGCCCCCAGCAAAGCCCCCTCCTGATCAAACGTCGCCATCACCAACTCCGGAGGAAACGGCACCGCATGCGCCAGCCGATCCCGCAACACCGGCAAGACCACCTCCCCGGACCGCACCATCCCACCCCCGACCGCGATCCGCTCGGCGTCGATCAAAATCGCCAAGTTGGCCACATGCATGGACAACTCATCCAACGCGGCGGTCACCAACTCCTTCGCCTGGGCATTGTCCCGAGCCAGCCCGAACAACTCCCCCGCGCCAACCGGCCGCCCGAACAAAGCGCTCGCCCGGTCCCCCAACCCCTTACCGCCAACGGCCTCCTCCAAAGGTGCGGCACCACTCGCGAAACCCTCGGTACCGAACGGAGAACGCAGGTTGTACCCCAACTCCCCCGCCGCACCATGAGCCCCGCCGAGAACCCGGCCGCCCACCACAAGCGCGGCCCCGATCCCCGTCCCCAGTGACACGAACACCGCCGGGTCGGCACCTGCCAGCGCTCCCCACTTCCACTCGGCCAGCGCCGCGGCCTTCACGTCCGTGCCCACCGCGATCGGCACGGAATACCGTGCGGCCACCAGTTCCCGAAGCCGCAGCGACTCCCAGCCCGGCACATTCGGCGCCAGCAGGATCCGGTCGTCCAGGACGATCCCCGGACTCACCACCCCGACGGCGCTCAGCCGCCCGCCGAACTCGGCCAGCAACGCGTCGGCGCGGGACAGAGCCCGGGAGACGACCTGCTCGGCGCCCGCTTCGGCGTCCGTGTCCAGCCGATGTGTGTGGAGCAATTTCCCGTCGCGGTCGGCGAGCCCGAGCGCGACCTTCGTCCCCCCGAAATCGATCCCGAGGATCACCTCGTCAGTAGTCACTCCTTGGTCCCGTCCGCCACGAGGTTCCGCAGTGCGACCGGCCCGCTCGGCGCCGTGCCGGAGTGTCCGTAGCCGCCCTTGGCGCCGACGACGATCCGGGCGGTGTTGACGCCGGAGACGCTGACCACCGGCGTGGCACCGTGCAGGTCCGACGCCTTGTAGCCGGCCGTGAGGGTCTGCGACTGTCCTGGCCACAGGGTGATGTTGTTGTCGTCCCAGGTCGCGGTCCCGACCTGGTTGTCCCCGGGCAGCTCACGACCGGACCCGGTTCCCCGCCGCACGTCCGCCCGCAGGAAGAATCCGACAGCGGGCGTATTGGACGTGTTGGTCACTGTCACCGTGGTGACCGTGTCGGTACCGTTCGGGCCGGCTTGCGGACGCGTGGAAGCCACGGCACTGACCTTGCCCTGCGGCAGGTTCCGCAACGCCTGCAGGCTGCTGTGCTGCGAAAGCGTCGCCTGCGGCTGGCCCATGCTCTTGTCCCAGTCCACGACGTCCTTCTGCGTAGACAACCAGTAGACGTTCCGGTCGACGACCTTGCCGCCCTGCTTGACCTGCAGCTCGACGAAGAACACCTGCGCCTTCTCCGGCGCGGTCGTGACCGCCGGCACCTTCGGCTTCAGCACGTTGTTCTTCACGACCTGGCTGCCGAGGCTGATCCCGCCCGCGGTCTGGTCGTCCAGTACCTTCCCCGCGGTGTCGTACACCTTGGCCTGCACCGAAAGTCCCGGCTGCGTCCCGGCGCCGAGGTTGTCGAGGGTCACCGAGTTGTCGTCGTACCCGTAGAGCGCGTGCAGCGGCTGGTTCGCCTTCTTGGCGCCGTAGAAGCTGCCGGCCTGGTCACCGTCGTTGTTGTACAGCGACCACAACAGGGTCGGCCAGCCCTTGTTCAGCTGCCAGTACACGACGCCGGTCGACGGGTTCGCCTTGTCGTTCGAGTGGTGCAGGAACGCTTCGAACTGCGAGCGGGTGTTCTCGTAGTTCGCGACCTGGGCGAGCTGGACGTAGGACTCGAGCGAGTTCCAGCTGCCGTACCGCTGCGTGATCGAGTTGTCCAGCGAGTACAGCGTGCCGAACTTGTAGCCGCCGTGCCCTGGCTCGAAATTCGCGTGGTACTGGTTGTACTCCGGGTCCTTCCAGAGCTTTTCTTGCTCCGCGGGCGAAAGGAAGCGCTTGATCGAGTCCAGCGTCGGCACCGTGTGCCCGGCGCTCTGCTCGCTGGCGAAGCCCCAGGAGCCGCCGACGTTGGTACGGCTCGAATCCTCGGGATCGAAATGCGTGGTGTCGTACCAGTATGACGGCGGGACCCAGTCGTACGGGCCTTCCTTCTCGCCCGCCTGGCCGAGCGTCGGCGTGCTCTTGTACTCGGCCGACGCGATCACGGGAACCTGGAAATCGGCTTCCTGGAAGGCTTTCAGCGTTTCCTTCTCCTGGCGCGGCGTCGGCTCGTTGTCGCTCCAGCCGTAGTTGAACACGCTCGGGTGGTTCCGTTCCCCCTGCCCGATCGCGTAAGCCGAGTCGTGCATGATCCGGAAGTCCCGCTCGGTCAGGTCGGCCTCACCGTCGGGCTGCCAGGCGTCACAGCACAGGAATCCGCCGATGACGAGGAGTCCGGCACGGTCCGCCTGGTCGTAGAAGTCCTGCGGCATGTCGTGACCTTCGAGCCTCAGACCGTTCAGCCCCATGTTCTTGATCAGCGAGATCTGGTGCGCCACATCGGCTTTGTCGTACCGGAGGAACAGGTCCGGCGCGAAGCCGCCGCCGCGGAACACGAACTCCTTGCCGTTGATCCCGAAGAGCCGTGATCCTTCGGGCGCCTGCGGCGACTTCCCCACCAGCCGCGAGCTGACCGAACGGATCCCGAAGGTCCCCTGCGAGCTCGTCGACAGCTCACCGTGCTGGAAAACCGCGGTGGACAACGTGTACAGCGGCTGGTCGCCCATCGAATACGGCCACCACAGCTTGGGTTTCGCGATCTTCAACGTCGAGAACTTCGACGGCGCGAACGACACCGTCTGCTTGCTGTGCGCCGCGACGTCCACCGCCTGCTTGACGACGATCGGCGCGCCACCACCGGGCGGCGTGATCGTCGCGGTGACGTCGCCGCGCTGGTAGCGGTCCGAGTTGTTGGTGACGTCGGTTTCCACCGTCAGCGAGGAGCTGCTGAGGTCGGCGGCGTTGTTCTGCGTGACATGGGCGTTGTCGCCGGTCAACTCGTCGGAGATCTGCAGCTGCGGCGCGAACTGGATGCCGGTGTTGTTGTCCGGCGGGATCTGCCCCCAGTCCACCTGGTCGAGGGTGAACATCTTGAGCGGGTTGTTCGGGTACATCTTCACCGCGAGGCTGTTCTTGCCCGGCCGGACGAGCTTCGAGACGTCGAAGGTGTGCCCGGCATACGCGCCGCTGACGACGTCCTTGCCCGCCACGAGCGTGCCGTTCACCCAGACGTCGCCTTCGCCGACGACACCCGGGATGGTCAGTTTCGCGCTCTGGCCAGGCCTGAACGCCGGCGCGAAGTCGGTGCGGAACCACCAGGGGTCCGCGAACTGACCGGTCGTGATCGGGCCGAGCTTGTCGACGGACCCGAAGCACTTGCGCATGTTGTCGGAGTAGAAGACGTCCTTGCACTGGCCGTTCTGCACGAGCGCGTTGAGCTCGGTGCCCGGCGCGCCCTCGTCGTCCGGCTTCACCTTCAGCCACCCGGAGGTGGGATACCCGGGCGCCGAGACGCGCTCGCCGCCATCCTTGGCGACCGCGCTGGTGAGCACCTGCCAGCCCTGTGTCCCGATTTTGCTGAGACCGTGCGGCTTCGCGGCGGCGATCCGCACGTCGGCGGCGGACTCCTGGGCCGACGCGGGCGCGGCCACCGTCAGCACGCCCGGTAACAGCAGCAGTGCGGCTGCCGCAGCCAATGGCCTTCTCATGCTTGCGCCCCTTCGGTTCGGTTGGTGTCGGCCCCGCCGACGAAGTTCTCGCGGACGTCCTTCGGGCCGAACGGCCAGGTGTGCTCGGCCTTGGCGTAGACGAGGAACGCGAGGATCCCGATGACGATCCACCCGATCGAGAGGCCCATCGAAAGCCGGCTCGCCGAGTAGTAGATGTAGAGCCAGCCGGCCAGCGCGATGATCGTCGGCACCGGGTACAGCCACTGCCGGTACGGGCGCAGCAGGTTCGGCTGACGCCGCCGCAGCACGACGATCGCGGCGACCTGGGCGACCGACTGGATGATCACCAGGGTCGCGACGGCGGCGTTGATGACGTCGGTCAGCGTGAACAGCGAGCCGACCGCGGTGATGACACCCATGGTGAGCACGCCCGCCGTCGGCAGGTGCAGCTTCGGGTGCAGCCGGGCGAACACCGGCAGGAACAGCTTGTCCCTGGCGGCTTCGAAGGGCACCCGCGAGCCACCGAGGAGCCCGGCGAACACCGAGCCGACCGCGGCGATCACGATGAAGACGGTGAACACCTTCGCCGCGCTGATGCCCCACGCCTGCTCCAGCACCAGCGAAGCGACCGAGGTCGCGGACTTGATCTGCTCGATCGGCACCGAGCCCAGCACCCCGACCTGCATGACGAAGTACAGGCTCATGATGCCGAGGATCGACAAGATGATCGACCGCGGCAACGTCTTGCCCGGCTTCTTCACCTCGGCGCCGAGGTACGCGGTGGTGTTGTAGCCGAGGTAGTCGTAGATGGCGATGATGAGGCCGGCGCCGAGCCCGGCCCAGAACGCGCCGCCGGAGAAGCTGAACGCACCCGGGGTGAAGTCGAACGCCTGGCTGCCGCTGAAGTGGCTGAACGCGGCCACGATGACGGCCAGCACGGCGAACAGCATGACCCCGAACAGCACGGTCGTGAGCTTGCTGATCTGGCCGATCCTGCGGAACAGCGCCAGCACGATCAGCACCACGACCCCGATCCCGATGACGTGGCCGAGCCCGGTCGTGCCGTTCTCGTCGACCACGCCCGGCACCAGATAGCCCAGATACTGGACCAGGCCGATGATGCCGGTCGACATGATCAGCGGGATGGACAGCACCGCGCTCCACGCGAACAGGAACGGCATCAGCCGTCCGGTGCGGTACTGGAACGCCTCACGGAGGTACAGGTAGGTGCCGCCGGCGCCGGGCATCGCCGCGCCGAGTTCGGCCCAGATCAGGCCGTCGGCGAGCGCGATGATCGCGCCGATGATCCAGCCGAACATGGCCTGCGGCCCGCCCATGGTGGCGACCATCGCCGGAATCGTGACGAACGGGCCGATCCCGCACATTTGCGTCATGTTCATCGCGGTGGCCTGCAGCGGGCCGATCTTCCGTTCCAGCCCTGGCTGGGGCAAAACCCCAGCTCCGGGCCCGTTCGACCGGGTTGGTGAACTCACGGCGCGCCTCCGTCTGATAGTTAGTTAAGTTTCTTAACAGAGAAACCACGGAGCTGGAAGGGTTCCCAGGCAACATTGCGGGAACGCAGCCTGGCAAAGCACGGTGAACGGGACTTTTCCGACGACGGCGGAAAAGGGCCCGTCAGCCCTCGATCAGGCGGTTCCGGGCGATCTCCTCCAAGTGCAGCACCGGCGTCGACGGGCCGCCGAAGACGGGGACGGCCTCGATCAGTTCGGCCAGGCCGCCATCATGGCGCAGAGGACGTGCCGGACCGGTCTGGGCCGATCCGCGTAGCCGTTCATCTCCGGCAGGCGGAGCCAGGCGATCGCCCGGGTCTGCTTCACCTCGACTTCGAGGCGGCGGCACGGCTTCGGATCCGTGGCCGGGTCGTGGCGGATCACGTCCTGATAGAAGGTGTCCGCGGCGATGACGGCCAGCAGGCCGCCGGAGCCGCACCTCGCCGGAGTTCACCGCCGGCCGCGACTGCACACGGTCCTCGGCCGCGTGAGCGGTGTTGTATCGGCGGAGGCCCGCGAGCAACCTCGTGGGCAGGTGGTCGACCAGCGCGACGTTCGGAAATTGCGGCGGGACAAGGATTAGCGCGCCGTCCCCCGATCCTCGGAATCGCATTCTTTCCACCGGATACCGGACTCGTCAAAAGCTTGTTCCAACACCTCGTACAGCCCTTGGTGAACCACGCGCTGGTGCAGTTCCGTGCGGACGGGATCGGTGAACCGGGCGATGTCGACGACGACGATGGTGCGATGCCGCTGCTCGTTGACGGCAAGGACTTCCGACATCGCGCACCACCTCCCCGGATCTCCGCGACGTGAAGCGAATCTCATTTTACCGTCAGACGAGTGATCACGGTTGTGCGAAGAACCGGAATTCGGCCAGTCTGGGATCATGGACGGTCCGGACAGCTTTTGGGCGAAGCTCGGTCCGGCCGAGAAGGCCGCGGTTGTGGGTATTTCCACCGTGCACAACTACGAACCGAACGAATTCCTCGTACGCGAAGGGGATCCGAGCCGCAGTGTGCTCGTCATCCGGTCCGGGCATGTGCGCGTGCTGACGACCGACGGGGACGGGCGCCCCCTTCTCCTCGCACTGCGGACGGCGGGCGACATCCTCGGTGAAGTCGCGACGCTCGTCGACGGCCCGCGGACGGCGACCCTGCAGGCGCTCGACGCCGTCGAGGTGCTCACCATGCGCGGTCAGCACTTCGCGGCGCTGTGCCAGACCCAGCCCAAGTTCGCCTGGGCGCTGCTGGGCATCCTGGCGAACAGGCTGCGTGACGGGAGTTTCCAGGGGGTCGCCGTCAGCGGTGGTTCGTCGAAGCGCCGGGTCGCGTTGCTGCTGCTGGAACTCGCCGTGCGCTACGGCAAGCCGTCCGGCACGGACGTCGAGCTCACCGCCCCGGGGACCCAGGACGAACTCGCTTCCACGATCGGGCTTTCGAGGGAAACCCTCGCCAGGATCTTGCGGGAACTGCGGAAAAGCGGTGTCATCACCACTGGGCGAGTCCACTACACGATCCACCGAATGGGTGAACTGAGAAGACTGGCCCACTGAGTGTGTCAGGTGACGCAGAGCCTTTGCCCTTTCGACGGTTGCATGAGCATTACCGCAATCGAAGGAGGGCCACCATGGACCCGTTTCTCCCCACACCGCAGCCACGTCGCTGGCGCCGGGGCGTATACGCCGCGGCCCTGGTGATCCCGTTCACCGCCCTGCAGCTCTGGGCGATCGTGCTGCTGACCACCGCCGACCTCGAAGGTCCGCTCCGCTTCGCTTTCGTCCTCGCCGTCATCGGTTCGGTCGTCGCCGTTCTCGCGGGCTGGCGCTGGGTCGCCCGGTCACGTACCGACACGGAGTCCGTCCCGGTGCCGCTGTCCGCGCAGTCACAGCGTTACCGGGCCGCACAACCCCAGCGTTACCAGAGCGGCGCGTACCAGCGGAACTACGCGCTCGCCCGGAGGTGACACCCGTGCTTGGGACCGCCGGCTGAAGGGGGGCCGGCGGTCCCTTGATTACACAGCTTGCTTTCACAGCTTGGTTCCACAACCCGTTGAACTGCGCTTTCGCCAAACCACCCGATTGCGTCGCCGAGGCGGTTCGCCTGTGCCGGTACCGATCCCATAGTGTTTCGGCGCTGTCAGGGAAGGCGGAACCGGTACGTGCACGAGGTCGACTACTACGAGCTGCTCGGCGTCCGCCGAAACGCTTCTCCCGCGGAGATCAAGGCCGCCTATCGAGCGCTGGCCAAGGCCGCGCATCCCGACGCGGGCGGCACGGCGGGCATGTTCCACCTCCTCCGAAGCGCTTATGACACGCTGTCGGACCCGGATCGCCGCGCGGACTACGACGAAGACGACGAGTACGAAGAAGAACCACCCCCGCCTCCGGAACCGGTGCGTACCAGCACCAGCACGAGCCGGACGGCCACGCGCTGGCGGCCGCGGCGGACGACGATCGCGGAGCGCACCCGCCGGTTCGGCGAGGATCCCGGTTACGTCCCCGAATCCCCCGCGCTGGACATCTCGGCCATCGAGTGGTGGGAGGACGTCGACGCCGACGAAAGGCTCCATCACGACCGTGTCAGCGGGCCGGGGCACTGCCCGGCGGCCGGCGCGGTGGCGGGGCTGGGCCTGCTGGTGCTCCCGATCCTGCTGCAGGTGGAACTCGACGCCGGGGTGGTCGTCGGCTGGCTGGTGCTGGCAGTCGCGGTCGCGGCGATCATCCGCTGGACCATCTTGCGGTACCGCGCGCTCGCCAGGACCGAGCGGGGTTTCGCGGACGAATTCGGCGCACGCCAGGTGTTCGGCAGGCCCGGCGACGACCCCGACCAGGTGGCCGAACGCCTCACCGCGGGCCTGCTCACGACATATCTCACCAAGATGCCCGGGGCGCGGGTGTTCCACGGTCTCGCGTGGCCCGGCTCGGTGTTCGCCGACGTCGACCACGCGGTGCTCTGCGGGCGGCGGCTCGTGCTGATCGAGTCGAAGACCTGGCTGCCCGGGCATTACACTACCGACGACACCGGTTTCTGGCGGGACAACCGGCCGTTCCGCGGCGGCGGCAGCCTGCTGCCCGACGGAGTGGACGCGTTCCAGGAGCTGCTGCCCGACGTCGATGTGCGCGGGGTGCTGATCGTCTACCCCAGCCGCGACGGCGAGATCACCACCGACGAACCGGCCGACGCGGACATCCCGCCGATGACACCCGAGCAGTTCGTGCACGAGATCGGCGCCTGGCTGGCCGTCGAGCCCTCCACAGTGGACAGTAAGGCGTTCCGCGCGGTACGCCGCCAGGTGGTCGGCGACGCCGCCTGAAGTGCCACCATGGCCACCTTGGTCGCATCCAGCGCGACCAAGGTGGCCATGGTGGCCGTACGGGATCGGGCTACCGCGTGCCGCGCTCCTTGGTGGCACGGGCCGAACGGGTGCAGACCTCGCCGACATCGACGGTCTGGCCACGCTCGGCGTAGACGTCCGTCAGCCCCACGATCTTGCCCTTGGGCGAGGTGCAGGTCAGCTGGTACGCCTCCTTCGGGCCGTAGGTCGGCGGGATCGGCGACGCGAACTCGACGCGACCGGCCCAGTCGTCCGCGGTGGCGGGATCCGCCTGCGCGTAGTTGACGAAGACCGCCATGTAGTCACCGGCGGGCGGGTCGAACAGGGTCGCGCGTTCCGAGGTGGTGCCACCATTGGCCGACGAGCTGACCATCGTGCCCGCCGAGTCGAAGACGTAGACGTCCCAGTCGGTGTCCGCGTTCGCCCAGTCGATCGCCACGGTGAACTTCCCGTTGTCGACCGCCGGCAGGCCGTCGACGTGGAAGGCCGCCGTCTCGACGTTGACGCTGTCGTTCGGGTAGTCGGTGTTGATCGCCGGGATCCCGGCCGGGTTGACCAGCGCGGCGGGCTGCTGCGGCGGGCCCTGCGGATCGCGGCCGTACCGACCGGCCACGTACGGCCGCGTCGACGGGTTGACCGACCACGCGAACCGGCCACCGGTGGACGACAGCTTCGAATCGAGGTTGTCGGTCACGTAGATCGGCGGCTTGGTGGAACCGTCCGGCTGGATCACCGGCGAGGTCGGCGTCTGGAACGTCTTGTGCAGCTTCAGTTCGTAGCCCTTCGGCGCCGAACCGATCAGCGTCGAGTGCGTGCCGGGCTCGGCCGCGTTGGCGAGCATGTCCACGAACGCCTGGCGGTTACCGCCCTTGCCGGCCCCCGCCGCGGGCGCGAGACCCGCGTATTCGGCGACCACACCGGTTTCGAACGGCGGGTGGAACTCGGTGTTGCCGATCTCGAAGGTGAAGCCCCAGCCGCCGGTGGCGAAGTAGGACCAGTCCTCGGTGGAACCCGTGGTGTCGTAGAGGGCCCACGACGGCTGGCTCGTGTACCCGTTGCGGGAGGCCATCTTGTCGCCCAGTGCCTTGTACGCCGGCTCGTCGAGCGGCGGGCGGACGTCGGCGACACCCGGCACGCGCAGCACGAGGTTCGAGAAGGTGTGCAACGTGATCAGGTTGGTGACCTGCCGCGAAGACACGATCGAGCGAATGTTCTGCGTCTCGGGCTCCGAGAACGGGCCCGCGCCGCGGAAGGTGTCGTTGCGCCAGTTCGACGACGCGCCCGCGCCGCCCCAGAAGCCGGCGTAGTTGCGGTTCGGGTCGGTGCCGCGCTCACGACCGCCCGGGTTGGCCTTGCAGACACCGGTCGCGAACGCGGCGGGCGAGTCGGAAGCGTTGCAGTTCTTGCGTTTCATTTCGTAGTCGAAGCGCGAGAAGTCGCCCTTCGGCTCCGCTTCACGGGAAATCGAGAAGCCGTCGACGTTGACGATCGGCACGACGATGTTGCGCGTCTTGCCGACCAGGCCGCGGATCTCGGGGTTGTCCTTGTAGCCCTTGACGAGCTCGACGGCCCATTCCATGGCGTGCTCACCGGCCGGCCATTCACGGGCGTGATGCACCCCCATGGTGAAGTTGACCGGCTTGCCGTCGGTGAGGTTGTTGACATTCGTGCCGATCTCGACGCCCATGACGTCACGGCCTTCGAGCGTCCGGTTGGGCAGCGCGAACACGCGGACCAGGTCGGGGGATTTGCGGGCGAGTTCCTTCATCTCGAACTCGTACTCGTACAGGTGGCGGTAGGTCGTCCGGCCCGACGGGAGGGCGGACGCCGGAGTCTTCGCGGCGTACGAGGTGTCGGCCTTGGCGTTCGCGATCGACTTCGCGGACAGATCTGCCTCGACGACCTTCGACGCCAGTCCGGTGCCCGCGAGGGTCGTGCGGTCCTCGTCGTCGGCGATCACGACCTCGACGCCGGTCGCGTCGGCCTTCTCCGTGACGTCCAGCCCGGACGCCAGGAGGAGGTTCTTTTCCTTCTTGGTCGGGGTTTCCACCCGGACCATCTGCGCCCGCTGCGGCGGGGCGGGCGTCGCCGTCGGCGTGCCCTGCGGGGTCAGCGCGAGGAAGTCGACGCCGAGCGTCGCGCTGCGCGAAGAACCCGCGTAGTGGCAGGCCTGCACGATCAGCTTCTGCCCCTTCTTGACGAAACTCTCGGCGAGCTCGTAGCTGCGCACGCCGGCCGAAGCCGCCACCACCGCGCCGGTGGCCTGGTCGAACACCGCCAGGTCCCAGTCGCTCGCGGCGCCGGAGCCGGGCTTCAGCCGGGCCTGCACCAGGCCGTCGACCGTCGACGTCACGTCGCGGCGGTCGGTTCCGGCGGTTCCCTTGGCCGCCAGCGCACCGAAGCAGGACCTCGCGACGGCTTTGTCGGCGCGGACCACGTTGTCCCCCGCGCTCGCCTGGTTCACCGCGGCCGAGCCGCCGATCAACAGCCCTACAGCGGCCGCGACGGCAACACCTTGCCCAACCCGCTTCTGTCTTGGTGAACGACCCACATTCGCCCCTTTCTCGACGCCACGATCGACCGCAGGGCCGACCGGCCCCGAGACCCTAGTCACGGGAAAACCCCGAAGGAACCGCCACAAGTCGCATAGCGCGCGAACTTGCCCGAACGGACAGCCTGGCTTAGTGGTTGCGATCTGACCGCTTACGCCGAACGTGGGTCCGTTGCGCGACACGATCACCCGCGGGACCATGAGTCCCGTCCGGGCGCTTCGGGGCAGGAGTCAGGCATGACGCGTTTCCGCAGTGTGGTCGTGACGGCGTTGATGGGGATCGGCTGCGCGCTGGTGCCGGGTTCGGCGGCGGCCGCGACCCCGGTGAAGGTCCTCCAGCTCAACATCTGCCACAGCGGTGTGGCCGGTTGCTACACCGGCGATCGGGTGATGACCAAGGCGAAGTCCGTGATCTCGTCGGTGAAACCGCAGGTGCTGTCGGTCAACGAGGCCTGCTCCGGGGACGTCGAGCCGTTGCGCGCGGCGATGGGCGCCGCCCGGACCCGGTTCGCCGCCGCGCAGCGCCCCGACGGGACGCCGGTCAAATGTGTGAACGGCCAGGACTACGGCAACATCGTCATGGTCGCCGAAGCGCTCGCCGGGACCACCGGCGCCGACGGCCGCTACACCGCGCAGGACAGCGGCTCCGAAAAGCGGGTGTGGGCCTGCCTTCCCGCCGGGACGATCACCGCGTGCACCACCCATCTCTCCTCGAGCAACGGCGCCATCGCACTGGCCCAGTGCAAGGAACTCCTCGGCCGCGCGGTGGGTTACGCGGCGTCGGCGCCGGTGATCGTGGCCGGGGATATGAACCTGCGTTACCAGGGCAGCCCGAAAGTCCAGGACTGCAACCCCAGCGGCTTCTTCCGCAAGGGCGACAGCGACGTGCAGCATGTCTTCGCCACCACCCGGTTCGCCTTCACGAGCGGCACGAAGTTCGACATGGCGGGCACCACCGACCATCCCGGCTGGCTCGTCAGCCTGTCCCTGAACTGACCGGTCCCACGGCGATGCCGTGATGGCGCAGCAGCAACTCGCCCATTTCCTTCGCCCGCGCGGGGGCCTGGAGATCGCCCTCCTGGCCGGAGATGATCGCACCCTTCAGCAGGATGTGCCATTGCCTCGCGAAGGAGTCCGGGTCGGCGATCCCCGCGGCGGCGGCGAGGTCGGCGAGGTAGACACGGACGTTCGCGAGGCTCCGCACACTGGCCTGGCGGACATCGCTGGCCGGGTCGGTGATCTCCAGCAGCACCCGGATGAACGCGCAGCCCTCGAAATCCGGGCTGCGGAACCAGTCGCCGAACAGATCGAAGATCGCGAGCAGCCGCCCCTGCGGGGTGTCGGCCATCCGGCTGGTCTCGGTCAGCAGCCAGTCCTGCGTCCACAGCTGTTCCCGGCGGTCCAGGAACGCCAGGATCAGGCCGTCCTTGGACGGGAAGTTCCGGTACAGCGTCATTTTCGCGATATTCGCCCTGGCGATGACGGCTTCGATCCCGACCGCGCGGGTGCCGTCACGGCTGAACAACTCGTAGGCAGCTTGGATCGCACGCTCCCGCCCGGTCGCGCGCACGACTTTCGTGGTCCGCTCGCTTTCCGGTGTCTCCACGATTCGCGCCAATCCGACGAAGATGTGAAGAACAGTGTTGCACATTCACCACCGGCATAGACCCAGGAAAACGGCCGTTTCCCGGTGCCGAACCGCTGCACCGCCGACAGCGGGCCGACAGGAAAACCTCACAAACTTCACAGATGGGGTCGCTAGGGTGAACTCCATGCAGTCACCCCAGGTGAGCCGCCGACGAGCGCTCCTTCCCCTGTTCGCCGTGGCCGCGATGGCCGTGGGTGCCGCGCTGATCCTGTTGCTGCAGGTGATGCCGCCGACCGACACGATCAGCCCGATCCGCCGGACCATCAGCGAATACGCGCTGGGCCCCAGCAAGTGGATCTTCGACATCGCGCTGGCGCTGGTCGCGCTCGGCTCGGTGGCGGGCTTCGCCGCACTGGTCCGGCAACGGCGGATCGCCGCCTTCTCCGCCGCGTCGGCCTTCTGTGCATTGTGGACGGTCAGCCTGCTGCTGATCGTGGCGTACCCCAAGAACAACTGGGCGATCGGCCCGAACATCGGCGGCACGATCCACCGCGTGGCGAGCGTGGTCGCCTTCGTCTGCCTGCCGATCGCGGTCCTGCTGGCGAGCCGCGCGGTGTTCACGCACTCGCCGATCAGGCGCCGGGTGAGCGTCGGGCTGTCGATCGTGTCGCTGCTGTGGTTCGGCGTGATCATCGGCGCCATCGTGGTGGCGGCGGCCAACGACGACCGGTGGTGGATGCTGATCCCCCTCGGTTTGGTCGAACGGCTGATGGCGTTGACCGGCGTGCTCGCCATCGCCTCGCTGGTGCTACCCACCCGGCTGGACCTGACACCGGCTACGGCCGAAGCCGAGCCGCTACGAGTACTTTCCTGAACGACTGGTCACGCTGGGCGACGCAGACGCCAACCTGGCGCATCCGGTTCCGGTGGGCGAACAAATCGCTGCTTCGCCCACCGGGCGGACAATCTCAGTGGCCGAGCCGGTTTCCGGCCTGGTCATAGAACTCGATTTCGGCCAGATCGGCGTTGTTCCGCGGCGACCCCTGATAGGTCGCACTGTCGACCTGGACCCGGATGGTGTCAGCGTTGACCGGCGCCGGGAACGAGAACGAGACGTCCTGCGCCGCATTCCCGGACACGGTGCCCACCACCTGTGGCGGGGCCCCGCCGGCCGAGGCACTGACGGTCAACCCGGGTATCGCAAGACCGCCGAGTCGGCGTGCCTTGACCACGACCTTGCCCAGTTTCACCGGATGGGTGAACTGCACCTGGATCCAGTGCGGCATTGCCGTTGCCGCCGACGACCAGTAGGTGTTCTGGTTGAGATCGACCACGTTGTAGGCATCGAAACTGCTGCGCCAAAACACTTCGTCGTCCATCGAATCCGCGGTCACCCCCGCGAGGGGCAGCCCGGATGGACCGGCGTAGCTACCCGCTGATGTGGTCACGGCCGCTTCGGCGAGCGAGGCCCCGGCCGGAGCCGTCGCCACGATGAAGGTCGGCGAAAGCACCTTGACCGCTGTGGCCGGTGCACCGGCCCACGAAACCGCCGAACCCGCGGTGAAACCCGAACCGGTGATCAGGACGTCGGTCGGGGCAGTGGCGAGCCCCTTTCGCGGGGTGACCGAAGCCACGCGGGGCGCCTGCGTGGTAGAGAGGAAGCGGTAAGCTGGCTCCAGGCCGGCATTCGCGACGATGTCTTGCGGCAGATCGGCCGCCCCCGGCTTCAACGGCATTTCGACGTTGGCCGAGTACTGCAGGTCTACCGCCGGCGGCCCACACGGGTACACCGCGATCTGATCGGAATGATAGTTGCCGATGAACCGCAGGTGCCCGTTGGGTGCGCAGCCACCGTTGCCCGCGCCGTTGTTGAACTCCACGTTGCGGTTCCAGGTGATCCACTGGCTCCCGATGTCGTTGTACAGCGTCAGTCCACTGTGGAGGTCGTTGTAGACCACGTTCCCGGTCACGTGCGTGCCGTGCTGGAAACTCGCCTCCTCGTCGATGCTGCCGTCGGGCTTCCGCAGCGTCTCACCTTGGTGCCCTTCCAGGTAGATCGCGCCGCCGTCGGCGAGCACGGAGTGGAAGTCGTGCACCAGATTGTCGGCGATGACGTTGTCGGCATTGATGTTCGTGGTGACATCGGGGTGATCTGCGGTGTTGAGGTGACCAGCGTTCGCACCACTGTCGATCCCATCCCACGGCACGTTCGCGATCTCGTTGTGTGCGACCGTGGTCTGCCTGGTGTAGAAGAGGAAGATCCCGTCCGCCCCTGGGTACTCCACGCCGATGTGATGGATGTAGTTGTTCTCGACGCGGTTGCCGACGTTGATCTCGCGGTCATTGGCTCCCACGTCGGAGGGATGCGGGTCGTTCGAGCTGCCGAGCATCACCCCGATACCGGAAATGTCGGTGAAGGTATTGCCCCGCACCAGATTCTGCGTGCTGCCATAGGCGAAGGCCAGCCCCGCGGCGCCGAGATGGGTGAACGTGTTGTTCTCGATGGTCACGTTCTTCGCCGCCCGCCAGGTGACGTTGGCCGGTTCCTGCGCGTTGGCGCCGAAGGGGCAGGTACCGGCGGGCTGGGTGAAGTTGCAGGTGCCCTGGGGTTTCACCTTCTGGTCGCCGGTAATGCGGAGGTTGGCCTGGATCTCGGAAAAGCCATCGGGCCCGCTCGGGTCGAGCCAGGTCGCGTAGGAGAACTGCAGGCCCCTCAGCACGATGTCGTGCACCGGATTGTCCAGCGTGCCGTTTCCGGAGACCAGCGTCTGCAGCGTGGGAGCTTCGATGTCCGACCGGTTGGGGTCGGCTCCGCCGAGCGGAACGTAGTAAAGGACATGGGCTGCGTTGTCGAGATACCACTGCCCCGGATGCAGGAGTTCGTAGGCGTTCTCGATCCGGGTCGGGGTCGCGTTCGCGGCGAGATCCGGGAAGTAGTACGGAGCCTGGATCGCCGGCTTGGGCCGGTTGGTGACGTTGTCCCAGCACGGCTGCTGCATGGCGATGTTCGTGCCGTCGATCCCCGCCACCCGGCAGCGCGACTCGGTCCAATCCCCGTTGCCACGGGTGAAGACGAACTCGACATCGGCCGGGTTGCGCCACTGTGCGTAGCCGGCATCGGCGGCGGCATAGCCTCCGCCGGATCGGGTGAGAGCGACGGGTGCGGGGCCCTGGGCGATCGGCGCCCGGTTTCCGTCGACGTAGAGCTGCCGGGTCTGCAGCGAAGCCGGGACCTTGGCCGACCAGACACCATGTGCCGCGTCGGTGCGCGCCCAGCCGGTTATCCGCCGACCACCGCTGAGTACCGGTTTCGCGCCAGGCTCAGGTTCCCAGACGACCTGGTGGCCGGGTGAACCGGAGTCCTGATCGCTGAATTCAAGGGGTTTGTCAAGCCGGTAGGTGCCGTCGGCCAGTCGCACAACGATGTCACCGGGTGTCTTTCCCCGCAGCTGGCGCACTTTCCTCTGTGCGTCGTCGATCCCGCAGGGGTTCGAAGCTGAGCACTGGCCACCGTGACCGTTGGGCGCGACGTGGATCGTGTCGTTCCCGCCTGCCCGATAGGTGGCCTCGGCCGCCGGGATCTGCACAGTCAGCGCAGACGTGATCAGGCATGCCACCGCACCAGCGACGGCCCACAACACCGTGGACCGCCGGAGTCGCCCTCGCATGGGTCTCCCTTCAGAACAGGTCAATCGTTTGACCTGTACAAAACAGGGCGTAGGACAAACGATTGACTGGGTGAATGTGAACAGCCTCACTCTCGCGTGATCTCTTGTCAAGAGCAGGATTCAGCCGACGCTTGCTGGAGATAAGGGGCAGCGCCGCCGCGGGGGTACGGCCGCCGTCTCGTTCCAGGTCGAGTCGGCCTTTGAAGGTCTGGTGCTTGCCGCCCGCACTCCTAGGTCCGGCGGTGTTTCCCAGGTGCGGAGCCGTACTGCCGTTTGAAGGCACTGGCGAAAGCGAATTCCGAGGTATAGCCGATCTTTCCGGCGATCGCGCTCAGGGGCTCGCCGGTATCGCGGAGGAGCCGGGCGGCGATGGTCATCCGCCACCAGGTCAGGTAAGTGAGCGGTGGCCGGCCGACTTTGTCGGCGAACCTTCTCGCGAACGGCGACCTGGACAGTCCGGCTTGGGCCGCGAGCGTCGCGACCGTCCAGGGCCGGGCCGGGTTGCTGTGGATCGCGTGCAGTGCCGCGGTGATCGAAGGATCCCTGAGCGCCGCGGCCCAGCCGGTGACAGTGTTCGTGGGTTGTTCTTCGAACCAGGTGCGCAGGATGTAGAGCAGCAACGTGTCCAGCAGGGCCGGGATCAGCGCGTCCGTGCCGAGGCGGGGGCGTTCCAGTTCGGCGCCGAGCAGCTCGACCGCGACCCGGAGATCACGGCCGAGGCGGGCAGGCAGGTGCACGACTTCCGGCAGGCTCGACAGGAGCGGATGCGCGCGAGCCGGATCCAGTTGGTACGCACCGCACAGCGTCACGGTTCTCGGGCCCGTCCCCGCCTCCGGCAAGTTCACGTAGCGCTCGACGAACGCCGGATCGTTCGGGTCACAGGCCTCCGCGTCGATCGGCGTCGTCGGACTGTCTGCCAGCGCGTGGCCTTGACCGTGTGGCAGGAAGACCACGTCGCCGACGCTCAGCGGCAGCGGTTCCGCGTCCGCCCGGATGAGCCAGCAGGTCCCGTGCAGGATCACCTGGAACCCCGCGGCACCGGGCACGGGCGCGAACCATTGCCCCCACGGGGCGTTCCACACCACCCTGGCCGAGCGTGGCTCGCCGGTGCGCATCACCGCGATCACGTCGCTCAGCAAATCCATAGTCTCTCCTGCGAGACGATCGAATATGTAATAGGGATTCTCACCCATGGATTGTCTCCGAGTCGGATCATAGGGTCCTTTCATGAGAAGCGCCCGAATCCATGAGCACGGTGACGCATCCGTCATCCGGATCGACGACGTCCCCCAGCCGGTACCAGGCTCCGGCCAAGTGCTGGTCAAGGTCGCGGCGACGTCGTTCAACCCGACCGAGCTCGCCCTGCGGTCCGGGGTCCTGTGGTCACTGTTCCCGATTCCCCTGCCCTACACCCTCGGCTGGGACGTCGCGGGCACAGTGGCCGGAAGCCCGGTCATCGGGTGGCTTGAAGGCGGAGCGGCCGCGGAGTACGTCGCCGCGCCGAGCGATCGGCTCGTCTCCGCACCCACCAGCATCCCCCTCACCGACGCCGCAGCCATCCCACTCGCCGGACTCACCGCATGGCAGACAGTCTTTCCGCACGTCTCCGCCGGACAGCGTGTCCTCATCAACGGCGCGGGCGGCGGCATCGGCGGATTCGCCGTCCAACTCGCCAAACACGCCGGCGCACACGTCGTGGCCACCGCCGGTCCACGCAGCCTCGACGCGGTCCGGCGATACGGCGCCGACCAGATCATCGACTACACAAAGAATTCCGTCGCTTCCGGCGTCGACCCCGTCGACGTGATGATCCACCTGGTCGGCACCCCACCACCGTGGGTCCCGCCTGTCCGGCGAGAGGGCGTCATCATTTCCGCAGCGGCCCCGGTGACCGCACCTCCCGGTGTGACCTCTTCGCAGCTGGTCGCCCGCTACGACACGGCCCAGTTGGCCGAGCTGGTGAAGCTGGTGGACGCGGGCGTCGTGACGGTCGACGTCACCGAGTCGTACCCCCTCGACGCGATCGCCGAGGTACACCGCAGGAGTGAGGCAGGCGAAATCCGGGGGAAGGTCACGATCATTCCCGGCCGGCAGGCGACCCACTCCCCGGCATAGCCGGAAAGACCCAATTGGCACGCCGAACGACTACGGGTACGTTACTGAGCAACCGCTTAGTTCGTAGAATCGACCGGCGCACCGCACTGCGCATATTTCTCAATGAAGAGGAGATCTCAGTGACCGAGTCCCACTCCCGTGTCGCGATCGTCACCGGAGCCGGCCGCGGCATCGGTGCCGCAGTGGCCAAGAAGCTGGCCGACGACGGGTTCGCCGTCGGGCTGCTCGACCTCGACGAGACCGGCGTCAAACAGGGCGCGGAAGCGATCGTCTCGGCCGGCGGCAAGGCTGTCGGCGTTCCGCTCGACGTCAGCGAAGCCGAGCAGGTCGAGGCCGCGGTGGCCAGGGTCGCCGAGGAGCTCGGCGCACCGACCGTGCTGATCAACAACGCCGGCATCATCCGCGACAACATGCTGTTCAAGATGACGGTCGACGACTGGGACGCCGTCATGAACGTGCACCTGCGCGGCGCCTTCCTGATGAGCAGGGCCGCGC
>NZ_DASYMU010000032.1:0-15391 GCF_036008905.1 Amycolatopsis sp. | reverse complement strand
CACGACCCCTGCCGATCAGCGCGTGGGAAGTGAGCGGGCGCGGTCAGTTGACGTGTCATCAAACTGGAGTATTGTGGACACATCAACAAAGGAGTTTCCTTGACCGACGCAACGACCTCCCCAGCTGCCACGCCCGAGCCGATCCGGCTGGGCCTGAACACCTTCGGCGACGTCACCGCCGATGCTCAGGGGCACCTTCTTTCCCAGGCCCAGAGCATCCGCAACCTGGTCGACGAAGCCGTCCTCGCCGACCAGGTCGGGCTCGACTACTTCGGGATCGGCGAGCACCACACCGAGGACTTCCCGCTGTCCGCGCCGGACGTCGTGCTCGGCGCGATCGCGTCGCGCACCTCGCGCATCCACCTCGGCTCGGCCGTGACCGTGCTCAGCTCCGACGACCCCGTGCGGGTGTTCCAGCGCTACTCGACGCTCGACGCGCTCTCCAACGGCCGCGCCGAAGTGATCCTCGGCCGCGGCTCGAGCACCGAGTCGTTCCCGCTGTTCGGCTTCGACCTGGCCAACTACAACGAGCTGTTCGAAGAGAAGGTCGAACTGTTCGCCGAGCTGCTCAAGGAGAAGCCGGTCACCTGGTCTGGCAACACCCGCGCCGCGCTGACCAACCAGGAAGTCCTGCCCCGCACCGAATCCGGCTCGATCCCGACGTGGATCGGGGTCGGCGGCAGCCCGGAGTCGGTCATCCGCACCGCACGGCACGGGATGTCACTGATGCTCGCCATCATCGGCGGCTCGGCCGCGCGGTTCGCCCCCTTCGCCGATCTCTTCCGCGAGGCGCTGCAACAGCTCGACATGCCTTCGCGGCCGATCGGTGTCCACTCCCCCGGCCATATCGCGGACACCGACGAAGAGGCCAAGGAACAGTTCTGGCCGCACTACCTCGACATCTTCGGCCGCATCGGCAGGCAGCGCGGCTTCCGCGAACCCACCCGGGAGTCCTTCGAGATGGAGATCGGGCCGTACGGCGCGTTGTACGTCGGCTCACCGGAAACCGTGGCGAAGAAGATCGTCGCCACGCTCAAGGTACTCGGCGCGACCCGGTTCGACCTGAAGTACGCCATGGGCGGCCTCAGCCACGACAAGCTCCTGCACAACATCGAGCTCTATGGCACCCAGGTCGCCCCGGCCGTCAGGACAGCGCTCACCAAAGAAGGTCTCGCCTGAGCGAAGCCGGGGGCTCTTCCCACGGAAAAGCGGGCGAGCATCTCGCGGGCGCGAGCTTCGGTGGCGACGAGACCTGTTTCGGCGGACAGCGAAATGGCTTGGCCGCACAGGTCCTTGGCTTCGCCGGGTCGTCCGAGGCCGGCGTGCGCCCCGGCCAGCACCAGCAGGCACCTCGCCTCGATCGTCCGCAGGCCACCGTTTCGGGCCAGTGTCAACGATTCTTCGCCGGTACGGACGGCTTCGTCGTGCTCGCGCCGCATGGCGTGGATCCCCGACATCCCGCACAGTGCTTCCGCCACGTGCCAGGCGGACCCCCACGTCCGCGCGACTTCCACCGCTTCCCGCTGGTGCTCGGTCGCCGGTTCCGTCAGCCCCAGCGCGGCCTCGGCCCGCGCCAGCGCGTTCAGCGCGCCGACCTCGGTCTCCCGGTTCTGCTCCCGCCGGGCGAGTTCCAGCGCGTGTACGGCGTGCTCCCGTCCCTGCGCGAACTCACCCATGTCGACGTCGAGCAGGCTGAGCCCGCTCAGTGCCGACGCCTCGCCGTAGAGGTAGGACAGCTCGTGATGCAGCTCCCGCGCCCGGGAGAACGACTCGCGCGCTTCGGCCGTTTGCCCGGTCAGCCGCTGGATCAGGCCCAGCCCGACCAGGGCGACGGCCTCACCGAGCCGGAACCCTTCCTCGACACTGATTTCGTACGCCCGGCTCAGGCAGTCCGAGGCTTCGTCGAGTTTGCACAGCTGACGGTAGATGGAACCGAGGTTGTTGAGCACCTTCATCTCGCCGATGCGGGAACCCCGCGCGCGCTGCAGTTCGAGCGAGCGCATGAGCTGCTCGCCTGCCTCCTCGAACCGCCCCGCGACGCGCAGGGCGATGCCGAAGGCGTTCAACGCGGCCGCTTCGCCTTCGGGCCAGTTGCCCCGACGGAACACCTGGAGCGCTTCGGTCAGCCACTCGACGGCCTGCTCATGGCGTTCCAGGTGGATGAAAGCCAGTCCGACACTCTGCAGCACGACCGCCTCGACGAGCGGCTCGTCATGACGTCGCGCCGCCGCGAGGACGGTGGAGGCGATGTCGACCCATTCGACGCGACGGCCGCGGTGGTAGAACGGGCCGCGCACCGCGTCGGCGAGGTACCACGCCTGCGGGAACGGACCGTGCACCACCGCTTGGCGGACGACGGCCATCATGTTCTCGTGCTCGGCGTCGACCCAGGCGGCCGCCTCCGCGGAATCGGCGAACTTCACCGGCTTTCCCAAGGTGACCGCCGGGTCGCGCGGGATCTGCGGGTTGTGGCGGCGGCCGAAGATGTCGTCGGCGGAATCGGCCGCGGACAGGTGCAGCTCGACGAGCCGAATCCACGCCCGCGCCCGCTCGTCGGCGCTCTCGTCGGTGTCGGCACGCTGCACGGCGTAGTCGCGGACCAGGTCGTGGAACCGGAACCGGCCGGCGACGTGCTGCTCGACGAGATGCGCCGCGGCCAGCCGCTGGAGCCGCCGGGTCACGTCGCCGATCGGGTCCCCGGCGAGCGCGGCGGCACTCACCGGGGTGAAGTCGGGGCCCGCCATGAGCCCGAGCAGGCGGAACAGCCGCCGCAGCTCCGGCGCCAGCGTTTCGTAGGAGACGGCGAACGCCCTGGTCACCGCGCTCTCCTCGGCGCCGTCGACGGTGAGCACCGCCAGTGGGTCGCCCTTGGCGAGTTCGGCGGCCATGTCGGCGATCCGGGGTTCGAGGCTGGTGCTGACGTTCGCCGCCGCGATCCGCAGTGCCAGCGGCAGATGACCGCACAGCCGGGCGAGTTCGTCGACCGCCTCGGATTCGGCGTTGACCCTGGTCGCGCCGAGCACACCGGTCAGCAGCGCGCGGGACTCCTCCAGCGGCAGGACGGTCAGCGGCAGTGACCGCGCGCCGGTCTCCGCGATGAGGTCGCCGAGCCGGTTGCGGCTGGTCACCAGGACGGTGCCGGTCGGCGGGAGCAGCGGCAGGACCTGGCTCGCGTCACGCGCGTTGTCCAGCACCAGCAGGACCCGCTTGTCCGCGAGCGTCGAGCGGTACAGCCCGGCCTGCTCGTCGACCTCGGTGGGGATCCCCTGCGGATCCGCGCCCAGTGCCCGCAGCAGCTGCGCGAGCGCCACGGCCGGTTCCATCGGCTCGCGGTCGGCGTCGAAGCCGCGGAGGTTCACGTACAGCTGGCCGTCGGGGAAGTGCTCCCGGGCGCCGTGGGCCCAGTGCAGCGCGAGCGCCGTCTTGCCGACCCCGGCGATACCGTTGAGCACCCAGACGTCCGACATCGGGGAGCCGGCCGCGAGGGTGGCGGCGAGCTGCGCGTCCAGGAGTGCCAGCTTCTCGGCGCGCCCGGCGAAACCACGCACGTCCCGCGGCAGCTCGGTGGGCCGGACGGCGCCGTTGGCGGACCGGGCGGGGGCGGACCGGGCGGGCGCGATGTCCGGTACCGCGGCGACCACCGGCGCGGGTGTTTCGTCCCCCGGCCGGTCGCCGCCCTGGAGTACCTGCAGATGCAGTTCCCGCAACGCTTTTCCCGGCTCCACCCCCAGCTCGGTGCCGAGCCGTTCGCGGGTCTCGGAGTACACCTCGAGTGCCTCGGACGCCCGTCCGGACCGGTGCAGCGCGACCATCAGCTGGGCCTGCAGCCGTTCCCCGAACGGGTACTGCTCGCAGAGCCGGCGCAGCTCCCCGATCACCAGCGCGTGCCGTCCCGCGGCGAGTTCGGCGTCGAACAACGTCTCCAGCGCGGCCATCCGCTGCTCTTCCAGCATCTGCGCGGTCCGCCGGATCAGTGCGTCGGTGACGCCGCCGAGCGGCGATCCCTGCCAGAGATCGAGCGCCTCGCGCAGGCAAGCCACGCCACGCGCGGTGTCCCCGTTGTCCAGCAGTGCTCTCGCCTCGGCGGCCGAGTCCTCGAAGACCTGGGTATCGAGCTCACCCGGTCGCACCTCGATGAGATAACCGGGCTCACTGCGCACGATCACCGACCGGCCGAGTAGTTTCCGCAGTTCCCACACCCGGACCTGGAGCTGCCCGCGGGCGCTGGCCGGTGGGTTGTCCTCCCAGAGCAGGTCGGTCAGGTGTTCCTCCGACACCACCCGGTTCGCGTTGAGCAGCAGGGCGGCGAGCACGGTGCGCTGTTTCGGGCCGCCGAGCCGGATCGGCCCGCTGTCACCACGGGCTGTCACGGGTCCCAGCAAGCGGTAACGCAGCTCGCTGGACGCTGGGTGGGCGAAGGCATGATCGGAACTGTCGTCAAGTGAGGCGCCCAACATGAGGCCTATCCTGCCAGCGTTTCATCGGTCCGGTCACCGGTTCGTCCGTTTCCGCTGTTTCCGCCACGCGGCGCGCGACGAGTCAGTCACCTACTGTGTTTCCGAGTAGGGATACGGAGAAAGACGGGCGGGCCGATGAGCGACATCACGAAGCTGATCTTGGATGATCACGATTCCTTCCGGCGCCGGTTCGCCGCGCTCGACGACGCCAACGGGGTCGACGAGCTCCGCGCGATCTGGGAACCGCTGGCCGCGTTCCTCGATCTGCACGCGGTGGCGGAGGAAGAGGTCTTCTACCCGAACCTGTTGCGCCGAGGTGACGACGCCGAGGACGAAACCGTCGACGCCGTCGGCGACCACAACGACATCCGGGACGCCGTGCACGAAGCCGAGCGGCACCCGATCGACAGCGACGAGTGGTGGAAAGCCGTCCACGATGCCCGGATGGCGAACAGCGAGCACATGGCCGAAGAGGAGGACGAAGCGCTGGCCGACTTCCGGCGCAACGCCTCGGCCGAACTCCGCGACGACCTCGGCCGCCGGTTCGCCGAGTTCAAAAAGGCCCATCCCGGTGCGCGGGACCTCGACACCGGCGACAAGGACCCGCAGGGGTACGTCAACGAGGTCGAGGCCGGGTTCGAGGGCCATAGCGAAGGTTCCCTCGGCATCGGCAGCTTGAAAGGCCAATGAGATGGCACGGACGTATCGGGCTCAGGTCGGCGAGGAGAACGCCCGCGTGCTGGCCACCGAGAGCCGGACCCATTGGCTCGCCCCGGAGTACCGGCCGATCGACGTCGGCGACGGCTGGATCGAACTGAGCGAACGGGCCCTCGGCGCCTCGCGTGAGCTGGGTGAGGAAGAGGACGGCGCCATCACCGACGACGCCGACGGCCTGCGCATCTGGGTCGGCGACGACGCCTACGACCTCACCCCCTGAAACCCCGGGCGGGGAAAGTGTCGACATATTCCCCGGGGAGGGTCAGGACTCGGCGAGGGCGGCGTCGATTTCGGCGAGCAGCTTGGCCTTCGGGCGGGCGCCGACGAACGCCTTGAGCGGCTTGCCGTCGCGGAACAGCAGCAGGGTCGGCAGGGACATGACTTGGAAGTCCCGCATGGTCCCGGGGTTCTCGTCGGTGTTGAGCTTCCGGATGGTGAGCATGCCGGCCCGCTCGCCCGCGATCTCGGTGAGCACCGGGGCGATCATCCGGCAGGGCGGGCACCACTCCGCCCAGAAGTCCACGAGCACGGGCTTGCCGTGCTGCAGCACTTCCTGGCCGAAGCTCGCGTCGGTGACCGCGGTGATCTCGCCGGACACAGTGGTTTCCATGGACGAACTCCTTAGTGGTTGCGATGGGAAGCGGTCACGACACACGGATCCTCGGTGTAGGAAGGGGTTTCCTGCCGGTCCAAAGCCTCGGACAGCTTGTCGTGCAGTTCGGCCCGCACCGCGCCGAGGCGCGTCAGGCAGGCGTCGACCTCGGCGAGCTTGCGCCGGTACATCTCGATCGAGTCGCCACAGGAATCCCCCGTCTCGTGGCCCGACCGCAGGCATTCGACGAACGGCCTGGTGTCGTCGAGGCTCATCCCGACCGTCTGCAGCGTCTGGATCTCGGCGACCAGCCGGAGGTCCTCTTCGCCGTAAACCCGGTACCCGTTGGCCGAGCGATGGGCCGTCAGCAACCCCTGTGCCTCGTAGAACCGCAACGCCCGAGTCGTCGTCCCGGCCCGCCGGGCAAGCTCTCCGATCCGCATGATCGAAGCGTAAACCTTGACGTGGACGTCAACGCAAAACCGGCTAGCGCCGGGAGTTCGGGCCTTCGGAGAGGTCGAGGACTTCCTTCACGGCCACGCACGGGTCCGTGGTCGGGTCCTCTTCGCGGATGAGGTTCGCGGTGCGCTGCGTCAACGCGAGGAACGTGGCCTTGTCCTCCGGCGCCAGCCCGCGGAACACGAACTCCTCGACGGCCGCCACCTGCCGCTCGGCCTCCACCAGCACCTTGCGGCCGCGCGTGGTCGCCACGATGCGGCGCGCCCGCCGGTCATGCGGGTCGGGGGTGCGCTCGACGAGCCCGGCCTCTTCCAGCTCGTCGATCAGGTAGGTCATCACCGTGCGGTCGATCGCGAGATGCGACGCGAGCGCGGCCTGCGTCGGCAGGTCCTGGTGCACGACGGCGGAAAGCACGTGGAAACCCCGCGGCCCCTGCGGGAGATCGCCCAGGGCGTGCTCGACCCGCTCGTGCCAGCGGCGGAGAACCATGCCCAGCGCCCAGCCGAGGTTGGCGGCCGGGGGCGCGTCGACCTCGGGATTCACGGTGACACTCGCGCCGGCCGAGGACCTGGGGGACATCCTCCGATATTAGCAGAATCAGTCGGCGCCACAGATGACCTGACCAGTACATTGTCTGTGTCGCCCCCGATTTCACCCGGCACGGGAAACCGCCTCGGCCGGGGCGATGTTGAAGTTCCGGTCGAACACCTCGCCGGGGTCGTAGACGGCTTTGAGCGCGCGCAGCCGGGACAGTGCCGGCTCGGGAAACGCGTCGAGGAGACGCTGTTCGCCCAGGTCCGTCTCGAAGCTCAGGTACATCCCGTCCAGGTGCGGGTACAGGTCCGCCCACAGCTCGTCCAGGCGCGCCCGGCGGTCCGGGACGGTCGCGGCGAGCACCGAGAAGTTCTGGGTCCGGTGGGCGTACGCGGTCGCGTCTGAGGGCAGGTCGTTGACGGCGCCACCGACCGAGCGGAACTGCGCGATCAGCACGTGACCGGACCGGATCATCGTTTCCACGGCGTCGGCCGCCTCGGGGGTGATGTGCCGCAGCAGGCCGCTGCGGACGTCGTCGAGGCCCTGCCCGTCGTGTCGGTTGCCCGCCGGGGCGATGATCGCCGCGTACGGCGCGACCTGGGCCTGCTGGTCCAGGATCGGGCCGATACCGAGGAACGGGCTCAACGCGGCCTGGGCCGCTTCGACGTCGTCGCCGGCGTAGATCAGGGTCACCTGAGCGACCGGGGGCTGCTGCCGCCGGGCGGGCATGAGCGTGAGGAAACTGCTCACCTCACGCGGCGCGGCCTCCACCAGCCGCCCCCATTCGCGGAGCATCCCGGCGGTGTCGCTCGCGTCGACCACGAACTGGGCGTAGACGACATCGCCGACCTCGTAGGCCTCCAACTCGAACGCGGTGACGACACCGAAGTTGCCGCCCGCGCCGCGCACCGCCCAGAACAGGCCGGGGTGGTTGTCCTTGTCGACGCGCAGCCAGGTGCCGTCGGCGGTGACGAGTTCCGCGGCCACGACGTGGTCGATCGTCAGGCCGTACTTCCTTACCAGGTAACCGATCCCGCCCGCGGTGGCCAGCCCGCCGACCCCCACGTCGCCATAGTCCCCCGAGCTCATCGCGAGCCCGTGCGGCGCGAGCGACTTGGCGACGTTCCCCCAGCGGGCGCCGGGTTCGACACGGATCAGCCGAGCGGCCCGGTCGAGCACCTCCACTTTGTCTATTGTGGACAGATCGAGCACGATACCGCCGTCACTCGTCGATCGGCCGCTGATGCCGTGCCCGCCGCTGCGGACCGACAGCGGGACGTCCTGCGTCCGGGCGAACTTCACGGCTTCGCGGACGTCACCGACGTTCACGGCCCGGATCACCAGGCCCGGGGAACCCTGCCTCGAGTACGAATGCCGGACACTCTCGTACGCCGGGTCACCGGGCTCGACGACCTTGCCCGCGAGCGACTCCGGCACGGCGTCGTAGTCGATCCCGTTGCTCCGCTTCGCCAGCGCGACCGCGGAACGCGCCGACGTTCCGCCGCTCGCCCGCTCCCGGGCGACCGCTTCGCGCAGCGCGGGCGCCACCTCGGCGCCGAGCGTCTCGATGAGCCGCGGATCGTCCTGGCCGACCAGGAACGTACTGAAGCCGTCCTCCAGCACCAGTGGCAGGAGCTGCTCGACCCACTGCTCGGGCGTGCCCAGCAGGAATCCGCTGTCCGCAGGGGAGAACCCGGCCCGCATGAGGTTGAGCAGCCGCCGCACGTCCCGTGGCTCACGGCCCGCTTCCTCGGCGGCCTCGTCGATGATCCGGTGGGATTCCTTGACGTCCGGAGTCTTCATGTACTCCAGCGTCGGCAGCCATCCGTCCGCCTTCTGCCCGGTCAGCCGGAGCATGCGCGGTTTGTACGCGCCGAGCCAGATCCCGACGTCGTGGGCCGGCGCCGGGCCGCGTTTCGCGCCCGGCACCGGGTAGTAGTCGCCGCCGAGACGCAGCGGCCCGCGCACCGAGGTGTCCCACAGCCCGCGCAGGACGTCGATGGCCTCGCTCAGCGCGTCGACGCCTTGGCCGGGTGTGAGCCGCCGGCCGCCCATGTTCTCGACGGCGTCCCAGAACGCGCCCGCTCCCAGGCCGAGCTCGAACCGCCCGCCGGAGAGCAGGTCCAGGCTCGCCGCGGCGCGCGCGAGGACCGTCGGCGGGCGCAGCGGCAGGTTCAGCACGTTCGCCGAGACACTGATGCGCGCGGTCCGCGCGGCGACCCAGCTCAGCAGCGTCCAGGTGTCGAGGAAGGCCGGGTTGTACGGGTGGTCCTGGAAGGTCGCGAGGTCCAGCCCCGCGGTTTCGGTCAGCACAGCGAGCTCGACCGCCCGTTCGGGGGCCGCCGTCGTCGGCGTGATGAAAGTGCCGAACAGCAGCTCGTGGCCATAGTCGGGCATCAGGTGCTCCTCACCGCAAGTTAGTCTCCAAAGACTATCGTCTGTGGAACAACCTATCTTGCGGACCACCTATTCCGGCTCCCGAGTGATCTAGGAGACGACCACCCCGCCCTGGACGACGTGCCGGAAGCGCTTCGGCTCGGCCAGCACGCCGATATCCTCGAGCGGGTCGCCGTCGAGCACCAGCAGGTCGGCGTGCGCGCCCGGGGTGAGCACCCCGATCTCGCCGGACAGGTTCAGCAGGCCGGCCGCGTTGACCGTCGCCGCGCGGATGACGTCGATGGCGTCCTGTACTTCGCGGCGCAGCCGGAACTCGTGGTTCTGGTGCCGGTGCATACCGCCGAGCAGGTCGGTGCCGTAGGCCAGCTTCACACCGCCGCGCGCCGCGAGCTCCAGGCCTTCGATCCCGGCGGTGAGCACGTCGTCGACCTTGCGCCAGCTCGACTCCGGCAGCCCGAACTCCCGGCCTTCGGTCTTCAGCGCCCAGTACGTGACGAGCGTGGGCACCAGATAGGCGTCACGGGACACGAACAACTGCACGCTGCTGTCGTCGAGCAGGTTGCCGTGCTCGATCGACCGCACGCCCGCCGCCAGCGCCCGGTTGATGGCCCGGGCCGTGTACGCGTGCGCGGCGACATACCGGTTCGCGGCTTCGGCCTCCTCGACGATCGCGCGCAGCTCGTCCATCGAGTACTGGGTGGAGTCGATGCGGTCGGTCGGCGAACTGACCCCGCCGCCGGCCATCACCTTGAGGTGGTTCGCGCCCTTGCGCAGCTCGTCGCGGGCGGCGAGCCGGACCGCGTCGACGCCGTCGGCGATCCGGCCGAGGCCGGCACAGCACTGGTGGCCGTCGTGGCTGGTGGTGCCGCGGTCGCGGGTGTCACCGTGCCCGCCGGTCTGGCTCAATCCCTTGCCGCAGAACAGCAGCCGCGGCCCGCGGATGAGTCCGTCCGCCTGCGCGTCGGCCAGGCCGTAGTCGGCGCCGGACGCGTCGCGGACGGTCGTGAACCCGCGGTCGAGCATCTCCCCCATCGTGCGGGCACTGTGTGCGGCGACGTAGGACGGCGAGTGCGAACCCAGCGCGCCCAGGTCGGCCGTCAGCGCGGTGACGTGGACGTGCGCGTCGATCAGGCCGGGCATGACCACCGCACCATCGGCCTCGATCACCCGCGCGTCGGGCGCTTTCAGGCCACTCCCGTGCTCGACGACAAGGCCGTCTTCACAGCGCAGGTCCGTCTCGGTGTAGCCGCCGGTGACGACGTCGAGCACCCGGGCGTTGCGGACGAGCAGGCTCACTTGTTTTCTCCTCCGACGATTTCATGCTCGATGATTTCGCTGAGCGCGGGGACGGCGAGCGGGGCGAGGGCCAGCGCCACTTCGACACTGCTCCGGTCGTAGCTGCCCTCGGCGTCGAGGATGTTGAGCACGCCCAGCACCTCGCCGCCGCCGTCGACGACCGGCACGTTGATGATCGAGCCGCAGCCGAGGCTTTCGATCAGCTCGTGGTCGGCGAAGATCTCCTTGACCGCGGCCGGGTCCGGGCCGAAGTACGGCAGTTTCCCTTCGATGCAGCGCTCCAGCCAGCCCGCGGCGACTTCGACGGACTTCTCCCCGCCGATCGGGTACTGCTCGGGATGACTGCTGTGCGCGCGGTGCAGCACACCACGGCCGGGGATCCAGGCGAGCACGGTGAACAACCGCACACCCAACTCGTCGCGGACCCGTTGTTCCACTGTGGACAAATCGGTCACTTCACCATCTCCTTCGTCGTGGCGGCAGGCTTTCCTTGTTCTGTCAGCTCTTCCAGCGATCGCCCGGCCGTGGACAGCCCGAACACGACCACGCAGACGACGCCCGCCACGAGCACGGCGGTGGTCAGGCCGAACACGCCCGCGAAGCCGAGGCCCGCTGCGGACAGGCCGATGATCGTGGGCGCGAGAATGCTGCCGATCCGGCCGAACGCGCTGGACAGGCCCGTTCCGGTGGCGCGGATCCAGGTCGGGAACACCTCGGGGGTGTAGGAGTAGACGCCCGCGTAGGTGCCGTTGAGGAAGAACGACAGCACCGCGCCGGCGACCGTGATCGCGATCGGGTTTTCCATCTGCGACAACCAGAACGCGCTCAGTGCCGAGCCCGCGAGGTAGATCGCGATGGTGTTCTTGCGGTCCAGCTTCTCCGAGAGCCACGCGGCGGAGAAGTACCCGGGGATCTGCGCGAGGTAGATGATGATCGAGAACTCGAAGCTCTTGGTGACCGTGATCCCCCGCTCCACCAGCAGGGTCGGGATCCAGGAGAAGAAGCCGTAGTACGAGAACGTGATCACGAACCAGACCAGCCAGATGACCGCGGTGCGCTTGGCCATCGCCGGGCTCCACAGGAACTTCAACGCGCTGATCAGGTTGACCTTCGGCGTCTCGGTGACCGGCTGTGTGGCGGTGTCGGGCACCGGGGGCAGTGGTTTCCCGGTGGCCTTGACGACCCGGCGTTCGAGATTGGCGACGACGACTTCGGCTTCGTCACGACGTCCTTGCTGCAGCAGGAACCGGGGCGATTCCGGCAGCGATCGCCGCCACCACAGCAGCATGATGATCGGCAGTGCGGTGACCAGCTGCGCGATCCGCCAGCCCTCGTCGAAGTTCGGCACGATGAACCGGCCCATCAGCGCGGCCATCACGAACCCGAACGAGAAGAACCCGGCCAGCGCGCCGACGAACCAGCCACGGCGGTGCGCCGGGACGAACTCCGAGAGGAACGGCGCGATGATCGCGCTCTCGGCGCCGGCCCCGAGCCCGGCCAGGACCCTGGCACCCAGGAAGACCTCGTAGCTGGGCGAGAACGCGGCGATCACGGAGAAGAGCGCGTAGAACGCCAGCGCGTACATCATGACCTTCTTGCGGCCGATGCGATCGCCGAGCAGGCCCGCGATGACCGCGCCGAAGAGGAAGCCGAACGGCGTCGCCGAACCGATGAGGCCCAGGTGCCCGTTGTCGAGTCCCCAAACGGTCTTCGCGCTGGGCAGCAGGAACGCGACGATGGCGGAGTCCATGCCGTCGAAGGTGTAGCCGAGCCCGCCGATCAGCAGCAGGCCGTAATGCGGACGACTCAGCGGGAGTCTGTCCAAACGGGCCAACAAGGTCATGACGCACCTTCCCAGATCAGGGGACCAGCGGAGTGTTGGGAGGCAACATATAGTTCGGATTCGCAAAACTGCAAGAGTCTTTGCATCTTTGGTAGGTTAAGACCACGTATCGTGACTGACACCAACTCGTTAAACGGGCTCTGACCTGCGCATGTATGCTCGTGTCGTCGGAAGCTCGGCCACTACAACGCTCGGAGTCATGATACCGATGTCTGAAATCGCCCTCTCGCGCTTGCTGGAATCATGGGAACTTGACCTTCGTGCGCAGCGTAAGAGCCCGCAAACGATCAAGGGGTACCTGACCGGCGCGCGGCAGTATCTCGCGTTCTGCGACGCGCACGGGCTCGAACCGGACCTCGACAAGCCGACGGTCAACGCGTTCGTCTTGAGCCTGCTCGACGCCGGGAGGGAGGCGTCAACCGCGAGCACCCGGCAGTCGGCCGTCAAGCTGTTCAGCGCGTGGCTCGCGGCGGAAGACTTCATCCCCCGAGACCTGATCATCGGACTCGCGCCTCCCCAGCTAGACAAGAAAGTCGTCGACCGGCTGACCGAGGACGAGTGCCGCGCGCTGATTAAAGCCTGTGAGGGCAAGGACTTCCTCGATCGGCGAGACAACGCGATCGTGCGCTTCATGCTCGAAGCCATTGTGCGCGCTAGTGAAACCGTCGACATGACCGTATCGGGCACGAAGACAAGGGTGGGTACCGCGCTGATCGTGCGCGGCAAAGGCGGGAAGGGTCGCACTGTCCCCTTCGGACCGCAGACCGGGAGGGCGATCGACCGCTACCTGATTGTCCGCGAGAAGCACCGGCTCGCACGCAGCGATGTGCTGTGGCTCGGCGAGCGCGGAAAGCTCCTCGGCTACTCGGGGCTCTACAAGGCACTCGGCTACCGCGCGAAGCTCGCCGGTATCGACAACTTCCATCCTCACCTCACCCGGCACACGAGTGCTCAACGGTGGCTCGACGCAGGCGGAAGCGAGGGCAGCCTTATGGCGGTTGCTGGTTGGGCCAACCGGGACATGATCGAGAAGTACACCCGGGCGACCGCGAGCACCCGAGCGGCGGCAGAAGCGCGCACGCTAAACCTCGGCGAATTCTGACTTTTTGGTATTTGTCGAATTAAAAAGATTTTTGACCAGGCGTTTCGTTGCGTCACATAACCGTTATCTAGATACCGAACGCTAACGTGCTACCTTGTTAACACACCGCTCGTACAGGGTGCGGAAGGGCTACAGGCCATACGACTAAACCGTCAATTATGACGGTCCGTCGCTGGCCTGGCGTCTGTGGCGGACCGTCCCGTGTGGACAGGACAGGTCATGGCCCGGCGCAACCTAGACGAAGAGCCCTACGCAACACCGCGAGCCTTGCACAGTGCGATTGGCAGCCACGAATCGTGGGCCCGCACGACGGACCGGAGTGCGCGTACCGCCCCCGGTCGAGAGGCTTTCAACGCCCGCTTCGAGAAGCAAGTTCCGCCTGAGATCACCGATCCGGATGCACGGGCTCGTGCAGCGGAGCACCTTCGAAAAGCCTACTTCCTAAGGCTCGCAGCGAAATCCGCCAAAGCTCGCCGTCTGCGTTCGCAGGCTGCCGCGCTCGAAGCTGAGATCGAAGGTGCTTCGGAATGAGCGACAAATACCGGGACGGGCTCTTGCAGGTCGCTACCGAAACGCTGGCCCTTGCCTCCAAATTCGTGACTATGACTGATAAGGACGGCGAGTCCACCTTTCAGACTGCGGAGTATCGCGCGATCCTCGACGACCTGAGAACCGCTATCGAGACGGAGCAGGGCCGATGACGCTGCACACAAGATTGAACCAGGTGTTGGTAGTGCTGGTTGTCGGGCTAGTCGTCTCGCTCGTCTCGCTGGCCCTCGCGATCTCCCCCGCGTCCTATGCGGACACACCGAAGCCATGGTGCGCGTACCCGGACCCGATCGGCGTTTTCGCCTTGCAGAACGAGATCGAGGCACGCATCACGCATGTTCACAAGTGGCTGCCGGACGTGACCGTCAACCCCGAGACCGTCCACCTTCTGGTTATGTCGGAGTGTGAGCGATGAGCAAGGTCATCGATTCGCTTCGAGATGGCATGGAGTACTTCGAGACCCTGATCGAAACGTCTGCCGATCTCGACGAACTGCGTTACGCAGCAAGGAAGTACCTCGACTATCAGGATCGGGTCATCGAAGCCGACAAGGCGGAGAAGCTGCGCCGGTACGAGCTGATGAAGAACAAGCCGATCAACTGGGCAACGAACGCAGGGAAGGTGCTGCGATACCTCGTCGAGCATGGGTCGTGTACGAACCTCGAATGCGCCGAAGACCTTGGGATGCTTGAACATTCTCAGGACGCCTCCATGAACCTACTGGTTCTCAAGGGGTACGCCCGGAAGAGCGGGAAGAAGGTCCGGCAACGTGATTTCCTGCGCGTTGTATGGGAAATCACTGACAAGGGCGAAGAGTGGTTCGAGGAGCGCGAGAACTGATCGCGTACAGTGAAGAGCCCGCCGAGCTAGGCGAATTGGCTCGGCGGGCTTTGTACTTTTCCTCACAGAAAGGAACGCCTTGTGAGTATAGCAAAGCGCAGGCTCCGACGGAAGTTCGTATGCCGTTACCAATACTACAACGACAACAACGAACTGTGCTTTGAAAAGTGGCGGTTCAGTACGGCTGACGGCGGCAAGACCTTCATGCAGTTCAGCGTTCCCCATCCGCTACCAGTCGGCGAAAGCGGATGGGCCGACAAAGGCGTGCTGCCGAAGTACCGCAGCCTGATGTTCCAGCAGCCGGACGTGCGCACGGCCCTGTTCCTGCAACATGACGTGTACGTCGTCGAGGGTGAGAAGGACGCGCTCAATGGCATCCGGGCGTACGGACTCGAACAACAGTGCTTTACAAGTAGCCCCAACGGTTCTATTGATGGGTAAGGCAAATGTGGCGTGTTCAATCTGCGGCGTAGCGGACTTCTTGTTTGCCGAAGAACGCTTTCACCCTGCCGGGCTGGTTCTGACGGCGGCGTAGATGGGTCCGGGCCTCCTCGGCGAGTTCCTGCTTGTTGCCGGGGCTTGTCCCTGACGCCACATGGTGTTTG
>NZ_DASYMU010000031.1:0-28537 GCF_036008905.1 Amycolatopsis sp. | reverse complement strand
CGCGGTCTCCGCGCCCAGGCGGCCCCTGACGGCACGGGGGATTCACCCGAGTACGACCCGGTACGAGGGCAAATCCCCCGCACCGCCAGGAACCACCTGGATCACGAAGCCCATCGAACAGATTCACCAGACACGACCTAGAACGTGAGCTTGAAACCCTGGTGGCTGGCCGCGAAGCCGAGCCGCAGGTAGAAGCGGTGCGCGTCGACGCGGGACTGGTCTGAAGTCAGCTGCACCAGCGCGCAGCCGCGTCGGCGGGATTCCTCGATGGCCCAGTCCATCAGCGTCCCGCCGAGGCCGCCGCCGCGCTGGTCGCTGCGCACGCGCACAGCCTCGACCTGCCCCCGCAGCGCGCCTTTGCGCGCCAGCCCGGGGATGATCGTCAGCTGCAGCGTGCCGACGACCTCGGCGCCGAGGTCGGCCACCATCAGATGCTGGCTCGCGTCGGCGTCGATGTCCTCGAACGCTTTCAGGTACGGCCCGAGGTCGTCGGTCGAATCCCGGCCGGCACCCAGCTGGTCGTCGATGAGCAACCGCACGATCGACTCGACATCTTCGCGCTTGGCGCGTCTCTGGATCTCCACCCGGCCGAGTCTAGGAGCGTCCCCAGATGACAGCTTTGAGGTCCAGCAACGTCGCTGATGTCCTCCGGCGCACGGCGGGCCGCGTGCCCGGGCGGGTCGCCCTGCGGTTCGACGGTCGCGAGTGGACGTACCGCGAGCTCGATGACGCGGTCACCAGGGCGGCGGCGTTCCTCCTCGGGCTCGGCTTGGCGAAGGGCGACCGGGTCGCCGCGTACGGCAAGAACTCCGACGCTTATCTGCTCGGTTTCCTCGCCTGCGCCAGGGCGGGACTCGTGCACGTGCCGATCAACTACAACCTCATCGGGGAAGAACTCGCGTACCTCGTGACGCAGTCCGGCAGCTCGGTCGCGTTGGTGGACCCGGCGCTGAAGGACAATGTGTCGGGCGTCGAGCGTGTTGTGCTGCTGCGCGACGGCGAGAACTCGTTGCTGGCAGCGGCTTCCGAGGGCGAAGTGCCCGAGCTCGACGTCGAAGTCGCCGACACCGATCTAGTGCAGCTGCTCTACACCTCCGGCACCACCTCGAAGCCCAAGGGCGCGATGATGACCCACCGCGCGCTCGTCCACGAGTACCTGTCCTGCCTGCAAGCCCTTGACCTGCACGAAAACGACGCCCCGCTGCACGTCATGCCGCTGTACCACAGCGCGCAGATGCACGTTTTCCTGCTGCCGTGGCTCGCGATCGGCGCGACCAACGACCTGATGGAAGTCCCCGAGCCGGGCGAGATCCTGCGTCGGCTGGAGAAGAACGGGCACGCCGCTTTCTTCGCCGCCCCAACGCTTTGGGTCGCGCTGACGAACCATCCCGACTTCGCCACGCGCGACCTCGGCAGCCTGCGCAAGGCGTACTACGGCGCGTCGATCATGCCCGGCCCGATCGTCGAGCGGCTGGCCGCGAAGATGCCGGAACTGGGGTTCTACAACTGTTTCGGTCAGTCGGAGATCGGCCCGCTGGCGACCGTGCTGGGCTCGGCCGACCACGCGGACCGCCTGGATTCGGCCGGGCGGCCGGTGCTGTTCGTCGAGGCGCGGGTGGTGGACGAGCAGGGCGACGACGTCGCGCCGAACGAGCCGGGCGAGGTTGTGTACCGGTCGCCGCAGTTGTGCCTCGGCTACTGGGACAAGCCGGAGGACACCGGGGAAGCCTTCCGCGACGGCTGGTTCCACTCCGGTGACCTGGTGCGCCAGGACGAGGAGGGCTACCTCTTCGTCGTCGACCGGATCAAGGACGTGATCAACACCGGTGGCGTGCTGGTCGCCTCGCGCGAGGTCGAAGACGCGCTGTACACGCATGCCGCGGTCGGCGAGGTCGCCGTGATCGGGCTGCCGGACGAGAAGTGGATCGAGGCCGTCACCGCGGTCGTGGTGTCCAAAGAGGACGTCGGCGCCGACGAGTTGATGGCCCACGTGCGAGGCAAGCTGTCGTCGTTCAAGCTCCCGAAGGCCGTGCACTTCGTCGACGAACTGCCGCGCAACGCGTCCGGCAAGATCCTCAAACGCGAACTCCGCGAACGGTTCTCGTGATCTCTCAGTGCCTAAGAGATCGCCATCTGTCGACAGATGGCGGGAGCGTCAGGGGGCGGTGTAGTGGCGGATTCCGTCGATCTCGGTGGCGGCGAGTTTTCCCTGGGAAACAAGAAGGTCCAGGTGGGCGCCGGTTTCGGCGACGGCGAGCATCTGGTTGAACGCGTCCATCTCCGGCAGCTTCCGCAGTTTCCGTGTCCAGCCCAGGCTCGACGCCGTCTCGTACGCGGTGCTCTTGCCTTCCAGCACCTTGGCTCCCATGGTTTCCAGCCGCTGCCGGTGGTGTTCCAGCAGCTCGTCGACGCGCGCGTGCACGCTGGGCGACACCTTCCCGTGCGCGGGCAGCATGCGCTGGTCCGGCATGGCGCGGACCAGGTTCAGCGAGTCGATGTAGTCGTTCAGCGGCAAATCCGCGGGTGAGGGCTGGAAGCCGATCGACGGCGTGATGTGCGGCAGGACGTGGTCGCCGGAGAACAGCAGTCCCGCCTCGCCGTCGACGAAGACCACGTGGCCGTTGGTGTGGCCCGGGGTGTGCACGATGTCGAGCTCGCGGCCCGGCATGATCGTGCGGCGGCCGGGGGTGAGCCACTCGTCGGGGTTTTCCCAGATATCCGTGTCGGTCGCCCGGACATGGCCCTTGAACATCTCCGCCAGCGCGGTGATGACGGCGTCGGCGCCGCAGCGCCGGAGCAGCTCGATCTGCGCGTACATCGGGCTGCGCTCGGGGTCCGCGGCGACCTTCAGCGACTGTTCTTCGAGCGCCCCGAGCGCGATCTTCCCGCCGAACTCGCGGCGCAGCGCCACGGCCTGCGTGTAGTGGTCGCGGTGCACGTGGGTGACCAGGAACTGGCTCACGTCACCGAGACCCGCGCCGATGCCCGTCAACGACGTCGCCAGCTGTTCGCGGGCGGCGTCGAGCGCCCAGCCCGAGTCGATCAGCACCAGTTCGGTGCCGTCGGTGATGGCGTAGATGTTGACCGCGCGGAGCGCGTCGTTGGGCAGCGGCAACGGGATCCGGTAGACGCCGGGCGCGACGGAGTAGATCCCCGGCTCGGTCCAGTCACGGGTTTCGTCCTCGGTCAGCGGCTCCACAGGGACCTCCTTGTCTCCTCGATCACCTTGCGGCGCGAAAGAGACGGTTGTCCAGCCGGGGAGCTGAGACTCATGTCACTGGCTGTCCTGCTTCAGCGCGGTGTCGATGGTGAGCGCCGACGCGACGACCATGCTCGCCAAGGGATCCTGCAGCGGGCGGTGGATCTCCACCACGTAGTTGTCGGCCGTGGTGAACGCGGCCTTCAGGAACCCGCCCCAGGTCTTGGTGATCTTGGCGACCTCGGTGCCGGAGTGGTCGGAGATCGAGAAGTTCCAGGCGCGCCAGTTCTCCGCCTGGATCCCGCCGATCTTCTGGCCGTTGACCGTGAAACCCAGCCGGATCTTGCCGAAGACGTTCTCCTGGACGATTTCCCCGATCGGCGAGTCGTCGGCCCTGGTCACCAGGAAGCGTGACTTGAAGATCTTCGCGGGGCGCGTCACCTTCAGCACGGTGCTGTGGTTCGCGTCGCGGACTTCGAAGCGATGGGTGAGGAACTGGTCGTACTTCGTCAGCAGCCGCAGTACCTTCCGGAAGACGCTCTGCCCGACCTGGACCACGCCGCCGAGGCGCTGCCCGTGCTGATCGAAGACGCCGAACTCGTTCGCCATCTCGATCAGTTTGGCCCGCTGGTTCACCACCAGGATCGGCTCGGTGAACAGCGTGCCGCCGCCGCTCGCGCCGGTTGCGCGGCCTTTGGTGCCCTTCGCGACCTGCTGCTGGATACGCGCGGGGTCGTGGGCCCGCTCGATGTCCAGTTCGATCGCTTCCGCGTCATGGGAGGGACGGGTGTTCGCCGTCCAGGCCTGCCCGTCCCACCAGCGTTGCAGCCGGGGGCTCTGCTGGTCGGGGTACCAGCCGGGCGGCGTCGAGGGTCTCGTCATGGCGGGTGAGCGTACTGGCGCCGCCCTGGTCCCGGCGCTGAAAAGGGGAAATACGCCGAATGTCCGAGTTGGTGGTGACCGGGTCGCCGGCCGTGGGGCGGGGCGGGCACACTTCGGCTGTGGCAAACGTGGCAAAACCTCCTTGGTCTCCCGGTGTGGCCACCGGCATCGGCTCGATGCCCGGTACGGACCCCGGCGAAGCGTCGGCGATCGTCTTCGGTGAGCTGCCCGAATTCCCCCATCTCCCCGAACTCCCCGAACGCGGTGTCGGCGCCGACATCCTCGGCCGGACGGCGGCGCTGCTCGTCGACCTGGCCGTCGACCTGGTGCCCAGCGGGTACCGGATCGCCGGGCGTCCCGGCCACATCCACCGCCGCGCGGTCGACCTGCTGCGCTGGGACCTCGACGCGTTCGAGGAGGCCCGGGAAAACGCCGGTGCCAAGGCCCAGGCGGTGAAGACGCAGTTCGCCGGGCCGTGGACGCTGGCCGCCGGCATCGAACTCGCGCGCGGACATCGGGTGCTCACCGACAAGGGCGCGCTGCGCGACTTCACGTCGTCGATGCTGGCCGGGCTCGAAGCGCATGTCGCCGACCTGAAGTCCCGCACGGGTGCGCCGATCGTCGTCCAGTTCGACGAGCCGACGCTGCCCGCGGTGCTGGAAGGTTCGCTGTCGACGCCGTCCGGTTACGGGACCGTGCGGTCGGTTCCGGAGGCCGAGGCGCGCGACCTGCTCGCGACCGTCATCGAGGCCGCCGAGCGGATGACCGGCCAGCCCGTGATCGTCCACTGCTGCGCGGCGCGGCCGCCGGTCAAGCTGCTGCGCTCGGCCGGAGCGGGCGCGCAGTCGCTCGATCTGACGCTGCTCGGCGGCGCCCCGGCTTCGCTGCTCGACGAAATCGGCGAGGCCTGGGACGACGACACGACGTTCTTCCTCGGCCTCGTGCGTTCGACCGAGCTTGATCCCAACGCCGAGCGCCCGACGCTGCACGAGAGCGCGATGTCGGCGCTGCGCCTGGTCGACCGGCTCGGCTTCAACCGCGAGATCCTCGGGCAGAAGGCGTTGCCGACACCCACGTGTGGCCTCGCGGGCGCGTCGGAGGAGTGGATGCGCTGGGCGCTCGTGCGCACCCGCGAACTCGGCAAGGCCTTCCTGGAGCCGCCCGAGAGCTGGTGAACCTCAGCCGATCTCAAGACCGCTGAAGGTGACGGCGAAACCCGTGCCTTGGGGCGACGCGCACATCACGCCCGCGAGCGTGGGCACCGTGGGCGGGAAGTACGCCAGGCGCGCCATGGTGGCCGGCTCGGCGCCGTCGAGGCCGTAGCGGACCGTCACGGTGTCGCCGGTGCGGTCGACGGCGATGGTCACCGAATCGGGTGAGATCGGCAGCGAAACCACGGACCAGTCGGACACTCCGCGCGTCACGACGACACTCAGCAGCTGCTCGCCGTCGACGTACTCGATGCCGGTCTTGATCCAGTTCTCCTCGTCGATCCGCAGCATGACGCCGGCCTGGTCGTAGAGATCCTGGTACGCGCCGGAAAACGTCGTCCGTACGACGAAGTCGCCTTCGACCGTGCGTCCCAGCACGTGCCCGGTGTCGCGGACGAAGCCGTAGTGCGTGGTGCGCCAGAAATCCGTGTCGGGTTCGGTGGTGACGGTGAGCCCATCGCCGCCTTCCCAGGACTTCGGCGCGTTCAACCAGGACCAGTCCTCGGAACCGAAAGCTCGCATGTGACCAACTTGCCACGGATGTCGTACCCGGCGCGTAGCGTGACGTTCCATGCGACTTTTCCACCGCCGCAAGAAAGACGTCTTCGACCCGCGCACGCCGTGGCCGGAGCAGCCGATCCCCGCCGACGCGCAGGCGGCGGCCACCGGGTTCTGGGAACGCTGGTACGAGCTGCTGCCGGAGATCAGCGCCGCGCTCGGAGACCGTGAACCCCAGCGGTTCGAGCACGATCTGAGCCGTGCCGTCGCGCGCGTCCACCCGGATCTGCACTTTTCCGTCGAGCGAGGCCAGCGCTCGATCTACGCGCTCGTGGTGACCGGCCAGGAAGACCCGAAACTCCGGCCGTACACCGACGCGTGGCGGGCCGCCGCGCCCGCGGACGACGCGATCTGGGAGTACCACGACTCGGTCCCTCCCGTGCCCGATCCGTCGGAGGTCACGGTGAACCTCGGCGCCCACCGGATCGCGCTGGCCGACGTCCGGGTGGCCGTGCAGGTCGACGAAGCCGAGGCGGTGGTCGACGTCGCCGTCCACCATCCGGCGTTCCCCGAACTCGACGAGCAGACCCGCACCACGCTGACCTTCCTGCCGCTGGACGCCACGCTGGGTGAGCGGCTGGCGGGAGAAAGGCTACGGCGGGTGGAGACGGCCGAAGCCGAGCCCGCGGAGGCGATCACGCTGCTTGAGCTCCGGGAACTCGTCCGCGGACTCGGCGACGAGCCTTCAAAAGATGTCGGTGCGACCGACTAAGATTACCGGCTGTGAGCAGCACAGAGCTTCCCCCAGACGAGGTCGCGCGCGGCGCCGCCGAGGACATCACGAACGTCCCGGACAAGATCCGCGAGCGCCATGGCTCGCTCGCGGAAGAGATCCGCGGGCACCAGTTCCGGTACTACGTGCTGGACTCGCCGATCATCGACGACGCCAAGTTCGACGTCCTGCTGGGTGAGTTGCAGGCGCTCGAAGAGGCGCATCCCAGCCTGGTCACACCGGAGTCGCCGACGCAGAACGTCGGCGGCACCTTCTCCACCGAGTTCATCGCCCATGACCACCTGGAGCGGATGCTCAGCCTGGACAACGTGTTCGACGCCGAGGAGCTGGTCGCCTGGGCGGAGCGCACGGAGAAGGAAATCGGCGCGACGCGGTACCTGTGCGAGCTGAAGGTCGACGGCCTGGCCATCAACCTGCTCTACGAAAACGGCAAGCTGACCCGCGCGCTGACCCGCGGCGACGGGCGCACCGGCGAGGACGTCACGCTCAACGTCCGCACGCTGGAAGAGGTCCCGGAGACGCTGACCGGCACCGACGAGTTCCCGGTCCCGGCACTGGTCGAGGTGCGCGGCGAGGTGTACTTCCGTATCGAGGACTTCCTGAAGCTCAACGCGCAGCTCGTCGAAGCCGGGAAGCCGCCGTTCGCGAACCCGCGCAACACCGCGGCTGGTTCGTTGCGGCAGAAGGACCCGAAGATCACCAAGTCCCGTCAGCTCCGGCTGATCTGCCACGGTTTCGGCAAGCGGCAGGGCTTCGACCCCGCGCGCCAGTCCGAGGCGTACGACGCGCTGGCGGCGTGGGGCCTGCCGGTTTCGCCGGACAGCAAGGTGATCGAGTCGGCGGCCGGGCTGCGCGAGCACATCGACTACTGGGGCGAGCACCGCCATGACGTCGATCACGACATCGACGGCGTGGTCGTCAAGGTCGACCAGGTCGCCCTGCAGCGCCGGCTGGGCACGACGTCGCGCGCGCCGCGGTGGGCGATCGCGTACAAGTACCCGCCCGAAGAGGTCATCACCACGCTGCTCGACATCAAGGTCAACGTCGGCCGCACCGGGCGCGTCACGCCGTACGCGGTGATGGAGCCGGTCGTCGTCGCGCAGTCCACGGTCGCGATGGCCACGCTGCACAACGGCGAAGAGGTCAAGCGCAAGGGCGTGCTGATCGGCGACAGGGTGGTCATCCGCAAGGCGGGCGACGTCATCCCCGAGGTGCTCGGCCCGGTCGTCGACGCGCGCACGGGTGACGAGCGCGAGTTCGTCATGCCGACGAGGTGCCCGGAATGCCACACCACGCTGGCCTACCAGAAGGAGGGCGACATCGACATCCGTTGCCCGAATTCGCAGTCCTGCCCGGCGCAGCTGCGCGAGCGGCTGTTCCACCTCGCCGGGCGCGGCGGGTTCGACATCGAGGTGCTCGGTTACGAGGCCGCCGCGGCACTGCTGGAGGGCGGCGCTGTCACCGACGAGGGCGACATCTTCGACCTGGACGAGGAAAAGCTGCTCGCCATCGAGCTGTTCCGCACCAAGGCCGGGGATCTTTCGGCCAACGGGCGCAAGCTGCTGACGAACCTGGAGAGCGCGAAGGACCGCCCGCTGTGGAAGGTCATCGTGGGCCTGTCGATCCGGCATGTCGGGCCGACAGCGGCGCAGGCGCTCGCGCGGGAGTTCGGTTCGCTGGAGCTGATCGAGAACGCCTCCGAAGCAGAACTGTCCGATGTGGACGGTGTCGGGCCGACCATCGCGCACGCCCTGCAGGAGTGGTTCGACGTCGAATGGCACCGCGAAGTCGTGCAGAAGTGGCGCGCGGCGGGCGTCCGGATGACCGAGGAGCGCGACGAGTCGATCCCGCGGAACCTCGAAGGCCTGTCGATCGTGGTCACGGGTTCGCTGGAGGGATTCTCGCGCGACGAGGCCAAGGAGTCGATCATGTCCCGTGGGGGCAAGGCCGCGGGCTCGGTGTCGAAGAAGACGGCGTTCGTGGTCGTCGGGGACGCGCCGGGGTCGAAGTACGACAAGGCCGTCCAGCTGAAGGTGCCGGTGCTCGACGAGGATGGTTTCCGCGTCCTGCTGGCGCGGGGTGCGGACGCGGCCGTCGAGGTCGCGCTGCCGACCGGCACCGAAGAAACCCAAGAGACCGAGGATGCCGGTGAGTGATATCGAGATCCGGCCCGCGCGGGCCGAGGAGTTCGCCACGATCGGGGAGGTCACCGTCGAGGCATACACCGCCGGCGGTTTTCTCGGCGAGAACGCCGAACCCGCGTACGAAAACAAGCTGCGGGACTCGGCTGCCCGCGCGGAGCACGCCGAACTCATCGCGGCCGTCGATGCCGACGGCACCGTGCTGGGCTCGGTCACCGTGGTCCACCCGGGCACGCTGTTCTCCGAGGTCTCCCGCGAGGGTGAGCTGGAGTTCCGGATGCTCGCCGTGCGCCCGTCGGTGAGCGGCCGGGGCATCGGCGCCGCCCTGACCGGCGCTGTCCTGGACCGTGCCCGCGAGGTCGGCGCGCATCGGGTCGTCATGTCGAGTCTCGACATCATGACCACCGCGCACCGGATGTACGAACGCCTCGGTTTCACCCGCCTCCCGGACCGCGACTGGTCCCCGGCTCCCGGCGTCCACCTCGTCGCCTACACCCACGCCCTCTAGCCGCTCCCGAATATGTCGACAAGTTCGCCGGAACGTGTCGACCCTCTCGGGCGCGTCGCGACCCCGCACGAAAACATGCCGACATATTCCGGGGTTGGTTGAGGGCGCAACGAACCGGGGAATGTGTCGACATATTCCCCGGGCGGGGGAGGGTCAGCTGTCGAGGACGACGGCGACGATGCCGGCGAAGTGGGCCAGGCGGGCGACCTCGGCCGCGCGGAACATCGGGCCGCCGGGACGGCCGACGAGCAGGGCTTTGCCCGGTTTGCCCAGCGGGGTGGCGGCGAGCTCGGTGCCGAGCTCCTGCCAGGTCGCCGGGACCCAGTCGTCTTCGGCGTCCAGGACCGTGGCTCGCTCCAGCGGGAGCCATGGCAGGTTCGTGATGGCCGCCTCGGGGGCCGCGCTGGACGACGCCAGCCGCTTCGGGCCCTCCTCGGTGTACTGCACCACCAGTGACCAGCCGGCGCGGATGATCCGTGGCACGCCCTCGGCGAGGATCTCCAGGCCAAGGGCCGGTTGTGCGGCGATCTCCTCGACGAGTTCGAGCTCGCGATGAGTATCGAGCACCCCGGCGTACGGCCGGACGGCGTCGACTTCGACCCCCTCCACGCTCTCCGCGGCGGTGATCAGCGCGTCGGGAAGACGGCCCGACGGCAGTTCCACCACCAGGTCGTCGATGGCGATTCCGTTGCCCCGTTCGACCACATCGACACTCAGGATGTCCGCTCCGACAGTTCCGAGAGCGGTGGCCACTGCGCCAAGGGTCCCAGGACTGTCCGGAAGCTGAACCCGGATCAGGAAGGACAACGCGAGCCCCTCTCGTCTCGGGCGTTCCAGCCTCGCCGTGGAACGCTCTTGCCGGGCGCCGATTGTGGCAGACGCGGCCGCCGCGTGGGGGGTGCCGTCCGCGTGGCGGGATCACGATGTGGCATAACCCAGTCGAGTCGCCCGAGGCCACCGCCATAGACTTACACCGGTTTAGCCCCCCTAAACCATGCCATCCCACTTCAGCACACCCCGGGAGAAACCCGCGTGCCCAACATTTCCCGCGACGAGGTCGCACACCTCGCCAAGCTGGCCAGGCTGGCCGTCACCGAAGAGGAGCTCGACGTCTTCGCCGGGCAGCTCGACCAGATCCTGGACTCGGTGGCCAAGGTGAGCGAGGTCGCCGGTGAGGACATCCCGCCGACGTCGCACGCCGTGCCGCTGACCAATGTTTTCCGTGACGACGTGGTCCGGCCGGGGCTGACACAGCAGCAGGCGCTTTCCGGCGCCCCGGCCGCCGAAGAAGGCCGGTTCCGCGTGCCGCGGATCCTGGGGGAGGAGTAAGCCGTGTCCGAGCTCACCAAGCTGAACGCCCAGGAGCTGGCGCAGAAGATCCAGTCGCGTGAGGTTTCCGCCGTCGAGGTCGCGCAGGCGCACCTGGACCGGATCGCCGAAGTCGACGAGTACGTCCACGCCTTCCTGCACGTCGACACCGAGGGCGCGCTCGCCGCGGCCCGCGCGGTCGACGAGGACGCTCGGAATAGCAAACGCGCGCCGAAGTCGCCGCTCGCCGGTGTCCCGCTGGCACTGAAGGACGTCCTGACCACCGAGGGCATCCCGACGACGGCCGGTTCCAAGACCCTCGAGGGCTGGATCCCGCCGTACGACGCCACCGTGACGCGCAAGCTGCGCGAAGCGGGCATCGTGATCCTCGGCAAGACCAACATGGACGAGTTCGCGATGGGCTCGTCCACCGAGAACTCGGCGTACGGCCCGACGCACAACCCGTGGGACCTCGCGCGCATCCCGGGTGGTTCCGGTGGCGGTTCGTCGGCGTCGCTCGCGGCGTTCGAGGCCCCGCTGGCCATCGGCACCGACACCGGCGGCTCGATCCGCCAGCCGGGCTCGGTCACCGGGACGGTCGGCGTGAAGCCCACCTACGGCGGCGTTTCGCGCTACGGCCTCATCGCCTTCTCGTCCTCGCTGGACCAGGCGGGCCCGTGCGCGCGGACCGTCCTCGACGCGGCGATGCTGCACGAGGCGATCGGCGGCCACGACCCCCTCGATTCGACGTCGATCGACGCGCCGGTTCCCCCGGTGGTCGCCGCGGCGCTGGAAGGCGCCAAGGGCGACCTCAAGGGCGTGCGGGTCGGTGTGGTCAAGGAGTTCGGCGGCGACGGCTACCAGGGCGGCGTGCTGCGCTCGTTCGAGGCCGCCGTGCAGCAGCTGCGCGACCTCGGTGCCGAGGTCGTCGAGGTGTCCTGCCCCGCGTTCAACTACGCGATGCCGGCGTACTACCTGATCGCGCCGAGCGAGTGCTCCTCGAACCTCGCCCGGTTCGACGCCATGCGCTACGGCCTGCGCGTCTCCGACGACGGCGAGCACAGTGCCGAAGAGGTCATGGCGCTCACCCGCGAGAAGGGCTTCGGAGCCGAGGTCAAGCGCCGGGTCATGCTCGGCACGTACGCCCTTTCCTCTGGCTACTACGACGCGTACTACGGCTCGGCGCAGAAGGTGCGCACGCTGATCTCGCGCGACTTCGACGCCGCGTTCGAGAAGGTGGACGTGCTCGTGTCGCCGACCACGCCGACAACGGCGTTCAAGATCGGCGAGCGGGTCGACGACCCGCTGGCGATGTACCTGGCCGACCTCTGCACCATCCCGTCGAACCTGGCGGGCAACGCGGCCATGAGTGTCCCGAGTGGACTGTCCGATGAGGACGGCCTGCCGGTCGGCCTGCAGATCATGGCGCCGGCTTTGGCCGACGACAGGCTGTACCGCGTCGGCGCCGCTTACGAGCTGGCGCGCAACGACGCCGCGGGTGGCTCACTGGTCCACCAGGTCCCGACGTTGGAGGCGGCGAAGTGAGCAAGGTCAAGGGAATCTTCGGCCTGGCGGCTTCGGTCGCGGGCGCGGCCGGTGCGGTCACGAGTGTGCGCGCGGCCAAGGACAAGCAGGACAAGCTGTTGCTGGCCAACGCGGGCGCGAGCGCGCTCGCCGCGATCACCGGCGTCCTGCTGGCTCTCCGGAGCCTCAGGCAGGGTGGTTTGAAGAGGGAGAGCACGAAATGACGGCCGTGGTTGATTTGATGGACTACGCCGAGGTCGTCGAGCGCTACGACCCGGTCCTCGGGCTCGAGGTGCACGTCGAGCTCAACACCAACACGAAGATGTTCTGCTCCTGCCCGACGACGTTCGGCGGCGAGCCCAACACCCAGGTCTGCCCGACCTGCCTCGGCCTGCCCGGCTCGCTGCCGGTCGTCAACGGCCTCGGTGTCGAGTCGGCGATCCGGATCGGCCTCGCGCTGAACTGCGAGATCGCCGAGTGGTGCCGCTTCGCGCGGAAGAACTACTTCTACCCGGACCAGCCGAAGAACTTCCAGACCTCGCAGTACGACGAGCCGATCGCCTTCAACGGCTACCTCGATGTCACGCTCGACGACGGTGAGGTCGTGCGCGTCGAGATCGAGCGCGCGCATATGGAAGAGGACACCGGCAAGTCGCTGCACAAGGGCGGCGCGACGGGTCGTATCCACGGCGCCGACTACTCGCTGCTGGACTACAACCGCGCCGGCGTGCCGCTGATCGAGATCGTCACGAAGATCATCCCGGGGCACGGCGAACGCGCTCCCGAGGTGGCCCGCGCCTATGTCGGCGCGCTGCGGGACCTGCTCAAGGCGCTGGACGTCTCCGATGTCCGGATGGACCAGGGTTCGCTGCGGTGTGACGCGAACATCTCGCTCATGCCGAAGGGTTCCGACGAGCTCGGCACGCGTACCGAGACCAAGAACGTCAACTCGCTGCGCAGCGTCGAGCGGGCCGTGCGCTACGAGATGACGCGCCAGGCCGCGGTGCTCGCGAGCGGCGGCAAGGTCAAGCAGGAGACGCGGCACTTCCAGGAGGGCGACGGCACGACTTCGCCGGGCCGTACCAAGGAAACCGCCGAGGACTACCGGTACTTCCCGGAGCCAGACCTGGTCCCGATCGCGCCTTCGCGCGAGTGGGTCGAGCAGCTGCGCAAGACGCTGCCCGAGATGCCGCAGGAGCGCCGCAAGCGCATCCAGGCCGAGTGGAAGCTGACCGACGAAGAGCTGCGGGACCTGCTCAACGCCGGTGCCGTCGACCTCGTCACGGCCACGGTCGAAGCCGGTGCCGGGTCGACGGAGGCGCGCGGCTGGTGGGTGAACTTCCTGTCGCAGGAGGCGAACACCCGCGAGGTCGAGCTGACCGATCTCCCGATCACGCCGTCGCAGGTCGCGCAGGTCATCGCGCTGATCGACTCCGGCGAGCTGAACAACAAGCTCGCCCGCGAGGTCGTGCAGGGCGTGCTCGCCGGTGAAGGCGAGCCCGCCGAAGTCGTCGAGAAGCGCGGGCTGAAGATCGTCTCCGACGACTCGGCGCTGCTCGCGGCGATCGACGAGGCACTGGCCGCGAACCCCGATGTCGCGGACAAGATCCGCGATGGCAAGGTGCAGGCCGCCGGGGCGATCGTCGGCGCGGTCATGAAGACGACCAAGGGCCAGGCGGACGCCAAGCGGGTCCGCGAGCTGATCATCGAGCGGCTCGCCTGAGGATGCTCGATGTCAAAAAGGTGACCTGGCGCGAGTGGCTCGGCCTGGGTGCCGGGCTGCTCGCGGCCGTGTCGCTGTTCCTCACCTGGACGACGCTGAGCGCGTCGGCGCCGGAGGTGAGGGAAGGCCTCGATTCGCTGCCACGCGAGGACGTCGTGCGCAGTGCGTGGAACTCCGACTTCCTGTCGTGGTTCCCGCCGCTCGTGCTGCTCGTCGTCGGCGTGGCGGTGGTGTTGCTCGGCCAGGTCGGCAAAGTGCACCAAAGCGGCCTGCCGCAGCTGTGGCTGGTCGCCGCCACCATCGTGCTGCTCCTGATGGCCATCGGCTGGTACGCGATCGACCTGCAGTTCGGCAGCGAAGAACGCGCCCTCTTCGAAGCCGGCGGCATCGTCGTCGGCTCCGGCTTCGGCCGCTACCTAGCCCTCGCCGCCGGTGTCATCTCCCTGGTCGCCGCCATCCTCGACTCCCGCGCCACCCGCCGCACCGCCTGACGCCCCTCGTGAGTGGCTACGAGTGCTAGAACACCCGGTAGCCACTCACGAGGGGTGCTGGGGCGGGAGGTACGGCTAGAAGCCTGTGTTTATTGGCAGGCGCGCCATCAGGTTTGCGTGACCAGGGCGTGGCATGAGGAGGTCGGTCACGGCCGGCCAGGGGGCGCCCTGCTCCCGCAAACCTGGCCTTCGGCGAGCGCGCGCGGTGAAGACTCCCGCCCGTTGGGCGGACGTGAGTCGCTGTGTCTGGGTCTCAAGATCTAAAAGCCCGCGTGGCTGGGTTTACTGCGTGCGGGCCGGGTCCAGAGAACCACGATCGCAACCACCCTGCTCACCCCTTGCATCAGAAAGCGCTTTCTCTTATGTTCGCAGGGCAGTAGAAAGCGCTTTCGTGCCTGGTTGAGGAGGGCCGTGATGGAGGATTTCCCGTTACCGGGTGGCATCGGCGTCTCGCATCTCCGTGCGTACGAGTGGGAAGCCGAGGACGGTGTGTGCGGCGGCAGCCCGCATATGCACCTCGCCTGCACCGAGGCCTACGTCGTCACCGGCGGCCGTGGCGCGGCACAGACACTCAGCGTCGACGGCTACCAGGAGACCGATCTCGAGCCCGGTATGATCACCTGGTTCTCCCCGGGCACCGTCCATCGCATGGTGCAACGCGACGACCTGCGCATCACCGTCCTGATGCAGAACAGCGGACTCCCCGAGGCGGGCGACGCCGTCTTCACCTTCCCTCCCGAGATCCTCGCCTACCCGCAGGCCTACGCCGAAGCCGCCGCGCTCCCCACCGACGAGAACGCCGCGCGCACACGCCGGGACCTCGCGATCAAGGGTTACCTCCCGCTGCGCGAGGCGTTGGCCGGCGGCGACAGTGCGCCGTTGCGTGAGTTCTACCGGGCGGCCGTGGCGCTCGTCGCGCCGAAGATCGACGAGTGGGCTCCCCGCTGGCGTGCGGGCGCGCTGGCCGCGGCGGAGCTGACCGGCGAGCACCTCAAGGCGCTGGCGAACGGCGACGCGAGCCATCTGGCGCGGTCCGGCGTCCGCGTCACGACCCCGGTCCGGGACGGCTACGGCATGTGCGGGCGCCGCAGCGAGTACGAGATTTCGTAACTGGAACAGGAAGGCTGACCTTGATGAGCGTGCCCACCTTGGGTGTCATTGTGAACGGCGCGACCGGCCGGATGGGCTATCGGCAGCATCTCGTGCGCTCACTGCTCGCCATCCGCGACCAGGGCGGCGTCGAGCTCGAAGACGGGACGCGTGTGCAGCTCGACCCGGTGCTCGTCGGGCGCAACGCGGTCAAGCTCAAGGAGGTCGCCGACCGCCACGGCCTCACCCGCTGGACGACCGATCTGGACAGCGCGCTGTCGGACGCCGCCAACACCATCTACTTCGACGCGCAGGTCACCTCGGCCAGGGAGAAGTCCGTCCGGGCCGCGATCGGCGCGGGCAAGCACGTCTACTCCGAGAAGCCGGTCGCCGAGCTCGTGTCGGACGCGCTCGTGCTGGGGCAGCTCGCCGAAGACGCCGGGATCATCCACGGCGTGGTGCACGACAAGCTGTTCCTGCCAGGACTGCTGAAGCTGCGGCGGCTCATCGACGGCGGCTTCTTCGGCCGGATCCTTTCGGTGCGCGGCGAGTTCGGTTACTGGGTCTTCGAGGGCGACTGGCAGCAGGCGCAGCGCCCGAGCTGGAACTACCGCTCCGAAGACGGCGGCGGCATCGTGCTCGACATGTTCTGCCACTGGAACTACGTGCTGGAGAACCTTTTCGGCAAGGTGGAGGCCGTCACGGCCAAAGCCGTCACGCATATTCCCCGGCGGTGGGACGAAAAGGACACCGCGTATCCCGCGACGGCCGATGACGCCGCGTACGGCATCTTCGAGCTCGAATCCGGGATCATCGCGCAGATCAACTCGTCTTGGTGCGTGCGCGTGAACCGGGACGAGCTGGTGGAGTTCCAGGTCGACGGCACCGAGGGCAGCGCTGTCGCGGGTCTTCGCAACTGCCGTGTGCAACACCGCTCCGCCACCCCGAAACCGGTCTGGAACCCCGATCTCCCGGCCACCGAGTCGTTCCGCGACCAGTGGACCGAGGTCCCCGACAACACCGAGTTCGACAACGGCTTCAAGACCCAGTGGGAGGACTACGTCCGCGACGTCGTCGCTCACCGCCCGCACGTCTACGACTTCTTCGCCGCCGCACGCGGCATCCAACTCGCCGAGGCAGGCCTCAAGTCCTCCGCCGAAGGCCGCCGAATCGCTCTGGATCCGTTGTAGGTCAGTCCTTGCCGTTGCCGCCGGGGGCGGACTGGTTCCGGACGATGAGCACGACCCGGTCATCGCTCGAAATCGGTGCGCCACCGTCCTTGTTGACGGTTCCGGCGACGGCCAGATCCGGGGAGATCATGCTTATCCCGGCGATCCGGCCGTAGTTCGGACTGTTCTTGCCGTCGTTGGTGATCCCGGGCTTGCCGCTGACCGAGCCGTCCGGCGCGATCGGCACGTTCTGGATGTTGCCCGCTGTCGACGTCGACACGGCGATGTAGTTGGTGAAGTCCGCGCAGCCGGTGACGCCGGGTTTGTCGGGCCACGTCCAGGCGGGCACGCTCAGCGGCTTGCCCGGCTGCAGGCGGTAGATGACGTCCTTGTCAGCGGCTTTGTCGGTGACCCAGGACCGCGCGCCGTCGGCGGACCGGCACAGGCCGCCCGGCGCGTGCAGGCCGCTGGCGAAGATCGACGAGCCCTCCGTCGGGTTGCCCTGCGCGGCCTTGCCCGCAGAGTCGATGCGCAGCACCTTGCCCGCGAGCGAGTTCGGGTCGGCCGCGGCGGCCGCGTTGCCCGCGTCACCGGTCGCGACGAGCAGCGCGCCCTTGCCGTCGGAGACGATGGCACCGTGATTTCCGGTGGCGCCCTTCGGGATGCCGATGAGGACGGGTTTCGGCTCCTGCCCCTTCGCGATCCGGACGACCCTGTTGTCCGTGGGCGTGGTGATGTAGGCGAAAACGAGCTGGTCCTCGGCGTAACTGGGCGACAGCGCCAGCCCGGTCAGGCCGCCGTCACCGGTCGCGTCGACAGCGATCTTGGCGAACTCGACGGCGTCCTTCTCCGTGGCGACCTGAAGGATCCGGCCGCTCTTGCGCTCGCCGGCCAGCGCCGCGGCGGTGGCGCCGTCGCTGGGGAGCCCGGCCACCGCCGTCACCGTGTCCAGGCAGGTCGCGATGACGGCCTTGTCGAAGTCCTTGCAGCCCTGGGGCGGGGGGATCGGCGTCTGCGAAGAGCGCGGGCTGCCGCCTTGGGCGTCCCCGGCTTTGCCACCGTCGATCTCTGGCAGCTGTGGTTTAGGGCCGGCCTGCGGAGACAGCTGGGGCGCGGGCCCGTACGTCTGCTTCGCGGCCGAATCGTCGAAGTTGGCGCAACCGGCCAGCAGGAGGACACCGCCGGCCATCAAGGCCAGCGGCCGAAACCATTTCCGCTGTGACTTACGCACGATTTGTGAGCGTAGGCGCGCGTGCGTGAATGCCGGGTAAGCGGTGCGGATTACGGTGGTGATCATGACGGTCACCGTGCTGGTCCCCGATGACGAAGGCGTTTCCGCGTTGTCCGAGCTCGACGGCGTGCTCGCCGTGCGCTACGCACTTGGCGAACCGCTGCCCCCGGAAGCCGCGAAGGCCGAGGTCCTGATCCCGGCGCCGGGCGCGCAGAAGGTGACGGACGCCCTGTTCGCGGAGCTGCCGAACCTGAAGCTCATCCAGCTGCTCTCGGCCGGGGCCGAGGACTGGATCGCGTCCGTGCCCGACGGCGTCCTGCTGTCGACATGCCGTGGCGCGCACGGTGGCAGTACCGCGGAGTGGGTCGTGGCCGTGCTGCTTTCGCTGTACCGCGAACTGCCCGGGTTCACCGCTGAGCAGGCCTCGCGGCACTGGGGGCGCCGGTCGACCGACACCCTGCAAGGCAAGCGCGCGCTCGTCGTCGGCGCCGGTGACCTCGGGCGTCAGCTCCGGCGCAGGCTGGAGGCGTTCGACACCCGCGTCACGCTGGTCGGGATGTCCGCCCGTGACGGCGTGCGCGGCGTCGATGAACTGCCGGAGCTGCTCGGCGGGTTCGACATCGTGGCGCTCATGGTGCCCCTGACTTCGCGGACCCGCGGCATGGTCGACGCCGGTTTCCTCGCCGCGATGAAAACCGGGGCCGTGCTCGTGAACGCCGCGCGCGGTCCCGTCGTGGACACCGACGCGCTGGTCGCCGAGCTGCGAACCGGCCGCCTGCGCGCGGCGTTGGACGTCACCGATCCCGAGCCGCTGCCGCCGGGGCACCCGCTGTGGGAGATGCCCGGATTGATCCTCACGCCGCACGTCGGCGGCTCGGTGCACGGCGTGCGAAATCGCTCCTACGCTGTCGCCGCCGCCGAGATCGGTCGCTATGCGGGCGGCGAATTGCCGAACAATCTCGTACATGGCGAGTACTGAGCACTCCGAGCGCTACCCTGCCTCGGTGAGTACTCAGGATGACTCGTACGGCGACACCAGCGTGCTGAGCGGTGTCGAAGATCGCCCGAAGCCCATCGAAGAAAGGTGGCATGGCGGCCTCGACGTCGGCCTCCTGATCCTGCGCGTCGTGCTCGGCGTGACCATGGGCGCGCACGGCCTGCAGCACCTGTTCGGTGCTTTCGGCGGTCCGGGCGTCGGCGGTTTCGCCCGGGTGCTGACCGGGTTCGGCTACACGAGCCAGACGACGCTGCTTTCGTGGATCACCGGGATTTCCGAGGTCGCGGGCGGCGCGCTGGTGATCATCGGGCTGTTCACCCCGCTCGGCGCGGCCGCTCTGCTGGGCGTGGCGGCGAATATCGTCTACGCCAAGTTCCGCGGCGGGTTTGTCGAGCAGCAGGGCCAGGGCTTCGAATTCGAGCTGACGCTCGCGGCGATGGCACTCGCGCTGATCTGCACCGGCGCCGGCCGGATCTCGTTGGACCGCAACACTCCCTGGCGACGCCGGCCGGGGACGTTCGGCTGGCTGGCGTTCCTTCTCGCCGCCGCCGCTTCCGTCGTTGTCATCGTGCTGTTCCGCTAGTTCCCCCGCCCGCACAACGCTATGAACGGACCGTTCCTGCCGAAAAATGGTAGGAACGGTCCGTTCATAGCGTTGTGGGCCTACTTGTTCGGGTCGCGGACCGCGCCGGTGTCGGCGGAGGTCGCCATCCGGGCGTAAGCGCGCAGCGCGGCGGTGATGGGCCGCTGCCGGGCGACGGGCTGCCACGGGCGTTCGCTGGCTTCCATCTTCGCGCGGCGGTCGGCGAGGACCTCGGGCTCGACGAGCAGTTCCAGGCGGCGCTCGTGGACGTCGAGCACGATCTGGTCGCCGTCCTGCACCAGGCCGATCAGGCCACCGGCGGCGGCTTCCGGCGAGACGTGCCCGACGGAGATGCCCGAGGAACCGCCGGAGAACCGGCCGTCGGTGAGCAGCGCGCACTTCTTGCCGAGGCCGGAGCCCTTGAGGAACGCCGTCGGGTGCAGCATTTCCTGCATTCCCGGACCACCCGCTGGGCCTTCGTAGCGGATCACCAGGACCTCACCGGGCTGGATCTTCTTGCCAAGGATCGCCGAAACGGCTTCCTCCTGGCTCTCCAGCACGCGGGCGGGACCCTGGAAGTGCCACAGTTCCTCGTCGATCCCCGCGGACTTGATCACGGCGCCGTTCTCGGCCAGGTTCCCCCGCAGGATCGCGAGGCCACCGTCGACGGTGTGCGCGTGCTCGACGTCGTGGATGCAGCCGTTGGCGGCATCGGTGTCGAGCGAGGACCAGCGGTTCGACGTCGAGAAGGCCTCGATCGTCCGCACGCCACCGGGAGCGGCGTGGAACAGCTCGATCGCTTCGGGTGTCGGCGATTCCGCGCGGATGTCCCAGTCGGACAGCCATTCCTTCAACGTCGGCGTGTGCACCGAAGTGACTTCTTCGTTCAGCAGTCCGCCGCGGTACAGCTCACCGAGGATCGCCGGGATTCCGCCGGCGCGGTGGACGTCTTCCATGTGGTAGTCGGAGTTCGGCGCCACCTTGGACAGGCACGGGACCTTGCGGCCGATCGCGTCGATGTCCTCGATGGTGAAGTCGACCTCGCCCTCGCGCGCGGCGGCGAGGATGTGGAGCACGGTGTTGGTCGAACCGCCCATGGCCATGTCCAGCGCCATCGCGTTCTCGAACGCCGCCTTGGTCGCGATCGACCGGGGGAGCGCGGACTCGTCGTCGTTCTCGTACCAGCGCTTCGCCAGCTCGACGACCGTGCGGCCGGCGTTGGTGAACAGCTCACGCCGCGCCGAGTGCGTCGCCAGCGTGGAACCGTTGCCCGGCAAGGAAAGCCCGAGCGCCTCGGTGAGGCAGTTCATCGAGTTCGCGGTGAACATGCCGGAGCACGAACCACAGGTCGGACACGCGGAGCGCTCGACGGCGTCCAGCGCTTCCTGGTCGACACCGCTGTTCGCGGACGCCGAGATCGTGGTGATCAGGTCGCTCGACGGGTGCGCGACATCGCCGACGACGACGGCCTTGCCGGCCTCCATCGGGCCGCCGGAGACGAACACGACCGGGATGTTGAGCCGCAGGGCCGCGTTGAGCATGCCAGGGGTGATCTTGTCGCAGTTGGAGATGCAGACCAGCGCGTCGGCCTGGTGGCCGTTGACCATGTACTCGACCGCGTCGGCGATGATCTCGCGCGAAGGCAGCGAGTAGAGCATGCCGCTGTGGCCCATGGCGATACCGTCGTCGACCGCGATGGTGTGGAACTCGCGGGCGACCCCGCCGGCCGCGCGGACCCCTTCGGCGACGATGTCGCCCATGTCCTTGAGGTGCACATGACCGGGCACGAACTGGGTGTAGGAGTTGGCGATGGCCACAATCGGCTTGCCGAAGTCACTGTCGGTCATTCCGGTGGCGCGCCAGAGCGAGCGGGCGCCTGCCGCGTTGCGGCCGTGGGTGGTTATGCGGGAGCGCAGCGGAGGCATGGCTACTCCAATGTCCTCGTTTTAGTGCGTGATCGGGCTTGAGAAGCCGGTGGTGACCGGCGAGTGGACGGCGCCCGGGTCGGTGCGCGCGTCAACTGGTCCTACCAATCCTACTCCGGCGGGGAAGCCTCGGAGTCGTCGGTGGTCGAGGTCATGTCGTCGGTGAGGCCGCTGGGGTCCCGCACGAGCCCTCCACTGACCAGTGAAATCACCGGCAGATGCCGGGTCCGCACGGTCGGCAGGGTGATCTGGCTGTCGTCGGTCAGCACCGCGCGGACCTTCGACTTGTCCGTGATGGCAAGCCCTTTGAGCGAAGCCCACGGCAGCGTGCGCTCGCCGAACATCGTCCGCACGGTGAGGCCTTCGGCGTCCGCGACCGTCCTCGTCCGCACCACGAACACGGCCAGCAGGATCGGGAAGACGTAGATGACCGCGAGCCAGAGGTATTCGCCCAATGCGACCGGGGTGATGCAGAGCACGAGGAAGGCGATGCCGATGAAGGCCGTTCCCGGGATCTTGAAGATGGCCTTCTTGGCTGGTTCTGCCTGCTCTTGCTGCTGTTCTGGAGCCACCCCAAGATGGTGCACCGCGCGCGCGGGCGCACTGAACGCGGGGCCCGGTGTCCAGTATGCGGAATCACGATCCCGCAGAGTTGACACATTTGACAGCGACCGATTACGGTCAACCCCGTGATAAAGCTGACCGGCCTCGTACTTCCCAAGCGCATCGACGCTTAGGGGAGACCTAGCTGCGTCGATGCGCGACCCTCGTGCGACCTTATGGTCGGCGGGGGTTTTTTGTTGCCTATAGCAAGAAACAGCACAGAGAACACCCGAACGAGTGACACCGAGACCCACGAGGCAGAACTGATGACAAGCGCCACCTCGCGATCGGAAACGAATGCCGGTGCGGCGGCCACACCGGCGTCGCCAAGCCACATCGGCTCCCGACCCAAGCCCGCTCCGCCCGCCGGCACGCCGGTCCGGATGACCGGAGCGCAGTCGCTCGTTCGCTCGCTCGAATCGGTAGGCGTCGAAATCGTCTTCGGTATCCCCGGCGGCACGATCCTTCCCGCCTACGACCCGCTGCTCGACTCCACGAAGGTCCGGCACGTCCTGGTCCGCCACGAACAGGGCGCGGGACACGCGGCGACGGGTTACGCGCAGGCCACCGGCAAGGTCGGCGTCTGCATGGCGACTTCGGGCCCCGGCGCGACGAACCTGGTCACGCCGCTGGCCGACGCCAACATGGACTCGGTGCCGGTCGTGGCGATCACCGGCCAGCAGAGCCGCGCGCTGATCGGCACGGACGCTTTCCAGGAAGCCGACATCTGCGGCATCACGCTGCCGATCACCAAGCACAACTTCCTGGTGACCGATCCGATCGACATCCCGCGCACCATCGCCGAGGCGTTCCACCTGGCCGCGACGGGCCGTCCCGGGCCGGTCCTGGTCGACATCCCCAAGGACGTCCTGCAGGAGATGACCTCGTTCTCCTGGCCGCCGGAGATGCGGCTGCCGGGCTACCGCCCGACGCTGCGCCCGCACGGCAAGCAGGTCCGCGAGGCCGCGCGGCTGATCGCCGCCGCCAAGCGTCCCGTGCTCTACGTCGGTGGCGGTGTCATCAAGTCGGAGGCCTCCAAGCAGCTGCTGGAGCTGGCCGAGTTCACGAACATCCCGGTCGTGACGACGCTGATGGCCCGCGGCGCGTTCCCCGACTCGCACCCGCAGCACCTCGGCATGCCGGGCATGCACGGCACGGTCTCGGCCGTCGCCGCGATGCAGCGCTCGGACCTGCTGATCACCCTCGGCGCGCGGTTCGACGACCGCGTCACCGGCCAGCTTTCGTCGTTCGCGCCGGAAGCAGCCGTCGTGCACGCCGACATCGACCCGGCCGAGATCTCCAAGAACCGCAAGGCGGACGTCCCCATCGTCGGCGACTGCGCGGAGATCATCACCGAACTGACCCACGCCGTCCGCGGTGAGTTCGAGCACGCCGGCACGCCGGACCTCCACGCCTGGTGGACCCAGCTCGACGACCTGCGCACGAACTACCCCGCGGGTTACGAGTGGCCCGAAGACGGCACGCTTTCGCCGCAGTACGTCATCGAGCGCATCGGCCAGCTCGTCGGGCCGGACGCCGTCTACACCGCGGGCGTCGGCCAGCACCAGATGTGGGCCGCGCAGTTCATCAAGTACGAGAAGCCACGGAGCTGGATCAACTCCGGCGGGCTCGGCACGATGGGCTTCGCCGTCCCGGCCGCGATGGGCGCCAAGTTCGGCATGCCCGGCACGCAGGTCTGGGCGATCGACGGTGACGGCTGTTTCCAGATGACCAACCAGGAACTCGCCACCTGCGCGATCGAAGGCGCGCCGATCAAGGTCGCCGTCATCAACAACGGCAACCTCGGCATGGTGCGCCAGTGGCAGAACCTCTTCTACTCGGGGCGGTACTCGCAGACCGATCTCGGTACGCACAAGCACCGCATCCCGGACTTCACTCTGCTCGCGGAGGCGCTCGGCTGCGCCGGGCTCCGCTGTGAGACCAGGGAAGAGGTCGACGCCACGATCAAACGGGCGATGGAGATCAACGACCGCCCCGTCGTCATCGATTTCGTCGTCGGCAAGGATGCCCAGGTGTGGCCGATGGTCGCGGCGGGCACCGGCAACGACGAGATCATGGCTGTGCGCGGCATCCGCCCCCTTTTCGACGATGACGAGGTCAGCGAATGAGCATCCACACTTTGAGCGTCCTGGTCGAGAACAAGCCGGGTGTGCTCGCGCGCGTCGCCGGCCTGTTCTCCCGGCGCAGCTTCAATATCGAGTCCCTCGCCGTCGGACCCACGGAGAACCCGGAGGTGTCCAGGATGACGATTGTGGTCGCCGTCGAAGAGCTACCGCTCGAGCAGGTGACCAAACAGCTCAACAAGCTGGTCAATGTGATCAAGATCGTGGAACTCGAGAAGTCCACCGCGGTGCAGCGTGAACTGCTGCTCGTGAAGGTCAGGGCGGACGCCACGGTGCGCAGTCAGGTGCTCGAAACCGTGCAGCTGTTCCGTGCGAAGGTGGTGGACGTGTCACCGGAGGCGCTCACCGTCGAGGCCACCGGTACGTCGGACAAGATCGGCGCGCTGCTGCGGATGCTCGAGCCCTACGGCATCCGTGAGCTCGTCCAGTCCGGCATGGTCGCGGTCGGCCGCGGAGCCCGCTCCATCACCGCGACTTCAGCTCGATAGACCTCTGTTTCAGTATTTCGAAATACAGTGTCATTGAAAGGACAAACACCCCAAATGTCAGTCGAAATCTTTTACGACGACGATGCCGACCTCAGCATCATCCAGGGGCGCAAGGTCGCTGTGATCGGATACGGCAGCCAGGGCCACGCGCACGCGCTGAGCCTGCGCGACTCCGGGGTCGATGTGCGCATCGGCCTGCCCGAGGGCTCCAAGTCCCGGGCCAAGGCCGAGGAGCAGGGCCTCAAGGTCCTCACGCCCGCCGAGGCTTCCAAGGAAGCCGACCTGATCATGATCCTGGCGCCGGACACCAAGCAGCGCTACATCTACGCCGACGACATCGAGCCGAACCTCAAAGACGGCGACGCGATCTTCTTCGGGCACGGCTTCAATATCCGCTACGACCTGATCAAGCCGCCGTCCAATGTGGACGTCGCCATGGTCGCGCCGAAGGGCCCCGGCCACCTCGTGCGCCGCCAGTTCGTCGACGGCAAGGGCGTTCCGGCGCTCATCGCCGTAGAGCAGGACGCCACCGGCGGTGCCCAGGCCCTCGCGCTCTCGTACGCGGCGGCCATCGGCGCGGCGCGCGCGGGTGTCATCAAGACCACCTTCACCGAGGAGACCGAGACCGACCTCTTCGGCGAGCAGGCCGTGCTCTGCGGTGGCGCCTCCGCGCTCGTGCAGACCGGGTTCGAGGTGCTCACCGAGGCCGGTTACGCCCCGGAGATCGCCTACTTCGAGGTGCTGCACGAGCTCAAGCTCATCGTCGACCTGATGTACGAGGGTGGCATCGCCCGCCAGCGCTACTCCATCTCCGACACCGCCGAGTACGGCGACCTGACCCGCGGCCCGCGCGTCATCTCGCCCGCGGTCAAGGAAGAGATGAAGAAGATCCTGGGCGAGATCCAGGACGGCACCTTCGCCCGCGAATGGGTCGCCGAGGACGAGGCAGGCCGGCCGAACTTCACCAAGCTCGAGAACGCCGGCAACGAGCACCCGATCGAGGTCACCGGCAAGAAGCTTCGCGGCCTCATGTCGTGGGTCGACCGCCCGCTGACCGAAACCGCCTGAGTTTCCTTAGGCCCGTAGTGCCACCAAGGCCACCTTGGTCGCGTTCAACGCGACCAAGGTGGCCTTGGTGGCTTTGGGGCGGAGCGCGATATCGTGGGCACTATGAGTGAGCAGCCGGTCGACGACAAAGCCCATATCCGTCACGAACTGGATCTGAGCAATGCGCCGTGGCAGCGGGCGGAACCGGAGGGCGTGACCCTCGAGGACGCCGTCGAGTACGCCTTCGTGCCGCATACCGACGGCGTCACCTACGTCGCGATGCGCCAGTCCTCGAAGCCCGACGGTGTCATCCTCGTGTTCACGCCGTCGGAATGGGACGCCTTCGTGCTGGGCGTCAAGGACGGGGAATTCGATCTTCCGGAAGAAGACTGATCAGTTCCTTCAGTCGCCCGGACGCGGCGGCGAGGCTCAGATGGTCGCCGTAGTCCCGTGATTCGACGATCAGCCCGTCGCGGACACGCAGCACGAAGATGTTCGACACCCGGAACGGGCGGCCGGTTTCAGTCGTGCCCTGGTAGTCGAACTCGCCGATGACCACCTCCGGGTCCGTCGATTCGTAGACGACGAGGTCCCGCGCCTGGAGCTGGATCGACAGCTCGCCGGCGAGCGCGAAGTGGTCGCGCAGCTCCTGGCGGGTCTTCATGGTTGCCGAGTTCGGCAGGAACGGGTGCGAGACCTGGGTTTCCGGCGCGTACAGCTCGGGAAGCTCGTCCCATTTCCCGTCCGAGACGCCGTAGACGAGCCGCTCGAAAACGCCGCGCGGGCTGTCCGGTGCCGCGGTGCTGGGTGGTCGTTCCGGTAGCGGGGCGAGCTCCGGAATCGTGTTCTCGACGGCTTCGGCCAGCGGGGCGAGGCTGCCGCCGGCGGCGGCGAACTGGAAGTAGTCGTGGTAGTCGCGGGATCCGGCGATCAGGCCGTCGCGGATCCGCAGTACCTGGATATTGGCCGTCTCAAAGGTTTTCCCGGTGTTCAGTGCTTCGCCCGAGTAGTCGTATTCCACGACGATGACCTCGGGGTCGGTGGTTTCGTGCACCACGGCGTTGCGTCGCCGCATCCGGAGCGTCTGGGCGAGCCCGCCGGTGAAGTGCTCATGGACGATCGCGCGGCCCTCGATTCGCGTCGGCACCGGTGGGCGTTGGGGATGCTCGACAACGGTGTCTTCGGCGTAGAGCGCGGAAAGTTCTTCCCAGCGTCCTTCGCTGATGCCCTCGGACAGGCGTTCGAACACTTCGCGGGGTGTTGGCACAGTTCCTCCCAGACGTACTAAACGGAGTCTTCAGTCCGCATCCACGATACGGACTGAAGACTCCGCTTGTCCACCGCCCGCCATCTGTCGACAGATGGCGGGGTGTGGGCGGGTAGCCGTTCTGTTGATGGGAAGGTCCTGTTGGGCGTTTCTGCTGGTCAGGTGGGTCGTGAGTGGCTACGAGTGTTCTAACACTCGTAGCCACTCACGAGCCATCTGTCGACAGATGGCGATAGTTGCGGACGCGGGGTATCGCTCTCAGTCTGTGGGCCAGGGGTGGCCGCTGTGCTCGGCCCAGCCTCTCGGGGTGCTGTCGTAGAGGTTGTCCTTGAGGGATGGATCGGCGCCCGCCTCGAGCAGGATCCGGAGGACCTGCGAGTGGCCGTTCTGTGCGGCCAGGTGCAGGGCGGTTACGCCGTCGCCGTGGCTAAGGCCGCCGAACGTGCCGCGGTGGTCGACGTCCGCGCCGAGTTCGACGAGTTTGCGGACGGCGTTGCCCGCGCCCTGAGTCGCGGCCCAGGCCAGGGGCGTGCCGCGATAGACGTCGGCGTCGATTTCCGCGCCTCGTGCGACGAGGAACTCGACGGCCTCGACGCGGTCGTTGCGGGAGGCCCAGCTGAGGGCTTCGTTCCGGATCTCGGCCGGGTCATCGGAGTGCTTCCACGCCGGGAACCCGCTGTGCGGACGGTAGAACTCGCGGTGGGCTCCTTGCGTGGCAAGGGGTTCCGCCAGGAGATCGAGCCGCCCGAGCCCGGCCGCGACCCGCAGGTTGCCCGGCGCGAGACTGCGTTCCGCCAGGATCTCGGCGGCCTGACGATGCCCCCAGAACAACGCGACGACCAGTGGGGTGCCGCCGTCCCCGCGTGCGGAGACGTCCACCGGCGCGCCTTCGTCGAGCAGCATGTTCAGGAGTAGCGGCAGGTTGCTGTACGCGGCCTGGTGCAGCGGGGTCCAGCCGTGGGCGTTGCCCTGTGACGGGTCGGCGCCGGCGTCGAGCAGGACCCGGCACAGGCGCTCGTCATGGGTGGCGCTCGCCATGCCGAGGAGGTCGTTCCCGTTGGTACCACGGGTATGCACGAGCTCGGGGAACTCCTTGACGACCCGCGCGAGTCCGTCGACGTCACGCGCCTCGACAAGCCGGTACGCCCGGGCGAACGGTTCGCCACTTTCACTCAACGAGGTGACATGGTCCCGCAACGTCCGCCAGGACGAGAAGCCGTGCTCGCGCGCGACGACCGCGCGAGCACCTTCGCGGGTGAGTGGCTGTTGCCAGCGTTCGAACGGTTCTTGCGCTTCAGTCGTGCCGTCTTCAGCGGACGCGAGCAACCCCAGTGCGCGGTCGGCGTAGTACTCGGTGTCGGCGTGATAAGCGTGCTGGAGCTCGGATCCGTGTTCCTCGACGCGCCGGACGTACGCCTGCAGCTTCGGCCAGCTCGGAAACCCGTGCTGCCGCGCGATCTCGAACTGCGCGTCGGTCAGCTTCGTCTTTTCGGCGCGGGCGAGGTCTTTCGCGCGCTTGCGGAGCTGTTCGAGACTCGGCTTCGGGGGCAATGAACCCATGACGCTTCCTTCCCTTGACGCCCGTGGTCCGCCGGCACCGGGCAGGAAAGAAGGTGGGTGCTGGTTGTGCGGGTGCTGCAGGGGCGGGCTCGGCCCTTTCCGCGGACGGGACGCGGCCCCCGCCGCGCCCCGCGACTTTACCCGACTAACAGCTGT